>JANNSO010000118.1:0-2324 GCA_031402655.1 Spirochaetota bacterium | reverse complement strand
TACGGTAATGTTACATTTTGGAAGTGTTAAAAATCCTCATCCGAGGATTTTTAACACCCTGTTAAAAAACCCGATTCCTGTAAGGAATCAGTTAGGCAACTCTGATAACCAACAGGGTTATTAGAGCAACCCTTATGCGTGTATTTAAACAGATTAAGTTTGATTATTCAATGTGCTGGCGCAGCTGTGCAGGCCCGGCTTGCCTGTTCACTGCGTAGAGCTCCTTACGCTTGACCATTTGCCAAGGCCGCAAACATAGCGTAGACTCTTAGCAGGTCGATGGGATAGAGGAGAGTGACTTGAAAAATCCAGCACTATTTTCTATGATTTTCTTCGTCATTTTTGGTTTTGCCGCGCATTATGCGTTTTCCGATGAAATTTTGCTTGGTCTGCGGGATGCCCCGCCCTATGTAATGCAGGACGCGGCGGGGGAATTCTCAGGACTGGAGTATGAGATAATTGTCGCGGCCCTCGCAGCGAAGGGGCATACGGTAAGGGTGGAAATATTCCCTTTGGCGCGTTTGATAGAAAGCGTCAAGTCAGGTACCATACAAGCCGGGGCACCCTTGTTGCCTTCGCACAATACGGGTCGTTTTCTTTCCGATGTTTACATTGTTTACAATAATATAGCCTTGGGATTGAAGAGCCGGAATTACAAAATCGCTAAAATCTCAGACCTTAAAGGCCTTGGGGTCGTTGCCTTTCAGAGGGCGACCATAGTTCTTGGTCCCGAATTTGAATCCGCCATGGCAGGAAATTTGAACTATGGCGAGGAGTCGAACCAGGCATTGCAAATAAAGATGCTTTTGGCCAGAAGGGTGGATTTCGCAATCGGCGACGCAAGAATACTGAGATATTTTCTTAGTGATCCGGCAACGGGTGTTGATTCCAGTATTCTCCTCAGCGAATTCTGGATATTTCCACCTACCAATTACCGTGTCGCTTTTGTAAGCCAGAACCATAGGAATGATTTCAACGCAGGATTGGCTGCGATAAGGTCGAATGGCACTTATAGCAAGCTCATGGCCAGGTATTCGCCAAAATAATCCAACTTGCCTCCGCTTAGATCCTTCGTATATACTGACCGTGCGCGGGCTCTGGCCGGGACAATGGAGCAGCTCTAATAACCCTGTTGGCTATTAGAGCTGCTTTGCTGATTTCTTACAGGAATCAGGTATTTTAAGGGAAGGTCTCCAAAAACTGAAGTTTCTGGAGACCTCCACATAGTCTCGTACCCCCGCCGCGACACTAACAGGGTGTTGAAAAACCTCGGATGAGGATTTTCAACACTTCCAAAATGTAACATTACCGTAGCATTTGTAAACAAATGCGAGGAATGTTTAAGGCTGTTGGAAAAGCCACAAGCTTTTTCAACAGCCTGCTAAGCGCCCAAAGGGCGAGGCTGCTTTCTTCACCATAGAAGGCGAGGAGTAATACATGGCACAGAACGAGAACGGCACCGCGACTACTGGTCGCGAGGCGACTACTGGTCGCGAGGTAACTATGGATAAGATCACATCGCTGGCCAAGCGGCGCGGTTTCGTGTTCCAGTCATCGGAGATTTACGGCGGCCAGTCGGGCGCGTGGGATTACGGCCCGTTGGGCATCGAGCTAAAGAACCGCATCCAAAAATTCTGGTGGAAGGAAATGACCCAGCTGCACGACAATATCGTGGGTCTTGACGCAGCCATCCTCATGCACCCCAAAGTATGGGAAGCATCCGGACACGTGGAAAATTTTACCGATCCATTGGTGGACTGCAAGAAATGCAAGCTTCGTTTCCGCGCCGACCTGATCGACGAACAGAAGCTGGCCAGGAAGGAATGCCCCGAATGCGGCGGCGAGCTTACCGACACCCGAAAGTTCAACCTGATGTTCAAGTCCAACATTGGACCGGTGGACGACGGTTCGGGTCTTATCTACCTGCGTCCCGAAACCGCCCAGGGAATCTACGTAAACTACAAGAATATCGTGCAGAGCAACCGCATGAAGATACCCTTCGGCATTGCGCAGGTGGGCAAGGCGTTCCGTAATGAAATCGTAACTAAAAATTTTATTTTCCGCACCTGCGAGTTCGAGCAGATGGAGATGCAGTATTTCGTAAAGCCAGGCGACGACGTGGACGCCTTCAACTATTGGCGGCAGCAGCGCTGGGCATATTACGGCAAGCTTGGCGTAAATATGGAAAAACTCCGCTGGCACCAGCACGGCAAGGACGAGCTTGCGCACTACGCCAAGGACGCCTACGACATCGAGTACGAGTTCCCCATGGGCTGGAAGGAGCTCGAGGGCGTGCACAACCGCTCCGACTTCGACCTGAATCG
>JANNSO010000117.1:0-11276 GCA_031402655.1 Spirochaetota bacterium | reverse complement strand
ATGGACTGGATGGAACAGGAGCAGGAACGGGGCATAACGATACAGAGCGCGGCCACCACGACCTACTGGCGCGACCATCAGATCAACGTTATCGATACGCCGGGGCACGTGGATTTTACCGCCGAGGTGGAACGCTCGCTGCGCGTGCTTGACGGTGCCGTTGCGGTGTTCTGCGCGGTGGGCGGAGTCGAACCCCAGAGCGAAACCGTGTGGCACCAGGCCGACCGATACCATGTACCGCGCATCGCCTACATCAATAAAATGGACCGCCTTGGCGCCAACTTCTACGGCGTGGTGGAGGAGCTGCGCACCAAACTCGCGGCTAATCCCGTGCCGGTGCAGCTCCCCGTGGGCAAGGAAGATACCTTCAACGCAGTAATCGACCTCGTAACAATGGAAGAGATTTCGTGGAACGACGACGACGGCGGGATGAAACCCCTCCGCTCGCCGATAGCCCCGGATCACATGGAATCCGCACTGCTCTGGCGGGACAAGCTGGTCGACTCACTGGCATCCCACTCGGACGAGATTACCGACTTGTATCTGGCCGGCCAGGACATACCCGCGGTCCTCATGAAAAAAGCTTTGCGGGAACAGACTATCGCCAGAAAAATAATTCCCGTATTCTGCGGCGCTTCCAGGCGCAACATGGGCGTACAGCCCATAATCGACGCGATCGTGGATTTTCTGCCCGCACCCGACGACGTTCCGCCATCGCATGCCTACGACCCTAAAAAAGAGGAAAAAATCGACATCGCCTGCGACCCTTCGGGATATCCGCTGGGACTCGTATTCAAGGTGCAATACGACCGCGAGATGGGCCACCTGTGCTACGTGCGCATGTACTCCGGCGTATTCAAGACGGCGGGCACCATCTTTAACGTGGGCAAGAAGAAGCGCGAACGCGTCACGCGAATCCTGCGCATGCACGCCAACAAGAGCGAGGCCATCGACGAGCTTTCGGCGGGCGACATCGCCGTATTCGTGGGCATGAAACTGGCGCAGACCGGCGATACCGTAGGCACCGAAGGCAAACCCCTGCTCCTCGAGCATATGCATTTTCCCGAACCCGTCATCTCGGTGGCCATCGAGCCAAAAACCATGTCCGACCGCGACAAGCTCAAGGAAACCCTGGATATTTTGTCCAAGGAGGACCCCACCTTCCAGACTGGAGAGGACAGCGAAACCGGCCAGCTCATCATCCGGGGCATGGGCGAACTTCATCTGGATGTCCTCGTTACGCGTATCCTGCGCGAATTTAAAGTAAGCGCCAAGGTGGGCAATCCGCAGGTTTCCTACCGCGAATCGGTCTCGCTCGGCGTGGAGCATACCGAAAATTACGCCCGCAACATGGCGGGCAGGGACATCGCCGCCTCGGTTACGCTGCGCGTCGAATCGCTGGAGCGCGGCTCGGGCAACCGCTACGAAAAAGCGCTGCGCGACCACAAGGTACCCGACGAAATTTACGAGGCCATCGAGCGGGCGATAAACAACGCGTTCGCGGGAGGCATCGTGCTGGGATATCCCTGCGTCGATATCGGCGTAAAACTCGTCGCCCTAAAATACGACGAACTGACCGCCACGCCCTTTGCCTTCGAGGCCTGCGCTTCCATGGCCTTCGACGAAGCGTGCCGAAAGGCCGGTCCCGTGCAGCTTGAACCGGTTATGAAAGTGGACATAATGACCCCGCAGGATTACATAGGCGAGGTAATGAGCCTCCTGTCCCAGCGCGGGGGTATGATACACGGCTCGGAATCCAGGCCGGCCATCGACGTGGTGCACGCCCAGGCGCCTCTTGCCGTCATGTTCGGCTTCTCCACCAGCCTTCGCTCCGTTAGCCAGGGCAGAGCAAGCTTTTCCATGGAGTTCAGCCATTTTGAGCAGAAGAGCAGCCGGTCTTAATCTTGCATGGCTGTTGAAAATTCCCGGTAGTCGGGATACTATTTGCCTATGGCAAGAATTCTGAAACCGGGCGGCGACAAAAAAAACGACGAAGCGTTACCACCGGTAGCGCCGATACCTCCGGTAGCGCCGCTGCCTCAGAGCGACGACGAACTCGACCAGGATGAATATCACGGTAGCGAGGCGAATTCCGAAACAGCCGATGCCAACGCCAATTCTTTGAAGATATCGGACAAGCTTCGCACGCGCATCAAGGCTCTGGAGCGGGAAGGCACAAAGGCGCAGTTCCGTCACCGCCTGGCCTTGATCGGCGCCGCCGAATTGGACGAAAGCCGCGTGCACAAGCAAAAATCCGGCGCCATCCCCCTGATGGAGGCCGTATACGCAAACGGTGCTCCGCACTGGCTCGACCCCGTCAAGGCCATCATGCCGCTTCGCGAGATAATGTTTAAAATGAAGGCGCTTCCGGTCGCGGATCGCGGCGTTTTTTACGTACTGACCCGCGTTGCCCGCGCCGGTATTTCGCCTGCAGCCTTCGCCGCGCATATCGTTCTTCCCCGCATGAGCAACGATTTTGAATATCGGGCATGGAAATCCCGCCATATATGGCTACTCGATTCCATAGCAGACATCCTGATAGACCTGCGGGGACAGGCTCCTTGGAACAAGGACAAGCTGGGCGATACCGCGATTCTAAGCGATATCGCGCTCTGCAAATACGTCGGCCGCCCTCTTGCCCGGCTTGCAGGCGAACGCTTTGCCGGTCAGGAAGAACACCTGAACGCCTGGCGCGATGCCTGGCGAACCTTTACCTTTAAAAGCCCGGTCTTCCTGTCGTTTATGCGGCGCATCGTCCTGCCCTGCCTGTACCGGCTCTCCGGACGCATCGATCCCGAACAGCTCGCACCCATAGCCCGTGCGCTCGCGGGGCTGGAACGGAACCTCGGCCGCCGCCTCAATGCAATGAGTCCCGACAGCGCGGAACTTTTCATGCAATCCGCCGGCCTTGCGGACACCTTCGAGGATCGCATACAAAAGCGGCTTGCGGACGGCCTCGCTTCCCTTACCATCGCCAAGGAAGTTCGGGCATATATCGAGCTTGCCACCGAGCTTGCCTGCCTGGACGCAGGCCTTGCCGTTCTTGGCCGCGCAGCATCGTTAAGCATGCAAACTGATTCCGGGTATCTGGCCGACGCCGTAACGCTGGCCAGGCTCGTCGTCCGCACCGAGGGCGTCGCGATAATCCGATGGCACCTGGATGCTCTTGCCCGCCTGCCTGCCGCCAGGCGACCGGCCTTCATCGAGGAAACGCGGGCTGCGAACGGGATGAATCCAGCCTGCCCGTACCTGCGCATCGCGGAACCGGGAGCGATGCAGCCCGACGCGCGTACGCTTGGCATCAAGCTGGGGCTTACGCCGGAGATGGTGGAGGGCATAGCCCTGCGCAGCGGCGGCAGCGTGGGAATCAAAGAGCTGCGCTCTCTTTACTTCAAGGAAAATATCGACGCGGCTGGTTTATACCAGCAGATAGCCAGCGACCTAAGCCGCGGCCTGGACCGCAATTGGACCAGGGAGCGGCAGCTTCACTTCGACCGCAAGGGGCAGGCATTCCACGAACTGGCGATACGCTCCCTGATACCCGGCATAGGCACCCTCAATTCCAGCCACACTCTCAAGGCTGCGAGCTTCCAAGAACTGGCGGAAAAATACAGCGAGGCCGGCGCGGGCAACACGGTAGAATTTTTTGTAACTATAAATTTACCTGTCGAAAAATCGGGCGGGGGCGACGTGGAACCGGCAGGTCGCGACGCGGCTCGCGCCCGGGTCACCATAGACTTTCTGGAAGCTGCCTGGAATGCGCTTACGCAAAAAGAAGGCGACGCCGAGTGCGGCTTCAGCTTTGCCGAGCTGGGCAAGGAAGCGGCTGTGATCCGCCGCAAGCTGGAAGACGAGACTGCGCGCACGTTGGAGCTTGAATCGGAGGCACGAGCCGCGCCTTTACCCGGAGACTACAAAGTCGTAAAGGCTCTTACCGAACGCCTTGCTATTTTAAATTCGCTTTTCAACGCCATGAGGGATGTTCCCCCGGATAAACGGGATCCGCGCCGCTTCGTCGCCATCGTGCATGCCTGCTCGCATTTCGCCAAACAGGGCGACGCCTCCTGCCTCGCCGTACTGGCCGGCGCGGCCGCGCGATATTCGGAAAGCGAAGCGGTCGCCCGCGTCATCAAACGGCTTCGGGCCGACGTGGCGCCCGGATTCCTGGGCGTGGAGCAGTGCGCCTCGCTGGCGGACGCGATAGACGCGATCCTGACCGCCATGGCCGAGGACGAAGCGCTGGCTTCAAGCCTGGATACCGACGAAAAAGACTTTATTTTTCTTCTTAAAAAAACCGGCAGGATGCGTTCGCCCAAACCCAGCTTCGACTCGCTGGATACCGCGTTCAGGAAACTGGCCGGTTATGCAAAAATAACCGGCGAGGCTGCAAAGTGGAGGGATATGCTGTCCAGGCTCGACCATGGCAAGGCGGTAAAAAGAAAATTCACCATATTCGGCTCAAGAAGCTCCGTGGACGCCTACTACGGCGACATGGGCGGCATCTGCCTCTCTGCGCATCCCGAACTTATAAGGCGTCCAGGGGTCATAGTCGGCCGCCTGTGGGACGAGCAGGAGCAGCGGATACGCGGGATGTGCCTGTTCGCGTACTCGCAAAAAGGCGCTCCGCTCTCGGGGATACCGAAATTCTGGTTCGCCTTCGCTTTTAACCCGCTGCGCTCGCTGATGCGGGGGATGGGTGCGCGGGAACTCCTTGCGCTCTACTTGGGTTACAGAACGTTGGCGGAAACCCTGGCCAGAAAAACAAAAACGCCCATACTCCTGCCGGGTCCAGCCACCCATGGGCTCGTCTCGAATGACGTAACTTTTGCAACGCTGATCAAGAACTATGAAACCGCTGCCGGCGGCAAACCCGTACACGACGCGGAGGGGTTTAGTATTTATTACCCGCCTTCGGCGTTCGCCGAGTCGATGCTTATCATCGACCCCGCGGTTCCCGAAAGCTTCAATGCAGAGAAACAGCTCAGGACCCTGGATCTTCCCTAAAAATTTGTTCGTCCAAATCCCTGCCCGCCGGCACCATGGGCAGAACTTCCTCATCCTCCCGGATAACGCAGTCTATCAGGGCCGGACCGTTTGCCTTAAGCGCCGACTCGAGGGCTTGGCTTAGGCTTTCAGTATCCACCGCTCGCCAGGCGGGGATGCCGAAAGCCCCGGATAGTTTTACGAAGTCCAAAGATGCATCCAGCGTGGTGGCAGAGTAACGCGAATCGTAGAACCTGCTTTGCCATTGGCGAACCATGCCAAGGACGCCGTTGTTTATCAACACAATAACGATAGGCAGGCGGTACGCGGCGATGGTGCCAAGCTCCGTAAGGTTCATGCGAAAAGATCCGTCGCCCGCGATATGCACCACGCGCCGGCCGGGGTTGCCGATCTGCGCACCGATGGCGGCTCCGGTTCCGAATCCCATTGTACCGAGCCCTCCGGATGTCAGAAATTGGCGGGGTTTCGAAAACGGGTAATACTGTCCCGTCCACATTTGGTGTTGTCCAACTTCGGTTGTGATTAAGGCATCTTCCCCCGCAAAGCGCCATATAGCCGCCATGATGGATCTTGGACTATAAGCCGTTTCTCGCCTGCAGTCTTCTTTTTCCTGCAGGCGCCAGGAATCCAAGTCTTTGCTCCAGGCACAGTCCCTCCGTTGCGGCAGCAAATCCAGCAGCGACTCCAGGTTGGCCCTCATGTCGCCGAGAAGGGAAAACTCACTGCGAAGATTCTTCCCGATTTCCGTAGGATCGATATCCAGGTGAAGTATTTTTGCACCCGGCGCGAAGCGCACCGGGTTGGACACCACGCGGTCGGAGAATCTCGCTCCCGCGACGATCAGTAAATCGGCTTTGCAAACCCCCTGGTTGGAAGCCCGGCTTCCGTGCATGCCAATCATGCCGGTAAGCAGCGGATGTCCGGTAGGCACCAAGCCAAGACCCATCAGGCTCAAGGCTACAGGCGCCTGGATCCTCTCGGCAAGCTGCAGAATAACCGTGCCGGCTCCCGCGGATATCGTCCCTCCTCCCGCATATATAAAAGGACGCTCAGCTTCCGCGACAGCTTTGGCTGCCCGTAAAATATCGGCCGGAGAAGCTATTAAAGCTTTCTCCGTCTCCTGGGGAACCGCCGGCGAATAATCCACGAAAGCTGCGCTCATGTCCTTGGGAATATCGACGAGCACGGGTCCTTTCCTACCCGACTGCGCGATTTTGAAGGCTTCCCGAACCATCGGAACCAAGTCCCCGGCTTCCCGAACAATGAAGTTATGTTTTGTTATTGGCATGGTGACGCCCGTTATATCTATTTCCTGAAACGAGTCCCGGCCGATCAAGGCCAAAGGTACATTGCCTGTTACGAGCACCAGCGGTACGGAGTCCATCCAGGCAGTGGCGATTCCCGTAACCAGATTGGTCGCTCCCGGTCCGCTCGTGGCGATGACGACACCTACCCGCCCGGTAGACCTTGCATAGCCATCCGCCGCGTGTACCGCGCCTTGTTCATGCGCCGTGCGTATGTGGCGCAGCTTGCGGGAACTATCGTAGAGCGCATCGTAGATATAGAGGACCGAGCCGCCCGGATAGCCAAAAACCGTGTCCACGCCCTGCTCCAACAGGCACTCCACGAGGGCGTGGGCTCCATTTAGCTTCATCTTGCACCTCCGAGGAAAGCCTTAAAAGCGGCGTTTTCGCTCACCAAGCGGTATTTAATGCCCATGCTTTCCAGATGTCCGCCTATCCCCTTTTCGTCCTCGAGTTCAAAAGCGGCCAGACAGCTTCCCGTGGCCGCCCCACCTATCATGTGGCGCACGTGCAGCTTTGCCAGCTCATAATCGGAAAGATTCTGGAATTCATAGCCTTCCGACCGGAGAGCGTTTTCCACTTCGGCCAACTCCTGCGCACCTCGCTTCAGGCTTATTCCGATAAAGACCACGGCCAGCTTTTTAAATGCATAGCGGTAGTTGAATTCAGTAATCGCCCGATTCCCAAGCACCGAGCACAATCGCCTGAAGCTGCCTTTGCATTCGGGGATAGACACGGCAAACACCGCTTCGCGTCCCTCGCCGAGTTCGCAACGTTCGGACACGTAACGAAGCGCGTCGAAATTCAGGTTTCCTCCGCTCAGGACGGCGGCCAGATTTCCCTTCCCCCGCGGCCCCCGGGCATAGCGCTTAAGCCCGGCCAATGCCAGAGCTCCCGCCGGTTCGGCTACTGCCCTCAAGTCTTCGAATATATCCTTGATCGCCGCGCAAATCTCGTCGCTGCTTACCGTTATGATTCCGTCACAAAAAAGCCTGGCCACGGTTCCCTGCCCCGCGATGATATCGGGATCGTCGAAGGGGGGTATATACAAGGCTCCGCCGCTTTTTAGTTCCCGGGCGTAGCGATCGGCCTCGTCGAAATTTAGCCCTTGCAGTATCACCGCGGCGCCCAAGGCGCGAACTGCATTAATTTTAATTTCAGGCGTGGTTATCGGCATTACGACGGTAGCCGTCAGCATCAGCTTGCGGGAGGATAAAGCGACGCCTTGCGCGTGATTGCCCGCCGAGGCGCAGACTACTCCGGTTGCGGCGGCGAGACTCCTGAGCTTATGCATCTTATGGTAAGCGCCGCGAATTTTAAACGAGCGCACAGCCTGCAGGTCTTCCCGTTTAATAAAAACATTGCATCCCAGCCTGGCTCCTAGCCCGGCCATGGGAGATAGAATAATTTCGCGAAGATAGGTGCGTTGAGGCTCTTTTATCGCATTCGTACTTCCTTCCTCGACCGGCGTAGTTTCGGCAACAACGGCATTCATTCCCGCCCTCCGTCTTCTATAATCCTAATCGCGCCTTTATCGGCGGAACTGACCAGAAGCGCGTATGCTTTCAAGGTGTCACTTACCTTCCTTTTCCTGGCACCAGGCTTCCAGGCTCGTAGGCCTCTTGCTTCCATGGTTCTTTGCCTTTGTGTTATTTCATCTTCACTTACTTGCAGACAAATCGAACGCCGGGGTATGTCCACCAGAATTTTATCGCCATCATGAACAAGTGCGATCATCCCGCGCGAGGCAGCTTCCGGACTTACATGCCCGATGGAAAGCCCGGATGTACCACCCGAGAAGCGTCCGTCGGTAATCAAGGCGCAGGAAGCGCCCAAGCCCTTGGCCTTGAGGCAGCTCGTCGGGTAAAGCATCTCCTGCATTCCCGGCCCGCCTTTTGGCCCTTCGTACCGGATAACCACGGCGTCTCCGGCTTGTATTTCGTCTTTTTGTATTGCCGCTACGGCATCTTCCTGGCTGTCGAAAACCCGGGCATTCCCCAGGAAATAAAGGCTCCCCGCCTGGACTCCCGCCGTCTTTACGATGCAGCCGTCGGAAGCCAGATTCCCGTACAGCACGGCAATTCCGCCGTCGGGGGAATAGGCGTGAGCCTTATCCCTGATGCAGCCGCCTTTCCTGTCCAGGTCCAGCTCCGAATACCTGCCGGCTTGAGACATCGCCAGGGTTACGGGAACTCCCGCCGGCGCAGCGCTATAAAATTCTATAACTTCAGCCGACTGAGCCTGGACAGGATCCCAGATACCCAGTACTTCCCCGAGCGTCTTTCCCGTAACGCCGACGCAGCCGGTATCCACGAGACCGGCGCGATCGAGCTCCCCCAGAAGTCCGGTTACCCCGCCTGCACGATGAAAATCCTCCATATAATAATTTTTGGATGATGGCGCGAGCCTGCACAGATTCGGTACGCGACGCGACAAATCATCCACCGTGGACATTTTTAGATCCCAGCCCGCCTCATGCGCCGCAGCCAAAAGATGCAGAACGGTATTCGTGGAAGCCCCCATGGCCATGTCCAGGGCCAACGCGTTGCCGAAAGCCGGCTTTGCGGCGATGGAGCGCGGCAGTACTTTTTCTTCACCTTGTTCATACCAAGCCTTTGTCAAATCCATCAAGGCAATACCGGCCATGCGGTACAGCTCCTGCCTATCCGCATGGCTGGCCAAAAGCGTGCCGTTGCCAGGCAGGGCCAGGCCCAGCGCTTCCACGAGGCAGTTCATGGAATTAGCCGTAAACATCCCGGCACAGGAGCCGCAGCCCGGACAGGCGCTCTGCTCTATTTCGTCAAGCTCGGCATCGGAGACGCAAGGATTGGCCGAAGCCACGATGGCATCGACAAGATCCAGGCGAACATCGGCCTTACCGGCATCGGTGTTTTTTTTGTCACGGAGCCGGCCTGCCTCCATGGGACCGCCCGATACGAAAACCGTAGGTATATTCAGCCGCAGCGCAGCCAGCAGCATACCCGGCGTAATCTTGTCGCAATTGGAGATGCACACCATCGCATCGGCGCAGTGGGCGTTTACAACGTACTCCACGGAATCGGCGATAAGCTCCCGGGAAGGCAGGCTGTACAGCATACCTCCATGCCCCATCGCGATGCCGTCGTCTATGGCGATTGTGTTGAACTCGCGGGGTACTCCTCCGGCTTCCCTTACACCCAAGGCTACTAGCCGTGCCGCTTCCCGCAAATGTACGTGACCGGGAACAAACTCGCTGAAGGAGTTGACAATCGCCACCAGAGGTTTATTAAAGTCGCCGGTACTCAGGCCCGTTGCCCGCCAAAGCGAGCGAGCGCCTGCGGCCGCCCTGCCCTGAGTTACCGTGGCTGAACGTAATGTATTATTCACTTTCATCACAGCCGCCTTCCGCCCGGCTGCGCCCAGCTCATCATCTCCCTGAGCCTTCCTCCGACATCATCCACCGGATGAGCCGCTTCAAGAGCCCTCATTCGATCGAAACAGGGACGCCCCGCCTTGTTCTCCAATATCCAGTCGCGGGCAAAGCTTCCGTCCTGAATCTCGCCCAGCACCTTGCGCATCTCTCGCCTTGCATCGTCCGTTATAATCCGTTTACCTGTTTTATAATCGCCATACTCCGCGGTATCCGAAATGGAATGGCGCATGAACGAAAACCCTTTTTGCACCACAAGATCAATGATAAGCTTCATTTCATGCACGCACTCGAAGTAAGCACTCTCCGGTTGGTAACCGGCATCCACCAGGGTCTCGAAGGCAGCCTTCATGAGCGCCGTAACGCCTCCGCACAAAACGCATTGCTCACCGAACAGGTCCGTCTCCGTTTCTTCCTTAAAGGTAGTCTCAAGGATTCCCGCACGAGCCCCTCCAATCCCGGCCGCGTAAGCCAGGGCCATGCCCATGGCCTTCCCGCTGGGATTACTGTGTACGGCGACGAGGCAAGGCACTCCCCTGCCTTCAATATACTGACTGCGTACCGTATGGCCTGGTCCCTTAGGCGCAATCATGATGACGTCGACGTCGGAAGGCGGAGCTATCTGCCCGAAGTGAATATTAAATCCGTGTGCGAATGCCAGCGTTTTACCTTTTTCCAAAGCCGGCTTAATTTCGCTTGCGTATAGGTCGGCCTGCTTTTCGTCATTTACGAGGAGCATAATCAGGGCCGCCGACTCTACGGCAGCCCGGACTTCCATTACGGCGAACCCATCCGCTTCCGCCCGCTTCCATGAAGGCGCTCCCTTATAAAGCCCCACAATTACCTGCCTGCCTGAATCCCGAAGGTTTTGAGCGTGGGCATGTCCCTGGCTGCCGTAGCCGATTATCGCTATCTTACAGCCGTTCAATAATTCCGGATCGCAATCCCGTTCGTATCGCAGCTTTGCCATGGAATCCTCCATAAGGTGATTTAATTTTAATACCTCTCGCTTGTGCCGTCAGGCATTTATCGGCAGCGCCGATTCTGTCCGCATCATTTCCCGATACGATGAGTTTTTTCGCCGACGCAGTACGGCAGCGGCTTTTAGTTCGACGGTTCTGACGTCGATAAGACGCGATAGCATCCGGTACAGCAAATCGGCCGAACCGGGATCCGCGACAAGCACGAAACTCATGCGGCAAATTCCGCTCTGTCCGGAAGAAGCCAGGGACAGGCTTTTTAAGGCCAGGCCCAGTCTCGCAATCAGCCCTGCCACCCTGGCAAGTAGCCGTGAATCATCGCTTGCAGTTACCAAAAGATAATAATCCGACATTTCTTGATCCTTTCCGGATAAATTTCGATTGCATGCCCATATAGAGGCTCTCGTGAGTGTGAATTTTTATGTACCTATTTTTTTTGCAGCCCGCCAAAAGGAAAGGCCGCCGCCTCACAAAGAGGGCGGCGGCCTTTCCCCGGGGAAAGTCCTATGCTCCATGCGTCAGGCCATTCCGGCCTTGGGGTAAACTATCCCGCTCTCTTCGACCGGCCGGTCGCCGAGG
>JANNSO010000116.1:0-41199 GCA_031402655.1 Spirochaetota bacterium | reverse complement strand
CTTCCGCAAACTTGAGCTGGGTAGCCTCATACCAAGCGACGGCGCCGGCCCAATCTCGTGCTTCGCTGCGTTCCTGCGCCCGCTGCATCATCTCCAAAACCGTAAAAGCATCCGTATTGGCGGGAGGCGGGGAACTCTTGCACGCTAACGCCAGGCTTGAAAGTACGAGAGCTCCAAGAATCATTGCAAAAACGCTCGAAAATTTCATTACTGTTCTCCAGTGGATAAATTGTATAGTTCATCGACGGCAGGAAGGGTTTTTCGTAGATCCTGAAGGAACTCCGGAGCCTCCCCCATGTCTTCGTAGGATTCACAATGCTCGATGCTTCGCCTGGCGACGGTAAAATACTTGTAAATTTTTTCCTCGCCCGATTTTTTTTGCCATTTGCCTTCGGTACATCGCACGCGCAGATAATAGCGTCCCTGGCCTGCGGGAGTGGGAACGAGCTTGCAGTGTATGCAGTTGGCGCAGAATATGGCATTGGATGATGCTTTATCTGTCCCGGTATCGAAATTAATCTTCTCCGCACTTCCTGCCATAGCCCCGCCTTTCAGAAAATTATAGTAGCGCAGCTCCGAAAAACTCATGTTTTCCAGGTACCCGGTTTTTCGATGAGCCCAACACATAATGGACTAAAATCGGTGAAGGTTACAAGGGCAGCTGCTGATCGCTGCCGGTCATTTCGCGAGTTTAATTGTAATTGCCGCTAAATTCCGGTATAATCTAAGAAATGTTACGGAAATCGCAAATAACCAGGCAAAAAAAATCCAATATCCATCATGCAAAGACCCGATTTCTGGATCAAACAGGCCATTGGTACGTCCTGGATAATGCCGCAGTGATAATGCCGGCCGTCAGCAACCGTGAAGATACTTTCCTGTTCCGAATTTCAGCCACTCTCGACCATCCCATAGAATACCAAACGATGTCCCATGCCTTGGCGGCTATTTCAAGGCGATTTCCTTACTTTATGGTAGAGCTCAAGCGCGGTTTTTTCTGGTATTATTTTCAGCCGCTGCATGAGATACCGCGGCTGGAAGCCGATCCTCCCTGGCCATGCATGGATTTTAGCGTACATAAGAAAAATCAATTTCCCTTCCGGGTTCGCTTAAAAGGCGACCGCATCGCTTGCGAATTCAGCCATGCCCTTACGGATGCGACCGGCGCGATGACCTTTTTAAAAAGCATGCTTGCGGAATATTTTAAGCACCGGGGAATCGACAGCAGCCCGGCTCCCGATATTTTCCTGCCTGAAAGCTTCGTGGATCCCGAAGAATCCGAGGACGCCTACCAGCGCTATTACAAAAAGGATACTCCCGAACCGTATCCGCTTCCATTGGCTTACCATCTTGTTTCCCCCCTGCTCAAGCGCAGGAATTACCGGATTACCTCCGCCGCGCTTCCCTTGGCCGATCTGCTCAAAGCCGCCAAGGACAGAAATGCCAGCATGACGGAACTCCTCGTGGCGGCCCTGCTCGAAGCATACCTGGGATTCTGGACGGATTCAACGCGGCAGTCGCGCGACAAAACAGGTAAGAACATGGCCATAGAAGTACCCGTAAATATGCGAAAGTTCTACAAAACATCGAGCCTGCGCAATTTTAGCCTTTATGTCCTAATCTGCCTCGATGCGCGCCTGGGCGCCTGGACATTCGACGAACTGGTAACCTATGTACGCAACGTGATGCGCGTCGAAAACGACGAGCGTATCATCGCAAGGCAGATAAGCCGCAATGCCGGAAGCATCAGGATTTTCGCGGTGCGTATAGTTCCGCTGTTCATCAAGGATTTTTTCGCGAAAATCTTTTTCAGGTCCTTCGGGCAGTCCATAATCACAAGCTTCATCTCGAATCTTGGATCCGTCAGCCTGCCTCCTGAAATCGCGCCCCATGTAAGGCGATTCGACTTTATTCCCGCTCCCAGCAACGATACGCGTACAAACGCGTCCATGCTTTCCTGGCAGGAAACAGTATACCTGAATTTCGGCAGCAGGGTAAAAACCAGGGAAATCGAGCGGCGTTTTTATTCTCGCATAGCTTCACTGGGAATTCCTGTGAACCTTGACCCAGTACTGGAGGATTAACCATGGCTCTTTGCCCCAAATGCGGTGTTGAAATCGCCGATGAAAAAAAATGTCCGCTGTGCGGAATCGACATGAATCCGGAAGCGTCGGAACAGCCAATGGGAGCTTCGGTAAATACCGGCACGGCAATGAGCGGCGGCATTGTTTCTAAGCATATCGTAGCCCTTGAGGTAATCAGCGTTTCCATGGGCATGGCCGCCTTGTCGCTGATCATAGTGGACCTGATAGTAAACAGGCATATTTCCTGGTCCGTGTACCCGCTGTCCTCGCTTGCGTTTGCCTGGCTTATAGTGTGCCTACCCATTGTCTTCCGGAAAAAGCCGCTGTTCATGGTGCCGCCGGTCGCGCTTGCCCCATTCGGATTCCTCTTTGCGTTGGACGTTTTTGACGGTAAGGGCGGCTGGTTCCTGACCCTGGCCCTACCCATAACGGCAGCCGTTGAACTTGCCGGCGGCGCGGCGGCCATTGTCTCGTATTTTTCAAAGCGGAGAGGACTGAACGTAGTGGCCTATGGCCTGCTCGCGGCTACCGCCGTATGCATGGTGACGGAAGCCAGCATTTCCTTGTTCGCACTTGGAACGATAAAGCTGGTGTGGTCTTCCATAGTCGGCTTTGCCCTGATCCCGGTGTCCGCATTCTTGATCTACTTGCATCACCGGATTGCCAAGACTACCACGCTCAAGAAAATGTTCCACCTTTGACAGAATTTTCAAAACGCCGGGGCGTTTTGAAAATGGAACTACCGTTGAGAATGAATCCACTTGAATAAAAAGCCCCCGCGCGTTTGCGGGGGCTTTTTGCCTTTCAGTCTCGAGTCCTCAAGCCGGCTGATTACTTGGCTTGCTTTGGAAGCAGAATATAGATAAACTCGCGGTCTTTTTGGAATACTTCCCGTGCCATATCCTGAAAAAGCCTGGCGTCGATGCTCTTGAGCGAATCCGTCTCGCGCTCGCGGACATTGAAATCGTACGAGTACAGTAAAGCCACGGCGAGGCGGTTTAGCCAGAAATCGTTCGTATCCATCCTGCTGTTGATGCTGCGAACCGCGGCTGCTCGGATTTGCTCGACATACCTTGCATCGAATTTGCCGTCCAGCAGATCCTGGATTTCGCTTCGCACCGCGCCTATCAACTCATCCACGCGCGCGGGATCGGCATTGAAGCTCACCTTGAGCTGGTACTGGCTTACGGGATCCTTGCTCAATTCTCCTTCGCACGAAACCACATAGGTGCCGCCCAGTTCTTCCCGCAGGCCGTCGAGCAGCCTGTTGTTGAGCGCCAGAGCCATATACTCAAGCGTTTTTTGCCGCTCATAAGACCAGGGAGCCTCGGCGGCCCAAATCATGTTTACGGTTGCGCGGTCTTCCCTTGCCAGTTTATATTCGACCTTCTGATTGCCTGCCGCCCGCGGCCGAAGGGGGAATTTCCACTGTGTCGCTTCAACCTTGCCTGCGGGTATCGCGCCGATATGCTGCGCAAGGAGGGGCTTGATCTCGTTTATGGAAAAATCGCCGACGATTATGTAGGTAAAATCGGAGGCATCGGCAAACAGGGTTTGCACCAGGGCTGTAGTCGTTTCAAAGGAAATTGCCTTTATGGAGTCTACATCCACAAAGGAGATCCTGGGATTATCGGCGTTCAAATTTTTATACCAGCTGGTATTGAAAATATACTCGGGGTCTTCCTTGTACGTTCCCACCTGGGCAATCAGCCTCTGCTTGATCTGGTTGAAAGCCTGCACGTCACGACCTTGTTCGGCCGAACTCAGATACACGAGGCGAAGCAGCGACTCAAGGTCTTTCCGGGTGGTCTTTCCCGAGATTACTTCCGCGATATCCGAAATGCTCCAGTTGAGGCTTACCGAGAGCGACGCGGTAAGCTCGTCCAGCCGCGTGGCATCCAGCGAACCGTAGCCCAGTTCGGACATCAGGGCCGGCGCAAGCGTGGCCGTTTGATGCAAATCCACGGGCAGGTTATACAGGCCGCCGGGCGACAGCGCGATAAACTTTACGGTATCCTTGTCGTAAAACGTAGGCTTAAGCAGCACGCGCGCGCCATTACTAAGCACTAATTCGGTTATGCCGTTTTCAAGGGGAGTTTCGCCGACGATAGTTCCCGGCGGGGGAAGATTGTCGAACAGGCCGCCCTGGGCGACCGCCTCCGCGGGCGGTGCTAGATTCGCCGCCCTGGCCTGTTCGAGGCGCGATTCGAAACCCTCCTTGGTCAAGGTGGCGTTCCACGCGCCCACCTTCGAGCGCACTGCCACAAAGCCCTCGTCTGCGCCTAGAATAGTCCGGGCGATGGAGTTCAGCTCATCCAAGGTAAGGGAATCCAGCGCATCCTTGATATACACGCGCTCGTTGATGATGCCGGGAACCGGCTCGCTGTACATGAAATTACGGTCGTATTCGTCCGCAAAGCTGCTGCTTTTCAGGTCGTTATCCTCGTAATCGAGGGTCGAGAGCCACTTCCTGTAAGCGTCCACCGTTCGCTGAAACTCACTCTGGGTAAAGCCATGCCGCCGTATTCTTTCCACTT
Source organism: Spirochaetota bacterium (assembly GCA_031402655.1). GTDB lineage: Bacteria > Spirochaetota > Spirochaetia > Treponematales > UBA12059 > JANNSO01. The sequence goes on along the minus strand of JANNSO010000116.1, from coordinate 36,578 downwards.
CGGTGGCCAGGTCCGAAAACGCGTCCAGCTCCTTGCCGTCCTCGGTTGCCAGGGTAAAAGCGTATATGCGCGTCTGGCCAAAAAAATAGTCGTCGTCAAAATACGCTTCACGCCAGCTTTGCCCGCCGGCCCGGGTTAAATTCGCCAGCCGCAGTTTTATGGTCTCCGAGGCTACCCTCTGTTTCATCATGGAAAAATAATGGGCGACGAGCGTTTCGGGCGTATACGGCACTATCTTCTCGTAAAACACGATGGACTGGTCGAAATCCTTGTCTATTGTGGATACGAAGCTCATTTGCCCGGTAGTCGCCACCGGAAAAAGCGGACGGGGACTGTTGACGCCATCCTTGGAAGTGAATGAAAATTCACGCACGATCGCAGCGCCCGCCGACTTGACGTTTATATCGCCTACGACGATTATGGCCATGCGTTCCGGCCTGTAGTGGCGATCGAAAAACGCCTTCAGCCTGTCTGGCGTCGCGGCCTTGATATCTTCTTCCGTGCCTATGGGCTCGCGCTCGCCATGCCGCGAACCTGCCAGCATTACCGGCAACTCCCGCCTCCTGGCTACCTCGTCGGGTCCCAGCCTAAGCCGCCGCTCTTCGAGGATAACGCCTTTTTCCTTTTCCACCTCGATGGGGTCAAAGGTAATGGCCGTGGCCCAATCCTTTAAAACCTGCAATCCGGTGGAAAAAAGCGCCGGATCGTCGGTGGGCATTTCCAAGGTGTACACCGTCTGTTCTCGAGTGGTATAGGCATTGATCTCCGCTCCGAATTCCATTCCGATAGACCGTAAATAGTCGACAAGCTCGTTTTCCGGAAAACCTGCCGTACCGTTAAAAGCCATATGCTCCACGAAATGGGCGTAGCCAAGCTCGCCTGTCTCTTCCGCGGCCGAGCCGGTAGCCACGACGAGATACATGAGGACGCGTCCTCCGGGGTTGCCGTTGCTGCGCAAGTAATAGGTCAGGCCATTGGGCAATACCTTCCGGGTAAGCTCGGGCGCAAGGGGCAGGGTATCCTTCATGGCATACACGCTGCCCCCCGGCAGTGCCGATGAAGCGGCCGCATTGCCTGGAGGCGGCGTGCCAACGCAAGAACTCAAAGCCAGCAGAAGCGTAAAGCCGGCATATCCCGCAAATCTTATTAACGATATTGATTGTTTCATCATGACTCCCGCAAAATTATTTTCTGGACTTGATAAAATTTTCGATGACTGTTCTATAGGCGGCATCTGTCCACGCATATTCCAGTATCGCTTCAAGATAGCCGGCCGGTTCGCCGGTATCCAGACGTTGGCCATCGACCCGTATCCAGGCGACCTTGCCGGCCGCGATCAGTTTATCCAAGGCATACAGGTGGTAATACTCGCCGCTCGCATGCCTCTTCCAGCCTTCTTCCAACAAGTAAAAGAACTCAGGAGTATAAAGGTAACGGCCAATCGAAATTTCGTGGCTGGGCTCCCTGCCTTTCGCCGGTTTTTCGATGAATCCCTTGACGTGCAGACCATCCGCGTCCGGGTCGATTACGCCGTAGCGGGAAACATCGCCTCTTTCGTGGCAAGCGGCCATTACCGAGCAGGCGGTTTTTTCGTACATGTCGATCAGCTGGCGGGTCAGGGGCTTTTTGCCGAAATGCAGGTCGTCGGGATACGCCACCACGCATGGCTCGCCGCCAAGGAGCGGAATCGCCTGCAGCAGTGCGTGGCCCGTGCCGCGCATCTCGGTTTGGCGCACGAAGGAGAAATGCGCCTTCGGCGGAGCTGCCAGCTCGAGCTTGTCGCTTTTTCCTTCGCGCGCAAACACCGCATCCAGCTCTGCGTCGTGATCGAAGTAGTCGTCGAGGCTCTTTTTCCTGCGGCTCGATATGATGATTATTTCGCTGATACCGGAGGCGATAAACTCGTCCACGATAAACGCGATGGCCGGCTTGTTTATAAGCGGAAGCATTTCCTTGGGCACGGTTTTGGTAACCGGCAGGAAGCGGGTGCCGTAACCGGCAGCAACAATTATACCCTTCATGGCTTGGATAGTAACTCAGGGCATGGTTTGCCACAAGTAGGGCTAGGCGGAGGGAGAGAACAAGCCAAGCACAGCCTGCCGGTAGGCATCCAGCGTCTTGGCCCGGATAATCTCGGCAACCTTGCGCTGTTCGTGCGGAAACGAAGCGCCCAGGTATCCCCAAAATTCCTTCATTTTATCCAGCAGATGCCGCGGCCCATGCAGGTATTCGGTATAACCAGAATAAAGCTCGTTGTGAAAAGCTCTAAGCGTCGGCAGGGTGTCCGCGGGAATCGGCTCTCCCTTTATGCGGGCGGGCAGGAAGGGATCCATCAGAGCGCCTCTGCCTATCATCCAATCGTGCACGCGGGGGAATCGCGTTCGAAGAAGCTCGAATCCGGCCGCGTCTTTAATGTCGCCGTTATAGACTATTCTATGGATAAGCAAGTCGGAAACCGCTCCGAACTCATCCAGGTCGACCTCGCCTGTGTACAGTTGGGTGGCTATGCGCGGGTGCACTATTACGCGGGCCAGCGGATAGCGGTTGAGCACGGGTACAAGCTGGCGAAGTTCACCTTTGTCCGCCAGCCCAAGGCGCACCTTTACCGAGATCGGCACGTTTGTCCGGGCGCAGGCGTCATCGAGGAAGCGGTCTATGAACTCCGGATACGGCAGAAGGCTGGCACCCCGCTTTTTTCGGGTGACCATCGGGGATGGACAGCCCAGATTCCAGTTGACTTCGGCATAACCCAGGGCCGCGATTACATTCGCGGAAGAAATAAAGTCCGCTGCGTCATTGGACATGATCTGGGGAATTAGGGAAACACCACGATTCGCCGCAGGCAGGATATCCTTGAAATGCGCGATGCTGGCATGTTCAGCGTCGCGGATGGACGGAGTAAATGGAGCCATTGCCGAATCGAATGACTTGAAAAACCGGAAATATGCGTTTCTGAACACGCGAATCGTTACTCCCTGCAGCGGAGCCAGACATAGGGTTGTTTGCATTGCATAGTGGATATACCGGAGCCCGCCAAAGAGTCAATGGCGTCCCTATGTCCACTGCTCCAGTTCGCCCTTCGAGCCGTACACGAAATGCCCGCTCTCGATCTCCGCCCACACAGGTTTCTCCTTTGAGTAGTCGTGCATCGCCGCATCGTAAGCCTCAAGCTTCCTGCTCTGCTCTATTTCGGGATCGGGTACCGGTACCGCGGAAAGCAGGGCGCGGGTATAGGGATGCGTCGGCTTGTCGAACAGCTGCTCCGCGGGTGCGAGCTCCATGAGCTTGCCGCGATAGATAACCGCTATCCTGTCGGATATGAATCTGACCACGGAAAGATCGTGGGCGATGAAAAGGTAGGACAAGCCCCTGGTTTTCTTGAGCCTGTTTAGAAGGTTGATTACCTGCGCGCGAATGGAAACGTCCAGCGCGCTTATGGGCTCGTCGGCTACGAGCAATTCGGGCTCCATAACGAGCGCACGCGCGATACCGATGCGCTGCCGCTGGCCACCGGAGAATTCATGGGGGAAACGGGTGGCGAATTCGGGCAGAAGGCCTACTTCAAGAAGCGCGGACTCCACCTTGGAGGCCCGTTCCGCCTCGTTTTTGAAGAGCTTGAAGTTATATAAACCTTCGCTTACGATGTAGTCTATCTTGGCCCGCTCGTTCAGGGACGCCATGGGATCCTGGAAAATCATCTGTATCTTCTGGCGAAGCCGCTGCTCCGAGCCTGCGGGTATGGAGCCGCTTATACGCTCTCCCTTATACAGTATCTCGCCTGCGGAAAGCGGATGCACGCGCATGATGGCTCGTCCTATCGTGGTCTTACCCGATCCCGACTCTCCCACCAGGGACAGGGTTTCCCCTTTTTGTATCGCAAAGCTAACCTCATCCACCGCCCTGAAAGCCTTGCTGCCCGACCCGAAAGTAACGGAGGCATTGTTGATGGTCAGAATATTTTCTGTATTCATGTATTGTCTCCCGGCGCAGATTTTGCAGCCCTGGCGTTCGACGCCGCCTGCGCTTTTTCCTCACCGAGCTCCCTCGCTTCGTTGAGCCTGGCCCGCAGCCTGCGTATCGTCTCGGGTACTTCCACCTTGGGTGAGCGCGGATCCAGCAGCCATGTCTTGGCCCGGTGCGTAGGGCTTACGTCGAAGAACGGGGGCTCGTGCTCGAAGTCAACCTTGAGGGCGAAGGGATTGCGCGGCGCGAAGGCATCGCCTTTGATGGTCTTGAACAGCGAAGGAGGAGCGCCTTTAATAGAAAACAATTCCTCGCCTTTTATGCCCAGCTGCGGAAGAGAAGCCAGCAAGGTCCAGGTATAGGGATGGCGAGCGTCATAGAAAATTTCGCTCGCCAGCCCTTCCTCCACCACCTGACCGGCGTACATGACGGCTATCCTGTCCGCCATCTTGGCCACCACGCCCAGGTCGTGCGTTATAAAAAGAACACTCATCCCCATGTCGCGCTGCAGGCTCTTGATGAGCTCGAGAATCTGCGCCTGAATGGTTACGTCGAGGGCCGTGGTAGGTTCGTCGCAGATAAGCACTTCGGGACCGCAGGCGATGGCCGATGCGATTACCGCGCGCTGCCGCATGCCGCCGGAAAACTCGTGCGGATACTGTTTGTAGCGGCGCTCGGGCTCGGAAATACCAACGCGGCTCAGCATATCCAAGGCAAGAAGCCGCGACTTGAGCTTGTCCAGGCCCCGATGAAGGACGGCCACTTCCCGAATCTGCTCGCCTACCGTCTTGAGCGGATTGAGGGCCGTCATCGGATCCTGGAAGATCATCGCGATTTTTTTGCCGCGTATCCCGAGCCAATCCCGCTCCGTTTTCAAGGCGGCCAGATCGACGCCGCGGTACATGACGCTGCCCGAGCCTACCCGGCCGTTTTTGTCCAGCATTCCAAGAAAGCTCTTGGCAAACACGCTCTTGCCCGAGCCGGATTCGCCTACCACCGCGAGCGTCTCTCCCGCCCGGAGCTGCACCGAGGCGCTCCGTACGGCGGTCAGGGCTTTTCCGCGCAGATTAAAATTAATTACCACATCCCGCGCCTCGATGAGCACGTCGCCGGGGCTCTTCGCGGACTCGTCCAGCGATAAGGCGGTATAGCCGGCCTTGGGTTTATTTGTACTCATACGTGATTCCTCGGGTCGGAAGCGTCGGCAAATTTGTTGCCGGCGATATAGAAGGAAATGGTTACCGCCGACAATACCAAGGTGGGCCAGGTCAGCTGGAATGGGTATATCATGAAATTATTCTTGCCCAGGTTTACCAGGTTTCCCAGCGAGACGGTATCCTGGGGAAGCCCCAGGCCGATAAACCCCAAAAAAACCTCCGCGCCTATGGAATACGGTATGGTAAGCGCCGCTTCCATTATAACGAGGCTGGCCAGGTACGGGAGTACGTTTTTGCCCAGAACCCTGTTCAGCGGCGTTCCCAGGCAGCGAGACGCTACATTGTATTCCGCGTCGCGTATGGTAAGCACCCTGTTGCGCACGAAACGCGCGATGCCTATCCACCCCGTGGCGCACAGGGCAACTATGATGGTCCAGAAACCCGGACGCATGATATATGATAAAAGTATAAGCAAAACGGTCTGCGGAATATTGTTCAGCACGTTGTACAGTTCGGTCATCAGCCGATCCAGGCGCTTTACGTATCCCCATAGCATGCCCACAAGTACGCCGATGCTCACGTCCAGAATGGCTATTATAAAAGCCAACTCGAGGCTGGTCCTTGTGCCATACCAGGTTCGAGCCCACATATCCCTGCCCAAGCCGTCGGTACCGAAGATTCCGCCTCCCATCTCGGGAGACAGGTTCCACATATCGGGGTTAAGATTTACTTCGTTAGGCTTTGCCTGCGAAAGAACGGGATACAAAAAGGATACGACGGTTAAAAGCAGTATCACCAGAAGCAGGGCTATGGACAATTTGCTTTTAAAAAAGGTGCGAAACGTGGAGCGCCAATAGGAGTACTGCGCGTATCCGGTCCGTTCCGCGGCGGCGTCATCCAGCTCCGCTCGGGCGAACAGCGATAAATCGATTTCAGCCATCGGGGTTCTCATGCTTTTACCCTTTCCTTCTTCGCGCCCGCAAGCTTGATGCGCGGGTCTACCAGAACCATGAGTACGTCTCCGAGGAACACTCCTAACACGCCCAGCACCGAGAAAATCAGCACCAGAGCCTGCACGAGGGGGTTGTCCTGCTGCCTGATGGCATATATGAGAAGCCCGCCGAGACCCGGTATCGAGTAGATGCTTTCCACGATCAGCGAACCGGAAACCGTAAGCAATATCTGAGCCGGAAGGTATTGGACTATGGGAACGGCGGCATTGCGCAGCACATGCCTGGTCATGACCTGCTTGCGGGGTATGCCTTTGGAAATTGCGAATTTTATATAATCTTTATTCTCTTCGTCCACCATGAAGCGCCGCAGCCAGATCGCGTACCACGCAATGCTAGAAAGCGCTATCGAGATGACCGGCAGTATCCAGGAGACGATCTGGTCCTCGTAGAAAATCATCGGCCACCCGAACAGGCCGGAAACCCACATCTGTATGAGGAAGAGGTAGATGAGGCTGGGAACAGCCCTCACCATCACGATGTAAAACGTGCCGATGCCGTCTACCAGTTTGTCTTTATGGTTGGCCATGGCGATGCCCAGCCACAAACCTAAAACTATGCTTATGGCGATAGCGCACAAGCCGAATCCGATGGAATATGGAGCTTTCTGTGCGATTATCTCGGCTATCGGAGTTTTCGGGTATACCCTGATCGACCTGCCCCAGTCGCCTCTGGATAAGCCGGCGACGAATTTACCAAACGCGGTAAAAGGATCGTCGAGCACTCCCAGAGTTCGGAGATAGGCGGTTCGCGCCCCCTCGTCCATATTGATGTAGTCGTCACGCTCGAAAAAACCCGTGGTGGGCATCAGGCGCAAAAGCATGAATACCAGGAATACCACCAGGATGACGGTTACTACCGATTGGCCCATACGCTTCAGAATATATGCTTTCATTCCAACTCCATAAAAACAAGCGGGGCTCCCTGCGGAGCCACCGCCTTTTGTAACGCGATCAGAAAAACGGCACTTCGCTTATTTTGCCAAAGCCTTATCCATGTCCTTGAAGAATGTGGCTTTAAGGCCATCGACCTGCTTCGTGGTCAGGATGTTTTTTTCTACGCTCATGCCTTTATACTTGAAGCGCGTCACGCCGAAACCGCCGCGGGGAACGGTGTACGGGGGAACCTTGCTCATCGTGTACGCGCCGCCGCCGGCCATGTATGGAATGATATACGCCCTGTCGATCAGCATTCTCTCGGCCTTCACGAAGATGGCGTAGCGCTCCGAGAGCACGACCTTGGAATCCGCTTCCTTTACGAGCGCATCGACTTCCGCGTCGGAATACATGCCGGCATTGACGCCGCCCTTGGTTATGAGACGGCCAAGCTGGGCCATCGGGTCCGCATAGGCAAAGCGGAAATTCTCGCGGGTAATATCGAACAGGCCGGGTTCTACGCACTGTCCATACTGGTCGTCCACCCACTGGCCGAGCACGACATCCACATTCTCCGCGCCAAAGACATCCTTCATAAGAGCCTGGAAGAGCAGGGCGAATTTCGTGTTCAGCGAATCGGGTCCGTGCGCATACAAAATAGTTAAGGGAAGTTTACCGTCTACGTCGAACTGAGCTATCGGCTTCATGTCCACGGTACCGGCGCTGATTCCCTTGATGTTGCCTTTGCCGTCGGTAAGCTCGGCTATCGCCTTGGCCATGAACTGCCGGGCCTTGACCGGATCGTAGGTCTTGACTCCAAGAGCCTTGATTTCCTTCAGGCCGGCATAATCGGTGTAGTCGCGGCCTTTCTCGTCAAAGACGGTAGCTTCGGGAATAATCGTGCTGCGGCTTGGGGCGGCAGGATTGATGGGGTCGTACAACGCCATGAGCTTCGCATGGTCGATTCCATAATAGAGCGCCTTGCGGAAATTGAGGTTGTTCACGAACGCCTTGAACTCGGGATTCTTGGAAAGGAAATAATACTCGTACCAATACGTCACGGTGGAACGGTCGGCCAGGAATACGTTCGCGCTGTACTTGGAAGTACCCAGGCCTTTTACCTGATCGGCCGTAAGCGTGGTCGTGCTCAGCTCGCCGCGCATGAACATCTGCAGTTCGATGGCCGGGTCGGTTACTTTCTGCATGGTCACGGTCTTTACCTTGACGTTTTTCTTGTCCCAGTTGTTTTCGTTGCGGGTAAGGACTATCTGTTTGTCGCGGGTATAGTCGGAGAGGTAATAAGCGCCTGAATATAAGAGGCGCTCCTTGGCGGTACCGAAGTTTTCGATACCCACTTTGTCCAGGAATGCTTTCTCGACGCCATTGAACATATCCATGGTCAGGTAGGAAAGAAACCAGGGGGTAGGCTTGGTCATCTTGTACTGTATGGTATATTTGTCGACAGCCTTGATTCCAATGACGGTGTCGAAGGTCGCAAGCACCTGGTCGCGGGTCTTGTCCTTGACCTTGCCGCTGGCGATATCGTTGATCAGATTGTAATAATCCGCGAGGCCGGCCAGAACGGACTTGATGGAACTTACGTTCTTGATGGCGTTCTTCGGGTCGGCGACATAGCGCATGCCTTCCACGAAGTCGTCGGCGGTAATTTCATATTCGGTCGCCTTGCCGGTGTGGTCTACCCACTTCAGGCCCTTTTTCAAGGTAAAAGTCCAGACAGTACTGTTTTCGGTAGCAACCCACTTCTCGGCGATGCAAGGAATGATGCGGCCGAATTTATCCTGTTCAACCAACTGATCCTGAGTATTGGCGGCCACGCGCTGTGCCGTCGTATCGATCAGGTACAGATAATTGAGGTTTTTAGGCTCCTCGCTGTACGTGGTGCTGTAGCGATCCGCACTGGATTGTGCAAAAACGCCTGCAACCATCAAAAAGGAAATAGTAATCGCGGAAATAATCCTGCATTTCATAATACCGGCCTCCTTGGCTGACTTCTTGTTTGGGTACCGGCCGCATACGCGGATGTTCGCACCCTTGTGTTATACATAGCAAGAACCGTACCAAACAGCACAATCATGATACTGAACTTATGGTAATTGACACAGGAATGATATCCACAATTATATTTTCAAACGATGTCTTTGTCCCAACCCAGCCGCGGGTAAATCCTGGACGCCTGCCAAGGCGAATTTCCCAGCAGAGGGTTTTTGAAGTATCTTCGAGCCCTGTCCCCATCAGGAAGCTTTTAGCGTAGCTCAGGTTTTTTGCTTTATCCTCAAATAGGCAGGCAGGGTCGTTGTCCACCACGAAATTCGCTATAAATTCGGCCAAAGTGCCATACCCGGATAAAACACCGGAAGCAATGGGCTTTTCTACCCTGTAATATTCCGAGCCGGGAAGTATTTCCTGCCTGCCGGAAAAACTGAATATCCCCGAATCCAGAAAATACCGGTCGCCGTCGTTTAAATAAGAAAGAATCAAATTTTCGATCTGCACTTGTCCGCCCCGATGTTTGCGCGCATCGCTGTCCAGATTCACTATATATACTCCGGCGCTGCCGACGACTTCGAATATTTCCCGGTGCAAATCAACGACCATTGCCGTATCTTCGGCTATGCCAAACGCCGGACGCCCCGCATTGCCGTCCTCGATGGCCGCTTCCGCGAGTCGTGCAAGGCGCGCGCGCGTATTGAAGTGCTGGTCTATGATGCCCGCGGTAAAAAAACCGAAGCCTTTAGCGCTCAGGAGGGCATCGCTTATCTCCTCGCCCGAGGCGGATTTGGCCCGAAGCCCGGCCATTGCGCCAAAGCTGGTTCCACCGCCTATCATGATGTCGCTCATTACAGCGGCCCCGGCGCTGGATCCGCCGATTACAGCCCCGTTCGCCAGCTTTTCGCGCATCAGCGCCAACAGGGGAGAATCCGCGCCGTCAGGTTCCCGCAAAGCGCTTACCACGGCGTTCTGGTCGCCGCCATAAATCCAGAAGCCATCAGCCAAGGAGGCCTTTTGCAGCTGAGCGGGATCCCGCGCCCCATCCTTCCATTCCGCCTTCGCTAAAGAAACTTCCAGCATCACAATATTTGCCTCGGGCACGCCCAGATGTACCAGCGTGCGAGTATGCTTGACAAATGCCTCTTCCGGATTCCCCGAGGCCGCGGGCAACAATGCGAACTGCTTCTGAGTACCACCTGCCGCTTTTATATATGCGCCAAAAATTCTGGCGCTGGAGGATTCAAGCTGACCGCCGGCAATAATTAATGTTCCATTGCTCATTTGCTCTCCATGTTTGGTTTTATTGGCTATATTACTAACCAAATAAACCAATTAAACCACTTAAAATGATAATAGGTTATCTGCGATGCCCTATTTAGCCAGAGCAGCTATTCGTCTACCCGTCGCAGTCAAGCGACTCCCCCGTCGACCCCTGCCCGTAAAGACAAGTAATAAAGCGCACAGTCGCACCAGCGCAGCCCTGACAGAGCCGGCCCCCAGAAAAACACCCCTGGAACAAATTAAATCTGCTATTGTATCGCGCCCGGCCGCCCGGCCGCTTGTTTCCAGTTCTGATATCGCCCGCAATACCAGTCTGTCATCTTCGTTAAGCGGAAATTCAGCATCATTGCAGAGCGAAGGCAGTGGGGAAACAGAAACTTCATTAGATGCAAAATAGGCGGAATCGGGAAAATCAGCCTCGGATAATCCCTCGCCTTCGCGGACCGCCAGCATGTAGGTAAGCATGTTCCGCAATTCCCTTACGTTTCCCGGCCAGTCGCGGGCAGAAAGAGCCTCTATCACCTCGCAGGAAACAATCAAATTCTTCTGGCCCTCAAGCTCAAGAAACCTGTCGACCAAGGCGGGAATGTCCTCCCTGCGGTCGCGCAGCGGAGGAATCGAGAGCCAACCCATTTTGAGCCGAAAATACAGATCCTCCCTGAATTGCCCCCGCCTGGCTTTTTCAAAAACATCTTCGTTGATGGCCGCGATTATCCGAACATCGACTTTTTTGATGTCGCTTCCGCCGACGCGCATAACTTCCCGCTCCTGCAAAACGCGCAGCAGCCTGGTTTGTACTTTGGGCGAGATGTTTCCAATTTCATCGAGGAACAGCGTGCCGCCGTTAGCCAGTTCGAAAAGACCGGTCTTGCCGCCTTTTTTAGCGCCGGTAAAAGCTCCTTCTTCGTAGCCGAACAATTCGCTCTCTATCAGCTCATCCGACAGCGAGCCCAGATCGACCGCCAAAAACGGTCCATCCGCCCTGGCGCTTGCGGCATGGATTGCGGAGGCGAACAATTCCTTGCCCGTACCGCTTTCGCCATGCACCAAAATAGACAGGTCGGTGTTTGCCAGCTTCGCGGCGATTCTTTTTGCATGACGCAGGGCATCGCTTTCGCCCACGATGTCCGTAAAAACCCATTTGGCGACATGACCGCGGCGGCGGTATTCGCGTCCCAGTTTGACGGATACCGCCTCGACGTCTCCCTCGGTGCGGAACACGGCAACCGTATGCTCCCCGTCGTCAAGGTCGAAGCGCTCCACGAGCACCGTGCCTCCGGGTAATTTAAAGGCAGCCTCGTCCTGACCATGTCGCGATTCCAGGAATTCCAGCAATTCGCGCTGCCGCACCAGGGAAACCAGACTGCTGCCCACGCCGGCTCCCGCTTGCAGCGCCAGCAATTCCTTAAGCTCCTCGTTGCAGACCGAGACCCGCCCGCCCCTATCGTAGACAAGCACGCCATGGCTGAGGCTGTTTATTACCGAGCCAAGGTGGCCCGACAAACGCCTGGCTTCCTCCGTTGATTTTGACAGTCGCCTTGCCAGGCTTACGATTTTTGCGAGATAGCGCCTGGAAAAAGATTCAATATCTTCATAAGGAATATGCAAGCGAGCGAAAATTTCGGCTATCGTGCCGAAGCCGAATATTCTTGCGCCGATATCGATTATTTCCGGACAGCCGGAAGGAACCAGTTGGGGCTCGCCGGCTACCACGGCAACGGCATATTCGGGAGGAGGCGGCGGCAGGGCCGGATACCACGGCATCCAGGATACGGCATCCAAGCCTAAGTCCAGGAGCGATTCCACGCATTCACCGGCAGTCTCTTTCCTGTCGTTGACGAATAGCACTTTGGTTCCAACGGGCAGGGCCACCACCTGTTCCAGCGCGTCGGGGTCAACAGTGCGCCTGCCGATTATAACGCCGCCTTTTAGGGGAAGGCAGCCAAGCTGCTGCATGTCCTCGAGTACCAGAGTGCTGGAAACCACCAATAGATCCGTTTCAAGCGATTCGGGAAGCCCGCCGTTTACCCAGTAGGCCTTAATGTTTACCCTGCCGGAGAGATACGTTTCCAGCTGTCGAGACAGCGCTCGGGCAGTCGTTTCGCTTCCTCCCACTACGGCAAGTATTTGCATCAAGTTTTTCCCACCCATTCTGATTCAAAGGTGCCCACCTTGAGCGCTTTGCCTTCCAGCACCATTACGGCGCCCCGGGCGATGACCGTAGCGGGGACGAATCCTTCGTTCATGATAACTATATCCGCATCCGCGCCCGGTTCAAGCCTTCCTTTGCGCGAAAGCTTTAAAATTCGTGCCGGATTCGAGCTTATCGGCGCTAGAATTTCTTCCAGCGGCATGGAATGGCGAGCCACTGCCTCCCTAAGCGTGGAAAGGAGACTCGAACAGCTGCCCACGTCCAATCCAGCCAGCACGCCCTGCGCGTCAAAACGAGGCAGGCTGCCTTGTCCGTCGCTTGTTATCGTTACGTTAGCAAGCGGCAGTCCCTCGGATTTCATTTTTGCGATAGCGAAAGCTGCGCTGGATTCGCCGTCCCCGGGGACAGAGCTCGCGGTAAGATCGGCATTGCCGCCTGAGCGCAGCCAGGAGCCTGTCTGGGCCAGCAAATCCGGGTTCCGGTTGCAATGCGTCGGAAGGAACTGGGTGCGCGGCATTTCCCTGTCGGAAACGATGCGCTCGAGCTGCGATAAACCCGCCGGTGCGTCTCCCAGATGCACGTTAACGATTCCAGCCTTGCCGGAAAGCATACCCGCTACCCGTGACTCGGTCGCAACCCTGGAAATTTCCTCATCCGATGGCTTACTCGAACGATGATCCGAGATGGCAATCTCGCCGGCGCCTATCATGGGCTCGATCATCATTATGTCTTTGGAAACATCGCCGGTAATGGTTTTAAGAGGAAATCGATAGGAACCGGTATAGCACCAGGCAGAGATACCTTCCTCGCGCAGGGAATACACCTTTGCGACAAGGGATTCAAGGCTTCGAGCCACACCGTCGGTACCCAGCACGCCTATCACGGTCGTTACGCCGTTTCGGGTGGCGCCGGACAGGGTTAATTCAGGGGTTCTCGTGTGATAACCACCTTCGCCGCCGCCGCCGATTATGTGAACATGGCCGTCTATCAAGCCGGGCATCGCGATTCGCCCGCCTGCATCGAGAACTTCACAAGGAATCCCCACCGGGGTTTCTATATGTTTTTGAACGGCAATAATTCGCTCACCAGCTATTAAAATATCGCAAACGCCCAGTGGAATCGGCGCATAGACAGCAGCATTCTTGATTAAAAGCATAATTTTGCATCCTTTCTATACCGGGAGAATTTTATCTTCCCGAATTTATAATGCAATGATCATGCCATGTCCAATAAAAAATGGCAAAAACCAAAAATTCGCCACATTCAGGCTACCTGCGTCTATTCATTAATCTCGCGTGGCTATTCCATTGTAGTGCTCTATGGATTCCACAGAGGGCTTGCAGCAAAAAAAGCGCCTCCCTAAACCGGAAGGCGCTTTTTCAAAAGGCTGTTAACTAAACAACTTCATTAAGCTTGCTCTGCACGATAGCCATGCCCAGGGCACTGAGCAGAAACATAAGCAGGAAGGAAGTGCCCGCCGTAAAGCCGTTATTCGTAACTTTTGCGACGCCTACGGAGAATTTCCACATATAGTACCAACTGGCAATCGGAATAAAAATAAGTATCCAGTGAGGGATTTCAGCTCCCTTGGCTTTCATTTCCGCGGCGACACTGATGTACCAATAAATCAGGTAAATACCGAAGGTCAAAAACGAAAAACAGAATACTCCTATGGGACTGCGCTTCTTCATGATTCCTCCAAAAAAATAGCGATTCGAAATCTTACGGAACTGTCGACAGTCCGCGACTTCATCTATTAAGTATATTTCCCTGTTGCAGCCTGTCAAGGAATTGGCCGATGATTTTTTTGCCTCTTCCGCTTCGCGACACGCTTCGTTAAGGGGACCTCGAAAAACTTCAGTTTTGCGAGGTCGACCATTAGCAGGCTGTTGAAAAAGCTTGTTGCTTTGTCAACAGCCTTTAACATTCCTCGCATTTGATTACAAATGCTACGGTAATGTTACATTTTGGAAGTGTTAAAAAACCTGATAACCAACAGGGTTATTGGAGGTGCCCTTAAGAAGCTTGCACGCTTTATTCAAGTAGCGTAAACTTATTAAAACTCAATCTTGCGGGGAGCGTTTATGAAATCCAAAGCTGTTGCATATTTGTTATGGTGGTTCCTTGGAATATTCGGGGCTCATAAGTTCTATCTGGATAGGGCAGGAATGGGAATCGCATACATTTTTACCGGCGGCTTACTGGGAATCGGCTGGTTCCTAGACCTTTTTACTCTGAGCGGACAGGTCGACATGTACAACATGCAGCATGGCGGCTCCATAGGTTTTCAGCAGAACCAGCAGCAGAGCCAGAATATCGTGGTCAACGTTAGCGCGCCTGTGGGAATGGCAGCCCCCCAAGTCAGCATAAGTGCCGAAAAGCAGATACTCAGCCTTACCAGAGACAACGAAATTCTTTCTATCAAGCAGATTATCGCGCAAACAAACCTGGAAATCGACGAGGCGGAAGAAGCCGTCAAAAAGCTGGTGGGCAGAGGCATGGCCAAGGAGCTTATCGAAGCGGACGGAAAAATCAAATACGATTTCAGCTGACATGCAGTGTTCCAATCACGGCCAGCGCGCCGGAAACAATCTGTGCCTCAAATGCGGAAAATGGTACTGCAGCGAGTGCATGTCGGCGATCATGCCCATGCCGCTTTGTAGGAGCTGCGCCGACCCGGCCGTAGGCAAGATTGTTTTAGCAGACAAAAAACCCGACATGCCCGAGTTTTCCGCAATGAAGTCTGTTCGCTCGGCCCTGGTAATCGCAAACCTGCTTCTTGGCGCGCTTTCCTTGTTCCTTAACCTGAAATACGGCATATGGTTTTTGTATATTCCCCTGGGATTAAGCCTCCTGGCCCATATTCCGCTTTTGTATCTATTCGCTAAACCAGCCAAAAAAGGCGCTTCAAAAATGCCTGGAATAAGTGCAGCGCAGCTCGAGACTCTTTTCCGAATCGCGGATGGCAGGGTAACGGCCAAGCGCCTGGCAAGCGCCACCGGAACAGATTTAAAAGTCGCCGAGCAGTACCTTAACTCGCTAGTTTTGGAGAACAAGCTCTCCATCGGCACCAACGATACGGAACTGGTCTATACAAAAGCAGACTCCCTGCTTCTAAAATAAGATAAGCTCTCAAAACTTCAATTTTGAGAGCTTATCCATTAACAGGCTGTTGAAAAAGCTTGTTGCTTTGTCAACAGCCTTTAACATTCCTCGCATTTGATTACAAATGCTACGGTAATGTTACATTTTGGAAGTGTTGAAAATCCTCATCCGAGGTTTTTCAACACCCTCTTAAAAAATATTATTCCTGTACAGAATCAGCGAAGGACCATCACGCTTTTTTTACGGCAAGCTTTCTTGCCGTCCGGGCAAGGACAATGCCCGCGATCAGGGCGGCAGCAATCGCTGCGCTCAGCCAAACAGCCAGGGAGTAATCCGGATCAACGGCCGTGCGTTTCAGGATGATGCCGATGTAAGCCCAAACCACGACCATGGGAGCCGTAAGCGCGTCACGGCGAAAGATAAGGCCCAGTGCCACGACCAAACCTGCCACGATTACGATTACGGTCCATATCCTCGGGTCAATACCGAATCCATCCCACCCTGAACTAACCAGGAGCGCGGTGACATTGGCGATGGTGGCAACGGATATCCAGCCAAGATACACATTCACGGGAACCGTAAGCGCAAACCTCGTAAATGCGGAAACCCTGCCCTTTGCCCGCAAAGATCCGCCGGTGCCGAATTTTTTAAAATTTCTCTCCTGCAGGGCAATAAGCGTTCCAAGGATTACCAGCATCAGGAGCATGGAAAGAGGTATGACCCGCCAATGCCAGGAAAAAATCCAGCCGACATTTGCGGCCGCGTTTAAAAGAAATATCGCGCCGTCGGCGGATTGCCATGCGTCCGTCGAAGAGCGAAAAGCCTGAACCAGTACGGTTACGGAATAAACGGTCAACAGCAGGTAGATAAGTCCCCACACCGAAAAAGTCAATCCGGCCGGGACGAACAGGTTCGGGATTTCGTCGGACAGCGTTCCTGTTCCCACATTGTTCAAAGGCAGAATATTCGCCAGCGCGTTTACCGCCACTACCGCGATATACGCCAACAAAACCAAAACGGCGATACTTACCCTGAGTGCCTTCGAATTTTCCTGATTACTCATTACATTCCTCCTTAGTTCGATTCCGGCTTTCGCAATCTTGCGCGAAATGCCAGAATTCTAATATTACGAATGTTTCCCGAAAAGTAAAGTCTGCTGGACTTATTAAAAGGGTGTTGAAAAACCTCGGATGAGGATTTTCAACACTTCCAAAATGTAACATTACCGTAGCATTTGTAATCAAATGCGAGGAATGTTAAAGGCTGTTGACAAAGCAACAAGCTTTTTCAACAGCCTGTTAATGGAAGTGAAACAAATGCTGCGACATGTATTCCGCTAAGGATTTTACGGGGAGGATATCCTGACGGCTAGAAGCGCTATGTCGGCCGGACGAACTCCGGGAATCCTGCCTGCCTGCCCCAGGGTAAGGGGCTTGGCCTTAGATAATTTTTCCTTACCCTCGGCGGACAGACCGGGTACCGCGCGGTAGTCGAAATCCGGCGACAGCCTCGTGCCGTCCATCTTGCCCAGCCGCGCGGCAAGGCGCCCCTCCTTGGCGATGTAGCCTTCGTAGCGAAGGTCCAGCATGACGCCCTCCAGCCATTCCGCGGGATGCGACTCGCCCGGCTGCAAAAGCGACTTAGCGTCCGCCGCCGAAACCCGCGGGTCCTTTATGGCCAGGGACAGGCTCTCTCCTATGTGCGGCTCGAGAGCCGCGCAGAGGGCGGCGTCGGCCCGGGAAATTTTTCTTTGCACAAGTAATTGTTTTATAGCATCCATTCCAACCAGCTTTTCCGCATGGCGGCGAAGCCTTTCGGCGCTGGCCAGGCCGACCCTGGCGGCCAGGGGCGTAAGCCGGCGGTCCGCAGTGTCATGGCGCATCGCCAGGCGGTGTTCCGCCCGGCTCGTAAACATCCGGTAGGGTTCCTTGGTACCCAGGGTAACAAGGTCGTCGACCAGCACCCCAATATAGCTTTCCGAGCGCGAAAGAATCAGCGCTTCATTTTTTGTAACGGCCATGGCTGCGTTGATGCCCGCGAGAAGCCCCTGCGCGGCTGCCTCCTCGTAACCCGACGTGCCGTTTGTCTGTCCCGCGACGTAAAACCCTTTAAGGCGCTTGGACTCCAGCGTGGCGAAAAGATCGGAAGGATCGAGGTAGTCGTACTCCACGGCGTATGCCGGACGCACGATCTGCGCCTGGGCAAAACCGGGCATGGTGCGGACGAAGCGTTCCTGCACATCCTCGGGAAGCGACGAGGACAACCCGTTCAGGTACAGTTCGTCCGTGTGCAAGCCCTCGGGCTCCACGAAAATCTGGTGCCTGTCCCTGTCCGGAAAGCGTACGACCTTGTCCTCGATACTGGGGCAATAGCGCGGCCCGAGACCCACGATGTCCCCGGAATACAAAGGCGACCGGTGAATGTTCTCCCGGATTATCCGATGCGTCTCCTCATTGGTATAGCTTATATAACAAGGGCGGGGCGTAAAATCGAGGGAGTCGTTCATGAAGGAAAAGGGAGCAGGCTCCGGATCACCCTGCTGCATTTCCAGCGACGCCAAATCCACCGATGAAGCCTTGACGCGCGCGGGCGTTCCCGTTTTCATGCGGCCAACGGGAAAGCCCTGCTCCCGAAGCCAGGTACCCAAGCCCAGTGCCGCGCTTTCGCCGAGCCTGCCCGAGCTTGCGCGAAACTCGCCGATAAAGATACGGCCTTCCATAAACGTGCCCGCCGCCAGAATAACCGCCTTGGCGCTTATCCGGTTTCCCCGTTCGGTAGCGACCCCGTTCGCTCTTGCCCCGTCCGGCGAGACGATCAGCTGTGTAACGGTATCCATAAAAATGCTCAGGCCGGATTGCCCTTCTACTGTTTTGCGGGCCAAAGCCGAATACGCGGCCTTGTCGGCCTGAGCACGGGGAGCCTGCACCGCAGGTCCGCGGGATCGGTTCAGAAGCCGCCACTGGATCATGGTTTGGTCGATGATAAGACCCATCTGCCCGCCCAGCGCATCGAGCTCCCGTACGAGGTTTCCCTTGGAAAGGCCGCCGATAGCGGGGTTGCAGGAGAGACGACCTATCGCATCCGGGTCCTGGGTAACCATCAAGGTAGAACAGCCCAGGCGGGCGCAGGCCAGGCTCGCCTCGATTCCCGCATGGCCGCCGCCTATGACGATAACATCGTAATCCATCTTATTTTCCCACGCAAAAATTGGAGAACAGCGAGTCCAGGATGTCTTCGGAACTCGTTTCGCCGCTAATCTCGCCGAGAGCATGGAGAGCCGCCGCGATATCGATGGCCAGCATGTCCAGGGCAAGTGCCGCGGAATCGGCTGTTAAAAGAAGCGCGTCATCGAGGGCCGCGGCGGCGCGCAGCAGGGCATCCCGTTGCCTGGCGCTCGTTATGGTATGCGCCGAAACCGGGCTGGCCGGCATGCCCGCTCCACCGGCTCCGATACCCAGTATCCGCAATCGCAGCGCGTCGGCCAAAACCCGTTCTCCCGTACCGGCCAGGGCGGAAACCGGAATCCAGCCATCGGGACAAGGCAAGGCTGCCCGGTCATCGACCTTGTTCCAGACCGGCAAAGCCGTGGGATTGGCGCTTATGAATTCCGCGTCGTCGGGATGGATTCCCTGCGTCGCGTCGACGAGGTACAGCACCGCGTCGGCGCTCTCCGAAACCAGCCGCGACCGGCGAACGCCTTCCGCCTCAACAAAATCGGGAGTTTCACGCAGCCCTGCGGTATCTACTATAGTAACTGGCAGGCCGTGCAGGTCCAATCCGGCGGACACGTAATCGCGCGTGGTGCCGTGGGTATCGGAAACGATGGCGCGCTCTTCCTTAAGGAAACGGTTGAACAGCGAGGATTTCCCGGCATTGGTACGGCCCGCGATAGCCACCGTGGCGCCTTCGCGCATCAGTCTGCCCAGGGCGTAGGTCTCTGCCAGAGTAAGGCAGGCATCGCGAGCGCCGCGCAGTGCCGGCAGCTCGGCGGAAAAATCCTCCGGGCTCTCGTCCTCGCCGTAATCCAGCCGGAGCGCGCATGCGGCGGCCAGGCGAACAAGCTCGGCATGAATCGCCAGTATCTCCCCGGATAAGCCTCCCGCCAGCCTGGAGAGCGCATCTGACTGCGCCGCCGCGGTGCGAGCCTTAACCAGCTCGTCCACGGCCTCGGCGCGCGCAAGATCCATCTTGCCGTTTACAAATGCCCTGAAGGTAAACTCGCCGGGAAGCGCCCGCGAAAACCCGCCAGTCTGCAGCGCCGCGAGAATCCTATCCGCGGTAACCGAGCCGCCGTGGCACATGATGTCGATGCCGTCCCCGCCGGTGTAGCTCGCGGGCGCGCGAAACACAACGGCCACGACTTCATCCACCTTGTTTCCTTCTCCGTCCATGATAAAACCGTACACCGTGGAATTTCCTGCGGCCGCGCGCAATGCATCGGGCCTGGAAAAAAGGCGGGCCGCTTTTTGCACGCAGGCGGGTCCGACAATGCGTATTACCGCAAGCGCACCCTGCCCCGGCGCGCTTGCCAGGGCGCATATGTCTGTTTCTGTATCTATATATCCTCGTGCCATACAGGCTCACGATACCGTGCAAGCATCAATCCACGCAAGTGCACGAAATGACTGTCGATTTTTCTGTCCCAAGCCGTGTTCCACGCGCATAATCGCGTTATGGTTTCGAAACATGGCTCGGCTTGACTCGCTTCGTTTGCGGGTTTACTGCGCTGCTTATGCTCGCCCCTTCGTGTAAAAACGTGAATTTTACTTGACAATCGCATTTACAAGGTCCAAAATTAGATTCTGGAGTCGGATCGATGAGGAGGCCTTCATTGAAGACGAAAATCTGCACCATGCTCATTGCTCTCTCCCTTGCCGTCTTCCCCTTGGCCGCCGAGCGCATAGGCCTTGCGGTCATACGCGTCGAGCCTATCGGCGTCTCCCCCGACATCGCCAGGATCGTCGAGGAGATGGTCCAAGGCGAGTTCGCGAAGCTCCCCTTGTTCCGGCTCGTAGAGCGCGCCCAGCTTGGCTCGCTCATGGAAGAGCAACAACTGCAGCTTTCGGGCGTAACTGGCGCAGAAAGCGCGGTGCGAGCGGGCAACGTGCTCAACGTCCAGAAAGTCGTCTTCGGCACTATCGGCAGGTACAAGACGGATTTCATCTCGTATATCCTTACGCTACGCCTCGTGGACGTTGAGCGCGGTGTCGTCGAGGCATCGGAGAACACGGATGTCGTGTCCGATGGCGAAATTCGCGTCGCGGTCGAGCGCTTGGTGGCGAGGCTCGTTGCCCGGGTGAGAATCTCAGGAAGGGTTGCGCGGCTGGACAAAGGCGTCGTATATGCGAGTCTGGGCTCGGAACTGGGAGTCAAGGCCGGAGACTTCCTCTCGGTCTGGCGGACCACTCCCGTGAACGACTCCGCGGGCAAGGTAATCATGCAGGAAGAGAGCGCCGTCGCCCTTCTCCAGGTGGAGGAGGCGAGCGAGGGCGGCAGCCGCTGCCGAGTACTGGAGAAAGCCGGAGAACTCGAGGAAGGCCTCGCCGTAAGGCCGGGCAGGGTAGAGCTCGCCAAAACCGCCAAAGGCGCAGGGCTTACGGTGAGGTCGATCCCGGACAACGCCAGGGTCTTCCTCGACGAAGAGCTGATCGGCGTCACGCCTGTGGCGCAAGTGGGGATCAAGCCGGGGCTCTACTCTCTCGAAATCCGCGGCTCGGGCTATAAACCTTACAGGGGCAGAGTGAGTCTGGCGGAGGGGCGCACGGTCACCATCGAGCGCGAGCTCGAGCAGGTTGTCGAAGTGGAGGACATGATCCTCCTCGGCGAGGTGCCACGGAAACCCCTGGATCCCGCAATAGCCATCAAGAAGTCCTTCTTACCGGGGGCGGGGCTCATATTCAACGGCTATCCCTCATCCGTGCCTCCCCTGGTCTTCGCCATGACATGGGGGCTCGGCGGCTCCGCCATGATGCTGGCGGGCGGATTTGAGAATTGGCATAACTACTACGACTCGGTGGCTGCGGCGTACGACAATGGTATGGGCGACACGAGCTACGGGGTCATGAGAAGCGTCGCAGTCGGGCGCTGGGACAGGAACATGCAATACGCGTTACTGGGAGGCCAGCTCCTCTTCGGACTCCTGCCCTATGTCGCCTCGGTCATCGACGGTCCCCGAACCGCGCGGGAGGACTACTCCTACCCGACTTTCTTCGAGGTCGCCATCGGAGGCGGCGGTGGTTTTATCTTTGTCAAGCAGACGGACGACACGAAGGCAACAAGCGAAAAGCCTGTCGATTTCGCCTCTTATCTCGCGGGCGTCACCAAGTCCTATTGGGGAATTGCTGCGACCGGCATCCTGGAGGGCAGGAAATTCCTTTTCGATTTCGGAATCGCGGTCATGATTCCCAATATCTCCATCGATTTCGGCATCGCCTATCGTCTCAGCTCACGCGGCGAATTCCTGCCTGGACTCGGCTTGCTGTACAGCCTCAATCTCGGCGGTTCCATGGGTTTGCTCCCTGCTCCGGCCATGGTCGACATTGCCCCCGCCTTTACCCTCTCGTACCGCGCGCGTACCCTCGAGGCAGATCTATTTATTTCGCCGGTCGAATACCTCTACACGCTCCGCATCTCGGCGCCGGCATTCGACGTGAGCACGTTCGGAGCCGGCATCCGCTTGGGACTCGATGCCCGCTGGTTCTTCTCCCGAATGGTGGGACTCCGCCTGGACGCGACGTTCAAGCAGATGTGGAATCTGCAGGCCATACCCGAGCTGGGAGGATTCACCTTCTCAACTCTGGACCAGCTGCGGGAATTCGAGATCGGTCTGGGGACGGTGTTCCGTTTCTGAGGACCCAAATACCCGCCGTCCCGCGAAAGACTACCGTTCCAAATCCAGAGCCGGGCGCCGACAGCGCCAATCTCGAGGCTAAGCGTGGCGACACCGTAGCCCCCCGCTGACATGACCTACCGCGCCCTCCTCTCGCCGATAGGCAGGTGTGTGCGCGATGAACAGCCTATGCACGGAAATATTCGCCTTTTTTTCGGAAAAGTCTCGAAAAAGACCGGTTTATTGTCTATACTCAAATGAGGAAATCTCAAAAAACTTAAGTTTTACGAGATTGACCATAAAAAACCTGATTCCTGTAGGGAATCAGTGAGGCAGCTCCAATAACCAACAGGGTTAATAGAGCTGCCATGATGCTGTCCGTCAGGACAAGCCTTAGGAGGAATCATGCATCGTAAAATCATGGCCATCGTTGCCGTACTAGCGCTGTCCTTGACCGCAAGCGGTCTTTATGCCCAGGTGGCGGTAAGCAAGAAAAAAGACATAGCTATATTTGCGCTTGGCTATTATGGCTGGGATATTCCACTGGAAACACTGGGCACCATCGACATCGACATTCAGCGCGTTTTTATCGACCTTGGCCGCTTTACGATTTTCGGTATGGAAAAGCGATTCTCCTCCGCGAGCGTCGCCGAGTTCATCAACGTGCTTAAAAAAACCAAGGAAGACAATTTCGTGCTTCCCGAAAAATATCAGTTCGGGGAAGCCTTCCTTACAGAGGCTGAGTTCCAGAAGCTCATCGGCGCCTTTATTATCGCCATGCCGGTCGTTACCAGCTATAACAGCCAGTATGTCGACGGCAAGGAATGGAAGACGGACCTCAAGACGAACGTAAGCTTCATCAACGTCGAAGACGGCACCCTCATCGGCATAGCCAACGTCGAAACATCCGGGTCCAGCCGCGAAACCCAGTATAAGTCGGTAAAATCCGCCATAGACGGCATACCGATGCAGCTCCAGTTCGAGATTCGCAAGGTTCCGGCCTTCCAACTTACCACGCGCGTACTGGCATCTTCCGCCGGCACCGTGGACATCCAGCTCGGCTCGGACATGGGCATAAAAAAAGGCGATGAATATTCGGTTATCGTAAGCGATACCGTAGAGGGAATTACCGACGAGCGCGAAGTAGGCCTCCTCATGATCAAGGACGTGGGCAACGCCCGCTCCAAGGCCATAACCCTTTTCTCCGGCATTCCCGTGGTCAAAGACGTGCAGCTTCGCGAGATTCCGCGTCTGGGCTTGAATTTTGAACCTTACTTGAATTATATGTACTATCTTGAGCCCAGCACCCTCGAAGGCGCCTTGCTCCTCGGCGCAAAGATAGAAATGGTTCGCGGTTTCTACAACCTTAAGCCATACGGGGCTATACAAGCCGTACTGGACGCTAATAAGGCTTTCCAGTTCGCTGCCATCCTTGGCGGCCAATATAGCCTGTATTTGGGGCGCCTCGAACTGAGCGGGCGGGCCGGCGTCGCGGGCGGAGCCAACATCATAACCAGGATTATAGAAGAGATTGCGAAAACCAACAGCGACGACCCATGGTTTACCCACTACGGCATATCCGCCGGGGTATCGGTGTCCTTCCTCGTTAACCGCAACCTGAAAATTTTCGTCGACGGGCAATTCGACTATATGGTGGGAATCGCGGGAGAATCGCTCGGGGAAATGTTCGCCAGCTACGGCGGACCTTCCGCCGGCATAGGCGTATCGTTCAAGCAATAGGCGTTACGAATAAATCACGGCGGCTGCATCGCGCGGCCGCTTTATTTTCATTCCGGAGACATCAATGGACGACATCGACCTGAGCGGCCTGGGAGCGGACGACGCCAAGGCATACATATTCGAATTCGTAACTACCCTCAAATCCACGGAAATGGAACTGGCCAGGATAAAAACAGACCTTGACCTGTGGACCAAACGCCTTGAACTGGCCGTTTCCAAAGGCGCGGCGGAACTGCAGGCGGCGGCAAGCGCAAAGGTAAGCGAAATCTCGGCGAAGTTCGCCGTGCTGGAAGGCGAACGCGACTCGCTCCGCTACAAGGTTTCGCGCCTCAAGGAGAAGCTTCCCATGGTTGGCATGAGCGAGCGCTCGGTGGATGCGGACCTTCTTTTAGCCGAGATGCAGATGGCCACGGGCGAGGCCATGGGCGGAATATCCGCAGCCAGCGATGCCGGCCTCAAAGCATTGGATGCGGACAGCGCGCTGGAAAGCCTCAAGCGAAAGATAAACGGCGTACCACCCATTCCCGGCAACCCTTCATGATAGGAATTAAACGCCTTTGTCCGTTGCCAGGACAAAAACGTCCCCTCGTATTCGCGCACCGCGGCGCCTCCGCCATCGCGCCCGAAAATACTATGGCGTCCTTCAAGGCGGCAAAAGCGATGGGCGCGCCGGGTATCGAGCTGGATATCCATCGATGCGCATCGGGCGAGTTGGTGGTCTTCCATGACGATTCCACCAAACGCGTAGCCCCCGGTACCGATTTCCGCATTACGGAAACGCCGTGGTCAACCCTGCAAACCGTCGACATCGGTTCCTGGAAAGGCTCCCAGTGGTCCGCGGAACGTCCTATCCTGCTCGAGCGCCTGTTCGAGGAATTCGGCACCTCGCTGTACTACGACATCGAAATCAAGGCACCCAAGGCTGCAGACAACGGCACGGAAGAAGCTCTTGCGAAGCTGCTTAAAAAAATGAACCTGGGTATAGAAAACATCGTGGTGTCATCCTTCAACCCCATCGCGCTCAAGCGCTTCAAAAGCATCGAGCCTTCAATCCCTACCGCCATTATTTTCTGCACCGGCAAGGACGTTCCCTGGTACCTCCGTCACGGCTTCGGCGCCATAATCGGCGCGACGGACTTCCTTAAGCCAAAGCACAGCCAGGTAAGCGCGACCGGCATGTTCTGGGGAAAAACGCTGGGAGGCCGCAAAACACTCCCCTGGACCATCGATACAAAAGAAATCGCGCAGCGCGTATTGGCCCTAGGCTGCGAAGGCGTCATATCCAACGAACCGGACTCCCTGGGAATTTTGCCTCTCTAGAACCACGGTTCCCTTTTCGCGGTTTTATCAGTATAATAGAAGCATCATTTACCGGACAACCATGGCTGCCGACAGGAACCAGGTTCGCCGCGATACAAGGAGATTCCATGAGTGATACAGGCAAGCAGACAAGCGCAAGCAGCGGAGATAACGGCAAGGCCGTTGCAGGCAGCAGCGGACGCCATAAAATTTTCAACGCGGTAGGCTGGTTATCCTTCCTGCTTTTAGCGCCGCCGGTGCTCTCGATGTTCAATCTGCCGCAGGTACAGGATTTGCTTACCGCAAACCTCAAAGTCTGGGGATCGCCCATCGCCTTGATAATTTATTTTTACGTAATATTGTTCCTGCGCGTATTTTTCGGTTCCGACCAGCGCTATACTCCCGTTTTTCTTGGATACGTAATGAGCTTCCTGTTTTTCTCGATTTCCCTGCCCGGAATAACGTTTATGAAATGGCTCCTGGACCTGTCCCACACCATTCCGTATTTTACCAATAACCTGGCCAACCTAATCGCCGGGGTAAGCATAATCCTCGTCTCAAACCTGCTTAGCGGCGCGCGAAGGCTCAACGCCCTGGTGGATGCTCTGCTTCTCGTCGTACTGCCCGTAGGCACACTCGTCGCTCTGGGTATATTCCTGCCCAGGGTTTTGGGGCTGTAGCAATAACAGTCCGATGAAGGATCAGGGAGCTGCGGCAAAAGCGGCTGCTCGCGGAATCACTCTACTGACAAGCGGCCATTTCGACGAAGCGGCCCAGGCGTTCAAGAAAGCCTGCGGTTTCGACCAAGGCTCCGGCGACCTTTTCTTCAACCTTGGTCTGGCATACCTGCGGAGCGGCGAACCCATGAATGCGCTAAAAGCATTTGCGACTGCCGAAACGCTGGGCGATACGGGTGCGGATCTTTTTGCAAACAAGGGGTTGGCTTACTTCGATCTGGGGAAGAGCGGACCGGCCGAACTGGAGTACCTCCGCGCGCTGAAAATCCACCCCTGTCATCCGGAAGCTCTCAACAATATCGGTGTACTTTATTTTCAATCAGGCGAATACCATAAAGCCAGGGAAAAATTCATGGCCGCAACCGAAGCTAAACCCGACTACTACGATGCGTGGTTCAATCTACGCGATACCTGCGCCGCGCTAAATCTGCATTTGGAACAAATCGAGGCAGAGCGGCATTTAGGGAAGCACTGAAAAATCGCGCATTTAATGAAAGCCCGGCGCACTTGTCTTTCGTGTGCATTTTAACTATTCTTGACTTTGGCGCGAAAAAACCACGCCTGGACATGGAGACTCGCAAAGTTCCATGCCGGCCTGCTCCGCATGGAGAGGCATTTTGTTACGCCTTGCAGGGGGAAACTATGAAAGGCAATCGCATGTATGTCGATATCGGCTCGATGCTGGACGAAGTATTCGAAGCGGCCAAAACGTTCGGGGATCAGATTAAGGATAATTTTGGCCCGGACGGCAAAATACATAATTCAAATCCCTGGTTTAATATGGATCAGGAAGAAAACGCGGATTGGTACCCCAGCTACTCGTATCCTCCCATGAACATATACATGACCAAGGACCGCTCGATTATTTTGGAGCTTGCGTTGTCGGGCTTCGACGAAAAGGATATTTCCCTTACCTTCCAGGGTGATTACATGGTTTTCTCGGCAATCATCAATCTGGAAGCCATGGATGAGGACGGTGTTCGATACTTCAAGCGCCGGCTCAAGCTCAAGGATATCGAAAAGCAGAAATATTACGTACCGGCGGATAAGTTTGACCAGCAGGCAGTGCGCGCCGTTTTTAAGAACGGCATCCTTAAGGTAGTCGTTCCTCCCCGCGAAACAACCAGGGCAAGCGACGGAATAAAAATAGAGATACTAAAAGAAGGCGTGTAGCGCCCGGGCATCACGCGTGCCTGCGAATCCTGAAGCGGCGGGAAAAATCCTCCACATGCGTGGCTATGAAAATTATAGCATACAAGGTCACGGTCAGCCCGGTTACTATTCCCAGTGGAACGAGAAATCCATTGCCATAGACGGTATCCAGCATTTCAAACGCCTCCAAAAACGGAGTAAACGCAAGCGATATCATAAGGATCAAGCCCACCGCGAGCCAGTTGCGCAAAGCCATGACTCGCCGGGGTTTTTGCATGAAGGGCAGCATGGCCGCGATCCTGGGCGCGATATCCTTTGCGCAGAGCGCAAGAGGCATCCTGTACAGCATCAAGGCATTCCGCAGCTCTTCGAAGCGCTTAGAGCATTGCGGGCATTGCGAAAGGTGCCCGGCCAAAACCGAGCCAAGGCTTTGGTTGTCCATGGCATCGAGCTCGAGAGCGCATTGTTTACAAGTCATTATATGCCCCCTTCCGGATCCAATGCCAGGCGCAAGTCCTGCTTTGCCCGGAACACATGCGATTTTATCGTATTCACCGGAAAGCCGGTGGCATCGCTTATTTCCTGATACTTCATGTCGTGATAAAAAAACAGGTCAAGGCATACCGCGTATTTTTCCGGCAGCTTTTTCATGGCCTCTTTAAGTATGCGCACGGTATCCGCCTGTACGATCTGAGCCTCGGGCGACAGGTTCCGGAGATCCTCGGGATCAGCCTCCAGCGGCTCGAAGCGTCCGTTGCGCCGTTTAGCGTTGATACCCGCATTATAGGCTATGCGCGTCAGCCAGGTGGAAAATGCAGAGTGCCCCCGGAATCCGGCAAGACCTGTGTACGCCTTGAGGAACACATCCTGCACAAAATCCTCTGCCTCGTCGGGGTTCCGGAAAAAGCCGTAGCCGAGCCTTAAAATGCGTTCCTGATACCGCAACACCAGAACCGAAAACGCGTTTGTGTCGCCGTCGAGCACCCGGGTAATAAGCTCCTGGTCTTTCAGCCCGGGGCGGGCGGGATTCACGATCCGTATCGTTTTAAGCGCACGCGGTAAAAAGCCAGGAATCCGATTCCTATCGACAGCGGGATAAGGCCGCCCAGAAGGGCGAATCCAAGCCTGGATACGGCAAAAAAAACGCCTGACAGAACGATTCCCACCGCCGTCAGCAGTATTCCGACCAGCAGGCTGAATGCGTCGACATCGAAAGGTACGGGATTATATACATTGCGCTCTATCATCATCATCTTTTCGCGGTGGCTCCACAGGACATAAAAAAATACGACGACGCAACCCATCACGATACCTACGATGGGAATTACGGCTACCATCACCTGGCTTGCTACACTGGCTTGGGTCATGCTTCACTCACTTGTCGGCAGATTTATGAACAGGTGTTAGACGGCCGAAACTCGCTGCGGTTGCAAGAATCGTGCGCGTCGCGATGACGTTTACGCCGCTTCCCTGGAAATCCCGTATCAGTACATCGCCCCTGCGCACGGGAAGCTCTACGTTCAAGGCATAGATCGCATCCAGCAGTACCATGACGTTTTCCTTGGCGAACGCCGCAGTGCTGCGCACGGGCAAGCGGGCTATGGATCCCAGGCTTCCGGAAAGCCGCGCGGGATTTATTCGCGCCGTCGCGCTTACCATGCGCTTGGGCGCGAGCAATTCCTCTTCTGCGTACTTGACGCCGCGCGGGCAGCGGTTACCGCTTACCGCAATGCCGCCTCCTTCCTGCCGGGTTATGTCCAAGTGGCAGCCCAGGGGGCAGGTTATACATACAAGACCTTCGCTCATCGCTTCCTCCGTATCGCAATCATCAGGTAATGGATATTTCTATAACGGGATCCGGCGCGCCCGCCGCCAGCTCGAGGTCCTTCCGGTTCAGCTCCACGGCTATCATCTCGGAAGGCTGCACATGGTTCTTCTTTCCCGACCTGATCACCCGGTTATTGATTTTTATTTCCAGCGTGGCGTCGTTCTTTACGACCATGCTGCGAAGGTAAATTTTATTTTCTCCGTCGAGATCGATCCTGCCCGGCGCCACGTAACGCACGTTGGGACCCGCTTTGACGCGCGCCTCCTTCGCCGGACGGCTTCCCTTTAGCCACCGCGCGGCATGGGCGCCGGCGCGCCGGCTTTCTTCCACCACGTAATCCACGAGGTCGTGCACATGCAGCACGTTCCCGCAGGCGAATATGCCGCCGACGCTGGTCATCAGCATGGAATCCACAGCCGGGCCGTTTGTCATGGGGTTCAGCTCGACGCCGGCCAGCTTGGAAAGCTCGTTCTCGGGCACGAGACCCACAGACAGCAGCACCGTGTCGCAGGGAATTATAAACGCCTTTTCGTGGACGGTGGCCCCGTTCTCTATCGGCGTTATCTCAACGCCCTCGACGCGGTCGCGGCCTATTATATTGGTAGTCAGGTGGGATAAATATAAGGGTATGTCGAAATCGTGGAGACACTGCACGATGTTGCGCGTCAGGCCGGAGGGATACGGGAGTATCTCGACCACGGCGTGCACCTTGCATCCCACCCAGCTCATGCGGCGCGCCATGATAAGGCCGATGTCCCCCGATCCCACGATTACTATGTCCTTGCCAGGCACGAAGCCTTCTATATTGACGAGTCGCTGTGCCAGCCCGGCGGTGTAGACCCCGGCCGGCCTGGAGCCGGGAATGCGTATGTTGCCCCGGTTGCGTTCCCTGCAGCCCATCGCCAAAACTACGACCCGTGCCGTAAGGCGAAGCACTCCCCACGGAGCCGAATAGCAATACAAAATCTTGGGGTCGGATTTGCCGTCCATCTCCATCACCGTCGTCGAAACGAATGACCGTATCCTGGTTCCCGCCAGGCGTTCTTCGATCCGCTCGGCAAACTCGGGACCGGACAGCTCCTCGTTGAATTCTATAAGCCCGAAACCGTTGTGTATGCACTGCGTCAGGATTCCGCCCATGCTTTCCTCGCGCTCCACGATGGCGCAGGCGAACCCCGCGGCGTCCAACTCCAGCGCGGCGGCCATTCCCGCCGCACCCCCACCTATCACGACCGCGTCAAAATATAAATCTTTCATAACACGTCCTTGAGTATGAAGCTCCCGCCGCCGCTCTTGGTTATCTCGCTCCAGGGCAAACCGGTTTCCCTCATGATTATCTTGACGATCTTGTACGTGCAGAAGCCGCCCTGGCAGCGTCCCATCTGAGCCCGGGTAAAGTATTTTATACCGTCAAGCGTGGTATGGCCTGCCTTTACCGCTTCCACTATTTCCGCTTCCGAAACTTTCTCGCAGCGGCAAACCATGTTCGCGTACCCCGGATCATCCTGAGCCAGTTTGTCTACCTCGAAGGCGGACAAATCCTTGACGTGCGGGCGCTTTTCTATAAACGGATCGTAGCCAGGTTTTTCGCTCAACTTGAGGCCGGCTTTCTTGAGCAGGTCCTTGACGTACTCGCCTATGGCCGGGCTGGCGGTAAGGCCGGGCGACTGTATGCCCGCCACCTGCACGAAGGAAGGGACCTTGGCGCTCATGTCGATGAAGAAATCCTCGTCAAGGGTTGGCCTTAGGCCAGCGAAACTCGTTATAACGTCGAACTCGGAAATGCTCGGAATCATGGCACGGGCGGAGGACAAAATCCTCTCCAGGTTTTCCCTCGTGGTAGCCAGGTTCGTCTTGTCCTCGATGGCCTCGGCGGTAGGGCCTATCAGCACGGTTCCTTCCACGGTGGGTATTACCAGCATGCCTTTGGAAACGCTCGTTGGTACGGGAAATACCACGCGGTCGGGCCTTGCCTTTGTCATTCGGTCAAGAAGGTAATACTCGCCCTTCCGCGGTTTTATGGTAAACTCCTCGGCCCCGAATATCCGCGACACTTCGTCCGCGTAAAGACCGGCCGCGTTAACGACGTAGCGCGCCCGCAGTTGCCTGCCGTCCGCCGCGTCCACGCGCCACTCGTCATCCTTGCGCGAAGCCCGGGCAACCGCGAATTCCGTAACAAGGTCCACGCCGTTTTTTTGGGCGCTTTCCATCAGGGAGAACACGAATCGATACGGCTCCACGATTCCGCCGCCGGGAACCCAGAGGCCGCCGAGCGTATCGGGATGCAATTTAGGCTCAAGCTCCAGCATCCGGTCCCGCGAGCACATCTCTATCCCGATAACGCCGTTATCGACGCCTTGCATGTACAATTGATCGATGGCGCGCATTTCGTCCTCGTGCATGGCGGCGACCACGATTCCGCAGCGCTTGAAAGGAAAGTCCAGTTCCTGCCGCAATTTCTCGAACATCATGGCACCTTGAAGCTCGAGCCTAGACTTGAGGTATTTCTTGTTGTGGTGAAAACCGCCATGGACGATGCCCGAATTAGCCTTGGAAACGCCGAACGACACATCGGCTTCTTTTTCCACGACCACGACATCGAGCTCATACGATGATAACCTGCGCGCGATATTGGCACCGCAAACCCCGGCGCCTATCACGCAAACATCATATCTGTCGGAAGCAATTTTCACAGCCGGCTCCTTCGCACTTTGGACTATTCTATTGATTATAATCGCCAATCAAGCTATTCAAAAGGGGATTACCGGCTTTTTCTGCGAAAAATCACAATTTTTCTCATGCCCGAAAATTATAGACCTCCAGGAAATTATGGCTCTCCTTGAACAATCCAAAATCCTGGTATACAATGTGCTAACTACTTCCAAAAGGCGTACCATGAACTACTCCGACCCCGCAAATATCGGTCTTCTTGCGTGCCCCGGCGGCGAACGTTTCGCGGAACTCGTCGTCAAACGCCTTTCTACCATCTATAAGCGCCGTTTCGAGAGAAAGACTCAAGTACTGTCCGAGCGTTACCACATAACCAAGGAACTGGCTGCGCGGAAAATGAACTTCGACAACGATATAAATTCCTCGCTTCTGTACGTACCCGGCAACGTCAATGAGTACCGCGCGCCGCGATTCAGGATAAACGCCCGCTACACCTGGTTTCCCAACGGCGAGATAAAAACCGAAATAATCGATTCGCTCCGCGGAAAAGACATTTACATTTTCCAAGACGTTGAAAACCGCCTTCCCTGCGCTTTCAACGACGGCAGGGACCTGCGGGAGCTTTCCGTAAACGACCATATTTTCGCCCTGATGACCACGATAGACGCGGCAATACAATCGGGAGCCGGCCGGATAACCCTCGTGCTGCCCGCCTACCCGTATTCCCGCCAGCACAAAAAAAAAGGCCGCGAAGGGCTTACCGCAGCCCGCTTCGGCCAGATTATGGAATATTACGGAGTGTCGCGCATCATTACCCTGGACATCCACTCCCGGGAGATAGAGAACTGCTTCAATAAACTCAGGCTGGAAAACCTCCACGCCTCCTATCAGGTAATCGAGAAATTGGCGGGCATCATCGACGTGGCCGACGAAAACCTCGTCGTGCTTTCCCCGGACACCGGAGCGGTGGACCGCAATAAATTCTACGCAAGCACCCTGCAGAAACCGCTCGCGCTTATCTACAAGGAGCGCGACTATTCCAAGATATCCAAGGACGCCAACAATTCCAACATCACCGAGATGAAGCTGCTCGGCGACGTCCGCGGCAAAACCGTATTCATGGCGGACGACATGCTGGGCACCGGCGGCACCTTGCTCAAGGCCATGCGCTACCTCAAGGACCAAGGCGCCGAGCGGGTCATCTGCGCCGTATCGCTGCCGCTCTTCTCGGCCAGCGCCGCGGAAGATTTCGAGACTGCCTACCGCGCGGGATTGTTCTATCGCATCATCGGTACCAACGCCGTGCACCATGAATCCCTGCTCAAGCGGGATTGGTATATCGAGGCGGACGTAACCACGCTCTTCGCGCAGATAATTTCGCTCCTGCACCACAATCGAAGCCTGTCGCCCATGCTGGACAACCGCGAGCTTATCGCCAAAAGAATTAAAAAATCCATGGCCGCCCATGCGGCGACGCAGCCGAGCCAGCCGGACCTACCGCTCTAGATTTGGCAGTAAACATGCAGACGATACCCGGTACCCAATACTCGAATTCGCACCGGGTTTAGTACCACCACCGGATGGATACAAGAAACACAAGGTTGCAATCGCACGGTGCGCCGGAAAATCCTTACCCAAGCCCAATCCTTAAAACTTTGGATGACCTTATTCGCGCCAATAGCTAATCTTTGTATACTTCCCGACGGTTTCCGATCTTGAGCACATACACGATTACCAGATCATCTTGGATGCTGCAAACAAGACACCAATCACCGACGCGGTATTTCCAGAATTCTCCAAGCTTTGAACCTCTGAGCGCTTCACCAATGCTTCGAGGATCCTCAAGCGCAGCTACTCGAATTTGAAGAAAGTCGAAAATCCGTTTTGATACTTGCTTATCGAGTTTTGAAAGCGTCTTCTTTGCCCCTGCTGATAGTTCAATCCTCCAGGCCAAGTTCTTTTCTCACTTCGTCGATGCTATAGGTTTTTGCACCGGCTTTTATCTTGCGGTACTCTTCTTCGGCAAGATAAAGGTCTTCCATATCCTCAAGGTAAGTAATGACGGCTTTGCGGACATAATAAGTTTTAGTTCTACCGGTGCGCTTTGAAAGATTGTCGAGCCTGGCTTCAACCTCTGCTGGCATTCTGACAGCAATCATCTTTAGCCTCCTTGATATACACGTATATCATACTGCATTTAAGAGAATTCGTCCAGCCGCTTCTATTCAAAGCTCCGGGGATCCGAGGTTAGTCAACTTGAAGCAGTTGTTAGCTGTATATCTTATTCAATAATTACTTTTATTTTTTCTAGAACTTCATCAAGCAATTCGTCTTTTATTTTTTCAATATATTCAATGTTTCTTATTTTCCAATCAAGGCTTTTTATTTGATCACTCAACACGCAGCCAATTATCTTTTTTCCTGTTATTTGCACTTCAAATGGATATCCTTTTTCCTTACTTGTAATAGGACAAAAAATAGCTAATCCAATTTTTTCATTATATGTTTTAAATGATAATACTAATGCTGGTCTTCTTCCTTTTTGTTCATGCCCTAATTGCGGATTAAAATCAAGCCAAACTACATCCCCTCTATTAGGTACATATGATGATTTTACCATTCTTCATTACCTATTGATATGCCGGTTTCAATGTTTTCATGCATATTGTCTAAAGTTACTTTTGATAATAATTCATTTAAGCTATTTCTTTTTGGTATAATGACTAATCTACCTTCTTCTTCACATATCTCAACAGCACTTCCGTTTTTTAATTCAAAATCCTTTGCATATAATGATGGGATTCGGATTCCTAAGCTATTTCCCCATTTTTGTACAACAGTTTGCATACATACCTCCTTGTAAAAGTATATATAATGTATATTTATAAGTCAAGTATACAATGTTTAAACATTTTCAGTTTAAAGGCAATAATCGATTTCTTGCTTGCGAAGCGAGTCCAGCTAACATTTGCTTAAGTTGCGAGCCGTACATTGGCGTGGTTTGTGCGTAAAAGAGCGTAGCGATTAGCACGAACCATGACAAAGATTTTATCAGCTTGAAGCAGTTGTTAGGATTTTTGCATTCCTTTAAATTCTATATTTTATCCCAGCTATCCACATCCCGATTTTTTACTCGAGCCATTATTTCATCAAACCCATTTATTATTTCGTTTTTATTTTTTTCTTTCAAATATTTCTTAAAGTAATATGAATTTTCTAATTCTGATAATTCTTTTGTAAATGCGTAGAGTGCAAATTGATTAATTGAAACTCCTTGCATAATTGCAGTATTTTCAATTCTATCTTTTAGTTCTTCGGGAACTCTAATTGTCATTGTATTGGTTTTACGCATGTTGAAGCCTCCAATTCTTCATAAAATCTGCAGAAGTAATTATTTGAATTTCATCAAGGCGTAATTCAGGTCTATAAGTAAAATCACGAATATTCTTAGTTACGATATAGCGAGAATCGCTTGCAAAAGCTAATTCCATAAACATATTATCGTTTTCATCCCTTAAGTTAGGTCTTAACAAAAACCGAATATCTGTTTTAACTCCAACTAAGGCAATAAAATCCAATACTTTTTGAATATCTCCTTTTGATAACTCAAATTGTGCTAATGATTCCTTTCTTAATAAAACTTCACAATATTCTTGAAAAACAGGGATTGAAAGAGCAATTTTAATATCTCCAGAACGAAGAATCTTAAACATTGCATGTGATGCCCCTGCAGAGCTATACATTGCTTGAAACAAAATCGAAGTATCAACTACGATCTTCATTTCTATATGATAGCATATGTGCTATCAAAAATCAAGCTTATTATTTGCATTTTTTAGCGCGCGCGCAGCGTCATCTTAACATTTGCTTAACCTGCGAAGCGTATTGGCGCGATTCTTGCCAAGCGAAGCGACAGCAAAAAGCGTGACATAGCGTTGTCCGCTTGAAGCAGTTGTTAGGATATTGTTATATTATATTATCAATTAGACCAGTTTTAATGTATTTCTTCATCAATTCATAGATATCTTTTCTATCTCCATCTTTCCTAATTCCTACCGCAATTATTATTACAATAATTTCGTGTTCTAATACTTTATAAATTATTCTATATCTTTGCCCTGCAGTTCTAATTGATCTGAATTCCTTCAAAGGACCTTTTAATGGCTTCCCCAATAATAAGGGTTCTTGTATTAATGTTTCGATTTTATTTAATATTTGTTTTTGAGTCTTTGATTCAATTGCTTTAATATTTTCAGCTGCTATTTTAGTTAGTTTAATGTTATACATTCAGACTATTCTTAAAAGTGTCAAAATCAATTAAATCATTATCTTTAAATTGTTGAATACCTACTTTAAGCATAGAATATGTTTCTTCATCACTTATAATCTCTAATGTCTCTGCAATACTTTCGTATGTATCCCATCGTATAAGCGCAAATATTTCTTTCCCGTGATTAGTAATTGAAATTGTATCATCATATGATAACTCATTTTCAAGTGAAGTAATTCTTTTTCTGGTTTCAGAAATAGACATTTGTTTTACCATATATTGCTCCTATTTAAAAATAATACAATAATTTGTACTAAATGTCAATAATAATTGTACAATTAATATATTTCTTTATATTGTAAAGTCTTAGCTATATTCGCGCCGCAGGCGTCGTCCTAACATCCGTTATGCGGTTTTGGAGGCTAAGCCTTAAAAACTAACAACTGCCATGGAACTCGATCCGAGCCGGCGAGGATCAGACTGCGCATAACGGCTGTTCT
>JANNSO010000115.1:0-37433 GCA_031402655.1 Spirochaetota bacterium | reverse complement strand
GAAACATTGAAGGACCAGTGGAGGCTATCTGAGCACCTTGTCGCCTCCCGTGCGGGGGCGTGGATTGAAACCCGGCGACGTGGTAGAGGCCGCAGTCAATCGGTGCGTCGCCTCCCGTGCGGGGGCGTGGATTGAAACCTCCAAAAGAGGCGGGAATTACCCCGCCCGGTTGACGCTGTGCTTTATCTCCACCAGAATTTCCTGGCTAAGCGCTTCGCCGCCGTCCTCCACGCCGCGCATCAGGCTTTGTATCGCCCCTATCGGATTCGTAAGATCGTGGCTTATAACCGCCAGAAGCCTGTCGCGGACCTGCAGCGACTCGGTAAGCTCTTCTTCGGCCATCTTCCTGAGCGCGACCTCCTCGCCCAGCGCGCGATTCCGCGAAGTAGCGCAGCCAAGAGCGGAAACACCAAAAACCACATGATGATGGGCGCAGAGGCTCCTGAAAGGTTGATAAAGGCCAGGAGGCCAAAAAATACTGCTAGCAGGAGGTCGAATACGATATCCAGTTTT
The DNA here is from genome assembly GCA_031402655.1 of Spirochaetota bacterium. GTDB lineage: Bacteria > Spirochaetota > Spirochaetia > Treponematales > UBA12059 > JANNSO01. Next base: position 36,920 of record JANNSO010000115.1, on the reverse strand, counting down.
ACCGACCTGCGGAGCAGGAGCAGAACCGAGAATCCGAGCACAAGACAGACGATTAGAAACAAGCGGGGCAGGGGCAGCATAAGCGAAGCGATTCCCGCTCTATATCCGCCGACCTGCCTCGAGGATGTTCCGGGGGCAGGCATAAAAACTGGGAAGTCCGCCTTTACGGGCGGGCTTTGTACCAGGACGCGTCATCCGCGGCGATGCGGGAGGCGAACTTGGAGAAGAGCGAAGGCTCGAAATAGAGAGCCTCCAATAAAACCCAGCGGCGCTCATTAACCCAGTCGGTACCGAGCGCCACATAGCGCTCATAGGTTTGGATGTATGTTTCGGCTACCAATACCTTGGCGATCGCATCGGGAGTCTTGGAGGCAAACGGCAGTTTGTAGATTTTTATGGCGACAGCCGGTTCGATCCTCTCCGGGTTGGAAACAACGTCCGTATTCGTCATGAACACAAGGGGCCAATAGCGGTAGTCACCGAATTCCTTTTGGGAAATCATGCGGAGCGTATCGCCGGCGACGACGCTGTAGTTATTCTGCACGCCCGCTTTAAGGGAGTCCAGCGGAGTCGAGGTAGTGGCGAGGCTGGAAGCGGTGGAAACGGCTCCGCTGACCGAGGGCGTCTGCGCGGACAACGCCAGCGCGACAAGTGCGAGCATGCAGATAGTAAGTAACTTTTTCATGGTTCCTCCGGATGATATAAAATTCCACCCATATTGAGCGGATAGCTTAATTTCAAAGATAACGGCAGCGCGGGGGAAAATCAATGGCGGGTACCGATAGTATTGGACAATTGGCGGCCGTCAAGCCAGTCGCGGATGTGGGCAGCCATCGGCTTTGTGCGCGGCTAGCACAAGCGCGGCAAAAACCAGGCCGGCCGCAAGAATTGGCATTTTATCGATACTCCGGGCGGTGCGCATGCCAGTGCCTTTTATATTCACTGATCGAGACCGCCAAGGCAAACGACCATGAGCCGTACCGATATTTATGCTGTCTATTCGATTGAATCCGCTGGCCGAATCTCGGGAAGGGCGCGAAAACCTGCTGCATTGCAACCTGGAGCCAAGCGACTAGTGGCCCAGCGGCGATGCGGCGATGTTAGCGCTTACGACGGTTCTTTTCGAAGTGGTGACAGGCACCATTTTTTAAAAAGCGGTGACAGGCACCATTTTTTACAAGGTGGTGCCTGTCACCATTTTTTCTATGCCGTATCCACCTTGACGACGGACGTTTCCCGGATTATAAATTAGGCTGGAATGTGCTGTTTTTAAGCGCGTTCCCATCTCTATAACCCCCATTAGAGGAGGCTTTATGGCTATGGGCTGCAAATACGGTTCGCACCGTGTAATCGACCCTGTTGGCGCTCTGCCGCAAACCGCGCAGAAGATCAACAACGACATGTCCACGGTGTACGACAACGAGATTCTGCTCGACGTCATCGCGCTGAACGTGGATTCCGCGAGCTTTACGCAGATCGAGGAAGAAGCGGGCGGCGACGTGGAAAAGATAGGGCAGAAAATCCTGTCCATCGTGGCCGAGCGCGGCAAGCAGCAGAACCCGGTAACGGGCTCGGGCGGCATGCTCATCGGGAAGATCGCCAAGATCGGATCGGCCTTGAAAGACCGTGACATCAAGGTGGGCGACAAGATCGCCAGCCTCGTGTCCTTGTCTCTGACGCCGCTCAAGATCAACAAGATTATCAAGGTGATGCCCAACATCGACCGCGTGCTTATCGAGGGACAGGCTATCCTGTTCGAGAGCGGCATCTACGCCAAGCTTCCTACCGACATGGACGAAGGCCTCGCGCTCGCGGCTCTCGATGTGGCCGGCGCACCCGCGCAGACCGCCAAGCTCGTAAAGCCCGGCGACAGCGTACTTATTTTAGGCGCAGGCGGAAAATCGGGCATGATGTGCTGCTACGAAGCCATGAAGCGCGTGGGACCCACCGGCAAGGTAATCGCCAACATCCATTCCGAGCGCTCGCGCAAGGCGTTGATGGAGTTAAAATTGTGTCACGAGGTTATCGTGGCCGACGCTACCAAACCCCTGGACATCATGAACGCGACGCTCAAGGCGAACGGCGGCAAGGAAGTAAACGTGGTGATCAACTGCGTGAACATCCAGGGCACCGAAATGGCCAGCATCCTGCCCGTCCGCGACGACGGCATCGTGTACTTCTTCAGCATGGCGACAAGCTTTACCCGCGCGGCGCTCGGGGCCGAGGGCATAGGCAAGGACTGCATGATGATCATCGGCAACGGCTACACCAAGGACCACGCCGAGATTACCCTGTGGGAACTCCGCGAAAACGCGGCGCTGCGCAAGTACTTCGAAGACCAGTACGTTAAGTAAAAATTGCATGGCTCGCCCGGCAGCGCCGGGGTCGAAGCTGTGATCTAAGCCGTGCCTTGGGAGGGTGGCGAGCCGGATGTTCCCGATAAGGGACGTTTGGCGGGGGCAGCCCACTCTCCCGGTTCCACGAGGTCGTCCGTCGACGCGCGGGATTGGGCACGGTTCATGTAACGTGAGTAGGCGGGAAACCGTCTCTCGCCCCGGGGGCTCCCCGTCCCCGGCGCGGCGAGCGCAGTTATGCGCAGGCCGGATACAGGTGGACACTCGGCGTGACGACAGTCGCGACGCGCGGATGGACGAGACTATCCAAACCCACCAGGAAAAGGATCATACTATGGCAAGAGAATTTCCCAAACTGAAACTCGACAAATCCATGGCCATGTTCGAGGAAGCCAAGCGGCTGTCCCCCGGCGGCGTCATGGGAATACGGCGGCCCTACAACTTCATTCAGGGCGAATATCCGATATTCATAGACAAGGGATACGGCGGGCACATCATCGACGTGGACGGCAACGACTACATCGACATGCTCTGCGCGTACGGCCCGATAATCCTGGGCTACGACGAAAAGGAAATCAACGACGCCGTCAAGAAACAGATGGACGAACGCGGTTTCTGCTTCAGCCTCGTGCAGCCCGTGCAGAACCAGTTCGAGCAGATGGTTATCGACATGGTGCCTTCGGCCGAGATGGTGATTCCGGTAAAGACCGGCTCCGACGCCACGACGCTGGCGGTGCGCATCGCGCGCGGCTATACCGACAAGAGCATAATCCTGCGCTGCGGCTACCACGGCTGGCACGACTGGTGCGTGGAAACCCATGGCGGCGTCCCCGCCGAGACGTTGGCTCTTACCGACGAGTTCGAGTACGGCGACCTGAACGACCTGGAAGAAAAACTTAAAAAACACGCAGGCAAGGTTGCCTGCGTTATCATAACGCCGGTTGGCCATGCTCTAGCCAAACCGGTAACCCCGCCTCCCGCAGGCTACCTCGAAGCGGTGCAGCAGCTCGCGCGCAAGCACGAGGCCGTGCTGATATTCGACGAGATACGAACCGGTTTCCGCGCGGCCTTAGGCGGCGCCCAGGAACGCTACGGCGTAACCCCCGACATGTCCGTGTTCGGCAAGGCCATGGCCAACGGCTATCCCCTTTCCTGCGTGGTGGGCAAGCGCGAGATCATGAGCGTGTGCGAGAAAAAAGTATTCGTCTCTTCCACGTTCTTCCCCAACAGCCTGGAAATGGTCGCGGCCGTGAAGTGCATGGAGATACTCAAGCGCGAGGACGTGCCCAACAAGATATGGGCGCGCGGCACGAAATTCCTCAAAGACCTGCAGACTGCGGTGACCGAGACGGGATCTTCCATAAACGTAAACGGGATTCCGCCCATGCCCTTCCTGACCTTCGTAAAGGCGCCAGGCGACGAGGAGAAGACCTACAAGCTCCGCCGTGATTATTTCTATACACAGACGATACGGCGCGGCTTGTTCATCCAACCGTTCCACCACTGGTACATCGCCTACAGGCATACCGACGACGACCTGAAAGTTGCCATAACGGCGATCCGGGAGAGCTTCGAATTGATGATGGAGAAGTATCCGGTCAGGGGATAAGGGGTAATACGGTTTTACCACAGAGGCACAGAGGGCACAGAGAAGAGGGAGAGTAAGAGTAGGTAAAGGCGAGGGCGAAGAAATGCAAGAGAAGAGAGATGAGTTGACGGAAAGGATTCTGGGGTGTGCCATCGCGGTGCATAAGGAATTGGGACCAGGATTGTTGGAGTCGCTTTATCTTGAGGCTTTAAGCATCGAATTACAGCAAGCGGGCATGCAATTCAATCGCCAGCTTGAGCTTCCGGTGGTTTATAAAGGGATCGCCCTGAACGGTACTTTACGCGTTGATATTCTCGTCGAGAACCTCGTTGTTTTGGAATTGAAGTGCGTGGAGACGATCCTTCCTTTGCATTGCTCGCAATTGCTGTCGTATATGAAGCTTGGTGGGTGGAAGCGCGGCTTGATCCTGAACTTCAAGTCGGCAACCATGCTCGAAGGCGTCAAGAGAATGGTTCTTTAATCGTTTTCTCTGTGACTCTGTGCCTCTGTGGTAAATTATTATTGTTATATGCTTAATCAGGAGGTTTATATGCCCATGGACGGCAAGATTGTCATAACATGCGCCTGTACCGGTGCGGAGACTACGGTGGAGCAGAATCCGAGTCTTCCCATTACCCCCGAGCAGGTCGCGCAGACGGCCGTGGAATGTAGGGCTGCCGGTGCCGCAATACTGCACCTGCACGTGCGCGACGCGGCCGGCAAGGCTACACAGAACGTGGCCCGGTTCAAGGAAGCCATCGAGGCTATACGCAGGAAGACGGACATCATCATCGAGCTTACGACGGGCGGCGCGGTGGGCGATACCGCCGAGGAGCGACTGCGCCCGGTCAAGGAACTGGAGCCGGAAATGGCGTCCCTCGACTGCGGTACTGTCAACTTCGGTAACGAATATATAACCAACACGCTGCCTGTCATGCGCGACTTCGCCGCCGCCTTCAAGCAGCACAAAGTCCGCGCGACGCTGGAATGCTTCGACCTGGGGCATGTGTACGCAAGCCATTACCTGATCAAGGAAGGCCTCTTGGCCGAGCCCTACCACTACGGTTTCGTGCTCAACGTGCCCGCGGCCTGCCCGTACAGCGTGGAAAACCTTTCCGCTTTCATTAAGGCTTTGCCGGCCGGAGCGGATTATACCGTGATGGGCATAGGCCGGGCATCGCTGCCTGCCCAGTTCGGCGCCATAGCGAACGGAGCTTGGATACGAGTGGGCTTTGAGGACAACGTATTCTACAGCAAAGGCGTCTTGGCCAAGAACAACGCCGAACTCGTGGAGCGCGCCGCGAGGATAAGCCACGAAGCCGGCCTCAAACCCGCCACCCCCGACGAAGTAAGGAAATACCTTAAACTGAGGGGCTGATAACACGAATAAGTTCACCACAGAGACACAGAGACACAGAGAATACGTGGAAAAAAAGGTGGTAATGCGAAGAGTTCACCACAGAGGCACAGAGACACAGAGAAGAAGAGGAGGATAAGGATGATTAAAATTTTAAGAATCCTTCTTATCCCTTCTTTATCTTTCTTATCCCTTCCTCTCCTTTCTTCTCTCTCTTCTCTGTGCCTCTGTGTCTCTGTGGTAAAATCTTCTACAAGGAGCGATTATGCATGATTTTCCGTCATATGATTATAAAAAGATACCATTATACAAAGACGTGACGCCGGAGCAGTGGAACGACTGGCACTGGCAGATGAAGAACAATATCAAGGACGTCGAGACGCTGGCCAAGGTTATTCCGCTGGGCGACAAGGAAAAAGCCGATATCGGCGAGGTTCTAAAGACTTTCCGCATGGCCATAACGCCTTATTACGCGTCGCTGATAGACCAGCAAAATCCGGGTTGCCCCGTTCGGCTTCAGGCTATACCCCGCTTGCCGGAGACCTTCTCGGACGAAGCGGACCAGGACGACCCGCTGCACGAAGACGCGGACAGCCCGGTTCCCGGCCTGACGCATCGCTATCCGGATCGCGTGCTCCTGCTGGTGACGCATATCTGCTCCATGAACTGCAGGCACTGCACACGCAGGCGCATCGTGGGAGAGAACGACACGAACATGGGCGACGACCACATCGACGCCGCCGTCGAGTACATCAAGAAATATCCGATCATCCGCGATGTAATCATTTCCGGAGGAGACCCGCTGATTCTTTCGGACGAGAGGCTCGAAAGCATCATCGCGAAGCTGCGCGCCATCCCGCATATCGAGATTATCCGCATCGGTACGCGCACACCGGTGGTGATGCCCCAGCGCATTACCGATAACCTTGTAAACATGCTAAAAAAATATCATCCTCTTTACGTCAATACGCACTTCAACCATCCCCGCGAGATAACCGCCGAGGCTAAGGAAGCTGCGCGCAAGCTTGCGGACGGCGGAATATCCATCGGAAACCAGAGCGTGCTGCTGCGCGACGTAAACGATTGCCCCGTGCTCATGAAGAAGCTTCTGCAAAAACTGCTGGCGATTCGCGTACGACCGTACTACATCTATCAGTGCGACCTGTCCCGCGGCATCAGCCACTTCCGGACCACGGTAAGCAAGGGTATCGAGATTATAGAAAATTTACGCGGTCACACTTCGGGTCTGGCCATTCCCACGTTCGTGGTGGACGCACCGGGGGGCGGAGGAAAGATTCCCGTGATGCCCGATTACCTGATTACGCAGAACGACAGGCGCGTGGTGCTCAGGAACTATGAAGGCGTCATCACGACCTACGACCAGCCCGGCGAGTATCACGAAGACTGCGGCAAGTGCCGCATCTGCTTCGACGAAGTCCAGCTCAACGCCACCTGCGGCGTAGCCAGGCTCCTGTCCGGCGACGAGAAAGTACTGGAGCCCAAGAATCTCATGCGTGGAGCGAGGAATTCCACCACGCAAAAGCCCAGGGGTAAACGTTGATATAACAAATCTTTGCCACAGAGGCACAGAGACACAGAGAAGACAAAGACGGAAAGGATGCTATTACGAATAAGTCAACCACAGAGGCGCAGAGACACAGAGAAGAGGAGTACAATAAAAAGGATTGGACGTCAAGAATGATTATGTATTCGAATAATCGTGGTCCATCCTACCATCCTCTTTTTCTTCTTTTCTCTTTCTTTATAACCTCTGTGCCTCTGTGCCTCTGTGGTCGTATTTTTCAAGGTATTGTTTGTGCAGTTTAACCTGTCGGATTACCTTGGCCACACAACATTCGTTACCGGCCCCGAGAAGCATTGCGGCAAGACTACCTTCATGAACCGCGTATTCGGCCTTTGCAGCCGCGCGGTATCGGAAGGGACGCATCCGGGAAAGCCTCCTGCAGTACTTACGGTTGGCTACGACGGAGAAGCCAGGGATTACCTGTCGGGGGCAAGAAAGCCCTCGGTTCCGGTGCGCACTGGTGATATATTTGTAACAGCGGAGCGTTTTTTGCGCTCTTCGGGGGCGCTGCCTGAAATACTGGAGACGGTTCCAGGCTCTACTGCGCTGGGCAGGATAGCCGTGGCGCGAGCCGGCCGCTGCGGCAGCGTGGCTCTCGTCGGTCCAGAGGGAAACAGCGCCGTTTCCTGGATACTTGGTTTTCTTTCCATGGAGAATCTTGCGGATACCGTCCTAATCGACGGGGCCATCAACCGCATCACCCAGGTTTCCGGAATTCCCGGCTCTTCCTTTGTCTACGTCCTCCGGATAGACCGGGTGAATCAAGGGAAGAGCATGGAACGCATGCAGCGGATCGCCGCTCTCGCAGGACTTCCGGTTTACGGCGGGCACGGTGATGGAAAGAAGTCAGGTTCTGTTGCCTTTGTCGAAGGAGCCCTTACCGCCCAGACTTTGGCAGCCGTTCCTCCATCGGCAGATGCCATAGTAATCGATGACTTTACCAAGGTCTTCCTTGAGGCCGGCGAGTTGAATGCCCTGCTTCGCAGCAAGCGGGTTCTAGTACGCACTCCAATAGATTTTCGCGGATTCGCCATATCGTGCCGCGGTCTTGATGATGGGGAATTTTTACGCATGCTTCCCGGCGAAACCATGGCGGGAAAGACAATTCAAAATCTTTATAGGGATATCGGAGCCTTAGCATGAGGGACGCATGGAGTTTTTGCCGGGCAGAAGAATATTGGAATCTCTACAGGCCCTTTACTCCCTGGGGCAAGGATGCCCGCGAGGCGCGAACGGTACATACCGACTCCCTCGTGATAATAAAACTTCACGACGACATCGATGCCGCCGCGAGCCTCCTCAGGAGGCTTGGTTCCGATTCGGTAGCCCTGGAAAGGACCTCGTATCACCTTAAGCGCATGCCCCGTATTCCGCTCGGGGAAAAACCGGAATACGAGTTCCTCGAGTTGTTTCAGCTTAAGAAATTTTTAGCGAACTATCGAGGCTTGCTGCATCTTCTCCCCTCCGAGGCTGCTTCGTATTTCGGGCTTCAAAAGGCGTGCCCCGAACTTTGCCGCGAGCTCGGCCGTGGCGGTTCCGACGCAGAGACCTTCTATATTGCCGATTCGTACCATCCGAAATTGATGGACTTGCGGACAAAGATCGCCGAAATCGACAAGGGTTTGCGCAAGAGCCGCGAGACTTTGGAAGAATGGGCGAAAAAAGAAAACGGCTTCACCTTCGACGGCAGAGATTTTCTCGTAGTACCCAAGGCCTCCATTGCTGAGCTAGCCGTGTTGGCTTCCCATTACTCGATAGAACCCTATGACGACTTTGCTTATATCATCCGCTTGCTGCCGTCTCCGGACATGTTGGAAGCCAAAGCCCGCTTCGATAAGATGCTTTCCGACGAGCGGCTGTTGGAGCAGGAAGTAATCCTGCGACTTTCGCTTTTGTGCAGCGCCTCGATGCCGGAACTAAGGGCGGCCGTAAGCGCCGTGACACGGCTGGACCTTGCAAGGGCAGGCGCGGTACTCGCTAGGGAAACCGGCGGAACAAGGCCGGTACTCGATTCGGCCGCCTTGAGTTTCGATACCGCGAGGCTGTATCCCTGCGAGCAGGAATGCCGCAGCTTGGCTTTTTCATACACGCCTCTGACTTCGAACTTTACCGCGAATTCCGTAGTATTATTCGGAAGCAACATGGGCGGCAAGACCGTCGTCCTGAAGACGGTGTTGTTCCTGCAACTGTTGGCGCAGGCAGGGTTGTTCGTGCCCGCCAAGCGATTCGAATCGCGCGTGTACGCCAACATAGAGTACATAGGCGAGCTGGCGGGCGAAAGGCTGGCAGGGCTTTCCGGTTTCGGATTCGAAGTTTGGCGCCTGCAGGAAGCCTGGAGCAGGCGGGCGGATTCGCTGGTGGCTTTCGACGAGCTTGCAAGAACAACCGGCTCCCGCGAGGCGGAAGCGCTTTTGTCGGCGGTTATCGAAGCCTATGCCTCCTGTGCCGGATCCAGGGCTTTTTTCGCGACGCACTTCCGAGGGGTTGCAAGGATTCCGGAAGCGGAATATTGGCGCATGAAGGGTCTGGATCACGACGGCGCATCGGAATGCCTGGATGCGGATGCGCCGCTTCCACAGCGTTTAGCCGGCATCAATGGACACATGCGCTACGAGCTTGAAACCGATCTGTCTTCCGCGCATGGGCAAAGCGATGCCCTGGCGATAGCATCGATGCTGGGTTTGGAACCGGATCTGGTCAGGCGGGCGAGGGAATTCTACCGCAGCTGAAAACCCGGGACGATGTTCCGGATTTCGCTTGGCATCTTGTTTTGCATTAGTGTTTCTTAATCCACGTCTCCAGCCTTGAAAGCGCTTCTCCCATGTTTGCCCTGCCGTAACCAAGGCGGAAATACGATTCGTCGTAGCCGTAATATTTTCCGGGAAGCAGCAGTACGCCCGACTCGGCCACCAGCCTGCCTGCCATCGTCTCTGCATCGCTTCCGCCTTTGCCGCCGGCAAGGCAGGGAAACGCGATCGAGCCGCCTTCGGGTTCCGTCCATGCGGCGAAGTCCGGGTACCCCGAGAAGAACGCCCTCAGCAGCTTCATGTTCCCTTCGATAATAGTCCGGTTTCGCGCGACGAGCTTTCCGAGGTTTCGAACCGCGATTCCCGCCAGGACCTCGCTGGGGGCGGACGAGCAGATCGAGTTATAATCTTTTATCATCGCCACCGAGTCGAGTATGTCCGTGCGCCTCGATGCCAGCCAGCCGATGCGAAGTCCGGCAAGTCCGGCGTGCTTGCTGAGCACGTCCAGCGCCACGCCGTTTTCGTAAGCCTCGGCGATCGAAGGCAGCAGCCTCGAGGGGTCGTGCTCGAGCCTGCGGTATACTTCGTCGACAAGGACGATGGCGCCGATCTTGCGCGCGTAATCCACGATGGCGTCGAATTCGCTTTTGGTAAGGAGCGCGCCGCTAGGGTTGTGCGGCATGTTGAGCACGATAAGCTTGGCCTTGTCCTGCGCGAGGCGGGGAAGCTGTGCAGGGTCCAGCGTCCATCTGGTGCCTTCGTTTTTTATGCCCGACTTGGGCACTTGCTGCAGCGGCCAGGGAATCACCTCGCAGCCAAGTGCGCGAGGTATCTCGGAGAGCGACTGGTAGCAGGGGAAGTTGACGATGACGCGGTCTCCGGGCTTGAGCATGGCCAGGTAGAGGTTCAGTATGGCTTCCTCCGCGCCGGAGTGCACGATTATGTTTTCGTTGCCGAAGGGGATCGACCCCTGGCCCTTGCGTCCGGTCTCCGCATACAGTGAGGCTATCGCCTTTCGCAAACCCGGTTCTCCGCGGGTTTCCGTGTAGCCAAGCCGCTGCGCAAGGAATTTTTCCTGGGCGCCAGGCTCAAGGGCCAGGATGTCCGCGGTGGCGACGGATTCGCAGTCGCTCGAACACAAGAGGTACTTCGCGCTGAATTCGTGTTTATCGAAAAACCGCTCGAGGGAAAATGGTTTGAAGAATGGCATGGGATTTCCTTTCTGCCGGTATCCGCACGGGATAAAAAACCGGTACGGTGCCATTATAGCACCATGCCGGTCTTTCTGTCACTTCAGCATTTCCATGCCCTCGAATTTGCGGTAGAGCGATAATTCATCGAAAATATGGGCATCCGGTCCGATTTTTGTCGCCGCTAGTCCGCCTGCCTGAATTGTATCGGCCAGAATTTTGCCGAGGCCAGGCCCCAGCATGAAGCCCTGTCCGCACATTCCAACAGCCAAAAGAAAATTGTCTATTCCATTGGCGAAGCCCACGATGGGGAGCCCATCGGGTGTCATGGGGTACAAGCCGCGCCATGTACGCCGGACTTTGAGGTTCGCCAGCTTCGGATACAGGTCTATCATGCGTTTGAGTACGAGCGGCAGGAAGCCTGAAGTATTGTCGCAGTCGTTGCCCCAGATTTGCGGCTTGGGCGTTATGCAGAACACAACCTGACCCGTACGCGCCTGGTAGAAGTAATAGTTGCCCGAGTGATCGTCCGGGCAAATATCCACGAGCATCGGAGTCATGAAAGGTGCTACCGGGTCGGATACGCCGCCTTCATGGCTGTCCGGATGCACGGGTATTTCCAGGTCGGCCAGAGATGCCAGCTCGGCTGCTTCTGCCCCCGCCGCGTTAACCACGATGGCAGCCTGATAGGTATCCTTGTTTGTGGTGACCGAACGTATCCTGCCCCCGGCTACCTCGAGGGCGGTAACGGTTTCGTTGAAGCGGAAATCGGCTCCCCCTTGCATCGCCAATTTGTGAAACGCGGTGTTTGTCATGAGGGGCGAGGCGAAACCGTCGTCGGGGCTGTAGGTTCCGCCCAGGAGTCCTGCTGCCTTGATGCCGGGAGCAAGCTCGCCGACGCGACCGGGGTTTATCCAGTCGATAGTGAGCCCAGCAGCCTTTTGAGTTACAAGAAGTTTACGGAAAGCCGCTTCTTTTTCCCTGTCGTAGGCCACGAACAGGTATCCGCCGGCTTTCCATTCCACGTCGATGCCGTGTTCTGCTTCCAGGGAGCTTACGATGCGTATAGATTCCTGGCAGATTTTAATCTTGGCGGGGTCGGAGTGCGTAGCGCGGATTCCGCCGATGGCTGCGCGATTTTGACCCCGTCCCCATGAGGCTTCTTTTTCGACCACTACTGTCTTGAGTCCGGCCTTTGAGCAGTAGAGAGCAAGCGGAACGCCGACGGAGCCGGCTCCGAGTATCAGTACGTCGCAGGTTTTCATAAGGCGGCCCCCCCGGACTTTCCGTTGACAATGTCGCCCATGCCCACTTCCAGCATCATCGGACGCAGGCTTCCGGCCGTTACGGCAGCGGGGTCGACGCCCGCCTTGCGGAATATCTGCGGCATCAGAACCGAGCAGGTCTTGCTTCCGCAGGCTCCCATGCCGATGCGTATGGTCTTTAGCTGGTTAACGTCCCGAATCTCGTTATCTTTTATAAACTTAACTATTTCGCCGACGCTTACCCGCTCGCAGCGGCATACTATGGCTTCGTCGGGCAGATGGCTGAAAGTTGCCGCCGCCAAAGGCGCCGTCACTTCCTCGGACTGGATCCTGATTCCTATCACTTTTGCCGCGATTGCCCGGCTGACCTTGAACGTGAGTATCCATGTCCTGTACTTCTTGTTGAAAAATTTCTTGAGAAGCTCTCCGTCCTCGAGGAACAGCCCGTTCTCGTTTAGGAGCGGCCAACGGGAGCCTGTCTCCATGCCGTCGGTCATGAACTCGAAGGGAAGCTGCACCTCGCAGAACTGGTCGTCGATTTCGCGCAACAGCGATACGGCGAGCCCCGGGCACGCTGCCACGCAGGCCATGCAGCCTTTGCAGTCGTCACCGTAGAAATACGGCAGATCCAGCATCGAGTGCTTGAGCGGCTCGAGGCGAATGGATTTCGTCGGGCAGACCGTGGTACATGGATTGCAGGGAATTTCTTCGGTGCAGAAGAAGACGGGTTTCCATGTTTTGCCTGGCTTGGCATCCTGGCGCTTGATGATGTCGCCTGGCTTGCTTTTTAAAATTTCGCGCTTGTCCAGCCACGACTGGTCGATGCTGATGTTGCGTCCCATTACCTTGGCAAGGGCAAGCGCGGCAATCTTTCCGCCGAACATGGCGCTGGAAGCCTCGGCGATTTCTTCCGCGTCACCGGCCTTAACGACGGTAAAGCCAAAATCAAGCGCCTGCTTGTAGAACTCGTCGCAGGGGGACAGGCCTGCCGCGACGAGCACCGTATCCACCTCGAATGTCTTGGCGGTTTCCAGCAGCGGCTTCCAGGCATTGTCCACTTGCGCTATCGTTACGCGCTCGACCTTGCCGTCGCCTTCCACGGAGATTACCGTGTGGTTCAGGTGCACGGGCACGCCCATGCGGATGATTTTATCGGCGTGCACCTTGTAGCCGTTTATCTTGGGAAGAATTTCGCATATGCCCGCGACCTGGATGCCAGCCTGGAGCGCGTGGTAGGAGCCGATCAGGCCCACGTTGCCCGATCCTATTACGAAAACTTTACTTGCTGCCTTTACCAGGTCGCGGTTCACGAGTGTCTGGAATGCGCCGGCTCCGTAAACGCCGGGAAGGTCGTTCCCGGGGAAGAGTATCGATTTTTCGCGCGCTCCGGCTGCGACGACCAGGGCTTTGAAATCCACGAGCAGGTATTCCTTGTAATTTTTATATAGCCCAGCCTTGCGGTCCTTGTAGATTCCCACGACCGGAGAATTGGCGATAATGCGCGCGTTGGGAAACTTTCGCAGTTTTTCTTCTAGTTTTTTGGCGATATCGTAACCGCGCGTTCCCGCGTAGCAGTCTTCCTCGGAGCCGAAGAATTTATGGGTCTGCAGCACCAGTTTGCCGCCCAGGTCTTCCTTGTCGTCGGCCAGTATCACGTCAAAGCCCCGCTCGGCCAATTCCATCGCGGCGGAGAGCCCCGAGGGGCCAGCTCCGATTACTAAAACTTCACACGATAAGGTTTGAGGCGCTACTGCCTTGACGGGTTTGGAGTCCCCCGAAATCTTTGGAAGCTCGGGCACGCCCCTCGGCGTACGCACGTCCATGTCCGCCGCCAGAGGGGTAATGCATGATTTGCAGAGTATCCCGTCGACGATCACCGCGCACTGCGAACACTGGCCGTTTGCGCAGAAAATGCCCTGCGGCGCCCCGCCCTTGCGGTGTTCGGAGAACGTGCGGACGCCGTTTGCGAACAGTGCCGAGCTGAGCATTTCACCCGCATGGCCGCTCATGGCCTGGCCGTCGAAACTGAAGGAAACTTGCAAGCCGCGCGCGCGCAGGTCGGCGACCGGATGATTGGAAATTCGTTCCACTGTTGGCTCCGCGGAAAACGGTTTTGTCCCGGTTGTTGAAGCCGCGCGACAATACTATCTAAACATGGAATGCAACTGATGTCAAGCTGATATATCAGATGGGGAGGTTCGTAAAGGAGCTTGGCCAGCTGGATTACCGCTATTCGCCATTTCCCGAAACAGTGTTCCCGGTGATAATCACACTCGCGTCCGCTGAACAATTCCAGATGCCGATGCCCTGGTTTCCGGTAACGATATTATTCTTGATCGTGGAGCCCGGGGATTCTGAAATATAAATCCCGCCTCCTGTCCAGGTTGTGTTGGAGCCAACGTACCTGGTTCCGGTTACGCTGTTTCCGCTTATAATGGTACCGGCCGAACCCTCCATTATCATGATTCCCTGCCCTAGGTTATCGCTGACATTGCAGTTTGAAATCGTAGTGTTTCCGATAGCATGGCTCACCACGATGCCTCGCCGATAGCCGCCGCCTGCGGGATTGACGCCGTTGCCGCGCATCGAGCATTTGTCCACCATTATATCGGTAATTCGTGGAGTGCTATATGAGGCGTTGAAACCGATTTGCAATCCGCTGCCGCCGTTGCCGCTCATGACGCAGTTCGTTATGGATACATTATTTATTTCCTCACCATCATTCGGCTCAAGGTCGATACCGCATTCCGGTTCCGTGCCCGCAGTGTTTTTAAAAACCGAATCCTTGATTACCAATCCGTCTACGCTTGTAACGGAAAGCCCCTGACGGCGGTTGTGGTCGGCGATGACATTGCTGAGAGCAACGTTTTCAGCGCCTCCCGAAATGTAAATACCGTCACCCCAGCATTCGTTTACGGTAACACCGATAACGCTTATGGAATCCGACATCACTATGGAAATGCCGTGTCCCCATTCGCCCGTTGTTCCACCGTGCCCGGAGCGTTCTCCCGTAATGGTCCCTCCTGTGATAGTAACGTTGGATACGCCCTGCATGCAGAGGATGGCATAGTTACCCGCGGAATTGGGCGCAGCCTTGATAATCGCACCTGCTTCCATTGCGAAGGTCATGTCGCTGCCAAGCCGAATCCCGGCATCGCTTGACGCGATAGCGTTGACGATATAGGTACCCGCGGGAACTCTGAGCGTCCTCCCCGTGCCGGTTACCGCATTTACCGCTTTCTGGATGGCCTGGGTATCATCGCTTACGCCATCGCCTTTTGCGCCGAAGGCGGCATCCATTACGCTGGTAACGGTGAGAGCCTCCAACGCCTCCAAACCGGGTTTTCCAGCCGGCACGACAGCAGTAAGCAGGAGTATCGATAGCAGGGCTATTTTTTTCATGTCGGCTCCTTATTCAGGTTTTGCGAGTTACTGGAGAACCCGGCATCCTCATGACGGAAAATGTGCTGGAGGCACAAAGCCGTTCTCCCCGCCTCTCATATCGCAGAACGACTTGCCAAGTCAGCACGAGCAGGGAAAACAAAGGTCAAACGGGAAAAGGTTTCGATCGGCATGGATTGCCTATGTGGCACTCTGCGGCTTTCGGGTTGGATGTTTGCTTTACCTGAAAAGCGCGTCGATCCTGCCCGCTCTCCAAGGCTGGCCAGTCGGGTATTTTATTTCAAACTTCGAATTTCCGGAGTCCGGCCCGAGCTGCCTCGAATACCGGACATCCAGAAAACCATGTTATTTAAACTTCTCCTTAAGGGAGGGCATCGTATAGCCGTATTGGTCCTTCATATCCCGCAGGGGTTTGTCCACGGCGATGTCGGCTGGCAGCCCAAGTTTGGCTATGACTGCGGAGTTCGTCGTCCCCGCGCCTAGCGCGAAAGCTATATCCGCGATGCTCATGGTGCCTTCGAGCGCAAAGCCTGCAGGAATCACGAGCGCTGCCTGCACCGGGGCGGTGACTGGCTTCGGGTTCGCCGCTTGCGTCGGTATCGCGGCAGGCGATTTGGCTGCGACAGGCGATGTAACGGCAGCTGAGGAATGTGATGCTGTGAGCGTTGGTGGTGCAACTTCGCTGGACGCCGGCGTCATGGATTCCGATTCCGCGCCATACGGAACCCCAAGGATTTTGGCAACGGCGACGCGCACGGCGTCGGCTTCGAAGCCTTCCATGCCGGTGGTTTTCCCCGTATCTTTGATCATGGTTTCGGGGGGTACTTTTTTCGAGTCCACGCCGGCTTCGAGATACAGGCGCTCTAGTTCGATGCCAAAGGACGATGCCACCATAGCCCAGGTCGATGAGCCTTTTATGTTTTCAACCGTCAGAGTTCCGCCGGCTGCCTGCTGCTGCAGGCTCGGGGCTGCGAAGCGGAGCATGCCCAAAGCTTGGCCAACTGCGGCGGCGCCCAGATAAATGCCGAAACCGATCGCGATTACGGTGGTAAGCTTAAATGCTTTTCCGCCGATGGTGGCTATCAGGCTGTTCGTCTTCGTAGGGCATGATGTGACGCACTCCATGCAGGAAATGCATTCGGCCGAATTGACCGATTCGGGCTTGGAGACGTCTATGTTCATCGGGCAGGCGTGGTCGCAGTTCGAGCAGGAAATACAGGTGGAGGCTACGCGCTTGATGCGGAACAGGGGGATTCGGCTAAGGATGGCGTTGACTGCGCCAAGGGGGCAGATGTACTTGCAGAAAACCCGTTCGTACAGCATCGAGAGCAGCAGAATTGCGACGAGCATGACGAAGCCCACGGCAAACTCGGCCCAGATTGAGCTCATGCCCGCGGACAGGTGGCCAAAGGCGGCCAGCGGATCATAGGGCCGAATGACGAGCGCACCGGCCTCCCATGTAAAAAATATAACGGCAGCGAGCACCGGATATTTTACCCAGCGCAGGATTCTGTCGAGCTTTGCAGGAACCGTAAAGCGCCGGCGGAATATTTTTTTACCCAGAGCGCCGAACACTCCCTGCAAAGCGCCGAACGCGCAGAACCAGCCGCAGAAGAAGCGGGACAATACTATGCTTAAAACCACGAATCCGCCGAAAAGAACGACGGTACCCGGTTCTATCTTCTTGATGAACTCGCCGCCGGCAATGAATTTCATCATGGTTTCCAGGCCGCCAAAGGGATCGAGCGCGTCGATGGACGGGACGTTCTGCATGTTCTGGTGCAGAAAAGTCATGACAATCAGGCCGACGAGTATGATGCCCAGGATAATGCGCCGGACTAACTGGACGCGCGATAGCGTTTTGGCCATTGAGGCCTCCTTATTCGTGTATGCTGCAGGTATTTGCATTGCAGCGTAAATACAATAGGGGACCTCTAAAAACTTAAGTTTTGAGAGGTCTACCATTAAAAACCCTGATTCCTGTGAGGAATCAGCGAGGAACCTCTGATAACCAACAAGGTTATTAGAGGTTTCCAATAGTCAGGCGTTTAATTGCAAGAATCGTGCCAAGTTGATTTTTCAGGCTAAATACCGTAATAAGCCACAAAAAACCGTATTCTGCGGGAAAATAATGCCGAGCGCGGGGAAATATTTTCCCTCAGCGATTTTGCGCCTGATTGGCACCCTTGACTTTCCTAGCTTGGTGCAGCCTGGGGCAGCTTGAATCGCAGCTCGGAACACGAGCCATTGTCGTCAAACTGCACGAGTTTTCCGGTAATTTGCTGTACCAGCGCTTCCACGAGGTCCAGGCCCAGACCTTTTGGCTTGGCCGCCTCGGATGTTTCTCTGGCAAGCTTAAACCCGATTCCGTCGTCGCGGACGGCAATGCACAGTTCGCCGTCCGGTTCGCGGCCGAGTATTACCCGGACAGTGCCCTTGCGTCCGGCGGGAAAGGCATGCTTGAACGCGTTGGATACGAGCTCGTTGACGATGAGCGCCACCGGTATCGCCGAATCGAGATTAAGTTTTATTTCTGCATTCGATTCGATGGCGATACTGATTCCGCGTGCCGCGGTTTCGTAGATGCCTCCCAGGTAGCTGCACAGGTTATCGAAATATTCCTTCATCCTGACGGCATCGAGCTCGGCTTCATGGTATATCTGGTCGTGGACCATGGCCATGGATTGTATTTGCGTCTGGCATTCGAGGAAGACTGTTTTCGATCTTTGGTCCACGATTAGGTGTTCCTGGAGATTGAGCAGGCTCGTTATTATTTGCAGGTTGTTTTTAACCCGGTGATGGATCTCGTGGAAAAGCAGCTCCCGGGATTTCAGGTGTTCCTCCAGCGCGCGCTCGTGTTCCCAGCGGACGCTTACGTCGCGGATTACCCCTATCGTTCCCTGCGGCGCGTCTTTGAACTCGGGCATCACGAATCCTACCGCGTTTATTTCGCCGTATGCGTTTACGGTGCCCATGCGCCAGCCTTCGGGCTTCCCCGGTCCCGCGGTATTGAAGCCCCCGGTTCGAAGCCTGAGTTCCAGGTTTTGGGTCATTCGTTCGCCCGAGCGGCGCTCGTCGAATAGTTTTGGGGTTTCCCATGGGGCGTCAGGTTTTTTTCGTGCGTAATCCTCCATAACCGCGGCTCTTCCCACGTGTAGAACTTCATCCGGGTGCAGTATTACCGAAAAATGCTTGCCGATGAGTTGCAATGGATTCCAGCCCAGGTTTTTGATGGCTTCGTTCAGATACGTAAAGCAGCCACTGCCGTCCAGTATGTATACGATATCCGGAATGGCCCGTATCAGATTCAGATAGAGGTGTTCGGTCATGGCCATGTGCGTGTTTTGCCGCGAAATGGCTTCGCGCACCGCGCATGCCTTGCGTATCAGGACGGGCAGGACTTGCAGCCAGAAACCGGTTTTGTCGAACTGTAAAAAGAAGCTGGACTCATCGTGCAGCGCGCGCTCTATTCTCCGGGGATTCTCGTCTCCGTAGACCACCAGCACGCAGGGAAGCGGCCAGAGTGACAGCCAGTCGGCGAAAGACCCTGAGGCAAAGCGGAAATCTGAAACGATAACGTCTATTTCGCCGGAAGCGACCATTTTTTCAAGCGATTGCAGATCGGTAGGGAAGCTGAAGGTAAAATCGTTTTCCGCGGCCAGGATGACTCCGCTGTCCGGATTAAATATATCGGACTCAAGCGCGCAGATAACCCGTACAGGTTTTTTTTTGGCGATCGAAACCGGTGTTTTATCGGCGTGTATTTTTTGCCTCCAGACTTGCAAAGCATCGAACCCTGACGGTAAAATAGAACAATAAAACTCTAAGGCATTTTGTGGGACCCGTCAAGGCAAGGTAAAAAAAACAGGACAAAGCATGGGAGATTCTGTATAATGCGGCCATGGAAATTCTTCCCGGGCTTACCAGCACCAAAAGCAATGGAATTCCGTTATTTCTGGATGCGATGCGCAGCTTGAGCATCAAGCGCATTGCGCTGTTTCCCACCTGCCTGACACCCGCCCAGCGGCGCGACCTGTATACAAAGCTTGAGTCATTCGACGGCTTGACGATTCCGCATGTCCATCTGCGATCCGATGCGGACGAGCATGAACTGGAATATCTATCCGGACGCTTCGGTACCGAGGCGTTTAACATCCATCCGCGCGCATCGGAACACCCGTTTCCGCCTTTGCCGGCGCGGTTTGCCCGGCGAATCTTTATCGAGAACACGAATATCGCGCCAGAGCACGATGAAGTACGGGCCTGCGGCGGACTCTGTCCGGATTTTTCCCATTGGGAAAACGCCAGGCTGATGGGGCGAATCGGGCACACCCGGCAGATGGACTCTCTCGTGCAATTGTTCAATAGCGGCTGTTGTCACCTTTCGGCGGTTCGCCCCGGCAAACCCAACGATTATAACGGCGAGTGGGATCATCATGAATACGCGATGCTGCAAGATTTTTCCTACCTTGCGCGGTATAAAGCGTACATGCCGCTGCGCTGGGCATCGCTTGAGCTTCAGAACAGTCTTGAAGAACAGCTTGCGGCGGCGGACTACATAAACAGGCTGCTCGGCGCCTAGCGCAGTCTCATTGACTTACTTTGAACCGTTCGTCCTGTGGGAAGAGAGTTGCTCCAGCTGCTTTTCATCAAGATAGGTCCACGCGCCTTCCGCAAGTCCCAATCCTTCCAGGGTCAGGCCACCGATGGCTACGCGCATGAGGGCGGCGCAATGGTTTCCCGCCGCGGCGAGCATGCGCTTTACCTGGTGATATTTTCCTTGCTCCAGGATTATCTCAAGCGTCGTCTCGGCGAGCTTTTCGCAGCGCAGCGCCACGAGCGGAGCATCCTCGTCATGGAGCTGCACGCCGCCCAGCATCGCCGCCACCAGTTCGTCGGTGACGGGTCTGGCGGTGGTGGCGCGGTATATTTTGGGTACATGTCGCTTGGGCGAGGACTGCGCGTGTATAAAGGCTCCGTCGTCCGATAAGAGGAGGAGTCCGGTGGTATCATGGTCCAGCCTGCCCACCGGCTGCACGTCGCGGGCGGAAAACTGGTCGGGCAGGAGGCTCAGCACCGATTCGTGGTGGCTGGGTTTCCTCGAGCATTCTATGTTGGCCGGCTTGTTGATGGCGAGATACAGGTGCTCCCGATAAAGCCATTCGGCGCCGTCCACGGAGAAAACAAGGCTTGCCGTATCGAAGCTTTCGCCGTAGTCTCCGGTCTGCTTTCCGTTTACGGTTACGGCCTCGTATTCGACGAGGGCGCGGCATTCCTTGCGGGAACCGAATCCCTGGGACTGAAGAATTTTATCGAGGGTAAGTAGCGGCATCAGCCGTCCAAGCCCAAAAAGATTCCGCCGCTGCCCAGCGAAGCGGCTTTGGAACCAAAGAAACTGCCCAGGGGGCTTCCCGCGCTGGCCCATGCAAAAAGAGCCAGGGCCTCGCGGATATCGGCCATGGCCGGTACTAGAGTCCTGCCCGAAACTTCGAGACTCTTGAAATAAGCGGCGCTTGAGCTGCCGTCCTTAAGCGTTCCCACACCTATTCCGCTCGCCTGCAGCGTTTGCAGCTCGAGCAGGCGGTAATAGGGCCGCTCTATTTTAAACAGGGCGGCGAGACAGTCGAACAGGACGCCGGCGACGGCCTTTTTCTCGGCGCCATAATCGGTAAAGCGGGGAACTTTTCCGGCGGCCCTGGCGTCCCTCCAGGTTTTAAGCGTAAGCACCTGACTCTGGAGCCTGGCGTAGGACGCGTCGAAATCCGGCCTGGCCTTGTCTATAGCCTGCGCATAAGAATAGATGAACATGAGTGCCTTGCCGCCGAAAGCCGCGTAGGCTTCTGTTCGCCAATCCATGCGAAAGCTCCCCAGCGAAGCTAGGGGAACCGATTCCGGGGAAACGACTCCTAGGCTGCCTACAATGGCGGTTCCAGGCTCGGCCGTGCCCGCGGATCCATTGTTCCCCTGAACGGCGACGGCGCCTTCCGCGCAGGTGAGCAGCAGGGTGCCGTCGGGTATGGTGTCCACGATAAACGTGGTTCCACGCACGCCCAGCACGGCGGTGTCGGTAGCGACGTTGAAGGAACCGCCTGCCAGCTTGTCCACCTTGATGGCTACGGCTCCGGATAGAAGCTGCAGCATGGTTTTGCGCTCACCCTCGCTCAATTCCCTGGAATCGAAATAGAATGCGGTATTTTCGGCGATTTTTATGGTGGCTCCACCGGGGCTTCCCGAGGCTATGTCGATTTCAGCCTTGCTTTTCGGGCCGGTAAGCAGAATGTCATAGGGATATACGACGTCGCCGATTTCAATATCTTTGCTGGCTATGATAATGCCTTTTCGGTGTATGGTAAGGGTGCCGTCGATGAATACAAGTTCGCCGAGTTTGTGCTTTGCCTGTGCCGCGGAAGTCCCGGTAGCGGAAGGTGCGGTCGCAGAAGGTGCGGTTGCAGAAGGTGCGGTTGCAGAAGGTGCAGTCGCAGAAGGTGTGGTCGCGGAGGCAGCCGGGGTGGAAGAGGCCGCCGGAGGTATCTCTGTTGATGCCGCTGGCGCAGTTGGAATAGAAACTTGCGGTACACTCTGGTTTTCTGTGGTCGATTCCGGGGAAATCACCGGGTTTTGGGTCTCTATCGTGCCTGAAGCCGGAGAAGCATCCGGGTCGGTTTTTTTGTTCCCGCATCCTGGAGTCAGGACGAGGATCAAGGCAAGAAAGGAAACGGCCGGAATTGATTTAAGAATTTTGCTCATTGGTCGTGCTCCTGTAAAAAGAAATCCCGGTCGCTTGACGGCCGGGACGGTCCCTGGTTCGCGCTGGAATTTAAGTATAGCAGATTACCCTGCCGTTATCAATTCAGATACTCTTTTATGGTTTTGGCCATCGTTCGCAATTCGTCGCCCACGAGCGCGTTGAAGCTCGTAGGCTCGAACTTGCCCTGCTCGTCCGCGTTGCCAGGCTTTATTCCCGTAAGCACTTCGATGCCTTCGTCGATGGTTGCAACCGCGTAAACGGAGAAGCGGCCTTCGCGTATCGCGTTCATCACCTCGCGGGAAAGCGTCAGGTTGACGACGTTTTGCCTCGGGATCATAACGCCCTGCGTTCCGGTAAATCCCGCCTTTTTGCAGATGTGATAAAAACCTTCTATTTTTTCGGTGACGCCGCCCACCGGCTGGATTTGACCCATCTGGTTTACCGAGCCCGTAACCGCGATGTCCTGGCGCAGCGGCACGTTGGCGATGGCCGACAGCAGGGCGTACACCGCGGTGCTGGACGCCGAGTCGCCTTCCACGCCGGTGTAGGACTGCTCGAAGCAGATGCTCGCCGAAACGGCCAGCGGAAAGTCGCGCGCATAGCGGCTTCGCATGAAGCCTTCCACGATAAGCACCGCCTTGTTATAAATTTCGCCCGACAAGCCCGATTCGCCTTCTATGTTGATGACGCCGCTTTCTCCGGGGGATACCTGGGCGCTGATGACGGCGGGCATGCCGAATGCGTAATAGCCGCGATCGTGAACCGCCAGGCCGTTGAGTCGGCCTACGCAGGTACCGCTTACTTTAAGGATTATCTCGCCCGCCACGATCATGTCGGCCAGTTTTTCTTCCTGCATGTTGGACAGCCAGGACCTGGCGTGCAGCGCTTCTTCCACGGCCTGGGCATCGATGGCGGATCGTCCGCCTTTGGCGGCGCGGTAGTCTGCCTCGCGAAGCAGGTCGGCAATCTGGCTGAAGCGGGTGGTAAGCCTGTTCTTGTGGTCGGACAGGCGTACGCCGTGCTCTATAGCCGCGGCGATTCCGTCCGGCGCAGGATCGCGCAAGTGTTCTTCGCGCGTAATTTTTCTTATAAAGGAAACATATTCCTTGATGCTCTCGTCGTTGCGGTTCATGGTCGCGTCGAACTCGGCGCTTATCTTGAACAGCTTCTGGAAATCGGGGTCACCCTGGTACAGCATGTCGTACAGCATTTCCCCGCCGATCAATATTACTTTTATGTCCACCTCAAGGGCTTCGGGCTTGGCTGCAGGAGGAGGGCCGAAGGGGCCGGGCTGGGGCTGAATCTCCACTTTACCCGTGCGCAGCACGCGCTTGAGCGCTATCCAGGACTCCTCCTCCTGTATCAGGTCCTCGGCCTGGAGCACCAGGAAGCCTCCCGATGCGCGGATGATTGAGCCCGGGCGCACTTTAAGGTAGGCGCTGCGGGAATCCCCGGGAGTCTCGTTATGCTGCTCGATGCTGCCGAACAAGTTGGCGTAGGTGGGGTGCGCCTCGAAAATAACCGGCGGTATCGTAACGTCTCCATTGTTCGTAAGTATGTTTATCCCATAACGCGACAGGGGAACTTTGGCACTGTGCTGATCCGCAGGCGGCGCTCCGGTTTCGGCAAACAGGAACAGGTGGCCCAGGAGGTCGCGTTCCAGTTCCTTTATCCAGCTGCGGAGTTTTTCGTCCTCGCAGCGGGCCGCCAGTATTTCTATTTCCGAATGGACGAGAGGACGCAATGTTTTCTTTCGCAAAACATCCAGCTTGTCTTCCATCGTGCTTCGACCGCGCTTCAAGTCCACGAAAATGAGGCGCATGGCGTCCATGTGTCTGTAATAGCGCTCCCGGGTGGATTCGAAATCCGCCTGTGAGCTCTTGCCGGCCTCGACCCGCGCCTGCAGGTCGTCGAAAGACAGCGTGGCTCCGTCGCGGAGCGGCAGAATGTCCGTGGCGGACTGCCCTTCGTCGCCCTGTACCTGAACAACCTGGAAGCCGTCGGCAGCCAGAGCCGCCTCGAATTTTGCTAAACGGCTGTTTTCTTCCTGATCCCAGTTCGTTACAAGCTCGTCCTTCTGCTTCTTGAAGTCCGCGCTGTCTGTTTGCATGGCAACGAGTTTTTTTATGTTCTCCACGAAAGAATGCAGATCCTTGCGGAACAGCTTTCCCTGCCCCGCGGGCAGCGATAGTGCCTTGGGAGAGAGGGCGGCGTGGAAATCGTACACATAGGCAAGGTCGCGCAGTTTTACGTTATCGGGCTTGAAATCGCTCAGGACCTGCATTACGGCGGTGCGTCTGCCCGTTCCCGCGGCGCCGTTGACAAAGACGTTATAGCCTTTTGCCCGGATACTGGTGCCCATCTCCAGAGCTTCCAGCGCGCGGGGCTGACCTATCACTTTTCGGCCCCAGCCGCCGCCGTCCAGCCGTTGTATGTCGTCGACCGATACTGCGTAGTCGATCTGGTCCAGCGTCAGCTTGAATTGTTCCGAGCCCATATATCCTCCCAAAGATCGTTCGTTCAGTTGGCGTGGTCCATAAGCGCCGATACCGGCACCAGGTCGAAGCCTTCGTTTATAAGCGCGTTTAGGAGCAGGGGAAGCTCGTTGAACAGATAGGTATCTCGCCCGCCTTCGGGAATCCCCAGCCGGATGGGAATGATGGATCCAGGCTTCGCCGCGGCCGTTATCCTGTCCACGATGTCGTGCGCCCGCGCATAGAGCCCTTGCGTGATGGCGCCCGAGAATTTCCCCACCCAGTCCAGCGGATCCATGTCCCTGCCTATGTAGTTATAGTTCATCGCGGCCGCGGATTCCAGTATCAAACTGTTGGAAGAATAGTACGGCGTGTGCCACAGCAGCGATAATTCGCGCCCGGTGGCGGTGAAGTACTCGTCTTCGGTGCGTGCCAGTCCCCGCTGGATGAATTCCTTGTCCACGCGGTAGCGCGAATCGGTGGGGTCGAAGGTGCTGAAGAACATATTGCCCACCTCGTTGCCGCTTTCCGCTATCAGTTTGGATGCGCCGGGGTTGCGCCGGATAAACTCGCCGTTCAGGAAGAAGGTGGCCTTTACTCCATAGGCGCGCAGCGCCTC
Organism: Spirochaetota bacterium; assembly: GCA_031402655.1. Classification (GTDB taxonomy): domain Bacteria; phylum Spirochaetota; class Spirochaetia; order Treponematales; family UBA12059; genus JANNSO01. The sequence goes on along the minus strand of JANNSO010000115.1, from coordinate 11,591 downwards.
CAGTACGTTTACGAGCCCTTCCGCGCCGTCGTATGCGTTGATGACGAGGGAGGCTTCCCTGCGCCTTATGCGCGAGCCAAAGTCGAAAACGACGGAGGTGCGGGTGTCGTCCTTCATGGGGAACGGTTTGTATTTTTTGCTTGGCGCGGGAATCAGCGAACGCGTCCCCAGCCCCTTGGTGGCCCGTACCATGACCATGTTCTGGTACGAACCCGAAGACAGGGCGTCCAGATACACGCGATAGCCCCCTGAGCTGGTGGAAACGGCTTTGGCGTTATATGCCGCGGTCTTTTCCCATGGCGTGCCCGGGCTTGCGTTCGATGGCAGAGCCATCTCCCAGCTAAGCGAGCCGTTTTGCGCCGCTGCCTTGCCGCTCTCCGTCCAGCCGTATTTGCCGGCCTGCGCCAATCCCACCAGTTTGCGCTCGCTGGTACCGAGGTAGACAAGCTCGATGGTTGTGGAGCCGGCCACGACCAGGCCGTCGGTGCTTATCCACAGCGCGTGCTTAGCCCCGGGCGCTGCTATTTTTTTTTCTTCCGCCCAGTTGGCGTAGCGGCGTATCGAGATGCCTTCGCTCGTGGTAAGCGCGATTCGCGTCTCGTCTGGCGACAGGGCAAGCGACAGTGCGCCTTGCACGTCCAGCGCGGTAAAATTGGCGGAAAGGCCTTCCTTGCCCGCAACGGGAACGCTGATTCGGAAGGCGCCGGAAACGCGGCTGCCGTTTTTCAGCGAGCCGGTAAAGATGGTAACCTGGTCGTTGGACGGCCACAGCACATCGCTTATTATGGTGTTTCCCTGCAGGAACAGGTAGGGCATGGCGTTGACGGCGTCATCGCGGCCGAAATCGTCGGGGTCGAGCCGGTACAGGAATATGTTGCGTCCGTCCTTGCACAGCATTACTTTTCCGCCGTCGGGGGATATCCAGAACGAGTCGAAGTTGGGGTCGTAGGGGAATGGAGCCTTACCCACCATGCTGCCTGGCTGCACTATCCCCGAGTAGATGGCCTGGGTAAAGAATTCTTCAGGCATGATGCGGTACAGCGAGCGGTCGCGCAGAACGTACAGGCTGCCGTTGGCGCTCCAGCGGGACTGTTCGATGCGGCCCGAGCCTACCTTTCGCCAGCTTTCCTCGGGTATGCGGCCGGAACGCAGCTGGTCGGTGCTGAAATAATACAGCTCCTCCTTGCGCGAATAGACGAAGTAGCGGGAATCGAGGGACCAGCGGGCGGGGAAACTGTTTACGGAAAACTCGATGCCCTTGGCCACCATGGCTTCCGTGTTTTTGGCAAGGTCGAACAGGATAAGGTCGCCCCGCGAGGAGCTTGTGGGCGAAAGGTACAGGAGCATGGTCCCGTCGGGAGACGGTCGCGAATCTATCAGCTTGCCCTGCTGTATGGACGAGCCGCGCACGAATGCGGGAATGGTAGGCAGCGGCTGCAGGTTGGCAAAGCCCCTGTCGGTCATGAATATGCCGAAGCGGTTGCGTATCTGCAGGCGTCGGCCATCGTCTACTATGGCTATGGCTTCCGGGTAAAACGTAAGCTGGGTAAGCTCTCCGGTCTCGGCTTTGGCGGCGAACAGGGTGTCGTAGCCACCGTCGCCGGGAATGTCCACTCGGGCGGAGAACAGCAGGGTGTCGTCTGGAGCAATGTCGGGGCCGATGAACTCGACGCCGGCGAATGCGTTTGCCAGCGACAGAACACCGGCAAAAAGGGTAAAAATAAGTGCTTTTATGCGGTCTATGGTCATGATATACCTCATCGATAGATTTTCGGCAGGTTTTATGCCCAGGTTGAATCCTGTCTTGAAATGAAGTATAGTGCCTTTGAAACACCTATGGACACGATAAATAAAAAAAAGCGCGGGTCTGCCCCGCCGCGCGAAGAGCGAGCCGTCCTCGAGCGCTATCTCAGGGATAGAGGACTCAAGATGACGGTTGCAAGGGAAACCGTGCTCAAGGCATTCCTCTCTCTTGAGTCGCATGTAAGCGCCGAGGCCTTGTACGAAGCCGCCCGTGCTTTGGATCCGGGAATCGGCCAGGCTACCGTATTTCGCACCATCAAGCTCTTTGCCTACGCCGGGCTTGCCCGCGAAGCCTGCTACGACGACGGCGCGCGGCAATATGAGCATGCCTATCGCCACGAGCACCACGACCACCTTGCCTGCGTCAGATGCGGCAAGATAGTGGAGTTCGTCGACCCTGCCATCGAGCGCGCGCAGGACGACGTCTACGGGCGATTCGGCTTTACATCCAGCGGGCACCACCTTGAACTGTTCGGGCTTTGCCCCAATTGTTCCGAGGCGGTAAAAGCTTGAAGCAGCCGGCATTCGGCTCCCGGAGTTTCCCTGATTTCTATTGGTGATTGTCCGCCAGTTTCAGGTAGTGGGCGCAGGCGTCGATACCCAGTACGAAAAAGAGGCCGGCTATCGAGTAGCTGAAGACGCCCAGGCTGCCGGAGTCCGTGCCCGCGGCTCCCGCGTTTATGAACAGCATGGACCAGGGAATGAATCTTCCCCATAACGTGTGGGCAAACAGCTGGCCCACAAGGATCGTGGACAGCATGGCGAAGCCTATCGGGGCGATATAGCCCTTGCCTATCATGGCGAACAGGGCGACGAACGGACCGGTCGCCGTAATGAGCAGCGCCGATATCGCGACGTTGGCCAGCGTTTGCAGCATCTGCGCCATGTCCCATCCTGGAATGCGCACCAGAAATCCGATCAGGAGCGTTTCCAGGAATACTGCCGCGCAGATGCCGAAGAAAATGATCGTAACGACCAGGTATTTATTTATAACAAGGAGCGGGCGGCTTACGGGCAGCGTAAGCATGTTCTTCGCGGTCCCCTCGGCGTATTCCCGGCCAAAGACGTAGGCGACCAGCACCGCGTGGATAATCGCTCCGGCTATGAATATCGCCTTCGTAATATAGAACAGGAATTGCCAGTCGGCGCTGCCGCCCGTCATTTGCGCCTTGGCGGCTATCAAACCCAGCCTTTTGGCTCCTTCGGGATCCTTGAAAATAAGCATCAGAAAGCCTATCGCCAGGGGTGCGAGACCGAAAGCGAGCAGCGTCAGGACGGGAACCTTGCTGCGCCTGAGCTTGAGCGCTTCCGTAAAAAATAAATTACTTCCGGTCATTCCGCGCCTCCTGTAAGCCGCATGAAGACGCTCTCGAGGTTTTCCTCCGCCGCGGCGATCCGGTAGAGCTCGATGTCCGCCCCGACTACGGCTTTGGAGATTTCTGCCGCGAGCGCCCTGAGTTCCCCGCGGCCCGGGTGCCGAGCGGGGCCGCGCACCGTAATCACCGGGCCCTCCCCGGCTTCGACGGCGAGCGTTCGGTCGAGCGACCGGATCAGTGCCACGGTTTGCGCGGTGTCGCCCGTTTCCAGCTCGATGCGGGGGGCTGCCAGTTCCGCCATGGATTGCGAGGCGAACTCCGCGACCATCGCGCCCCGGTGGATTATGCCGATGGTGTCCGCCAGCAGGGCGACTTCTCCCAGTATGTGGCTGGACACGAAAACGGTGGTGCCGCGGTCTTTTGCCATCCCGCGCAGGAGCTCCCGTATCTCCGCGATCCCCGCGGGGTCCAAGCCGTTTGCCGGTTCGTCGAGTATCAGCAATTCCGGCGCATGCAGGATGGAGCGGGCAAGCGCAACGCGCTGCTTGTTCCCAAGTGATAATTTTCCGAAACACCGGTCCGCGTACGGTTCGAGTCCCAGCTTCTCGATGGCCGAACCGACCGAAGATCGCGGGGAGAGCGTAAGCCTTCTCTGTATGTCCAGGTTTTCCCGCACGGTCAGGTTGGGGTAGGCGGTCGCCGATTCCACGAGCGAGCCGCAGCGCTTGAGGATAGCCGCTTTGTCGCGTACCGAATCCATGCCGAAGATCGCGATTCTGCCCGCATCGGGTTTCGTGAGGCCGAGCATCATCCGAATGGTGGATGTCTTTCCCGCGCCGTTTCGGCCGAGGAAACCGTAAATTTCGCCTTGACGCACGGAAATTTCCAAGCCATCCACGGCACGGACATCCTTGTACGTTTTAACGAGCCCTTGCACATGTACGGCGAGTTCATTGCCGGTTTTCATTGAGGTCGTCCTTTATTTTTTCTTGCCGTGGGTATCGTGAAACAGTTTTTCTATCAGGCTGTGATATTTTTCTTCAATATACTTTCGCTTTATCTTGAGGGTCTGGGTTAGTTCCTTTCCTATGGAAAAATCGTTGCGTACCGGCAGGATTTTTGCTATAAACTCGAAAGGCTTGAAGCCCTGCTCGCGCGAGATAAGCGAATTGACTTCCTTGAGCAGATGCTTGTAGATAAGATCGTTCTCTATAGAAGCAGAACCCTCGGTGCTTATCTCGGTCGGCGAAAGCTTAAGTTCCCCGGCCAGCTTCATAAGTTCGTCCTCGTTGACGGCCACGATGGCCGAGAGCTGTTTCCTGTCCTGGCCTATCACCACGGCGTGGTCTATGAACGCGCTTTCCTTCATCTTGTCCTCGATGGGTTCGGGCTCCACATTCTCGCCTCCCATGAGCACGATGGTGTCCTTGAGCCTGCCCACGATGACCACTTCGCCGTTTTCCGAGCGCACGGCAAGGTCTCCCGTGTTAAGCCAGCCATCGGCCGAGAGCACGGCTTTGGTGGCTTCCGGGTTTTTGTAATAGCCGCCCATGACCTGCGGGCCGCGGCAAAAAATAACGCCTTTCTCGCCTATGTCGGCTATGCTGCCGTCTTCCTTCTTTATAATGACCTCGGTGTTGTCGAAGGGGATTCCCGCGGAGCCGAAAGTGTTGCGCTCTATCGTGCGCGAAAGTATGCCAGGGGCGCATTCGGTCATGCCGTAGGCGTTTACGATGGTTATGCCTATGGAGTTGAACAGCTCGTCCAGGTACTTGGGCAGGGAGCCTGCGCCGCAGGTGGCGACGCGGAGCCTGCCTCCGACCTTGGCGCGGAACGACTTGAACAGGGCGTGGGCGACGCGGTGTCCCGGATATAGAAACAATACCCGGAGGAGGCTCAGTGTCCACCGGGTGATTTTTTTTAGCGCCGGGCGCCGCTTGAGGCTAATGTAGCAGCCGGACAGGTACTGCGCCGAGGACAGCCAGACCTGGTTAAGTTTTATAAGCGAAAAAATAAAATAACGCTTTGCCGCCTTCATTTCGCTGAGAGCCTTGATGAGCTTCTGGTAGACGGATTCCCAGACGCGCGGCACGGAAATTATAAGCTGCGGACGTTCGGCGGCGAGGTCGGCGGAGAATCTTCCCGCGGTGGAATAGACGAAGCACAGGCCGCTCGCCAGGCCGCAGTACTCGAAGGCGCGTTCGTACACGTGCCAGGAAGGCAGCATGATTACCGTTACTTCCGCTGCTTGCGGGTCTATCTTGAGCCGGGGAGTATTGGCTATTACGTTCTGCAGGAAATTGGCATGCGTAAGCATGACGCCTTTAGGGTTTCCGGTGGTTCCCGACGTGTAGACTATCGTAAGCAAATCGGAATCCTGGATGCTCTCCGATTTTTTCTCCGCAAAATCCGGATCGCCGGAAAGCTTCGAGCGTCCCGCTTTTTCCACATCGTCATAAAATATTATTTTTGCGCGCAAGTCGGCCGGAAGCAGCTTATCGTCGCCTCTATCCAGGATAAAAATCCTGCGGCAGCGTTTCCAGTCTTCCTGGGTAAAATCGGCCATTAAGGAGTCCAGTTGCGCGAAGTTCTCGAGTATCAGCACCTGGGAATCCGAATGGCGGAAAATAAAGGCGGTTTCCTTGGGAGTTGTGTCGGAACCGCGGGGGACGGAAACCGCACCGAGTATCATCAAGGCAAAATCGGTGGCTATCCACTCAAAGCGGTTGTTTACGAAAAACCCGACGTGATCTCCCTTTTCTATGCCGTTGGCGTCGAATCCGGCAGTAAGCACCCGTATCAAGTCCGCAAACTCAAGGTAGCTCTTTGTAATTGTTCCGCTGCCTAACCTGTACTTGTGCGATATCCTGGACTTAAATTCGGCGGCGGCGCGAAACGGTATGTCAAAAAGCTTGATGTCCAAAATAGTTCCTCCATATAAGAAGTTCTATTTTGAGCCTAAAACGCGGCATGGTCAATGCCGAAAATGACAAATTCAAGTAAAATGTAATTCTTGCACTATTCCGCTTTTTGCTTTAGGATGGCGTATGCTTAGAACAATACTTTTTTATTCGTGGTTCTGGATTACCATGATCCTGGCAACACCCTTTTGTTTTGTCTTTCTGCTGCTGCGCGCGGTGGGGCTCAGCGGGGTTGTGGGCGGTTTTTTTGCGCTGCTTCTGAGCCTGTGGGCGCGAAGCTGCATAGCTATCAGCGGCTCGGTTATCGAGGCGAGCGGGCTGGACCGCATCCCCAATGATAAAAAGCTGTGTTTTATCGCCAATCACCAGGGTGATTTCGACATAATCGCCATGCTCGCCCTGTTCAGGCGGCAGATAGGCTTTATTTCCAAGCGGATGGGCCTGTATGTTCCGGTAATGAATATCTGGCTGGGGGCGATGGGATCGGTTTTTATCGACCGCAAGAATATCGAAAAAGGGCGAAAATCCATCGAACGCGGCGTAAAGCTGATTCAAAAAGGCCAGGCCCTCGCGATTTTTCCCGAAGGCACTCGCAGCCGTAGCCCCGTAATGGGAGCTTTTCGCAACGGCAGCTTCAAGCTTCCGACGCGGGCCGGCGCGGTAATCGTTCCCATTACCATCGACGGCACCTGGAAAATATGGGAAGAGCATCACCGGGTCATACCGGGGAAAATCACTTTTATCGTGCACGAGAGCATCCCGACAGAATGCCTGGACGCCGAACAGCGGAGAGCGTTGCCTGAAAAGGTGAGAAAGATTATCGGGAGCTATTTCGAGCAGCCCAGCGAATAGTAGGCGGGGATCTCGGAATTTACTATCAGTTTTCCGTTATTTTTCAATAATCTAGGGAATTCCCGAACGGCTTTTTACAGATTTCCTTACGGTAGTTAAATTTTTTGCTTGCAAATATGCTGTCTTGCATATATAAATATAGTTCTATACACTCTGAACCATTCCTACTCGCGGGATTCCAATTCGATATAGGAGGAACAAATGGCAATGGACTTCGAAAAAGAGATAGCCGATATAAAGGCACGGCTCGACGAAAGGCCGGGAGCGAAAAACAAGCTTTCCATGGTGGTGTTTTCCGGCGATCTCGATAAGCAAATCGCTTCCATGATTATCGCAACGGGAGCCGCGGCCATGGGAATGGAAGTAGTTCTGTTCTATACGTTCTGGGGTACCGCCGCGCTTCGCGATCCAAAAAAGAAGGTAAGCGGCAAGAATTTCATTGAAAAAATGTTCGGAATGATGTTGCCGAAAGGCCGGAACAAACTTAAATTGTCCCAAATGCAGATGGCCGGTGCCGGCTCAGCGATGATCAAGGGCTTGATGAAGAAGAAGAACGTCGCCAGCCTGGACCAGCTTTTCGAGGCTGCGGGCATGATGGGCGTCAAGATTTCCGTATGCCAGATGTCCATGGACCTCATGGGCTTCAAGCGCGAGGAACTCATCGACTATCCGGGGATGGACGTCGTGGGCGTTGCCACTTTCCTGGATCACGCCAAGGAATCCTCGATACAATTATTCATCTAGGCCGGAAAATTCAATTCACGGGTGAATTGAATTTAAGATTTGCAGTAAGGAGAAACGTATGGCAGAACACGATGCAGTAAAGACGCTTGATTACAAGGGGCTTGCATGCCCGATGCCCATAGTGCGGATAAGCCAGGAAATCGGCAAGGTGGCGGTGGGGCAGGCCGTTGAGGTTCTTACTACCGATCCAGGCTCCCTGTCGGATTTTCCCGCCTGGGCCAAGAGCACGGGCCATGAAATCGTCGAGATTAAACAGGTTCCCGGTCTTATAACCATTTTCGTCCGCCGCAAAAAATAGGAGTACATCGTGCTTCAAGATGCAGTTAGCGCAGCCACGGAAGCAGGTGCCGCCATAGAGGCAGCCGGAAACCTCCCCGCAGGCACCGGTTCCATCGTGGCCGATGCCATCGCCTCGGCCACGTATGTTCCGCCCACCGGCTTTGCCCTGGTACTTGCAAAAGTCTCCTGGTTCATCGTGGTTCCCGGTTTTTACATCGCGCTGGTCTTTGCGCTGGCGTGCGTCGTTGCCAGGCTGATATCGATATTCCGCTCCCCCGCACCCCCCTGGCAGCTGGCTGTCTACCCCGCGCCCAAGAGCGCATTCGGCGCGGCCATGCGCGACGCGTTTGGCATGCCTCAGGTGCGCAGGCGCGACCCCGTGTTTTGGGTGTTCCTCATGATGTTCCATGCCGGCCTCATCGGCCTCGTATTAAACCATTTCGATATCCTGCCCCAGATACATCTCGTGAATGAAACTTCACGTCATATGCTGGGCGCCGGCGTAATCGGCCTCATGGTGACGATACCGGTATTCTACTTCATAGGCCGGCGCTTCAAGAGCCCCGTCCGCGAAATATCTACGCCCGGCGACTATCTGCTTCTGCTCCTCCTGTTGTTCACCTTCCTGCTGGGCGACCTGATGAGCTGGGGCAATTCCTGGACCGTGCAGGGTTTCGTGATGACCAAGCAGGGTTTTGCCCGCTATTTCGACGGCCTCCTTCGGCTGCGCTTCGAAGACCCGCGGCTCTACCTGCGCGGTACGCATTATCATTTCCTTACCTTGCACCTGCTGCTCGCCGAGCTTACGCTCATGGTCCTGCCGTTTACCAAGGTGATGCACGCCTTTCTTTCGATTCCCGTCAACGTCATAAGGAGGCGCGCATGGAAGCGGAACTGAGTGCCAGACTCAAGACTCTTTTCGGAACAAAGCTCAATTCCGCCATGCGTATGTACCTTGATACCTGCGCCCGCTGCGGCTTGTGCATCGAGTCCTGCCACGTGTACGCATCCATGCCCGAAACGCGCTATTCAGCCGTGGGCAGGGCAGAGGTGGTACGAAAAATATTCCGCCGATACTTCAAGATGGAAGGCAAGTTTTCGCCCTGGCTTGGCGAAGTGCTCGAATTCAGCGACGACACCGCGCGCCGTCTTTATGACGCCGCCTATTCCTGCACCGGATGCAGGCGCTGCATGGTCCACTGTCCGTTCGGCATCGACACGCAGGCCATCATGGGCATCGCGAAGGCCTTGCTCATCGGGGCAGACCAGGAGCCCAAGATACTGTCCATGCTGTCGGACATGTCCATCGCCAAGGGCGAGACCATAGCGGACACCGCCTCCGATTACGAACAGGCCCTGGTCAACCTGGACGCGGACGTGCGCGCGCTGTGGCCGGATGTTACGAAAAAAATCGACGGCACGCCCCTGCCCGCGATTCCCTACAGGAACAGCGAGGCCAAGGTCCTGTACGTCGCCCTATCGGGGGCGCATTCCATCGTTCCCGCCGCGGCGATTTTCAATGCCGCCAGCGAACGATGGACCATCTCGTCCTTCGAAGCGGTAAACTTCGGGGCTTTCGTCGGCGACACCGCAAAGATGAAGCTTATCGCCGCCCGCATCGTAAAGGAAGCCAAGCTCATGGGCGTGGAGGAAGTGGCCATCGTGGAGTGCGGGACGGCGTACCGGGTGATGCGCCACATGATAGGAGAGCAGCCGTTCAAGGTAGTCGCCTTCGTCGAGCTTATCGCGCGCTATCTAAAAGAAGGCAGAATAAAGCTGGACAACGGTTTAATCGAAGGAAGCGTAACCTACCATGACCCATGCCAGATCGCGCGCAACGGCGGCATCTACGAAGAGCCGCGCGAAGTGCTGCGAGCACTTACACCCAGGTTCGCGGAGCTGACCCCCACGCGCGCGGAGAACTGGTGCTGCGGCGGAGGCGGTGGACTCATCTCGCTGGGCGAGCTTGAATTCCGCATGAAGTCGTCCAAGGTAAAGGCCGACCAGCTTGCCGCTTCCAAGGCGCAGGTGCTTACGACCGCTTGCGAGAACTGCCACTCCCAGCTTAAGGATCTCAATGAACATTACGGTCTGGGAATGAAGGTGGAATTCCTGTCCGCCCTTGTGGCCAAGGCTTTGGTAAAGAAATAATAATATAGATTTTTGAGGAAATCGGCCTGGTCGGCATTGGGCCAAATCATCTGTATCATGCCTGCGCTGTCTACGTGATACAGGCGCAGGCAGGTCCGCATATTCATTAGTAAACGAGCCAAATGCGGCGCGCACGATGGGCAGGTAATAATTCTGCGCCATGACATCGAGGGCTTTTACAGGGTTCGTGGTTTGCGCCCATGCGCCAAGCGCGCCTGCCAGCAGCGCGGCATCCTGAGCCGTACTCATGAGTGCTTATCCTTGGCTGTTTTGGAGCCTGAAGTGCTCTTCAGCATAAACCAATAGGTAAGCATGCCAATGAGACCCAGAAGAGCCAGGAAACCGGAAAAAGACAGCCACCAGGGGATTCCCTTGGTCCATCCGGAAAACTCCGACATGCCGCCCATGCCCGCTAAAATGTTAAGGGGCATAAACACGACGGATACGATGGTCAGCTTCTTTATAAGCATGCTCAGATTGTTGTTGACCACGGAGCCGCGCGCGTCCATAAGGCCGGTAAGGATGCCCGAATATATTTCCGCCTGTTTTTCCGATTGGCGGTTTTCGATTATTATTTCGTTGAGAGTATCCATCTGGCCGGCGGTGAAACGGATTTTCTTGGCGTTTTCCTTGATGGCTTCGATGACTACCTGGTTGGAACCGATTCCGTTGACGAAAAAAACGAGGCTTTTTTCCAGGGTAAACATATTAAGGAGATAATGGTTCTCCATGGACGTATTGATGCGTTTTTCAAGTGAATCCGACAACATCGTAATAACCTTGATATGCGAAATAAAGTGCATGGTGCCGCCATACAGGATGGCCAGGAAGGCGTCCCGCACGTTTTTTATCTCGCGAAGCTGGCGGTAATCGCTTAAATCGAATTCCTCGGGCGACACGACTATGAGCAGATCCTTGAACAGGAAAAGTCCCATGGACGATACCTTGAAGAGCAGCTCGTCCTCGGAGGTAAAGTTACAGGGGTTTTTTACGATGAAAGCCCAGTGGTCCGCGGCACGCTCCATCCGGCCAAGTTCGTCGGGGTCGAGAGCAGAGGCGAGGCGATGCGGGCTGATGCCGTATTTCTCTTCCAGTTCCAGCAGTTCGTTTTTTTCGGGTTTGGTGTAGACCAGCATCTTTGCCTTGCGGTCCGCGGCTGGAGTCATTTTACCCGCGCTAAAGTCGAATTGTGTAAACATGCTGTTCCTCCCTTACAGGTATCGGTTAAAACCGCGGGGATTGCAATATCAATGATGGGGACCTCGAAAAACTTCAGTTTTGCGAGGTCGACCATTAATAGGCTGTTGAAAAAGCTTGTTGCTTTGTCAACAGCCTTCAACATTCCTCGCATTTGATTACAAATGCTACGGTAATGTTACATTTTGGAAGTGTTGAAAATCCTGATTCCTGTAAGGAATCAGTGAGGCGCTTCTGATATGGTGTAAGATAGAAATAAAAAGTGAAATAACAGAAGGGGGGAGTGATAGTTAAAGAGGATGAGAAAGCAGTTTCTTCAGGGCGCAGG
>JANNSO010000114.1:0-8034 GCA_031402655.1 Spirochaetota bacterium | reverse complement strand
CAGCGCCGAAGCGATTTTTGCATAGTGGCGCGAATATTTATTTACAAGCCGGGTATCGAGCTTCTTCGCGGAAGCCAGGAGCCCGGCCGCTTTTTTTGAGCCCGGCTCAAGGAGAGACATCTCGAAAAACCAGAGTGCTTTATCCGTTGCGACTACGTCGGCCGCTTGTATCGAGGCAAGCAGCCTTGCCAAGGAATCGCCGCCCTCGATACGGGCCTCCATGATCCTCGATTTCCAGGGGATGTCTGCGACCGCCGGATCGCCTGAGCCGATAGCGTGTTCCCTCGCCATTTCGCATAATTCCTTCAAGGTTATTTTATCTTCCGCCATTGGCTCTTTTTTTGCGGCCGCTGTTTTTTCCAAGGAGCGATAGGCTTTTTCAAGATACAGGCGCGCAAGCTGTCCGGGAACCGAGTGCTTTTGGCAGATACCTATGGCGTAATCAATGCATTCCAGCGCCTTTTCTGTTTTTCCTTCGTCGCCCAAAATAATCCCGATGTCGCCATAGGCGAGTCCTTTGCCCAGGGTGTCGGCGGATTCCCTGGCGCGGTTAAGTTCGGCCTCGAGAAAAGAGAGGGCTTTTTTCGTCTCTCCGCCTTCGTGATAAATTCTTCCTATCGCGGAAGCCGCAACGGAGCAGGCTATCCGGTCTCCGGATTCCCTGCTCATTTTATAGGAATCCAGGTAATGGGGCAGGGCTTCGTCCGGTTTTCCCAAGGAATGCAGCGCATTGCCAAGCCTTTCTTTGGCAGCGGCGCATAAACCAAGATTTCCAGATTTGAAGGCGCGCAATTCCAGCTCCCTGAAATCCTTTATGGCTTCCTCGAAACGCTTTAGCAAAACCTTAACGTTCCCGCGCCTGGCAAGGGCGAAAAGGAATCCGGTCGAGTCGCCGATTGCCTGCGCGCAATCCATGTGCGCATTGCAGTATTGGAGCGCCAGCTTGAATTCCTTCCTGCGGTGATGCGTTACGGAAAATGAACGGTAACATTCCGCCAGCATCCTGAGATCCTGGGTATTTTGCAGTACGGACAATTCTTTATTCAGCCACAGGAGCGGTTCCTCAGCGTCCAGTTGGTCGGCCAACGAGACGGCGACCATGCTTGCATAGGATTTCGCCAGGATGATGGGTTCTTTTTCGCCAGCCGCAGCCTTGCACTGCAGTACCGCGATTCGCCTCGCCTCCACCAGATTCTTGGTGTAATAATAGTATGTCAAAACCGTATCGTAGATTCGCGAGGCGGGAAGTGGAGACGTTTCGCCAGTCATGAGTGCGAGCTTATCCACGAGCGGTTTGGCTTTTGCGATTTCTCCGCTTTCTATATAGAGCAATGCTAAATCGCAGCATGCCGCAGCCAGGTTATCCCGGATGCCGATTTGCTCTGCCAGTTCCAATGCAATACGGTAAGCCGCGATGGAACCTTCAAGGTTACCGGTATGGGCAAGCGTCTGTGCCAAAAGAAGGGAGGCTTCCGCTTTTACCTGATTGTCCTGCGAATTGGCCAGCAGTTTTTCGGACCATGCGATGGCCTCGCTGTTTCTAAAGGTGGAAGCCGCCCATCGAATTCCCGCCAGAAGGCATTCTTCAAGTATATCCGGCCTTCCTGAGCGATCTGCGTTATAGACAAGCAGGGGGATATTGGATAGATCATCCAGGGTGGCTTTTTTTTCTAATCGTGTGGCTGCAAGTTCTCTGGTGTCTGCCTCGCTTAAAGGCTCAAGCGTTATGATTAGTCTTTGGCGCGCGCCGCCTTCAAGGGGAAACAGCGACAAGTCATTGTTGGCCGATGCACAAATTATCTGAATCGGCGGATTGTGATCCATGGTGGCCAAAGCTCTCGCGAGCGCTGCGTCGCTTGGCGAATATTCGTGCATGTCATCGAAAAACAGGGCGATGGGCCGTAGGCTGCGCGCAGCCGACAGGAGGGATGCAAATCCCTCGGCAAGGAAGTTTATCCGCCCGGATTCAGGGCATGAGCGGAATTCTCGGTCGTAACCGGGGAGCGCCATGATTGTGGCAAGGGCGGATATGTGGCGAGATGCCAGACCGGTGTTTTTTGCCATGTCGAGCATGTCTTCCATATAACACGGTTTCCCGAAGGCTTCCAGGCTTACTATCCCCAGGAGTTGCGCGCATGCCGAGGAGAAGCCAGAAAGTGATGTTTTGGTAACACGGTCGAGCAGCACCGTGACTGCGGTAGCGCCTGCCCGGGCGACAGCCTCGTGGACCAGGTCGCTCTTGCCGCTTTCCCGGGGTCCATAAATCTCGATGACGGCAAGTTCGCCGCTGCCCAGAACCGCCTGAATGCTTGCCAATTCCTTGGCCCTGGCCTTAAATCTGCGCGCTTCGCCGGTTTCGACCCCGGTTGTTACCTTGGCGGGTTCCTCAAAGTAGCGCGTAATTCTCATGGAGCCGAGGGGCGCTTTAAGGCCTTTGCAGTGAAGGGTTCCCGAATGGATCAAGCCTGCGAGGGGCAGCCAATGCGCGGCGTCGTTTTTCGGAACCAGGGTAGAGCCGACTGTGGCTTCCTGGATGAGCCTGTGTGCCATGTCTACCGCGGGGCCGATGCAGGCAAGTGCAGAGCGCTCCTGTGTTCCTACGGAACCGCAATAACAGGCGCCGTAGGCTGCACCGAATGATACTGCGCCATTCAAAGCAGCCTGGACTTGGCACATAAACTCTTTGGCGCCAAGGAACAGGCTCGGAGGATTGTCCGGGCATCCAAAAAAAATGCCGGTAATAATGCCTTTATCCGTTTCCGTAAAAAAGGCGGTGTCGCCTCCGGCCTTTTTTTGGCACTCGAGTATAGCTTTGATGAAGCTTGCCGTATCGGAGGAATTGTACCTGGCAAAAACGGCCAGGACGTTCCTGAACTCGTTTTCTTCCAGAGCAGGCGCTTGCGTTTGTCCAGGAACCGGACGGCCAAAAAGCGCAGTCGCTACCGCTGCGGAGGCATCTTTTTCGGCTGCGTCGGCTTCCGGTCCGGTGTTATAATTTATCTCGGAGCTTTCTCCGGCGGAATCGAGCTTGTATGCGTTCTCTATTGCCGAACCGCCTGCTATCCAGATGGAATTTTGACTATGCGGGTAATGGCTAAGCGTTATCTGCCCCGAGGCGGCGGAAATCCTGATCTTGGGCTTTTGGAAAAATTCTTCCTCCGCAAACGGAGCGGTGGCGTAGGCTTTTTCAAGGGCGTTGGCCAGGCGCTTGTTTGCGGATTTTTCCGTATCCGGGAAAACCGCCAGTATCGCTGCGCCGGCGATCTGGAGTATCTCTCCACCGCCGGCATGTATCGCCGGGATAATGCTCTCGAAGCAGGCGGAAAGCATCCGCGAAAGCGTTTGGGCTCCCGTTTTCCCGAGTGCGGAAATGCTCTCGGCTAAAGCGCTCATGCCCGCTATGTCCACGATAATTGCTACGCCATGGAATTTCAGCGACTCTCCCTTGTTTTGGGAGAGCCATGCCTCTAATTTGGGAACGCTGGATATCATTGTATCACTATAACCCTTACAGCCGAAAATTTCTAATTTTATTTTACAAGTACATGCTCAAGGAGTATCTTGACGCCGATTCCCAGAAGCACGACTCCGCCCAGGACTTCCGCGCCGCGCTCGAATTTCGCGCCAAGCCGCTTGCCGAATTCACAGCCAAGCAGGCAGAGTACGAAGGTGATAACGCCGATTATCGACGATGCCAGCCAAATTGGGGCCTGAATCAGGCTGTAGCTGATTCCCACGGCCAAGGCGTCGATGCTTGTGGCGACGGACATAATCAGCAGAACCTTGAGGTTGAGGACGTTTTTCTTGGCAAGTTCTTCTTCCGTGCAGGAAGCGGCGTCTTTTATGCTCAGCGATTCGATAAGCATTTTTCCGCCCACGAAGGCGAGCAGGCCAAATGCCAGCCAATGGTCCCAGGTTTGAATCAAATTGGCAAAGCTGGAGCCTGCGGCATAGCCAAGCAGGGGCATGATAAACTGAAAAAGTCCAAAAGCAAAGGCAGTGCGCAGCGCGTGTTTGAACTTCATGTCGGCGATGCAGATTCCCGAGGAAACCGAAACTGCAAACGCGTCCATGGACAGCGCGATTCCGGCGAGTACGTAAGTGAGCATGGCTACCATCCTGGTGCTAAAGTAGACGCTGGAATGGACTTTGGTCAAGCGAATTTGGGTTTCTACCGTTTATCGCAAGTGGTGCTGTTTTGTAACTAAACTACCTGTTTAATGTAGCTTTGTTGCATTACTTTGAAATATACGCTATACTATGCCGCTCTGGAGGACCCATACATGCATATAAACTGGTTTGAAGTCTTCGGTATTGCGGCGTCGCTTGTCGTAGCCCTGTCCCTCATGATGAAAAATATAAAACGCCTGCGCATCTACAATGCCGTCGGCGCACTGGCTTTTTCTATATACGGCATCATGATCGGATCGCTTTCGGTGGCGGTGCTCAACGGGTTTATCGTTTTAATCGATATTTATTTCCTGTGGAAGCTCTGGTCTACGCGGGACCGATTCGACCTTTTGGAACGCGATGTGTTCGATTCGCCGTACGTGGAGCTGTTCATGAAGTTCTACAAGGCCGATATCGAGCGCTATCAGCCTGGATTTGCGCCAAAACCCGGAGAAGGATGGAAAGCCGACCTTGTCCTGCGCGAGATGAATCCCGTATCGCTGGTTATTTTTCGTCAACTTGATGAGAATACGGTGGAAATCGGCTTGGATTACGCCGTGCCCAGCCATCGCGACTACAAAAACGCCGAGTATTATTTCGGCAAGATAAGTGAGCGCATGTCGCTGGGCAAAAAAATCCGTTTCGTGCAGAAAAGTTCGGTTGCGGAACATACCCGCTACCTGGAAAGGCTTGGATTTACGTCTGAATCCGGCAGCGAGGCGCCTGACGGCTCCCGAATCTACAAAAAAGAACTGAGCTGAGGGTTTTCGATCCGGGGTAACATTTTTGCGGCTTTCATTGCCTCTTCTCGGCTATCGTAATTACCTTACAAGAGGAGGGTTGTTTTTTACGATTCGATTCCGCTTGACTTTTCGTGTCTTTTGTTACTGTGGTTTGCAACCATTGAAATATTCAACTGTCTTGTACTACTATGAGGCGCTCAGAGACCGCCGGTTTCGTACCGATGTGCTCTCCATCTTCCGATTATTCGGTTTTATAAGAGGTATACATGCTTTCTTTAGGCATAAATATAGGTTCATCCAGCCTTAAAATGGTGCTTGTGGAGGACGGTAAAGTCGTCTGGCAGGCCGTGACGCCCCATGAGGGCGATTTTCACCTCGCGGTGCGCAATACCCTTGCCCAGCGGGATATCCCCGAAGGCACTCCAGTGCTGGTTACGGGAAACGAAGGCCGCTTCCTGTTCAACGCGGCGGGTACACTCGAGCCGCTGTGCGTGGAAGAGGCTTTGCGCGCGCTGAACCTCAAGGCCGATGCCGTGGTAAGCATGGGCGGCGAGGATCTCATCGTCTATTCGGTGGATTCATCCAGCAAGATAATCAACAACTTCTCCGGCAACAAGTGCGCGTCCGGTACCGGCGAGTTTCTAAAGCAGCAGCTTGGGCGCATGGACCTTACCCTCGCGGACATAGAAAAGGTGCCCGACACCGCCAAGGTCCTGTCGCTGTCCACCCGCTGCTCGGTATTCATGAAGAGCGACTGCACGCACCGTCTCAACAAGCGCGAGGCTACCAAGGACGACATCGTCCTCTCGCTTTCGGACGTGATGGCCACCAAGGTCGTAGACTTTTTGAAGCGCGCCAAAGTGACGAGCGGGCGGGTTGTCTTGACAGGCGGCGTTACCCTGAACCGCCACATCGTGCGCTTCATCCGCGCCAAGTGTCCCAATATCGAGTTTATCGTTCCCGATACCGCGAGCGTTTTCGAGGCGCAAGGCGCGGCAATACTTGCGGCCAAGTCCGGTTCCCCCATGCCTACCATGGCCAACCTTCTCAAGCCCAATACCGTACGTTTCGATACCTTGCCCGATCTCAAGAAGTGGAAGAACAAGGTCAAGAGCTTCGAGCCAAAAGAAGGAAAAGTTGTCGCCGGCCGCGAATATATCCTGGGCGTCGACGGCGGATCCACCACCACCAAAGTGTGCCTTTTGGATGCCGAGACCGATGAAGTAGTGGCCAGCCACTATGGCAGAACCCACGGCGACCCGGTAAAATCGCTGCGCGAGTGCCTTCGCATCGTGCAGGAAAAGATAAAGGCCGACACGAACGGCGGCACAATCAGCATCAAGCTGGCGGCCACCACGGGCTCGTCGCGCGAGATTTTAGGCGTGTTCCTGGAAACCCCCGGCGTCTACAACGAGATTATCGCTCACTCCGTGGGAACCACCTACTTCGATCCCGGCGTCGAGACGATCTTCGAGATCGGCGGCCAGGACGCCAAGTACGTGCTGCTTAAGAACGGCGTACCCATCGATTACGCCATGAACGAGGCTTGTTCCGCGGGCACGGGCTCCTTCCTCGAGGAATCGGCCTCGGGCGACCTTTCCATCGGCAGCGCCAAGGACATCGGCCCCATCGCACTCATGGCCGATGCGCCGCTCAAGTTCGGCGAGCACTGCTCCGCGTTTATCAACTCCGACATCCGCAAGGCCGTTCAGCAGGGCGCCACCCGCGAAAACATCACCGCGGGCATCGTGGTTTCCATCGTGGCAAATTATCTTAACCGCGTCGTGGGCAACCGCACCATCGGCGGCAAGGTATTCCTGCAGGGAGGCGTGGCCAAGAACGAAGCCGTTCCGCTGGCATTCGCCATGATGCTGGACAAGGAAATACTCGTGCCTCCGTCTCCCGAGCTGATGGGCTGTTTCGGCGTGGCGCTGCTGGCCAAGCGCAAGCGCGCGGACGGACTCCTGGACAACGTGGACGTGGACATCGATGCCCTGCTGACCCGCGAAATCGAGTACGAGCGCACGTTTACCTGCAAGTCCTGCGATAATTTCTGCGGTATCCAAGTGCTTAAAGTAAACGGCCACCCCTACATGTTCGGCGGCCGCTGCAACAAGTACACCAATATGCGCAAGGCGGTAAAAGACATTCCGGTATTCGATTACGTGGAAAAACGCCAACAGCTCCTGTTCGTGGAATCCGCTCCCGACCCGCTCTCCCTCAAACAGAAGCGCACCTACACCGTGGGAATCCCGCGCGCTTTTTCGGTGCACACCTTGTATCCATTATACTCGTGGTTCTTCCACGAGCTGGGCATCAAGACTTTCCTGTCCACCGAGGTGGCCAAGGAAGGTATCGCCCGCGCCGAGAGCACCTACTGTTTCCCCGCTGAAATCGCGCACGGCACCGTGCAGGATTGCCTGGACAAAGGAGCCGATTACGTGTTCCTGCCGCACTTCCGCGACATGCCCAGCTACGAGGACGACGTACACGCCAACTTCTGTCCCATCACCCAGGGGCTTCCCTATTACATCCAGAAGGCTTTCCCCGAGGTTCCGGAGGGAAAGCTCCTGCCCTGCGTGGTAAGCTTCAAGTTCGGCGACAAGAAAGCACTCGAGCATTTCGTCGAGTTTGGCCAGCTATTGGGAATAGACGAGGCTGAAGTAAGCGCCGCGTTTACCACGGCGCTCGCCAAGCAGCAGGAATTCTTCGCCAAGGCGCAGAAGATGGGCATACAGGCCATGGCCGAAGCCCGCGCCGCGGACAGGCCGGTAATCGCGGTGCTCGGTCGCCCGTACAACGCGTTTACCGCCGAGGCCAACATGGGCATTCCGCGCAAGTTTACCACCCGCGGCTACTCGGTAATCCCCTTCGACATCCTGCCCTACGAGACCAAGCCCATATTCCCGAATATGTACTGGTATTACGGCCAGCAGGACATGAAGGCCGCCGAGCTGCTCAAGGACGAGCCGAATATTTATATAACATTCATCACGAACTTCTCCTGTGCGCCGGACTCCTTCATGCTTCACTACATAAAGTGGATGATGGGCATGAAACCCTTCCTGGTGCTGGAGCTCGACTCCCACTCCGCCGACGCGGGCATCGACACCCGCGTCGA
>JANNSO010000113.1:0-22819 GCA_031402655.1 Spirochaetota bacterium | reverse complement strand
GCCGGTCGCCGAAGGAGCCTCTAATAAGGATGACGATAATATGGCTAACAAAGACTGCGAAGGAGGAAACGGAAGACGTGCAAAGGATAGAGAGTTTATTTGTTATTTCGCCTATTCGATCCATTGCTTCTTCCTTTCCCGCGTGGTTCTACCGAAAGTAACACAAGCATAATAAAACGTCAAGCGTACGAGAATCATTTTCACATCCCAAAAAATCTTTTTCCATTGCACTTTGCTAAAAAACACCCGGACACGAAAGGTGCCCGGGTGTTCAAATCGGGCTCACCGCCCGAAGCGAATATTTTTTGTATCAGGCAGCTCTAAAAACTTCGGTTTTGAGAGCTGCCCTATCCTCATTTATCCTGACGCAGGTATTTTGTGTGCAGCAATTCGTGTGAAAGATGACCCAGGGGCTCCCCAAGAAATTCCTTGTATAAGGTTTTTATGGAAGGATTTTCATGCGACTTGCGTAAAGGCAATCCTTTGTCCTCGCGATAAATCGCTTCCCTGCGCTTCTCCTTTTTTTCCCAGGTTGGCGCTACCGGCTGTCCGCCGCCGCCGATGCAGCCGCCGGGGCAGGTCATAATCTCGACGAAAGCGTAATCGCTCTTCCCCGCCGCGATCTCGTCCAGGATTACGCGGGCGTTCTTCAATGTATGCGCAACGCCCACCTTGAGCTTCGTCCCCCCCACGTCCAGCGTCGCGCTCTTGATGCCCGTAAAGCCGCGCACTACTTCCAAGTCTACCGAGGGCAGGGGTTTGCCTGTAACCAGCTCGTAGGCAGTGCGTACCGCAGCCTCCATTACGCCGCCGGTAGTACCGAAGATAACCGCTGCTCCGGTTCCTTTTCCCAGCGGATCGTCAAACTCCTCCTTGGCAAGGCCAGAAAAGTCTATGCCGGCGCGGCGAATCATTCTGCCCAGCTCGCGCGTGGTAAGAGCAAAATCCACGTCGAAATACGGGGCGTCTTTTTTGCCTTTTCCTTTCCACCACTCCCAGGCGTCCCGCATCTCCGGGCGCTTGGCTTCGTATTTTTTTGCCGTGCACGGCATAATCGAAACGACGACGAGCTTTGACGGATCGACGCCGGCCTTTTCTGCCCAGTAGGTTTTTGCCAGAGCGCCGAACATCTGCTGTGGAGACTTGCAGCTTGAAAGATGCGGCAAAAGGTTTGGATAGAAGGTCTCGATAAACGATATCCATCCGGGCGAACAGGAAGTAAGCATTGGAAGCTTCCCACCCGATCCGAGTCGTTTCAGAAGCTCTGAGCCTTCTTCCATGATGGTAAGGTCGGCCGAGAAATTCGTGTCGAACACTTTATCGAAACCCAGCCGTCTGAGCGCGGCCGCCATCTTGCCCGTTACGAGGCTTCCTTCGGGCATCCCCAAAGCCTCGCCAAGCGACGCGCGAATCGCCGGAGCGGTCTGTACCACGACGGTCATCGTGGGATCGTTCAGCAGTGCGAATACTTCATCGGTCTCGTCGCGCTCGGTCAGCGCGCCCGTGGGACAAACCACGGTGCATTGCCCGCAGGAGACGCAGCTTGATTCCCCGAGCCCCTTGTCCAGGAATGGAGCCACGCGGGATCGTATTCCGCGTCCGGCGAAATCTATGGCGGACACGGACTGCGTGTCGCGGCACACGGCGATGCACCGCCCGCACAAAATACATTTGTCGTTGTCGCGCATAACGCCCCAGCCGGCAAAATCGGGCTTGGTCACCTTGCGCGTGCGCGGGTATGTCTTCTCCCGCACGCCGGTAAGCTCCGCCATCGACTGCAGCTCGCAGCTGCCGTTACGCAGGCACGAAAGGCAATTGTCCGGATGGTTGGCCAAAAGCAATTCCACGATGGTGCGTCTCGACGCCAGCACCCGGGAACTATTCGTGCTAACCTTCATATTGAGGCCGGCTGCCTGTACGCAGGATCGTATCAGGCTCTTGGCTCCCTCCACTTCCACGACGCACACGCCGCAGGATGCGTTCGAGCAGATGCCTTCGAGGTGGCACAAGGTGGGCACTTTTATTCCCGCCGCCTTGCATGCGTTAAGTATCGTTGACCCGGCAGGCACGCTTACTTCGCGCCCGTCGATCGTAAGTTCTATTGTTTGTACGCTGGTTTCTTTCACGGTTCTTTCCTCCACGCTATCCGCGCCTTAGCGCCAGGGGCTCAGCGCGTTTGCGCGCACATCGCAGCGGAGACAACGTCCCGCCTCTAGCATCGCCTGCTCGCCATTGTAGCCAAGCGCGATTTCCTGGAAGTTTCCGCGACGCTGTTCCGGCGGCACGAGTTTGGATTTATTCATTCGGCTCTTGCTGGCTTCCAGCGGAATTACCATGGTGTACTTGACTTCGCCGAAAAGCGAAGGAAATATATCCCGGGCCATAAGCTCGCTGTCGATTGCCTTTGCCGTGCGCTTGCCCAGGCCCATGGCCTCCGCGGCGGTCGCAGGTCCGGTTACGGCATCGCCGATCGCGTAAATGGTACCTTTGAGCTTTCCGGCAAAACCGGAGCAGTCCAGGCGGCCGTCCTTGCGTACGGGCATGCCGGCCTTGGCCAGGTATGCCGAATCGACTTTTTCGCCCACGGCTATATAGACATCGTCGCAGGGAATATCCACGGTGCGTTCGGTAGCCACCGGCTTGGGCCTGCCGGATTCGTCGATTCCTCCGGACTTCATTACGCGGAAGCGGACTGCGCTTGCCTTGCCGTTTTTCCCCAGGATTTCCTCGGGCTGCAGCATAAACTCGAATCGGATTCCCTCTTCCTCCGCGCCTCTCAGTTCGTGGTCGTTCGCCGGCATGTCAGCCCTCGTGCGGCGATAGGCTATGGTTACTTCGCAGTCAAGGCGGAACAAGGTACGGGCGGCGTCTATGGCCACGTTGCCTCCGCCTATTACCACAGCCTTGCGGCCGGGTTTTCCGGCCTTCCCCTGGGCATATTTCTCCAGCCACTCGTAACCGGGATGCACGCCCTGCAGTTTTTCGCCGGGTATCCCCAGGTCCTTGTCGCCCTGCGCGCCTACCGCGATGATCACGGAATCGAACTGGCTCTTGAGCGCGTCCAGCTGGATATCCTTACCCAGGCGGGCGTTGTAAATAAACTTGACGCCGAGCTTTTTCCAGAGTTCCAGTTCCTTGTCGAGCACTTCCTTGGGCAGGCGATAGGCGGGGATTCCGTAGCGCAGTATTCCGCCGGCCTTTCCGTTCGCCTCGAAAACATGAACCTCGTGTCCCAGCCTCGACAGGTAGAAGCTCGCGGCCAAACCGGCGGGGCCGGCTCCCACGATGGCTATTTTCCTCCCGGTATCAGGTTTCTTTTCCTTAACGATTTTGGCCCACACATCCTTCTCGCGGCCCATTTTGTACATGGTGTCCGCCAGGTAGCGGTGAATATCGCCCTGCGCGACCGACTCGTCTATGCTTTCGCGCCTGCAGCGCATCTGGCAATGGAAATGGCAAATGCGTCCCATGCTGCCGGGGAGCGGATTGTCGCGCAGCGTGGACTCGAAGGCTTCCTCTATGCGTCCTTCCTGGAGCATCGCGAGGTACGCGGGAATGTTCATGTGCAGCGGACAGGAGTTCTCGCAGAGGGCTGCGAACAGGCCTTCGCACACGCCCGCCTCGCAGCGCTTTTCGATGATGTGGCGTTCGTATTCGTCGCGGAAGTACTTGAGCGTGGTAAGCACCGGGTTGGCAGCCGTCTGTCCCAGCCCGCATAGTGAAGAATCCCTCACGGTATATGCCAGGCGTTCCAGTTCCACAAGGTCTTTCATGGATGCCTTGCCGCCGGAAATATCGTTGAGGATGCGCAGCATCTGGGACAAGCCCTCGCGGCAGGGCGTGCATTTTCCGCAGGATTCCGCGGCGGTAAAGCCTACGAAATACCGTGCGACGTCCACCATGCAGTTATCCTGATCCATCACCACCATGCCGCCGGAACCCATGATGGCTCCGAGTGCCGCAAGCGATTCGTAATCGACATGCGCGCCGAAGTCATTGGCCGGAATGCAGCCGCCCGACGGCCCACCTGATTGAACGGCCTTTATGCGCTTGTGCGCGCCAGCGCCTTCGCCCATGCCGTAGATCATGTCCTTGAGCGGAGTGCCCAGTGCCAATTCCACGAGACCGGTGTTGCGTACTTTTCCCACCAGGCTGAATACTTTCGTTCCCGGACTTTTTTCCGTGCCTATCGCGAGGAACGCTTCGGGTCCCATGCCCACGATTACCGGAATGTTGCACCAAGTTTCCACGTTGTTGATGTTGGTAGGGCAACCCAGATACCCTTTTTGGGCCGGGTACGGAGGGCGCGGAAGCGGTCTGCCCGACTTGCCTTCCGCGCTGGCGATAAGCGCGGTTTCCTCGCCGCAGACGAACGCGCCCGCGCCGCAGACCACGTCCAGGTCGAATGAAAAATCGCTGCCCATGACGCTAGAGCCCAGGATTCCCGCGGCTTTCGCGTCCTCGATGGCTTTCTGGAAGCGCTTTACCGCCAGCGGATATTCGGCCCTGATGTAGACGAAGCCTTTTGTAGCACCCATCGCATACGCGCCGATTATCATGCCTTCCAGCAGCATGTGCGGATCGCTCTCGATCTCGTTGCGGTTCATGTACGCGCCGGGGTCGCCCTCGTCCGCGTTACAAATTATATACTTTTGCTCGGCCTTGTTCTGGCGCATCATCTTCCATTTTACGCCCGTCGGGAAACCCGCTCCGCCGCGACCGCGCAGGTTGGCCTTGGTTACGCTTTCCACGACCTGATCCGGATTCATCGAACCCACAGCCTTGAGCAGCGCGCCGTATCCGCCCACGGCCATGTATTCTTCGATGCTTTCCGGATCGATCAATCCGCAGTCCCGCAGGATGAATTTCTCCTGCCCTTTAAAGAAGGGTATTTCGTTCCATTCGGGAACGTTTTTCCATGCTTCTCCGAACTCGACCTTTGAGGTCCTGAAGTCCCAGCGGCTTATCTTGGCGCGCGCGGTCTTGGCAAGTTTCTCGAGCGCCACGGGATCTTCGGCCGCCTTGATGAATTTCGCGGCGGCCGCGGGTTTTACCTCGGTAAACATGAGCACTGGCTTGCCCGGCGCATAGAGCATCAACAGGGGTTCTTCCGCGCAGAAGCCGAAACAACCCGCCCGCTTGATTGCGACGCCGGTTTTTTTTGCGGCTTTCTGCAAGGCTTCGAAAAGCTCGTAGGCGCCGATACCGATGCCGCAGGTGCCAAGACCCACTGAAATCATGGGAGCTTCCGGCTTGACGCGGCTGAGTCCTATTTTGGCCATTTTCTGGATGGAGAAAGGCTTCATTATTTTTTCTCCTTGCGAATGCTGTCTATAATGGATGTAAGCTTGCTCGTGCTGATTCGCGAGTAGATCGTGCCGTCTACGGCGACGACCGGCGCAAGGGCGCACTGTCCGAAGCAGGCAACGGTTCTGACCGTGAATAATTTATCGCTTGTGGTAAAAGTCGGCTCTTCCTCTTCCTTGAAATCCGTTACTCCGAGCTGGGCCATGGATTCCTGGAGCAGCGCAAGCGAGCCTCGGGTATGGCATGCGGTTCCGCGGCATACGACTATTGTATGCCTTCCCTGGGGCGCCAGATTGAAGTACGAATAGAACGTGGCAACCGAATACACCCTTGAAAGCGGCTCGCCGCTTGAGTCCGCCACTGCGCGGAGGGAATCTTCGCTCAGGTACTTGTGCTCGTCGGAATCCTGGACTTCTTCGAGAATCGACAACAGCGCTCCGGGTTTGTCCCTAAAGCGTTCTGCGATGGCGCGGATTTTCGCCTGTGCGCTTTTTAATGGTGCGGGACGCTCGGTCTTTTGAGCCGGCGTCGAGATACGTTTCTGCATAAAGCCTCCCGAAAATGTAACCCTTTGGTGCAATGCCACGTAGTTGATCCCGTTGCAGTACGCTGTCGCGCGGGTTGTTTTGCTATGATACTCCCGTTAGCCAAAAAAGCAAGCTTTTTTTATCTATATAAATAAAATTATTGCAAAGTTTGCAATTTTACTGACACTTGTGTATGGAAAGAAATTTGTAAGAATCGCGTAACGCACAATTCACATGATATGGAATATACTCAAAACATGAAAACGCAAAACTTAGGCCTCTTAGCGGCGATGGCTCTGGTACTGGTCGCCACATCCTCGCTCTACGCGCAAGACCTGCCGAAACGGGCATTCGGAATAAGTCCGGTGCCCGTGTATATTGAGTCAGCCCTGAAAATCGACTCCCAACTTTCGGTAAAGAAGCTGGCCCTCGACGGGGCTCAGGCGGCTCTCGAAGCGCTTGAGCATCCTTCTTTTATCGTAGCGGGAGCCGGTACGGGAGCCATGAAACTATCCGGCGCTGGGGAAAATAACCTGGCCAGGCTCGAAAGCACCCCCTGGGCTGAACTGCAATTGGGTGGAAACATGGATACCACGATAAAGGCCACCGTCAGTAATTCCTTTCCTATTGAAAGCTCGCAACCAGGCGCTTTACCAGGCGAAAAATCCACCATTAAGCCGGGAATCATCATAACACAGCCCTTAAACCAGTTGCTTTTTCCACAGGCTGATATCGCTATCCTAAAAGCGCGGAATGCCGTAACCGATGCCATGCGCGCCATTGCCGTGCGAGAAGCGGAATGCACGGCGTCCGTGCTGGAGGCTCTCCGTGATTGGGCACTTGCGCAGAACGAGCTCGTGCAAAAAACCAGCGCGCTGGTTTCCGCCCAAAGCGCCCTCGATTCCGCCGTTTCTCTTAAGACCTACAAAGCAGGCTCCTCTGCCCTGTCCCGCTTGGAAAATGCCGCTACCTTGGCTGCCGTAGCAAAGGAACGCTCGCAGCGATCCGGCCAGCGCAAAGGCGAATTGGTCGCCCTGCTCTGCGGAATGATGCCGGAAAACAGCGCTCCCACGGCTCCGCTTCCGGAGAACATCGACAAGTACCTGATACCCCAAAACAATATTGCCCTCAAAAAGGCCTCTGCATCCCTCGAGCTGGCACGAATCGTTTACGAGCAGGCCTGGGGCAAGCCAAGCCCGACTCTGGCTGTCTTCGCGGACCTGGCTTATGGAATCAGTTACGGCAGCAACGCCCTTGCCGATACAAGCTCAAGCGGCAATGGCCCCGTCGCGAAAGTCGGGGCAAAGTTCTCCTACAAGACCCTGGACACAAGCGCTTCCCTGGGTTGGAACAACGTCACGGATACGCCCTATGCCGAATTGACCTTCAGCTGGCAAGACACGAATACCGCAGCGGATCGGCTTAACAAGCAGGCGGCGGCTACGGAACTCCGAATTTCGGAGATTGGCTACGGCATCGCTTTGAGTGAAACAAAAATATTACGCGATGATTTTATCCTGGAATCAGAACTGGAGAGCCTCAATGCCGCCAGCCTCGAGGCTCTTCTCAAAGACTCGGCATACGCCCTTGCCGAAACGCAAGGCCTGTTTGACGCCGGACTTGCCAGCCAGGGCGATATCAACGTTTCGGTTCTGGCATATTTTACGGCGCAGGCAAATGTAGAATCCGCCCAATGGGCACGGGTAATCCGCTTTGCCCGGGTTCCCATGACCTGGACCAGCGGAAGCAACAAAGACACGGGAGCATCGAATGAAAACTAGCAAAAAATCACCTGCCGGAAAAATCGCCGTCGCCGCCCTGGCACTGCTCGCGGTACTTGCATCCGGGTTATTAATTTTTAATGGCTTGAATAAATCGAAAGCCGGTGCATATACGGAGGCCAAGGTAAGTCAGGCCACCGACTCCAAGGTCATCGAAGCGTCGGGAAACATCGAATCGATACGGCAAAGCGATCTTTCCTTTGCTTCGGTGGGCCTGATTTCCGCGGTCTACGTAAACCAGGGGCAGCAGGTGCGCACGGGGGAGGCTCTGGCCGCCCTTGACGATTCCGAGCAGCGCTACAATTACCTGAACGCCCAGCAGAAACTGGAGCAGAACAGGCTTACCGGCAACATCAGGCAGACCGCGCTGGCCGAGATGGAACTGGCCATGCAGAAGACAGCGCTAGACCGCGCGAAGATTACCGCGCCTTTCGCCGGCTTTATCTCGAGCCTAAACGTGGAGCCCGGAGAATACGTCGCCAACGGCAAGGTAGCCATGACCCTGGTAGACCGGTCGACGCTCGTGGCAACCCTGCAGATCGACGAGGTGGATATTCCCCTGGTTAAAATCGGACAGCGCGTCACGTTTATCTTCGACGCTCTCTCAGGCCGCAGCCTGGACGGCAAAGTATCCCAAATACCGCCGGTGGGCAAGATTACCAACCAGGGATTGGCGGTATTCGATGTCGAGGCAAAAATAGATAACCCCCCGGACGACCTTCTGCCCGGATTTTCCTTCAGCGCGCAAATCATGGTGCGGGAACCAAAAACGTATCTGTCCATACCCGTCGCAGCGCTTGTAGATATTCCGCAGGACGCTTCGCCTTCGGAGAATCCCGCGGACCTGGCCGGCACGGAAAGGACAAGCGCCAATCCCGGCGCTCCGGTCGCACCCAGTATTCCCGGCGCCACAGCCACCGGGTCCGCAGGCCGGCCCCGCGATGCGGCGGGCAGAGGCACCAGGCAAATGCCGGCCAATCTTAGTCCCGAGCAGCTCCAGGCGTTCATGACCCAGAGGAAATCGGTGAACCCCGCCGCAGGGAACCAAACCAGGCCGGTACATCTGGCCTGCATGGTCCCAGGCGTTGGCGGAAAGCCGACGCTGCTTAAATTCATGGGCATGCTGCGTTCCGACGGAACGGTTGCCGTACTTGAAGGTCTTGCAGAAGGTGATATAATATTATTGCCCGTGGCACCCAAGAAAGCGTCTGTGGCCAAAGAAACCAATTCCGGGTTCAGGATACCGGGACTGGGCGGAGCCCCCGGAGGCGCTCCCCAAGGAGGAGCCCAGCCGGAAGGTACCCGCCGATGAACGCCGTAGTGCTTGCGAGGAATATCCACAGGATCTACAAAGTAGGCGACGAAGAGGTACACGCACTGCGCGGCGTCGACGTCTCGATAGAAAAAGGCGAGTACGCGGCCATCGTCGGGCCCTCGGGTTCGGGCAAGTCGACGCTTATGCATATTATCGGCTGCCTTGACTCGCCAAGCTCCGGCAGCGTCGCCATCGATGGTCACGAAGTAGCGGAGATGGACGAGACTGTCCTGGCAGGCGTTCGCAACAGGAGAATCGGATTCGTGTTCCAGTCTTTTAATCTGCTTGCCAGGCTTTCAATACTGGAGAATGTGGCATTGCCGCTTATGTACGCGAGAGTTCCCCGACTGGAACGCATGGAAAGGGCACGCGCCGCACTGGAGGCGGTAGGATTGGGCGACAGGATGCGACACAAACCCAACCAGCTTTCAGGCGGCCAAAAACAGCGCGCGGCAATCGCCCGGGCGCTCGTCAACAATCCAGCACTCTTGCTCGCCGACGAACCGACAGGCGCTTTGGACAGCAAGACGGGAGACAGCGTCCTAGCCATGTTCGAGGAAATCGCATCCAGGGGAACCACCATCGTCGTCGTTACCCATGACCCGGACATAGCCCACAGGTGCAAGCGGATTATTCATATCCGGGACGGGCTCGTGGAGGCACAAGCATGATAACCGAACATTTCAGGAGCGCCTGGCAAAGTTTTACCGGCAACAAAATGAGAACCGTACTTTCCATGATAGGTATCGTGATAGGAGTGGCAAGCGTCGTGGCCGTAACCACGCTGGGCCGCAGCGCGTCCGCGAACATAACCGCCCAAATCGCGCAAAGCGGACTCGAAACTATTATCGTAATGCCGGGCAGAAGCACCGGAGCGAGCGTCGAACGCGTATTCAAGGAATCGCTGCTTGCCGAATTACTCGCGGTTGACGGAGTCCTCGAGGCTGCGGCGGTCAACCAAGCGCGATTCTCCATTAAAAGCTCGGCGGCATCCGCCCAAGAAACCGTAACCAGCGCCATGCCTTCCTTCGTTTCGATCTTCAGCCTCGAAACAGCCGAGGGAAGATTTATTAACCAGTCCGACGTCGACGACACGGCATCCGTGGTCGTGCTCGGTTCGGAGCTAGCGACCACCTTGTTTCCGGAAGGCGGCGCCTTGGGTTCCACGATAAGGCTGCTTGGCGAGGCTCCCAGGCAGCT
This sequence comes from Spirochaetota bacterium, assembly GCA_031402655.1. GTDB lineage: Bacteria > Spirochaetota > Spirochaetia > Treponematales > UBA12059 > JANNSO01. The sequence goes on along the minus strand of JANNSO010000113.1, from coordinate 12,689 downwards.
GCGCGTCGTGGGAATCCTTGCCGGCAGAAGCTCCACCTACGGGTTCTCCTTCGACTCCAACGCATTCGTCCCGCGCACGAGCTACCTTTCGCGCATTTCGAAACCCAAGCGCGTCGACAGCTTCGTAGTGCGCGCGGATAAAAAAAAGGACGTGCTCGCTACCGCAGCCGCCCTTACGACCCTCTTTACGGACAAACTTGGAAGCGCCACGGCCTTCCGCGTAATGTCGCCCTCCACCATCGCCGAAACCTTGTCCGGGGTTACGAAAACATTATCCGGCTTCCTGGCCGGCATCGCCGCGATAAGCCTCCTCGTGGGAGGCATAGGAATCATGAACATAATGCTGGTATCGGTTACCGAGCGCACCAAGGAAATCGGCATCAGAAAGGCGATAGGCGCCACGCCCGCCTCGATACGGGCGCAATTCCTCGTGGAAGCGTCCGCCATAACCCTTGCAGGCGGGCTTTTGGGTCTCGCAGTCGGATGGGGAGCAAGCGCCATAGCCGTGCAATTTCTTAAATGGACCTTCAGTTTCTCCGCGCCGGAGGCCTTTATCGCCCTGGCTTTCAGCGGGGGAACCGGCTTGTTTTTCGGCCTCTACCCGGCGGCACGTGCCGCGAAACTCGACCCCACCCTGGCTTTGGCATGGGAGTGAATATTTTATGACCAGAAAAAAACCGCGCTCCATCATCGCGGCCGCGCTGGCCATCTGGGCGTTTACCGCCGCGATTCCGCTCCTGGCCATCCTTGGCATCGAATCGATAATCTCCGGATACTATCGCGGGGAACCCAACATGGTAACGCGGATTTTCAAACCCGCCCCTCCCATGGCCAAGCTTTACCGCCAAACCGATTCGGTGACCCGGCGGGCAAACGCGGCGCTTGTCAACGATCCGTCGAGGCTTTTCTCCCAGGATTTTTTGGACAGCCTCATTCTTCCGGGCATAAGCGTCCATATACTCGTCGCCGACGGAAGCTCGTACCACGCCGGCAAGTTCCGCGATATCCAGCCGTACATGCTCCCCCCGTTCGGCGCCGTCATCAATCCCGACTCGCCTCCGCCGAATCCCGAACGCACGCCGTTTTTTGTGCTGGACCAGATGGACTTCTACACCGCAGACCGCATACCCGCATCATTTTACGTCCTTCGGGATGGACCCCCAAAGGATAAACCCCGAAAAGACATGGGATTTACCGCCGGCATAGCCTTGTACTCGGTACTGCTTCTGGTGGCTCTCAACGGCATAGCCGGGATTTTTTTCATGCTTCGCCTCACGAAACCCCTGTCATCGCTGGAAGAAGCCGCCCATGCCCTTGGAAAAGGTGATTTTACCATAACAATAAAAAAACCGGGCATCCGCGAGCTGGACCCCGTATTCCACGCCTTCGACGCCATGAAGCAAAAACTGTCCGCGCTCATGCGGCGGGAACGCGAAGACGAGCGCACCCGGAGGGAACTCATCGCCAACCTGTCGCACGACATACGCACCCCCCTTACGGCCATGCGCGGATACCTGGACGGCCTCGCCGACGGCGTCGCCGATACCCCGGAAAAACAAGCGCGGTACATGAAAACCATACGGGAGCAGGCTACCAGGATGTCCGGAATGATCGATGATATTTTCCTCATGGCGACGCTGCAGGACGCCAGCGCGAAATCCGAAAAACGCGTCTTTGACATCGTAGCCTTTCTTAGGAGTGGCGCTGAGGATTTAAGCGAAATACACAGCCTTCAAAGGCTTACGGTTTCTTTGCTTCCACGGGTCGGTACCGGGATTCAATGCCTGGTGCAAGGAGACCCCCTGCAGCTTCGCAGGGTAATGGAAAACCTGGCAAGCAACACAGTCCGCCACTGCGGCAGAACCGACCCCGCCATTCAGCTGGGCATAAACATCGCGAAGGATAGCGTAACCATAACGGCATGCGACAACGGCAAGGGGTTTCCTCCCGATTCGCTTTCAAAAGTTTTCGATAGAACCTGGAAAGCGGACGGCTCGAGGCATGCCCTTGGAAACGGCCTGGGACTGGCTATCGCAAAAGAAATAATAACATCCCATGGCGGCACGATATCTGCCAGCAACGACGAGGCCGCCGGAACGATTCAAGGCGCATGCATAGAGTTCACCCTTCCTTTGGCTGACGCCCAGGCGACGGAGAGCGAACCATGAAGCGCGTGCTCATAATAGAGGACGACGACGCCATAGCCCAACTAGAGAAAGATTACCTGGAGATGGTCGGTATCGACGTGTCAACCGAGAGCAATGGCAGAGCCGGCTTGGAACGCGCCTTGTCCGAGAACTTCGACATGCTCATCGTGGACCTGATGCTTCCCGATTGCGACGGCTTCTCGATATGCAAGGCCGTCCGCGCCAAGAAAGACATACCCCTGCTCATCATCAGCGCAAAAACCGCGGACATAGACAAGATCCGCGGCTTTGGTTCCGGTGCCGACGACTACATGGTAAAGCCGTTCAGCCCGGCGGAGCTTTCCGCGCGCGTCCAGGCGCATCTGTCACGTTACGAAAGATTAACCGGAAGCGAGAAACGCGGCATAGTCACCCTATTCGACCTGAACGTGGACCTGGATTATAAAACCATGCGGCGCGGCGAAGAGGAAATAATCCTTACAGCAAGCGAATGGCGCATACTGGAATACCTCCTGAAGGACAAAGGGCGAATCCGAAGCAAGGAAGAAATATTCGCCCAGCTGCACGGCGAAGACCTGTACGGAGACCCGAACGCCGTAGCCGTGCACATCCGCCGCCTGCGCGAAAAGATCGAAGCGGACCCCGCAAATCCAAAAATTATCGAAACTGTTTGGGGCATGGGCTACAGATTGCATGCAACGGGCTAAATCCTGCAGTGATTATAGGTAATTAAGGGAATGTCGCGCAAAGGCGCAAAGTACGCAAAGGAATTAGGATAAGAAATTAAAGACAATTATTATCTTTCTTACATTCCCTTTGCGCCCTTAGCGCCTTTGCGCGCCCCATCTTACATCGAATTTTCATAAAAGGATGCCCGGATGACGGAAAACGAACTCGCCTCTATAGTCATTGATACTTCCATACGGATCCACAAAGAATTAGGCCCCGGATTACTTGAAAGCGCCTACGAAGCGATAGTCGCCTATGAGCTTGGAATACAGGGACTTTCGATAATGCGCCAGGTGCCTCTATCTTTGCTCTGGAAAGAAATGCTCGTAAAGGAATGTTTTCGAGCGGATATCATTGTTGAGGGGAAATTAATCCTGGAACTAAAATCCGTCGAGCGGCTTTTACCCGTTCACAAAAAACAAGTACTCACCTATCTAAAGATTTCTGGAATAAAACTGGGTCTTCTCCTGAATTTTGGAAGTGAACTCATGAAAGGTGGAATTGTCCGCCTTGCAAATCGCCTGGGTGAATAAAACCCCTATGTATCCTTCTTACATCCCCTTTGCGTCCCTTGCGCCTTCGCGCGACCCATCTTCATTGCATTAATTAGGATTGTGTCGCGCAAAGGCGCAAAGCTCGCTAAGGAAGTAGGATAAGGAATAAGATTTATACTCCTACATCCTATATTCCATTTGCGTCCTTTGCGCCTCCGCGCGACCCATCTTCATTGCATTAATTAGGATTGTGTCGCGCAAAGGCGCAAAGCTCGCAAAGGAAGAATGATAAGGAATAAGATTTATACTCCTCCTTCTTACATCCCCTTTGCGTCCTTTGCGCCTCCGCGCGACCCATCTTCTCTTATCTTCCCTACCCCTGAACCTTAATAAACCCCGTAAGCTCCGCTAACCCCGCCTCATTTCGCAGCATTTCCAAAAACTCCTGCTTGGAACACAGCTTGGCTATGCCCGACAACGCGGCCAAGTGCTCCTGTTGGTTAGCTGATACTATAAAAAACGCCGCATGTACCTTCTGCCCATCCGGGCTGTTCCACTGCAGCGGAAACCGAGGATACACCAGCGCTACGAAAGAATCCTTGGATGTCGCGGCAAGGAGCGTCTTTGGATGCGGCAAGGCGATGCCCCTGCCCATGGCGGTAGAAACCAGGGCTTCCCGCTCTAGGGTCTGAGCCAGCAAGACTGTGGCATCCATTCCCTGCGGCACATGCAAGGACCGTATGCTTTCCTTGATAAACAATTGGGTGGTAGTTGCGGGAATATTGAACCATACCCCACCACGCTCTAATAGACTCTCTAGGCTCATCATAGGGCAATTGTAGCACTGGAATAAGCAAGAGTACAGAAAAAAAGCCGCCCTTGCGGGCGGCTTTCATAAAACCAACAGTCTAACTTGAATTAGAAGCTGATCTTGGTGGTGAACTTGAGAAGACCTTTGTCGGTCTCAAAAGCGTTGACAGCACCGGCGAGATCCATGTTGTCAAGGTCGCCGATAGTACCTGCAGCGTAGTTGAGGGTAAAGGTGGTGTTGGTGATAAGCTTGGCTTCTACACCAAAGTTGAAGTACATCATCTCGTCGTTGAAATCATAGTAAGCCTTCTGGTAGGGCTTTACATAGTTCACGTCGCCCATCATGTATTTGTAGGCTACGGTCTCTGCGACGGCCATCTCGGGCATAGTCGGAGCGGGGTCCATGAGCAGGGCATAGGCATAACCGGCCAGGGTAAAGTCCAAACCAGGAACGAAACCGGAGGCAGAGGTAAACTTCAGGCCGAGGTCGAGCTGGTCATCCGTGGTAACGGTGGTGTAAACGGTGGGGTTGAAATAGGCATCGAAGGAAACGCTGTTCTTTGCTTCCATGAAGGAGTAAGCAAGAGAAGCTTTTACGTCGTACTCAAGTTTGTTGGTGGAAACAGAAATATCAACATTCTTGGCATCCATACCCACGGTGGCGGTAAAGCCTTCGAGGGGTTTGGCAACGACTTTGGCGCTCATGCCCAGGTACTGGGTACCGGTTACGGCTTCAAGGGTAGAGTCATAGAAGAACATGCCGCCGCTTACGGTAATCATGGCAATGGGGGTTACGGCAAAGTCGAAACCAATTGCATAGCGCTCATCAGCAGAGGCTGTAGCGGGAGTAGAAGTAACTACTTTGGTGTACAAATTGCCAGCTGTCAAAGTAACGGCTGCGCCAACAGGAACGCCAGCGAGATAGTACTCACCTGCGGCAACTGTGATTTCAGTACCGTCAGCGACATAATTCTCATAAGTTGTGGTTGCAGTACCGGCAGCAGTTACGCCCCAATCGCCAATGGAAGCGACTTTAACTGAGAAATCGTAGTTAGCGGTATCGTAACCGACTTTAACTCCGCCCTTGGTGGTTACTTTGGGCTCAAGACCGGTACCGGCAGCATCATAAGCATCGTCGGCATCCAGGAAAGGAGCAATCTGCTGTGCGCTGGTATAGGTAAAGCTGGGCTTGCCATATATGCCAACGAAGAAATCGCCGGCTATGATCTTGGCGGTAATGGTAGCGTCGGTCCAGTCAAAGGCACCATCGATTACGCTCATATCAAACTCAGCGGCGCTGATCATGCCATAAACGCCTTCGCCGCCTTTTGTCTCGGATCCGACTGCCAGGGGCACGGTGAGCTCAAAAGCGGAGGTGTTGTTGAAACCGTGTTTTTCGGTATTGAGGTCAACGCCCCAAACCAGCGACGCGGAACCGGTAAAAGAATACGCGGGAGCGGGTGCAGCTGCATCTTGGGCAAACGCGAAAGCGCCGACAAGTGCGAGCACCATAAGAAGAGCAATAGCTTTCTTCATGTAGAATCCTCCTAATCAAAATAAAGCGGGGAGCCACACAACCAATGGCCGGGCCTTCCCTTAGCTTTGAAAAGAGTATACCAGTGTGAATTTCTGCTGTCAAGCTTTTTTTTTGTTAAATAACTAAACCAATACTAAGTTACAAGATTGTTGTTCAACGTTTGAACGATAGCAAAAGCATGGCAAATACAGGAAAAATTAAAAACATGTCGCGCAAAGGCGCAAAGCCCGCAAAGAAAGAAGGAAACCCTAAGAATTCATCCCCCTCTTATCTTTCCCTCATTCCCTTTGCGTCCTCAGCGCCTTAGCGCGCCCCTTCTTCTCTTCTATCACCCCACCCACGCAGCCACAGCTTTCGCAATAGAAGGCCCTGCCGCCGCAATAACCGTTTCGGGAACGCAATAACACAGGCGAATATACCCCGGATATCCGAAACCTATCCCCGGTACGCCCAGAACCTTATGCTCCTTCAGATGCATCGCAAAGGCTACGTCGGGGGTATCGGCGGCTGTACATCCGGGGGGAAGCTGTGCGCCGTCCTTGCGCGCGGGAACTTTGCAGAACAGGTAGAAAGCGCCTTCCGGCCTGGAGTATTCGATTCCCGCGGCATCGAGGGCAGCCACCAACTGGTTGCGGCGGCGTTCGTAGCGGGCAATATCCGCCTTGGCTCGCCAGCCTTCGGAAACGGCGCGCTGCATAAGGGCGGGCGCGTTTACGAAGCCCAAGATCCGGTTGGCCATCACGAAGCCGTCGACGAGGTTTTTTTTATCCGCGATGGCGGGATTGACGCCGATATAGCCGATGCGCTCGCCGGGTACGGAAAGGGATTTACTGAAGCTGCTTACCACAATGGACTCTGCGTAGGTATCCAACACGGCGGGAACCTTGATACCGTCGTAGGCAATGTCGCGGTACGGCTCATCCACCAGCATGTATGGGAAGCGGCCGCACGAGGCACCGTGTTTCGCAAGGACGGCGGCAAGGGCTTCCAGGTCGGCGCGGGGGTAGATGCGGCCGCTGGGATTATTGGGCGAGTTTACGATTATGGCGGCGGTCCCCGGCGTAAGTGCTGCCGCGACGGCTTTGACATCGATGGAAAAATCGGGGGCAGCGTCTACGGAAACGATGGTGCCGCGATGATTATCTATATAGAAGGAATATTCCGCAAAGTAAGGGCGAATAACGATAACTTCGTCGCCGGGATTTACTATTGTCTTAAAAACCACGTTGAGAGCGCCTGCCGCGCCGACCGTTAAAACAAGATCTTCGGCCTTGGCGGATACATTATGTTCCTCGGATACTTTTTGGGCCATGGCGGCGCGGGCAAAAGGGTATCCCGCGTTGGGCATGTAGGAGTGCGTGCCCGTCTGGGTGGTATCCACGGCGCTTTTCAGGGCCTTGAGCAGTTCCGGCGGCGGCTCGAGGTCGGGGTTACCCAGGGAAAAATCGAACACGTTGGCATCGCCGAACTGTTCCTTGAGCTTTCGTCCTTCTTCGAACATCTTGCGTATCCATGAACTGCGTTCCAGGTTCAGCTTCACTGCATTTGCCACGGGCATGGCGATCTCCTCATCGTAGGCGTTTCAATATACAAAACGGCGTTTCAACAATTGGATTATAGCATGGTATTTAAAAATGCGTAAAGGTAAAGAGCTGGAAATCTAGGTTGGCGAGGATTTCCCCGTCACTTGACAAAAGGTATCCACCATGGAAAATAAGTTTATGAGCGATAATAATTACGGCTACAATCCCATCCCCGAGGCCAACGCTCCGGTGTACGCCAATCGACCCCTGGCTTCCCGGGGCCGGCGGCTAGGCGCGTCCCTTATCGACGGATTCCTTCCCATGGCCGGCCTGATACCTTTTTTAGTCATGCTGCTCCTGACGGGCTCATCGTATGAAGCGGGCTCGGCTTTAACTGTTATTTTTGCGCTTTTCAGCGGATTAAGCGTTACGGGAATAGCCATTTACGGCATCGTGCTCATGGTTACGCGCAGCCAGTCCATCGGCAAGCGCATCCTGAATATCGTGGTGTTCGACTACGACACGGATGTGCGGGCCAGCGCGGGCAAGGTTTTTGGCATGCGAAGCCTGGTAAACGGCCTCATCTGCTCGGTTCCCTATTTGGGCAGCCTTTACGCGCTCATAGACATTCTGTTTATATTCGGCGAGGAAAAACGCTGCCTGCACGACAGGCTCGCCAACACCCGCGTCGTGGTAGCCCAGCCCTACGACTTCGGCTAAGGGTCATGGCCATCAAGGGCTTCGGCCAAACCGATACCCTGGTATCGGTAGACACTCCCGAGGGTCTCACCTTTCTTTTAAAGCCCGCCGGGGTCTATGCCAGGGCCTTGGCTTTTTGCATAGACATGGTCATCGTGTGCACAGCCCTGTTCATCCTCGCCATCATCATGGCAATTCTGCAATTTACCGCATCCTGGCTCCTGCTGCTCTTGTTTTTTACGATGCAGTGGCTGTATACGGCCCTGTTCGAGGGCTTTAACGCGGGGCGTACGCCGGGCAAAATGGCATTGGGCCTTCAAGTTGTGCATGATGACGGCACCCCGGTGGATTTTTCCTCAGCCTTCCTGCGCAACCTCCTGCGCGCGGCGGATGCTCCGCTCATGGCCTTTGGCCTGGGTTTTGCGTTGATGGGGCTTAGCTCCGGCTTTCGCCGCCTTGGCGACCTTGCCGCCGGCACTTTGGTAATTTATAAACCCCGTGCGCGCGCCCAGGCAGCCTCGGGGATACAGCGCTCATGGAGGGGAATTGTGCCTGTACCTCCGCCGCGCGCGCTGGACCCCGAAGAAACTGCGGCCGTGCTTTCCTATGCCGGGCGCTATGACCAATTTTCGGCAGCCAGGGCGCAGGAGCTGGCCAAAACGGCGCTTGCCGGGCTCTATGCCCAAGAAGCCGATACCAAAACGTCGGCAGCCTACGCGCCGGACAGACTTCTGGGCATTGCCGCATGGCTCCTGGGCGTAAGGCTCGATGCCCAAAAATCAGCAGGCAGCATGTGACGGAAGAACGATTCATAAAAAGCAGAAATTCCGCATGGCAGGCATACTCGGCCCAGCTATCATCCTTAAACGATAAATCCCGACAAGCTATCGACATGACCGGCCTGGCTATCGGCAGGACCGGCCTGGCTACCGGCAGGACGCAGTTTCCAGCCAGTTACCGGCGTATTTGCCAGGATTTAAACCTGGCACGCTCGAGCGGCTTTTCATCCGCCACCGTAGAATCCCTGAACCGCATGGTTTGGGAAGGCCACCAGAATATCTACAAGAAGCCCTCCGCCTTGCGCCTATCGCTTGGACACAGCGTATTCGTCGAGTTTCCGCGTGCGGTTCGCAGGCATATCGTGGCGTTTGCCGCGGGATGCATCCTGTTTTACGGGTTTGGCTTTTTCGCGCTCCTGTTTTGCATGGTAAACCCCGGGGGACCTGCCCTGATCATGGGACAGGAGGGCGTAGACCGCCTTACGGAAATGTACGACCCGACAGCGGAACACTTCTTGAAGCCCCGCGACGTAACGGGCAGCGCCGACATGTTCGGCTACTATATAAATAATAACATAGGCATAGGCTTCAGGACCTTCGCCGGCGGGGCCTTCGCGGGCGTGGGCAGCATGTTTTTCGTTATATTCAACGGCATACAGATGGGTGCGGCCGCCGCCGCGATGATAGGCCAGGGCTTTACCGATTCGTTCTTCGGCTTCGTGGTAACGCACGCCGCCTTCGAGCTTACCGCCATAGTGCTGTTCGGCATGGCCGGGCTGAAGCTGGGCTGGGCTTTCATATCGCCTGGCAGGCTGCGGCGCGGCGACTCCTTCCGGCTGCAGGCCAAGGAATGCCTGCCCATCCTGTACGGCTCCACGTTTTTCCTGGTGATAGCGGCGGGCATAGAGGCGTTCTGGTCTTCGCTGGCCATTCTTTCAAGTTATAAATTCATCGCCGGCGCTGCGTGCTGGGCGCTCGTTGGGCTGTTTCTCGCGCTGGGAGGCAGGAGCCGTGGATAAGAACAGCGGAATACTCTTGACCCGCACGCGCAGCAATTTCGAGGCGGTTGACCTGGGAGCCGCGCTGCTTGCCAGGTTCCCACTGCAACTGTACGCCTTTTTCGCCCTGCCCCTCTGCGCAACGGCGCTGCTTTTGATTCTAACGCTGTCTGCGATTCCATGGCTGCCGCCCCTGCTGCTCTGGCTTTTCAAGCCGCTGTGGGACAGGATGCTCATACTCCCGGCCAGCGTCCTCGTCTTCGATCCCCGCGCGACGCTTCCGGAGCTCGTTCGCTCCCTGGGTAAAATAAAATTAACAAGACTCCTGTTCGACCTGACCATCGGCAGGTTCAATGTTTACAGGAGCTGCCTGTTGCCTTCCATACTGCTTGAAGGCCTGACTGGCGCAGAGCAAAAAAAAAGATCGCAAGTGCTTTCAAGCCGGCGAGACAACGGCGGGGCAGCCCTTACCATGACGTTCCTGGCCTTGGAATCCCTCATGCTTTTCAGCTGGTTTTCGCTGGCCGCCGCGTTTTTCCCCGATTTTGTTCAACTGGATTTCGGCGCGGAAATATACCCGAAGGCGTGGATCTGGGTCGCATTCCAGGTCCTGGGCATGCTGATCCTGGAGCCGCACTACGCGCTTGGAGGATTTTGCATGTACCTGAACGGCCGCACCCGGATGGAAGGCTGGGACATAGACCTTGTGTTCAAGCGAATGGCATCGAATAAAGGAATACTCAAGGCGCTGCTCCTGACGCTGGCCTTTAGCCTGGTTCCCCCCGACTCGTTCGCCCAGGAAAGCTATCTCGAGAGCGAGAGGCAGTGGAGCATCACGGCAAACGAAACCCTCGCGCATCCGGATTTCGGCGCGGACGCTGACGTGACGCTTTGGCGCCTCAAAAAATTCGCCCGTCCAGTGCAGGAGGCCCCGCCTGTCGAGCCGGGAATCAACTTGGGCACCATCCTGGGGGGAAAGCTGCTGCTGCTCATCGTACTGGGTTTCGGCGTGCTCGCCCTGGCCCTCATGGCGGCGTCGCTGTTCAAACGCCTCTCTCCGGGCCGTAAGCGCGATGCAGGCGCAAAACAAGCCAGGGTAATTTTTACCGGCGCAGAAAAGCCGAATTCCGACCCCAGCTTACAGGAAGCTTGGCATGCAGCCAGCGGGGAGCTGTGGCACCACGGCAGGCACCACGAAGCGTTGACCCTGCTCTACCGCGAAAGCCTCCGCTTTCTGGGCATGGGCAGCCAAAGCCCCATTCCCGCGTCGGCCACCGAGGAAGAATGCATGCGATTACTAAATACTAACCTTCGGGGCGACCTTCGGGACGACCATCCGGCGGACGATTATTTCTCGCGCCTCGCGCAAGCCCGCATCGCGGAATCCTATGCCGGCAGAAATACTGCCGCCAAGGATTTTTTCGATTTGCGCGCTTGCCTCCTGGAGCTGGAAATAGCAAAGGAAGGGCAATGACGCAAAAAACACGTATCGCGGCCGTCGGCGCCATCGGGCTTTCGGTAGCCGGAATTATCGGTTTGTTATTTTTTCTTATCTTTGAAAAAAGCACCGAAACCGTGCATCGCGGCGGAAAGCCCGAAGTAATCCGCGACGACTGGGCTGCGCTTTCCCGCGCAGTGGATGCCCGGGGCTATTACTCCGAGCGCATCCCCGCCGGAACGGATTTCTGGAACGGGGATAGCACCCTTATCTTCTGCGGCCCCGGTTTTATGGAAACCCTGAAGCAGGACGACATGGATGCCCTGGATCAATTTATAGGGGAATACGGCGCCAGGCTCGTCGTCAGCGGGCTTCCCGTCAATCTGGAATCGTACGCAGGCCAACCCGCAGCGGCGCTATTGGACTTCTGCGGCATTTCTACGGAGCCTATGGAGGAAAAACCCGAAAGCCGGAAAAGCTCCGGCGATGGATTATCTTTGGGAAGCATTGTGATAGAGGGACGCGACGAAGGCCTCCCCGTGCAATGGGGAGACGGCCAGGCAATCCCGCTGGCCGGCGATTTGGCCTTGCTGTCCAAGGGAACGCTGACCGGCGAAACCCGGTGGATACAGGCGGCCTATGGCAAAGGTTCCATAACATTTTGTTCCGACAGCGACTTCTTCCATAACGCGGGGCTCGGAAACGAAGGACACGCGGCCATGCTGGCCTGGCTTATTTCCGACGATACCGAGTACGAGCTTATCGGCATCGAGGACGGGACGGTCACGGTGGCGGAAAAAAAATTCCCCTGGAGCAAGATAACGGTACCGCTCGGGGTATTCTGCGCCATGCTGGTATGGAGCCGGGGTCCCCGGTTCGGACCGGTACTGGAAGCGGCCAACAGGGACAGAAGGAGCATAGCCGAGCGCTTCATGGCCGAAGGAGGCTTCCTGTGGACGCGCACGGCTCCGGGAACCCTGGAAGCCCTGGTTACGCATACGGAGTTCAGGAAAAAGGCAAAAAAACAGAACGCCGGTGAATTTCTGGACTTGATGAACAAGCTTGAGGCAGGCAAACTCGACGGCAGGAAGGATCGAAGAAAAATATGAACAAAACACAAACCATGGACTGCGCACAGGCGCACGAACTCATCGGAAAACTAGGCGCACAGGTACGCAAGGTGCTTATCGGGCAGGATGAGGTTTTGGACCAGGTGCTCTGCGCCTTGGTAGCCAGCGGTCATGTATTGGTGGAAGGCTTGCCCGGCCTGGGCAAGACGCTCATGGTGCGGGCGCTTGCCCGCGCGTTCGGCGGAGACACGCGGCGGGTGCAGTTTACTCCCGACCTGATGCCCAGCGACCTTGTAGGCCACACGATGTACGACACGGCTTCGGGTACCTTCAGCACGAGCAAAGGGCCGGTGTTTACGCACATCCTTGTGGCAGACGAGATAAACCGCGCGCCTGCCAAGACTCAGGCCGCCCTGCTCGAGGTGATGCAGGAATACCAGGTAAGCCTGGATGGCACCACCCACG
>JANNSO010000112.1:0-37990 GCA_031402655.1 Spirochaetota bacterium | reverse complement strand
CCCGCGACCCCATCGCAGCCTTCCTTGTATCCTCCTTCCGCCGGCGTAGCACAAACCGCTCCAAATAGAGGGTTTATGAGAGTGCGCTATTGACAAAAAACGGCCGGATGGGTAAAGTACCCCCGCTGTTTATGCCCTTATAGCTCAGACGGTAGAGCACATCCATGGTAAGGATGAGGTCAACGGTTCGATTCCGTTTGAGGGCTTCCTAAGAATTTTCATGGCGCTTTGCATGCTGAAAATGGAGTGTCGATCAGGCTTTGTTTTTCGTTGGGATTTTTGGAGTCGGGCGGCTTGGTTTTTGCCGATGCCGGGACTTGGCTTCATTGAATAGATACTGGGTTTACTGCCTTAGTTTGAGGAAGGATTTTTTATGGCCAGCAAAAAACAAACGATAGAGATTATCGCCCTTGCATGTACCGAGTGCAAGCGCCGCAATTATACCACCACCAAGAACCGCAAGACGCAGCAGGAAAAGCTGGAGCTCATGAAGTATTGCAAGTGGGACAGAAAGCACACGCAGCACAAGGAAACCAAGGTTAAGTAGTCGCGCGTTTTTGATAAGTTCGGCAACGCGCCGTCAATCAGGAAAATTTGCCGGGCTTGCACGATGAGTTTTTCGGATTGACGTTTAGGCCAGTAGCTCTAATGGTAGAGCGTCGGTCTCCAAAACCGAATGTTGAGGGTTCGAGTCCTTCCTGGCCTGTTTTTACATCGTGCTGCTTGCGGCTTTGGTGTTTACCGCGCTTATCGGCGCGGTATGTTCGTTGATTTTGGTGGTACGCGTTGGCGTATTTTGATTCTGCCCATGGGGACCTTCTCTGTAAGGAGTCGATATGAAAAAGATATTCCAGTTTTTTAAAGACTGTGTAGGCGAGTTGCGCAAGGTTATCTGGCCGAGCCGCGATGACGTCATAGCCGGTACCAAAGTGGTAATTGTATCTACGATTCTCGTGGCGTTATTCCTGGGCGTGGTGGATTTCCTCTGCGTTAAGGGTATCGACCTGTTGTTGTAAGCGGTCATCATGGCCAAGTCTTGGTACGTTCTTCATGTTTACTCAGGGTACGAGAACAAGATCGAAAAAACTATCCGCATGCTCATGGCAAACGGAGAGATCGATCCTGCCGTGCTTACCGACATTAAAATTCCCAGCGAAGAAGTTGTCGACGTAAAAGACGGCAAAAAACGCACTACGACGCGCAAGATGCTTCCCGGCTATTTGCTCGTGGAGATGGATCTTCCGGAAGCCAACTGGAAAGCCACCTGTTCTTCCATTAAGAAGATCAATGGCGTCACCGGTTTTGTGGGTGCGACCATGCACAACAAACCCGCTCCGATTTCGGCAGACGAGGCCAAGCATATCCTGCAGAGGGCAGGCGAGATCAAAGGCGAAAAACCGATACGTTCCAGGCAGAATTTTTCGGTCGGAGAACAGGTTAAGATTATAGAGGGGCCGTTCGACTCGTTTACCGGTACTATTGAAGAGGTTAATACGGAGAAGAGCAAACTTCGCGTTATGGTAGGTATATTCGGCAGGTCTACGCCTGTAGAAGTGGATATGCTGCAGGTAGAAAAAGTATAATTGCGGCGTCCGAATGGACGCTTCTCATAAAAACGCGTACAGCTGAATTCGTGTCGATAGACGCGAATACGCTCCGCATGATGGGAGCTTTCTGCGTTCATGAGCCTTCGGGCTTTGAGCTATGCAGAAGGCGCTATCCCCGGCTCCCTATCCCCGTATGGGGAAGGTCCGGGGCTCCGGCACTATGCCGGAGACACCACGAAAGGAGTTTTTTATGGCTAAGAAAGTGGTCACGGCAGTTATTAAATTGCAGTGCCCTGCCGGCAAGGCAACGCCGGCTCCGCCCGTAGGTCCGGCTCTCGGTCCTCACGGCGTCAGCGCCCCCCAGTTCTGTCAGCAGTTCAACGACAGGACAAAATCAATGGAAGTGGGTCTAACCATTCCCGCGGTCATCACCGTCTATAAGGATAAAACTTTTACGTTTATCCTCAAGACTCCTCCGGCTTCGGTTCTTATAAAGAAAGCCATCGGCCTTGAGAAAGGTTCCCCGGTACCCCACAAGCAGAAGGTCGGAAAAATTCCCCATGCCAAGGTTACCGAGATTGCCAAGTTGAAGTTCAAGGATCTTTCGGCCAATGATATTCCGGCCGCTGAGCGCATCATTGCCGGTACTGCCCGCAGTATGGGCATCGAAGTGGAGTGGTAAGTCATGAAGCATGGTAAGAAATACAGAGAAGTCGTAAAAAAGGTAGACGCTGCCAGGCTCTACGAACTCGACGAGGCCTGCAGGCTCGTTAAAGAGATGAAGACCGCCAAGTTCGACGAAACCGTAGAAATACACGTTCGGTTGAACCTCAAGAAAAGCCAGACGGTTCGCGATACCGTCGTGCTGCCCCATCAGTTCCGCGCCGAAAAACGGGTTCTCGTGTTCTGCAAACCCGACAAGGAAAAAGAAGCCCTCGACGCCGGTGCAACTTATGCAGGCAGCGAAGCGCTCGTCGAGAAAATAAAGGGCGGCTGGATGGAATTCGATATCGCCGTTGCCACCCCGGACATGATGAAAGACGTAGGTAAGCTGGGTATGGTTTTAGGCCGCAGAGGCCTTATGCCTAATCCCAAGACCGGTACCGTAACTTTCGATGTTAAGGCAGCCATTGCCGAACTCAAAAAGGGACGCACTGAATTCCGTGCGGACAAGACCAATATCATTCACCTCTCCGTAGGAAAAGTTTCCATGGACGCGGAAAAAATCTCCGCCAACGTCAAAACGCTCCTCGCCGAGGTTCTTCGCAAGCGTCCCTCTGACGTAAAAGGCGAGTTCGTGGAGTCGGTTTACCTGGCATCCACCATGAGCCCGAGCGTCAAGGTCGTTATGGCAAAGGCAGAGAGGTAAACCATGGCTATTCGCGCAAAAAAAGTTCAGCCCAGCAAGGTTGAGGCCATCGAAGCGGTCAGCACCAAGATCAAGGGTTGCAAGGACTTTATATTCACCGATTACCGAGGCATGACGGTGTTGCAAATCACCACGCTTCGCGCCCAGCTTCGCGAAAAGAATGCCGAGTATCACGTTCTCAAGAACAACTTTGCCCGCATCGCGTTCGAGAAACTTCAGTTTCCGGACGTAAGCGCTTTGTTGAACGGTCCGACGGCCGTAGCTTTTGCCAAGGATGATTCCAACGAGATCGCCAAGATTATCGCGGATTTCGGCAAGGAATCTCCGGTAAAGGTAAAGGGCGGTCTCGTCGAAAAAGCTTTCTTCGACGTAAAGCAAATGGATGCGTATTCAAGGCTTCCCAGCAGGAATATGCTGCTTTCCATGTTCATGGCCGGCCTTAAGAGCCCCACTCAGAAGCTCGTCTACACGCTTGTTGCCCTCCAGGAAAAAATGGGCGGCGGCGCAGTTGCAGAGGCGGCGCCTGCAGTAGAGGCGGCGCCCGGTACGGCTGATGCCCCCATTGCAGCAGCGACGGACGTCGTGGCTGGCGAAACACCGGGCGCATAACAATTTCGTTTCTTTGCGGCAGAATGGCTGCCTGGTTCCGACCAGTGCAGTCGCTGTGCCATATAAACAGTCAGGCTTCCGGTTTGCTGCCGTTCCTGACTGCACGATTAAAGGCCGCCCGTACGGGAAGGCTACTTTACAGAAGGAGAAGATAATATGGCAGCTTTAACGAACGCACAGATTCTCGATGCGATTGCCGAGATGAAGATCATGGAGATTGCAGAACTTATCAAGGCCATGGAAGAAAAATTCGGCGTAACCGCCGCTGCTCCCGTTGCCGCCGCCGGTGGCGGAGCCGCCGCAGCAGTCGTGGAAGAGCAGACTGAATTTACCGTAATACTCAAAGCCGCTTTCCCTGCGGACAAGAAGATTTCCATCATCAAGGAAGTACGCACGGTTACCGGTCTTGGTCTCAAAGAAGCCAAAGATCTCGTGGAAGCCGGTGACAAACCCTTGAAGGAAGGCATTTCCAAGGTCGATGCAGAGAAAATCAAGAAACAGATCACCGATGCGGGTGGCGCGGTAGAGATCAAATAACGATCTTGACCGGGTTTCTTTCTTTTACTACTTCCGCTCCGGTTTCTCTTTCCGGGGAATGAGGTACCGGGCGCATTGCGCGTCCGGTACCTTTTCGCGTGATTATATTAGTTTGTTTACCGCGTTATTGTTTTTCCATGTAAAAAGAACCCGAACCACGAGAGGGGGTAATGATGGCCTATACCGAAAACAAGATAGCCCGTACGTATTTTGGCAAGGACTATAAAGAAGCTCGCGAGCTTCCGGATCTCATAGATATTCAGGTATCAAGCTATGAGCGCTTTTTGCAGCACAATAAGGTGCTCAAGGGTATTTCTCCCGATTTGCAGGGGCTCGAAGAGGTGTTCCGTGCGACATTTCCCATAGAGAGCCCCAATGGCGATATGCTTCTCGAGTATGAGCACTATCAACTCGACGAATCCGCCATGAAGTACACTGAATTCGAATGCAAGCAGAAAGGGTTGACCTATGCTGTGCCGCTCAAGGCGCGCATCAATCTTATCTTTCAAAAAACCGGCGAAATCCGGCAAAAAGACATATACCTTGGTGATATCCCCTTAATGACCGACCGCGGTACCTTTATTATCAACGGTGCCGAGCGCGTCGTTGTATCGCAGATTCACCGCTCTCCGGGCGTAATTTTCTGCCACGAAAAAGGTATCTACAGCGCGCGCATCATTCCCTATCGCGGCTCCTGGCTTGAGTTCGAGATCGACCAAAAGAAAGAACTCATCTATGCCAAGATAGACCGCAAGAAGCGCATCCTGGGTTCCATGTTCCTGCGTGCCGTAGGTTTGGAAACGCGTGAAGGCATTATTTCGGCTTTTTATAAAACAAAGTCGCTGAAGCTTTCCGCCGAGAGGGCAGATCGCGACAACGCCGTAAACGCCATTCTGGCACGCTCCATCTCGGAAACCCTGGAAGGTGAAACCAAGCGCATCTACCGTGCCGGCGAAAAAATACATCTGCACGATGTCGATGAGCTCGTGGCTAAAGGCTTTACCAGCATCGAGGTCGTCGACTTCGAGCATGCCGACGGGCTTCACTGGAACATGATCCTCAATTGCCTCGAGCGCGAGGACATCAAGCTGGTCAAGGAAGACCCGAGCCAGGACGAGCCTACCAAAGCCGACGCTCTTGCCGCGGTCTATGCCACGCTGATGCCCGGCGAGCCCATTACGGTAGAAAACGCCGAGCGCGACCTGCACTCGCTGTTTTTTAGCAATCGCCGCTACGACCTTGGCAAGGTGGGTCGCTACAAGCTTAATAAGAAATTCGATTATTTCGTACCGGTGAAGGACTTCACCCTGGTACGCGAAGACATAATCGCCACCATGAAATACCTGATGACCGTGTACTACGGCGAGAACAACCTGGACGATATCGATCACCTGGGCAACCGCCGCGTTAGATCCGTGGGCGAGTTGCTTGCCAACGTGATGAAAAGCGCGTTCAGCCGCATGGAACGCATCGCCAAGGAGCGCATGAGCCTCAAGGAAACCGATACCATCCGACCGCAGGACCTGGTTTCCATCAAGCCCGTCGTGGCCGCCATCAAGGAATTCTTCGGTTCCAGCCAGCTGTCGCAGTTCATGGACCAGGTAAACCCGCTCGCCGAGCTTACCCACAAGCGCCGCCTCAATGCGCTCGGCCCCGGCGGACTCTCCCGCGACCGGGCAGGCTTCGAAGTGCGCGACGTGCATTACACGCACTACGGCCGCATGTGCCCCATCGAGACGCCCGAAGGCCCGAACATCGGCCTTATCGTTTCGCTGGCGACATACACGACGGTCAACGAATACGGCTTTCTCGAGACGCCGTACCGAAAGGTGGTCGACGGCCGGGCCACGGAGGAGATAGAGTTTCTCTCGGCGATGGACGAAGATAAATATTTTATAGCGCAGGCCAGCGCCAAGATAAACAAAAAAGGCGACTTCATCGACCCGAACGTATCTTGCCGCCATCAGGGCGACTATACGACCAGACTGCCCAAGGACCTCCAATACATGGACGTATCGCCGAAGCAGATCATATCGGTATCGGCCGCCCTCATCCCCTTCCTCGAGCACGACGACGCGAACCGCGCGCTCATGGGCTCGAACATGCAGCGTCAGGCCGTCCCGCTTATCTTTACCGACCCCCCGCGCGTGGGTACGGGCATGGAGCGGAAGATAGCCTACGATTCGGGCGTGCTCATCAAGGCAAGGCGCTCGGGCGTCGTTACCTGGGTGGACGCTTTCCGCGTTCTTATCAAGCCCGACGAGGACCATAAGGCAAGCGACGAGTATTTGCTGATAAAATATCAGCGAACCAACCAGGACACCTGCTATAACCAGCGCCCCATCGTCAAGAACGGCGAAAAGGTGCTTAAAGGCCAGGTAGTGGCCGACGGCCCGGCCACCAAGGACGGCGAGCTCGCCCTTGGCCGCAACATCCTTGCGGGTTTCGTTCCCTGGAACGGCTACAACTACGAGGACGCCATCCTTATTTCCGAACGCGTGGTCAAGGAAGACATGTTTACTTCCATCCACATCAAGGAATACCAGATCGAGGTCCGCGAGACCAAGCTGGGACCGGAACGCATTACCCGCGATATCCCCAACACCAGCGAAAAAAGCCTGGACAACCTGGACATCGAAGGAATCATCCGCGAAGGCGCCAAGGTAAAATCGGGTGACATACTCGTGGGCAAGGTAACTCCGAAAAGCGAGACCGAGACGACCCCCGAGTTCAAGCTGCTCAACTCCATCTTCGGCGAAAAAGCCAAGGACGTACGCGATACCAGCCTCCGCGTACCGCACGGTATCGAAGGTACCATCATCGACGTGCAGCGCCTCAAGCGCAGCGCCAACGACGACCTGTCTCCGGGCGTGGAAGAAGTGGTAAAGGTTCTGATCGCCGCCAAGCGCAAGCTCAAAGAAGGCGACAAGATGGCCGGACGCCATGGTAACAAGGGTATTGTAGCGCGAGTTCTTCCTATTGAAGAGATGCCGTATCTCGAAGACGGAACCCCGCTGGATATCTGCTTAAATCCGCTGGGCGTACCGTCCCGAATGAATATCGGCCAGCTCATGGAAACCGAGCTCGGCTGGGCGGCGTCGACACTCGGCGAGTGGTTCAGCTCCCCCGTGTTCCAGTCACCCGACCAGGAGCAGATCGAGGAAAAACTCAAGGAAGCCGGACTGCCGGCCGCTTGCAAGACTCCGCTGCGCGACGGCAAGACCGGCGAGTTCTTCCAAAACCCGGTAACGGTGGGCATCATTTACTTCATGAAACTGTCCCACCTTGTGGACGACAAGATGCATGCGCGTTCTACCGGTCCGTACTCGCTCGTTACCCAGCAGCCGCTGGGAGGCAAGGCGCAGTTCGGCGGCCAGCGTCTGGGCGAAATGGAAGTGTGGGCGCTCGAGGCCTACGGCGCGGCCAACGTGCTGCAGGAACTGCTTACCATCAAGAGCGATGACATGACCGGACGCGCCAAGGTGTATGAGGCGATCGTGAAGGGCGAACCCCATACCGCGGCCGGCGTACCGGAAGCCTTCAACGTAATGGTGCAGGAACTTCGCGGGCTGGCGCTGGACATGCGTATCTTCGACGTAAAGAACAAGCAGATTCCATTGACCGAACGCGACGAGGACCTGATCAATAAACAAGGCACGAACTTTTAATGAATTTTTACCGCAGAGGCACAGAGGCACAGAGAAGATAGGAAAAGGATGGGAATGTTGAGACGAAGAAGTGATCCTTCAAGTTTAAATTTTCTATATCTTGTATTCCTCTGTGACTCTGTGCCTCTGTGGTCTGCATCTTCGTAAACGATATCTAACCTGAGGGGGAGATTTGATGAGAGACATACAGGACTTTGACAGCATAAATATACACCTTGCCAGCCCGGACCTGGTACGCAGCTGGAGCTACGGCGAGGTGAAGAAACCGGAAACCATCAACTATCGCACCCTGCGCCCCGAAAAAGACGGCTTGTTCTGCGAACGCATTTTCGGTACCACCAAAGAGTGGGAATGTTTCTGCGGCAAGTTCAAGTCCATACGCTACAAGGGCGTGATATGCGACCGCTGCGGAGTCGAGGTAACCCACTTCAAGGTGCGCCGCGAGCGCATGGGCCACATCGAGCTTGCCAGCCCGGTTTCGCATATCTGGTTCTACCGCTCCGTGCCCAGCCGCATGGGACTCCTCCTCGATCTGCCGGTAGCGGCTCTCCGCTCGGTCCTGTACTACGAGAAGTTCATCGTAATCGAGGCCGGCGACACCGACCTCAAGAAGATGCAGCTGCTCACCGAGGAAGAATACTACGAAGCCCAGGACCGTTTCGGCGGAGCCTTTACCGCCGGCATGGGCGCGGAGTCCATCCGCTCCCTGCTCGAGAACATCGACCTCGACGACCTCGCCGGCGAGCTCCGCGCCAGGATGATCGAGAAAGGCGCGAAGAGCGATAAGCGGCTCTTGAAGCGCATCGAGATCGTGGAAAGCTTCCGCGGCTCGACGAATCGGCCCGAGTGGATGATCCTGGACGTGATCCCCGTCATTCCGCCGGAACTGCGTCCCATGGTCCAGCTGGACGGCGGACGCTTCGCGACCAGCGATTTGAACGACCTGTATCGCCGCGTAATCAACCGCAACAACCGCTTGAAGCGCCTGCAGGGACTCAACGCTCCAGACATCATCATTCGCAACGAGAAGCGCATGCTTCAGGAAGCAGTCGACGCGCTGTTCGACAATTCCAAGAAAAAGCGCGTGGTAAAAGGCGCGTCCAACCGGCCGCTCAAGTCCCTGTCCGACATGCTCAAGGGCAAGCAGGGCCGGTTCCGCCAGAACCTCCTGGGCAAGCGCGTCGACTATTCCGGCCGTTCGGTAATCGTGGTAGGGCCGGAGCTCAAGATCCATCAGTGCGGCCTTCCCACCAAGATGGCGCTCGAGCTGTTCAAGCCTTTCATCATGAAGAAGCTGGTAGAAAAAGACGTCGTGTACAATATCAAGAAGGCCAAGATGCTCGTGGAGCAGGAAACGCCCGAGGTATTCGCCGTTCTCGACGAAGTGGTTCGCGAGCATCCTATCATGCTCAACCGCGCGCCTACCTTGCACCGCCTGGGTATCCAGGCTTTCGAGCCCGTCCTCGTGGAAGGCAAGGCCATCAAGTTGCACCCGCTGGTCTGCAAGGCGTTCAATGCCGACTTCGACGGCGACCAGATGGCCGTGCATGTGCCGCTCACCAGCGCCGCTCAGTCCGAGTGCTGGACGCTCATGCTCTCCAGCCGAAACCTGCTCGACCCCGCCAACGGCAAGACCATCGTGTATCCGTCCCAGGATATGGTTTTGGGCATCTATTACCTGATGCGCGACAAGCCGGAAGCCAAAGGCACGGGTAAGCGATTCTCCAATCCCGAAGAAGCATTTATGGCATGCGACGCAAAAGCCTGCGATTGGGAAGCAGTCGTGAGGGTTCCCGCACCCAAGCGCCCGGTTTGGAGTTCGCTCAACAAGATCGACATGAACGGCGAAGAAGGGCGGCCCATCGAAACGACGCCGGCCAGACTCCTGTTCAACGAGGCCATGCCTCCGCAGGTTCCATACATAAATTATTCCATGGGCGAGAAAGACATTCGCCTCCTTATCGAGTGGATCTATAAGAATGAAGGCCCCTACGTAACCGTAATAATGCTGGACGCGATCAAGGACATGGGTTTTAAGTATGCCACGTTCTTCGGCGCCACCATAGGCATGGACGACATAATAATCCCGCAGGAAAAATACCAGCTTATCGAGGAAGCCAACGGCAAGGTTGAAGGCATCCAGAAGCAGTACCTGGCCGGTCACATCACGCAGGAAGAGCGCTACAACCAGGTCGTTGAAGTTTGGTCCAAGACCAACGAGGACGTTACCAATGTGATGATGAAGACCCTTGAAAAAGACAAGGGCGGATTCAACAACATCCACATGATGGCCCACTCCGGCGCGCGCGGTTCCAAAAACCAGATTCGCCAGTTGGCGGGAATGCGCGGCCTCATGGCCAAGCCGGGCGGAGACATCATCGAGCTGCCGATCCGCTCCAACTTCAAGGAAGGCCTTTCCGTCATCGAGTTCTTCATCTCGACCAATGGCGCCCGAAAAGGTTTGGCCGATACGGCGCTCAAAACGGCGGATGCCGGTTACCTTACCAGGCGTCTCGTGGACATCGCGCAGGACGTGGTTACCAACGATGACGACTGCGGCACCATCAACGGCGTCATGCAGCTTGCCATCAAGGACGGCGAGGAAATCGTCGAGCACCTGCACGACCGCATCGTGGGCCGCTATACCCTGGAGCGCATCAAGCACCCGATTACCGATGAGCTTATCATCGAAGTAAACGAGGAGATAACCGAAGAAGTCGCCGAGCGCATCGAAGAGGCCGGCATAGAATCGGTTACCATTCGCACGGTTCTTACCTGCGAGGCAAAGCATGGCGTATGCCGCAAATGCTACGGCCGAAACCTGGCCACCGGCCGCACCGTGGAGATTGGCGAAGCGGTGGGCATCATTGCGGCGCAGTCCATCGGCCAGCCTGGTACTCAGCTGACGATGCGTACCTTCCACATCGGCGGTGCGGCAACCAAGGCGTCCGAAGAAAACCGGGTGGCGCTCAAGTATCCCGTGTTTATAACGACGGTCGAAGGCCTCAACGTAAAGCTGGCCAATGGCCACAAGCTTTTTACCCGCAAGGGTTATATCCTGTGCTGCAAGGTTTTTAGCCAGTGGGATATACAAAAAGGCGACAAGGTCCTGGTAGAGGATGGGCAGCGCATACTTAAAGGCTCGGAGATAATCAAGCGCAAGGGCGGAGAAATCCTTCATGCAACCGATATTTCCTATGCCCGCATCCTTCCTACGAAGATTTTGTCGATTGCGCAGGAATCCCGCGTCGAAGTCCGAAACGGCTCCGAGGTATTCGCGAACGTCGGTGACGTGTTTGCCGAAAATACCGCGCTTACTATGTTCGATCCCTTCTCCGATCCGATCATCTCCGAATACGACGGATACGTGCGTTACGAAGATATCATCGCCGGTTCTACCTTAAAGGAAGAAATCAACGAGGATACCGGCAACGTCGAGAAGAAAATCGCCGAGTTTACCACGGATAGAGACACGAAACAGCCGCGCCTGGTTATAACGGACGAGGCTGGAAACGAAATTTTCCTGTATCTGCTTCCCGGTGGAGCGTACCTGAACGTCGAGGACGGCGAGCAGGTAAAAGCCGGCAAGACTCTTGCCAAGACGCTTAAAGAAGGCGCCCGTGCCATGGATATCGTAGGCGGTCTGCCGCGCGTTGGCGAGCTTTTTGAAGCGCGCAAGCCTAAGACTCCGACCGTTCTGGCCATGGTTTCGGGAAAAACTTTTTTCCGCGGTATCGTAAAGGGCAAGCGCGTCGTTTTTGTGCAGGATTTGTTCGGCAAGGAATTCAAGCACCTCGTACCTATGGGTCGCAGGTTGCTGGTGCGCGACGGCGACGTCGTGGAAGCAGGCGACAAGCTCTGCGACGGAAACCCGAACCCGCACGAAATACTGGCGATCGCCGGCGAGCATGCCTGTCAACGATTCATCATGGACGAGATTCAGCAGGTGTACCGCCTCCAGGGCGTAACCATCAACGACAAGCATATCGGCGTCATCGTGCGCCAGATGATGAAGAAGATCGAGATCGTCGCACCCGGCGATACGCGCTTTATTTATGGCCAGCAGATAGACAAGTACCGCTTCCACGAGGAAAACCGCAGGGTTCTCGCCGAAGGCGGACAGCCGTCAATCGCAAGGCCGCTGCTCATCGGCATAACCCGCGCGTCGCTTAAGATCGACTCGTTCATCTCTGCGGCCTCGTTCCAGGAGACCACCAAGGTGCTTACCGATGCGGCAATCGCCGGCGCGGTGGACACGCTGCACGGTCTCAAGGAAAACGTGGCTATTGGCCACCTTATACCCGCGGGTACCGGAATGCGCCAATACAAGGGACTCAAGCTGTCGGACTCGGAAAACGAGGACCTGGACGCATACGTCGCGGAAGTGGTGGAGCAGCGTAAAAAAGAGCGCGAGATGGCCGCACTGCCGGATGGCAGCGGGCAAAACGCCTACCGGGACGATGTCGAATTCGAGGAAGAAACAACCTTTGCCAACGACGAGGGCTTCAGCACGGTAGAAGACGACGAAGAATAAATAGAAGAAAAGGCTCATGCGCTGCGAGTAATGCGGCGAGGGGCTTTTTTTTGTACATTGTTGACGGGGTCCTGTCATAAAAAAGACACGCACTGCTTATCGCTGTGCGTGTCTTTTTTATGCCACCCCGACGGCAGCCTGTACGTAAAAATCTTTGTTGCCTGTTTATATCGTTGTGCGCCGCGCTTGTTGCTTTTGTATATGATTTTTGTCTTTTTCGTGCTTTCGCAACATAGGGTGGAGGATTCCTCAATTTCTCTTCGTATCTCTCGTGCGATTTTCTCTTCTCTTAACTCCGTGTCCTCCGCGTCTCCGTGCCAAAATTTCTTCGAATTCATCTTCTCTGTGCCTCTGTGACTCTGTGGTTAAGATTCCCCGTTTAACAGCCTCCCCCACCGGTTTACCTCCATTGACACGGCTTGTGTTTTTCTCTATTCTATCGCATCGGTCTGCCCTTCGGGTGGGCTGAAAATAGTTATCGTGTACCAAGACAACGTCAAATCATGCTGAGGTTTGGCCACAATTTAGGAGACGAAGGTTTCATGCCTACGATTAACCAGTTGATTCGGATGGGACGTAAACAGTCCATTTGGAAGACAAAGAGTCCGGCCCTCGACGAGTGCCCGCAGAAACGCGGCGTATGTACGCGTGTAATGACTGTAACGCCCAAGAAGCCTAACTCGGCACTCCGAAAGGTCGCACGCGTGCGTCTTTCTCACGGTATCGAAGTTACGGCTTATATCCCGGGTGTTGGACATAACCTCCAGGAGCACTCAGTTGTTCTTATTCGCGGCGGACGCGTTAAGGACTTGCCCGGTGTTCGTTACCACATAATTCGCGGTGCCAAAGATACTCTTGGCGTAGCGGACCGCAAGCGGTCCCGCTCCAAGTACGGCGCTAAGCGGCCAAAGGCATAAGGGAGGCTCACTATGGGACGAAAAAAGAAGACCATAGATCGTGGCCACGCGCCCGACGCTCGCTATAACAGTCTTGTCGTAACCAAATTCATCTGCAGGATGCTTTGGCAAGGCAAGAAATCAATTTGTACAACTATTGTTTACGACGCTTTCGCTCAATTGCAGGAAAAAGCAAACGTTCCTGCCTTGGAGGCTTTCTCTAAAGCGATCGATAACGTAAAACCAATGGTAGAAGTCAAGTCCCGCCGAGTCGGTGGCGCAACCTATCAGGTGCCCATCGAAATTCGCGAGATTCGACGCGAAGCCCTGGCGATGCGCTGGCTTATAACCGCCGCGCGCAACCGCTCCGGAAAATCCATGGCCGACCGTCTTGCTTCCGAACTGTCCGATGCGTTCAACAACACCGGAACCGCAGTTAAGAAGAGAGAAGATACGCACCGCATGGCAGAGGCCAACAAGGCTTTCGCTCACTATCGCTGGTAATATTCCGTACGGGGATTCCCGTATATCGCCCCCTTAAACCGGGGCGCAAGTGCGGTACTTGTATAGACCGTATCTTGTCCATATAATGCGGAGATAAGCGGAAAGCCGGTCTCCATTTTCCGTACATTAGTCTAGGAGGATACAAATGGCTAAAGAGAAGTTCAATCGTAATAAGCCTCACATGAACGTGGGAACGATCGGCCACATCGACCACGGCAAAACCACGCTGAGCGCCGCGATAACCATGTATTGCGGTAAGAAATTCGGCGACAAAGTCATGAAATATGACGATATCGATAACGCTCCCGAAGAAAAAGCTCGCGGTATTACCATCAATACCCGTCACCTTGAGTATCAATCAAACAAGCGTCACTATGCGCACATCGACTGCCCAGGCCACGCCGACTATATCAAGAACATGATTACCGGCGCTGCCCAGATGGACGGTGCGGTCGTAGTGGTTTCCGCTCCCGATTCCGTAATGCCCCAGACCCGCGAGCACGTTCTGCTTGCCCGCCAGGTAGGCGTCCCTGCGGTTCTCGTGTTTCTCAACAAGATCGATCTTCTGGACGATCCGGAACTCGTCGAGCTTGTCGAGCAGGAAGTTCGCGACCTTCTCAACTTCTATGGTTTCCCCGGCGACACCACACCGATCATCAAGGGTTCGGCCTTCAAAGCCATGACGGAACTCGATAATGCCGAGTCCACCAAGTGTATCGAGGAACTCCTTGAGGCTATGGATACCTTCTTCAAAGATCCGCAGCGCGTTACCGACAAACCCTTCCTGATGCCTATCGAGGACGTTTTCTCCATCTCCGGTCGCGGAACCGTAGTAACGGGTAAAATTGACCGCGGTATCATCAAGATCAACGAAGAAGTCGAGATCGTGGGCATCAAGGCCACCAAAAAGACAGTCGTAACCGGTATCGAAATGTTCAATAAGCTCCTCGACGAAGGTCAGGCTGGAGACAATATCGGCGCCCTGCTTCGCGGTATCGACAAGAACGAGGTCGAACGCGGCCAGGTTCTTGCAAAGACCGGAACCATTACCCCGCACAACAAATTCCGCGGCCAGATCTACGTTCTGTCCAAGGAAGAAGGCGGAAGGCACAGCCCGTTCTTTACCGGCTATCGCCCGCAGTTCTATTTCCGCACGACGGACATCACCGGTGCCGTTACCCTGCCCGCCGGCAAGGAAATGGTAATGCCCGGCGACAACACCGAGATCGACGCGGAACTCATCTATCCGATCGCCATGGAAAAGGGACTCAAGTTCGCCATCCGCGAGGGTGGACGCACTGTAGCTTCCGGCCAGGTTATCGATATCCAGGCATAAGTTTACTTGTATCATCGAAAAGCCACTCCTTCGGGGGTGGCTTTTTTATTTTGCATATGTCTTGACCTGCCCCTTCAGGTGACTGATAGTTAAAGTCGGGATTTTACCAGTCTTGATAACGGAGGGAATATGCGCAAGCTTAGTTTCATTTTGGTTTTTCTTTTAATATCCTTGGTGATAATTGGTCAGACTGCACCAGTGCCAAAACAGCAACCAGGACAGCCGGGACAGCCGGGACAACGACGCCCAGAGGGTCCGGAAATAAAATTTCCGATGGATAGGCTTCGCATAGAATTCGACTTAAACAAAGATGGTACATGGTCAAATGATGAATCCAAGGCGTTTATGGATCAGCTTATGCTTTTACTTCGTGAGCCGCATCCGGTTAAAGGGACCCTTGACAGAATTTTTGATGGAAATTCAGATTCAAAAATAAATGATATTGAACTGGCAAATGCGCGAAATATGTTTTTTATGAAGTTATTACCATCAGCGCTCGATATGAATCCTGACTTACGCGGTATTATTTTTGGGAAGAATGCCCGAAATGTCCCTCCTCAAGAAAATACCCAGTTCTTATCTTTCTTGTTTGATCCGGCACTTTTTAAACCAAGAAAAGTGAAAACTCTTTTTGATAAAAGCATTGATGCAAATAATAATGGATCTTTGACACAGGATGAGTTGGAAAACGGTAAAAAAATTCTTTTAGGAGCCCTTGGTAGAATTATCAGCTCAAATCCAGACGATAATAAACGTAAAATTCCCATAGGTCCTGTAAAGACATTGCTCGATGAACTCGTTGATGCAAACAAAGACGGAAAGGTTGACGAAATGGAGGCTCGCCAGGCATCACTATCGCTTGCCTCTCCTCACCCCGTTCAAAATCCTTTTGACCAAACTATAGACTATAATAAAAATGGGGTAATAGAACCGCTAGAGCTCGAAAAAGCACTTAGGGCTGCAGGTGTGCCTTCGCGTACCTCGATGCCAGACCTTAAAGGTCCTTACAGTATCGTTACCGCGGTCGATACGCTTTTAGACCTCAATAATGATAAAAAAATCGATGAAACTGAAATTTCCGCTTTTATTAAGGTCATTTCGGTAAGAGGTGAAGGTTCTGTCGATCCTCGCGTCCTGAAGATATTGGATTCGTCAAAAAACGGCTTGCTCGAGCCTAAGGAATTAAATTCGGCCTTGGAGACTTTCTTCAGACCTCATCCGGTTTCGCCAAAAAATACCATGGATATGCAGCTCGACAAGAATAAGGACGGCTTCGTAAGTCCTGAAGAAATAGGTATCCCAGCTGGAAGCGTCGACGAGGGGCATATATTTTCATTCGACGAGCGCTTGGAGCGTTTTCGTAATAACCAAAGAGGCGAATTGGTTCGCTCCGAAGGTCCGTCTGGTCCCTCGTCTGTCAATCAGTCGACTGGTGAGAGTGTAAGCCCGATTGCCGTCCCGCCGGCTGCATCTTTAAATACAGCGGCCGCGCCTGCTCAGACCGCAGCGCCGGTAGCTGCAGCGACCTTGCCTCAACTTGAAATAAATCTTAACGGTAAGCGATTAGCTATCGTGAGCATCGATGATACCTCCGGTAAGTTGCCGGCGGAAGAAGTAGATGGGATTTATCTGTTCGTTCAGAATGCCTTTATTAACGTCAGTGGACTTAAGATTGTGGAACGACAGCAACTTGGTAAGGTTTTGGATGAAGTTGCCTTGGCTTTAGAGCTGGGTGATCAGGCTGCCGCTTCCTCGCTGGGAAAGCTGGAAGGAGTGGATGTCGTCGTTGTCGGAGTTCTTTCTCATGTAGGTGCTAAGTATTACCTGAATATCAGGCTTATTTCCGTAAAAGATGCGGAAATCCTGGGATCAAGCATGTCTGAAGGCGACTCCGAGGACGATTTTTACGAAATGTCCGCAAATGCCGTAATCAAAATGTTTTAAGAATTGATCGTGATCACCTTTTCATGGAGGCTGCTTTTTTGATAAACTTGACATTCTGCTTCTGACGACGAAGCCGTAGTTTTGATTTCAGTATTTTCCATGGAGGGTTCATGAAGGCCATCGAACTAGAAAAAGCTTACAATCCCAAAGATTTCGAAGACCGTATCTATGCGGCCTGGCTAGCCAGCGGTCATTTTTCCCCGATGGCCGCGCCTGCTCCGGTCTCAGGCGCAAGCAGAGGAACCAAGAAGCCTTTCGTCGTCGTTATTCCTCCTCCTAACGTTACCGGCGTGCTTCATGTGGGGCACGCGCTTAATAATTCCCTGCAGGATATCGTTATCCGCTACCACAGGATGACCGGCAGGCCTACGCTCTGGGTTCCCGGCACGGACCACGCCGGCATCGCCACCCAGCATGTGGTGGAAAAAAAGCTGAAGGAAAAAGGGATAAAGCGCCGTGAGCTGGGCCGGGAGAAATTCGTCGAGGAAACCTGGAAGGTAAAGGAAGAGCATCACGCCATCATCAAGAAGCAACTGCAGAAGATAGGTTCGTCCTGCGACTGGACCCGCGAGCGTTTTACCCTGGACGAAGGCCTGTCCAGGGCCGTACGTGAAGTTTTTGTAACTCTGCATGAGCGCGGGCTCGTTTACCGGGGGAAATACCTGGTTAACTGGTGCTGCTCCTGCGGTACGGCCCTGGCCGACGACGAAGTGGAGCACGAGGACGCCAAAGGCGCGATGTACCGCATCAGCTACGAGTGGGCAGACGGTTCGGGCAGCGTGCAAGTAGATACGACGCGTCCGGAGACAATGCTCGGGGATACCGCCGTGGCCTGTCACCCGGACGACGAGCGATACAAGCACCTTGTGGGCAGGATGCTCAAGCTGCCCTTGGCCGACCGGCAGATTCCTCTTATCGCGGACGCCTATGCGGACAAGGAATTCGGCACCGGGCTCGTAAAGATTACCCCGGCCCACGACCCCAACGACTTCGAGGTGGGGAATCGTCATGGCCTTGAAAAAATAAATATCCTGAATCCCGACGGCACGCTTAACGAGAACGTGCCCGCCAAGTATCGCGGACTCAAAGCCAGGGACGCCCGCAAACTTGTTATAGAAGATTTACAGGCTCTGGGTTTGTTTATTGAAGAGAAGCCCATCGTGCACTCGGTTGGTCACTGCTACCGCTGCCATACCGTGGTGGAACCCTACCTGTCCGAGCAGTGGTTCGTAAAGATGAAGCCCCTGGCCGAAAAAGCGCTCAAGGCGTGGCGCGACGGCGACGTCAAGTTTTTCCCCCAGCGCTGGGATCATACCTACGAGCATTGGCTTACCAATATCCGCGACTGGTGCATCAGCCGCCAGCTCTGGTGGGGACACAGGATTCCCGTGTGGTATTGCGACCACTGCGGCGCGGTGCTCGTTGAGCGCGAGGAGCCTACCATTTGCCCAAAGTGCCAGTCTACGGTGCTCAGGCAGGAGGAGGACGTGCTGGATACCTGGTTCAGTTCCTGGATCTGGCCGTTCAGCGTCATGGGTTGGCCCAAGGAAACGGCTGATCTTAAAAAATATTATCCGACATCGACCTTGATAACCGGTTACGACATAATATTCTTCTGGGTTGCCCGGATGATAATGGCGGGTCTGGAATTTACCGGGCAGGTTCCGTTCACGGATGTGTGCATGACCACGATGGTGCGCGACAAGCAAGGCCGCAAGATGTCCAAGAGCCTTGGCAACGGTATCGACCCCTTGGTGATCGTGGAAGAATTTGGCGCGGACGCCCTGCGATTTACGCTGGCCTTCATGTTTACCTCGAGTCAGGACATTCTAATCAACAACGACGACTTCAAGTTGGGATCGAAATTCAGCAACAAAGTCTGGAACGCCAGCCGCTTTATATTGATGAACCTCGAAGGCCGCGAACTTGTTGCCGCACCGTCGTATATCGACGTGGACCGTTGGATACTGCAGAGGCTCAATGCGACTTCCATCGCGGTGGCCGACGCCCTTGGCTCATATCGCTTCAATGAGGCGGCCGGTCTTGTATACGAATATTTCTGGAATGATTTCTGCGACTGGTACGTCGAAGCGACGAAGCTGTCGACGAGAAGCGACGACGACGCGGAGAAGAATCGCGCGATCAGCGTGCTTATTTCCGTGTTGGAGGAATCGCTGCGGCTGCTGCATCCCTTCCTGCCTTTTGTAACCGAGGAAATATTCGGTAAGCTTCCCGGAGCCCGCGGCATGCTTATCGCGCAGCCCTACCCCAGGGACGAGGAATCGCGCAGGAACGTTTCCCTGGATGCCAGCTTTGCCAGCCTCAAGGAATTAGTGTCCCTCGTGCGCGCGCTGAGAAGCGAGTTTGGCATAGCCCCGGAACGCAAGCTGAAGCTTTCCGTGAAGTTTGATACAGGCTTTGTCCAGTCGGAATTTATCAAGGCGAATGTAGGCCTGACGATATTATTGGTGAATGCGCAATCCGTGGAATTCATCGAGTCCAAACCTCTGGGCGCTTTGGCCTTGGCGGGGAAAGGTTTCGAGGTTTACGTGTTTGCCAGGGAAGCCGTGGATACGGCGGCGCTGGCGGCGCGCTTCAGGAAAGAGGCCGATAAGGAGCGGCAGTTCGTGGGCCGAATGGGCGTGAAGTTGTCCAACGAAAGTTTTATCGGCAGCGCTCCGGCGGAGATCGTGGCCGGCGAACGCGCCAAGCTCGAGGAGGCGCGGACGCGCGTGGCCAAGCTCGACTCTTACCTGGTGGATTTGGGAGATGCATGATGCCATCAAAACCAGGAGCCCCAGGTAAAAAGCCCGATGAGCCTGCCCATGCGCACTCCGAAACCGATGGATCGGCCATGAATGAGGAAAGCATGATACGTCTCAAGGAGATGCATCTTGCGCCGTTTATCCAGCTGGCCACCATACTGATCGGCAAGAGGCGGCATTCGGGCGGCAACATGTTTCGTCATCAGATAGATACTATGGGAATACTTATCGACTACGGCTATCTGGATTCGGTGCTGCTCAAGGCGTCTTTAGTCCATGATATAATAGAAGATGTTCCTGATTTTGACCGGGATTTGCTCCTGGATATCGACTCCGAAAGCGATGAGGTGTACAAGCTGGTTTTGGAAGTTACCAAGCGGACGGTGGAGACGAAACAGGAATTTTTAATGCGGATACTGGACTATGGGTCTGCGCGCGCGCTGGTTTTAAAATCGGCGGACCGAATCAGCAATGTAATTTCGCTTGGCTACGTTACCGACGTTACGTTTATTCGCCGCTATACGGACGAGACGGAAAAATATTTGTATCCGATCGCCGCACGCGCGAATATCGCGATGCATGACGAGTTGGTGGATTTGGTCAAGACAAGGCGCGATTATTTGAATCGTTGTTTCGAAATATAAGAGGAGGGGATTATGACGAGGGATTGGACAAAGGCAAGTTTGGCGAAGACGATTGATCATACGGTATTGAAGGCGATAGCGACCGACCAGCAGATTCGCGAGTTGTGCGCCGAGGCCAAGGCGAATAATTTTGCCAGCGTGTGCGTAAACCCCTGTTGGGTAACGCTCTGCGCCAAGGAATTGGCATCTTCAAAAGTTATGGTGTGCACGGTAATAGGCTTTCCGCTAGGCGCAAATGCGACGGCAACAAAAGTCGAGGAGACGAAGCTTGCCATAAGGCAAGGCGCTGCCGAAGTGGACATGGTCATCAATATCGGCGCGCTAAAGTCCGGTGATTGGAAGTCTGTCGAATCCGATATCCATGAAGTGGTTAAGGCGGCGGGCACGGTTACGGTAAAAGTAATCATTGAAACATGCTATCTTACGGACTCCGAAAAAACCAGGGCATGCGAGCTGGCCATGAAAGCGGGAGCTCACTTCGTTAAAACCAGTACCGGTTTCGGCACCGGCGGGGCAACGGCCGAGGATGTTCGGCTCATGCGTAAAGCCGTAGGGGAGAACATGAAGATAAAGGCATCCGGCGGTATTCGCACGTATCATGACGCCATACAGATGCTTGAAGCCGGCGCGGATAGAATCGGCGCGTCGAGCGGTATCGTAATAATCAGCGAACTTCCCGAGTAATTTGGACGTTTTCACGAAAAACTGCCAGTATTAAACCGTATGCTTTTCTTGTTTAAGCAGAATAATGTCAGCAAGCGCGCTGATTTTGCTTGCACAAAAGTAAAAAAGGGTTTAGTATTTTAAATTGCCGCCTGTAAATAACAGGTAGGTTAAGGAGAAAAGAATGAAATTTCGAACCGTACTTATCGCGCTGCTCATCGCCGCGATCGCCTTTACTGGCTGCACAAAGGCTGTAAAAGATGCCCCGAAAGTCGACATGCTCAAAGTTGGCATGGTTACCGATGCTGGCACAATCGATGACAAATCCTTTAACCAGGGAACCTGGGAAGGTGTCCTCCGCGCCGGTGCCGAGCTCAAGATCGAACCCAAGTACCTGAAGCCCTCCGGTACAACGGAAGCCGATTACATCAAAGAAATCGGCAATCTCTATGACGCCGGCTTCAAGTTTATCGTAACACCCGGTTTCAAATTCGAGACCACTATTTTCCAGGCTCAGACTAAATATGCCGATGCCAAGTTCGTACTTATCGACGGCAAGCCGAACAATGGCGCTTTTGACGCTACCCGCGTAGAGCTGGTCAGCCCCAACACCGTTTCTATTTTCTTCGCAGAGCACGAAGCTGGCTTTATCGCCGGCGTTGCTGCCGCGCTCCAGATCAAGACCGGCGAGTTCGGCTTTATCGGCGGTATGGAAATCCCTCCCGTTCAGAAATTTAACTGGGGATTCCAGCAGGGTATTGCCTATGCAAATGCCAACCTCGGTACCAAAATCATGATCAAGGCCGCCAATGTAATCTATCAGGGTACATTCAGCGACGTTGCAGCCGGCCAGCAGATTGCTGCCAGCATGTTCGATAAAGGCGTAAACGTAATATTCTGCGCAGCAGGCGGTGTTGGTTTTGGTGCGATAACCGAAGCTAAAGCCCGTGCAGTCGCAGGCAAACCCGCCTGGATCGTCGGTGTTGACGTAAATCAGTATGCCGATGGCGAGTACACCCCCGGTAAATCCATCATCCTGACCAGCGCCATGAAGGGTATCGACGTTGCCGCTTTTGACATGATCAAAGCCGACCTCGACGGTAAGTTCCCCGGCGGACAGACTCTGGTTCTGAACACCAAGAACAATGGCGTGGGCATTCCCGCCGTCAACCCCAACCTTTCCGACGACGTTTCGGCCAAGGTTAAGGAAGTTGTAGAGATGATCAAGGGCGACAAGATCGTCGTAGCCGATGCCATGGGCAAGCTGATCAAGTAATTAGGAATTTTCAATAAAAAAGACCGCCCGGAAGGGCGGTCTTTTTTATTGAAAATCTACTTTACCGGGCTGTTGTCGCCGCGGCAATCGCTCCGTCGTAATCCGGTTCCTGCGCGATTTCCGGAATGAGCTGCGTATATGTTACCATTCCCCTGGCATCTACTACCACGATGGCGCGCGCGAGGAGGCCCGCAAGCGGTCCATCGATAAGCTCAACTCCGTAGTCCTTTCCAAAGTCGCGGTTACGGAGCTCCGAAAGCGGCACTACGGAGGCAATACCTTCCGCTTCGCAAAAACGTTTTTGGGCAAACGGCAAATCCCGGCTGATGGTAAGCACAAGCGCGTTACCCATCTCGTGTGCGCGTTTGTTAAAAGCCCGCGCGCTCGCGGCACAGGTTCCCGTGTCCAGACTGGGTACGATGTTAAGAATAAGTACCTTGCCGGAAAAATCCTTGAGGCAGACATCGGACAGGTCGCCCCTGGTCAGCTTGAATTCCGGCGCTTTGCCGCCTTTCGCCGGTAAGGATCCGCAGGTGCTGATTTTATTGCCTTTAAGTGTTACAACCGCCATGTATTTCTCCTCTATATTGAATAACTTTCAAGTTAACTTAGCTAAAATTGCGGGCTGGGGCAAGTTTTATCCTCCGGAAACGAGATGGAGCATTTCCACCTTGTCGGTGTTACCGATTTTTGCACTGTCCCAGGCGCTTCGTTCCACGAGTGCGCCGTTGATTCTTACGATTATCAAGGGAAACGACCAGCCTTTTTTTTTGAGCACTTCCCGGACGGTAAGGCTCGTCTCTATAAAGGTTTCGGGATTTCCATTCAGCTCGATATTCATGTATTGCCCCCATCGGCGTGCACCGCATCGTCGTGCGCAGCAACGGCATGCGCAGCATCGGCGTGCACAACATCGATTTTGCCCAGCAGGATTTGCACTACAAGGTCGGCTTCCATGCCTGCGGCTATCGATACACGCGGCGCAAGGGGAGGGCAGTTACGGCTGACTTCGCTATAGCGGTCGCCGACCAAAAATAACTTGCCCGAGCGCACAATGCCCATGTCCGCGAGCTTGCCGAAGCCGGCGATTCCCGATGCTGCCACGAGCCATGTTTCGGGCAGCTTGGCAAGCACGGTTTCGATAATCATGGCCTTGGCGTGGGCGTCGTCGAAAGCCTCCACGATTACCGCACAGCCGGAGAATATTTGAAGTACCGATTCTGGATCCAGCCTGAGCGTATGGGCTTCTACTTTTACGGCGGGATCGATTCGAAAGATATTTGCCGAAAGCGCCTGCACTTTAGGCAACCCCACCTGGTCCAGAAAATAAGCCTGCCTGTCCAGGTTGGGCAATGACACGACATCGAAATCCGCCAGTACGAGCCTGCCTATCCCCAGGCGTGCGAGAGAGACGGCGCAGTTGGACCCCAAGCCGCCGGCTCCGGCGATACCAACAGTGCAGCGGCTGAGTTGCCGACGTATATAATCACGCATGCAATAAATATACACAGGAATCTCCATGAATGGAAGCTCCTTGCAAGATGGTTCCCCTGGATGCTAAAATCCAGGCATGACGGTGCAATCGCTAAAGGCGTTTTTAGAATTATCCTATGGACGGTTCAATCGTCCGGAATTTATAGATCCAGACCCGCTGCTTGTAGTAAGAGAGTTTTCCGATACCTCCGATCGCGAGATTGCAGGTTTGCTTGCCTCATGCCTGGCGGTAGGGAGGGCTCCCCAGATTGTTCTTGCCGCGCGCGACTGCCTGGGCAGGATGTGAAATATGCCCCGGGATTTTCTCTCCTGCTCGCGGGCTTCCGAACTGCGAAAGGCTTTCGATGGCTTCCGGTACCGGTTTTTTTCCGGTGCAGACATAGCCTCTCTGCTCTGCGGGCTTAAGGGGGTGCTTGGCAAAAGTTCCGGTCTGGGAACGATTTTCTCGGCGCTGGTCAAGCCCGGCGACGAAACCGTTTTGCCCGCCCTTGCCCGGCTCGTCGCCGAAATAGTATCGGCGTCGGGTACGACTTCGGGATCGGCGAAACCGTTTGTAAAGAATTTATTGCCTTCTCCCGCTGCAGGCTCCGCGTGCAAGCGTCCGCTTTTGTTTTTACGCTGGATGATTCGCAAGGATGCCGTGGATCCCGGCGGATGGGACGCGGGCTTATGCCCGCTTTTGGTGCAGCCCATGGATACGCACATGACCTGGGTTGCCGCGCGCTTCGGCTTTACTTCTTGCGGCGCAGCCGGAGACGGTGTGGCGTGGAACTCGCCGAATCTTAAGACCGCTCTCGAGGTTACCAGGCGGTTCAGGGAGATAGAGCCAGGCGATCCTGTTAAATACGATTTTTGCCTGACTCGTCCGGGCATTAGGGGAGACTTGGACCGGGACGCGTGCTTCGAAGGGAATTTTAGATAAGCGCTTTTGCTTTGGCGTGAATATCCCTGCCGAAGATTGCAAACAGTACGGTTCCTAGAACGCCAAATGCGCTGGCCGTTATAAAATTTGCGGCAGGAGAAATGTTCCAAAGCCAGGCGCTGGAAAGGGCAGCTGCCGCCACGACTACGTCGCGGAACAGGTAATAGGCGCCGAAGGTTCGCGCCTTGGCGTGCTCCGGTGCCAAGTCCATGATCAGGGCCTTGCGCGTAGGTTCGCCGAATTCCTTGAGTCCGCGAATCACGAAGGCTATGACGAACATCCAGAAATCGTGCGATACGAGCAGGATAAGCGGAAAGACCGTAAAAAAACAGAATGTAATAAGAACAAAACTTTTCTTGCCGTACTTGTCCGCCATTCGGGAGACGGGGATGTACACCAGCATTGCGGTTGCCATCTCTACCGTGGTAAGGAGGCCGAATTGCAGGGGTGAAATTTCATTGGTCGTTACCACCCATAGTACTACGAAAGCATAGGGAATCTGCTCGGCGAATCGGATGAGTATGTCCGACAAAAGCAGGTTGCGGAGAGCGGGGCTGAAAAGCTGCCAGGTTTTAAGTTTGGCTGTCTCTTCGGATGCCTTTTCCGCCTTTTCGTCTTTCATGAATTTCTGCACGAGGATCAAGGCTATGATACCCATGGCCATGGCTGCGCCGAAGGCGATTCGTACACCGATGACCTTGCCGTAAATACCGATTAATAATCCGCCCAGTATGGGGCCGAGCGCCATGGGTATCCGGCGGAAAAACGAGTGAAGCGACACCCCGAAACTGCGTTTGTCTTTGGGAACCGCCTTGGAAACAAGGCTCATGATGGCTGGCAGCGAGACGGCGGTCCATGAAATAAAGAAGACGGAGCCGACGAGAACCGCTTGCCAAGAGGGTATCAGGATTACTATGAGGTAGCCGAACATCGCCACGGCGGTAAAAATCTGCAGCGACTTTTTATAGCCCAGCTTGTCCGACAGGTAGCCTCCGGGAAACGAGTAGAGAGCGGACAGCAGGTTGTCCATGGAGTTGAGTAGACCTACTGCCCAGGTGCTTCCGCCCAGGGCGATGAGGTATAGCGGCAGGAATCGTTCCGCCATTTTTTCGCCCAGACCCACGAATACCACGAGCAGCAGCATTGTTGCCATGCTGCTGTTGGCTTTCGCGAAATCCTTGAAGTTCGATTTCCCGTCCATGTACGCTCCTGCCTGCCCTGGATGATCGCGCAGGAATAGTAATGTTTCAGGCGAACTTTGAAAAGAGGGGGATTGCTGTGTCCGGATTTGCCGTGCCGTCGCAGGCAAGCCGCTTATGCGCGGCTTGCCTATTTTAAAGAAGACGTCAGGCTTTTGCGACAGTCTCGCTTGTGCTCGCAGCGATCACTTCTGCTTCCTCGTCGGTAAAGGCGCGGTCTATGTCCAGGATTATTATAAATTTATCATCGCGCTTGCCCACGCTGCGTATGAAGCTCGTGTCTATCTTGGTGCCGAAGCGTGGGGCGGGTTCGAGGTGGGCCGCGTCCAATTCGATTACCTCGTTTACCTGGTCGGTAAGAGCGCCTACGGTTGTCGAGCTGCCATCGTCGTTGATTATTTCCATGACCAGGATGGCGGTGTCCCGCGTTACGGGAATCTCGGGCAGCCCGAATTTTATTCGCAGGTCTATAACCGGAATGCCTGTGCCCCGAACGTTGATGATTCCTTTTAGGAAGTCCGCCGTCCTGGGAAGTTTCGTGGGCTTGATATGCTCAAGAACTTCCCGTACTTTGCTTACCGGCACGGCGTAGGTTTCCCCGTCGATGCCAAAGGTAAGATATTGGTTGTCTACGGTGTCTGCCATGATCAGAACTCCTCGAAGTCGTCGTCGGTGGCGCTTTGCTTTGCTTTGGCAAGGGTGATTCCGGTTGCCGGAACACTGCTTGTGGTCTTTACGCGCGGCGGGTTTTCCTTGACGGTAACCCCTGTGGCGCTGAGCTGCCCCCTGGTGGCGGGCTTAGCGGGGTTTGTCTGCTTGGCTTTTGCATGAGCCACATTGACGTGATGCTCTGTTTTGTCCGAGGCTTCGTTTTGGCTGCCCTGTACTTTAAAGAATGTCATGGTCTGCGCCAGCTGTTCGGCCTGGCTGGATAGTTCCTCTGCCATGCTGGCCATTTCCTCGCTGGCGCTGGCGTTCTGCTGGATGACGCTGTCCAGCTGTGTTACGGCCTTGGCTATCTGGTCCACGCCGGTGCTCTGCTCGCGCGATGCGCTGGCGATTTCCTGCACGAGCTCCGCGGTCTTGCGGATGTCCGGCACAATTTTCTGGATGATTTCCCCGGCTTTCGTGGCGCTTCCCACGGTGTCCTTGGACAGCTTGCCTATCTCGCCGGCTGCGTTCTGGCTGCGTTCTGCCAGCTTGCGCACTTCGCTGGCTACCACGGCGAAGCCTTTGCCCGCCTCGCCTGCGCGCGCCGCCTCGATGGCTGCATTGAGCGCCAGAAGATTCGTCTGCCTGGCTATCTCGTCTATTATCGATATCTTTGCCGCAATCTCGTTCATCGCGCCTACCGAGTCCATGACTGCTTTTCCGCCCTGATCCGCGTCGGTGGCCGACTTCTTGGCGATGCTCTCTGTGGCGATGGAATTGTCGGAGTTTTGCTTTACGGTGGCGGTCATTTCCTCCACCGAGGCGGAGACTTCTTCCGCGCTGGCCGCCTGTTCCGCGGCTCCCTGGGACAGCTGTTGGGCCGTGGATGAAATCTGTTCGGAGCCCGACGATACCTGGTCGGTGGCCGACAGTATGCTCTCCACGATGCGGCGGAGGTCGCGCGACATGGTGTCCAGCGCCTTTGCAAGATTGCCTATCTCATCGCTTCGCTTCATATAAACGGCGGGAATGTCGTTACGCAGGTCACCTTGAGACATCTCGCCAAGGTGCGCTACTGCAACGCCTAATGGCTTGGAAATGGAGTTGGATAAAACCAACCCAAGAACGATGGAAATTATAGTAACAAAAACAATTACGATAATCATTATAAGCGTGGAAGAATTCGCAGTAACCGTGTTGGCGTCGGCCTGTTCTTTAGCGGCATCGACGTTCAATTTGGTCATTTCTTCCAGTATGACGTTAATTTCGTTTACGCTGGTAGTAAACAAACCTTCCACGAGATGTTCCGCTTCCGTTCTTTGGCCGGCTTTTGCCAGCACCATTACCTTGTCGACTTCGGCGTCAAAAGTTTTTTCCAGTTCTACAAGCTTGGCGAACATTTCGCGGTCAGCATCGTTGAGCAAGGTTCCCTTATAGACTTCCTGGGCTTTATCCATAACCGCCCTGCGGCTTACAATTTTTTTTTCTTGCTCTTGAATGTACGTAGGCTCTTCGTTTAGTACCGCCATCAGAGCGTTTGATCGCATACGGTTTATCGAGCCGCCAAAATCAGCCACAGCGCCCAGGGGTACCGTCATTTTCTCGTACAGGTAGGTGTCGGCAGCATCGATTTTTCGCATGCTCAGGATACCTATCCCGCCTACAACTGCGCCGAGCAAGGCCACTATCACGAATCCGAGTACCAATTTACCGCCGATTTTCATAAAACCTCCTGTATTCACTATTTCAAAACTTATGACTTTATTTCGCGTCTTAGTAAGTATAAAACGATGAATTGGAAGTGCAAGGGTTTTTGGAGATAATTTTGGGAATTATTTAGAAAGAAGAATCTTGGGAATTTTAACCACAGAGACACAGAGGCACAGAGGAAGACGAGGAATAGAATAAAGAGCGGAATAGAGTGGGAAAGTAGAGAAGCTAAAACGCTGCTCTCTTGATTCCCCAATCTTCTTCTCTCCTTCCTCTTCTCTGTGTCTCTGTGGTAAAAATTCCCTGGTTAAGCTTTCTTCTGGTAAAATACCGACCTAAGATAGCGCTGGGGCTCGAACTCGGGGCAAAGGCCGGTAATGGATTCCGTGGAGCCGATTATAAGCGCGCCGTCCTTAGCCAGGTTTCGGCCCAGGTTTTTAAAGAGGCTTATTTTGTCGGGTTCGGTAAAGTAAATGGCGACGTTGCGGCAGAAAATAATGTCGAAAGGGGCCGGGTTGACGATGGGTTCGAGCAGGTTTGCGCGCCTGAACGTGGCCATGGCTCGCAGCTCGTCTCGCACTTTCCAGCGCTCGCCCACCAGCTCGAAATGACGGGAGAGTTTTTCCGGGGACATTCCGCGGTCCAAGTCCATGCGGCTGAAATGAGCGTAGCTTGCCTGGGCAATGGCTTGGTCGGAAATATCGACTCCGAGGATACGGATGTCGTATTTGCGAAAATCCCCCAGTAGTTCCTTGAGCACGATAATGGTGCTGTACGCTTCCTGTCCCGTGGAACAGGCTGCGCTGAGTATGCGGATGGGTATGGGCGCCAGCCCGGCTTTGGTCCGCCTGTCTATCAATTCGGGAAAGAGTTTGTGCTGCAATAGCTCAAAGGGAGCAGTGTCGCGGAAAAAAGAAGTCTCGTTTGTTGTTATGGCGTTGATCACTTTTGTGCGCATGGTGGTTCCCGCGTCGGCCTTTACCTTGCCCAGGAGAGCCGCCCAGCTTTCGGCGGAGTTGTCACGGAAAAGGCTGGCGAGGCGGGTTTCTATAAGATAACCTTTGGAGTCGTCGAGAAACACCCCGCATACATCGTGGATATACCTGCTCCATGCCTGCAGTTCGTCGAGGCTCAGGCTGGCCATTACGCGAATCCCCGAACCGTCGCGGATATCTGGGAAGCTATGCTTTCAAGCGGGAGCACGAAATCCACGATACCCGCATCCACGGCCGCCTTGGGCATCCCGTATACGACGCAGCTTTCTTCGTCCTGCGCGATAACCGTGCAGCCGTGCCGCTTTAAAAGGCGCAGGCCCAGTGTGCCGTCCGAGCCCATGCCCGTTAGGATGACGGCCATGGCCTTGCCTGGAAACTGGTTTGCGGCGGAGCGGAAGAGGTAATCCACCGAGGGGCGGCAGTTGTTTTCCGGAGGATCGTCGGTAATCTGCATGATTATATTTCCGTCGGGTCCCGGAGCCAGGCGCATTTGTCTGCCCCCGGGGGCTATGTATATAGTCTGGGGTTTGGCGACCTCGTCGGAGCAGGCTTCGCGTACGCGAAGAGAACACTTGCCGTCCAGATTTTCCGCTAGGGTTTGCGTAAAGAGCGGGGGCATGTGCTGCACGATAAAAATGGGTACGCCCAGGGCTGCCGGCAAGGAAGGTAAAAGAGAAGCAAGCGCGTTGGGGCCGCCTGTGGACACACCGATAAGAACGAATTCCGGTTTGGCGTTTCCCGCAAGGCGCGCCATGCGCTGTCCTATATCGTCCATGGCGGATTTCGCGGAAACCGCGGAAGTCGCGAAAGTCGCGGCGGAGGGAGCAGGGGAAGCGCGCAGCGCCGATGTCTTGCCGGTTCGCAGGATATTGCGTATGCCCAGCCGGAGCGACAGCGCCTTGATCCTGGGAGCGAGCTCTGTTATAAGAAGTTCACGGCTTTTTGCGGAGCTTGGCGTGTCGGGTTTCGTGATGAAGTCGAAGGCGCCTTTCTGCAAAGCCTGCATGGTAAGCCGGCCGCCCTGAAGGGTTTGCGCGCTTACCACGATTACCATGGGAGCGTTTTCCATCGCCTTGAGCATATCCAGGACGGCAAGGCCGTCCATCTCGGGCATTTCCATGTCCAGTGTAAGGAGATCCGGTTTCAGGCCCCGCACTTTTTGCACGGCTATTTTTCCGTTGGCGGCTTGCCCCACAATTTCGACGTCGGGAAGGCCGCCCAAAGCGTCGGCCATGATTTTTCTGAACAGTATGGAATCGTCCGCGATGATTACGCGCATCGTGATTTATTCATTATCGGGCGTCGTTCCAGGTAAACAAAGTCTCGGGATTAAGGATGGCGGTTAATTTATCGCCTTCGCGCCACACCCCCGACAGGCGCGCGCGCAGGGCGGGGTCCAGGCTGGCGGGAGGAATGCCGATCCGCTCCGCGTCCAGGCTTATCGCGTCGGTTACCGTATCCACGAGGAATCCATAGGATTCGCCCTGATTTTCCATGATGAGGAGCCTAGCGTTTTCGCCGTTTTCGACGCTGCCCAAATCAAGGTGGGTAGCCATATCGATTACCGTAACGATGCGGCCCCGCAGGTTGCGGATACCCACGACTCCCGCGGGTGCGTCGTGCACGCGCGTAAGGTCGCCTACTTTGGCCACTTCCTGCACCAGGCGCGCATCCACGCCGAACGTGGTGGAACCCAGGGTAAAGCCTGTTACCAGTAGGCCGTTGTCGTTTTCGCTGTCACTCATGCCATGCCGCCTTGATCTACTTTGAATTTGTTCACTTCATCCATGAGAGCCTGGATGCTAGCCTTGTTTTGTAGGCTGATATCGTTGACTGAATTCACCGCTAAAAGTTTTTTCTGGCTGTCCTCTCCCATGGTTATTGTACTTACGACAATGGAAGATTGCGAAATTATATCTTGAATTTTGCCACCTCCGCCATAAGAGCCTCTACGCTCTCCTTGTTTTTCTTGCTGGTTTCGTTAACTTTGTTGATTGCTACGGTTATCTCTTCCACGCCCGCGGCCATCTCGTTCATGCTTCCCGTAACTTCCCCGGTGATGTGGCCAAGGTTTATGCTCTCCTGTATTACTTCCTGGCTGCCCACGAGCATTTCTTCCGAGCTAGTTTTTACCTGCGTCGTAATCTCGTTGAGCTGGCTGATGGACGAAAGTATTTCCTTGCTGCCCGCGCCTTGTTCGTCCATGGCGTTTCGGATGTGGTGTTCGCGCTCGGATACCGACTTGATGCGGGAGTCTATGTCCTCGAACTGGGCAAGCACGGTATCGGTGGACAGGGTAATCTTGTCCATCGCGTCCTTTATCTTTTTAAGCGAGCTGGAAACCGTCTTGGACTGTTCGCTGGAGGATTCCGCCAGCTTGCGGATTTCGTCGGCCACCACGGCGAAGCCCTTGCCCGAGTCGCCCGCATGCGCCGCCTCGATGGCCGCGTTCATGGACAGGAGGTTTGTCTGGCTGGCTATGGACTGTATCACCTCGCTGATCTCCAGGAGCCCATCCGACTCGCGGGCTACTTCGCGTATGCTCTCGGAAACAGCGGCGAGGTCGGACCGGCCGCTGTCCGAGGCCACGGTAAGCTCGGTGACGTTCT
The DNA here is from genome assembly GCA_031402655.1 of Spirochaetota bacterium. GTDB lineage: Bacteria > Spirochaetota > Spirochaetia > Treponematales > UBA12059 > JANNSO01. The sequence continues at coordinate 6,118 of JANNSO010000112.1, read as the reverse complement.
GCGCGTTTTTTATGAGCGTCTGGGTAACGGAGGCGATGTTGGCCAGCATTTCCTCTATGGCCGAGGACGACTGCGCTACGCTGTCCGACTGCTGGTCTATGTTGGCGTCCAGCTTCTGTATGTTCTGCGTTATCTGCGCCATGGTGGAATTGGTTTCGGTAACGCTGGCCGACTGGTTTATGGTCTGGTTCTTGATGCTCTGGATATTGGCGCTTATCTGGTTTACCGCGGCTGCCGTCTCGTTCATGCTGGAGGAGAGTTCCGTGCCGATTCCAGAGAGTACGGAGGTCTGTGCCTTGATGGCCACGAGCAGGTTGTGGGTGTTGCCCACGAGCAAGCGGTTCATGCGTGCGAGGTCGCCGAGTTCATCCTTCCGGTTGTTAAATGCCTGCGGAATCCCCTGCGAGTAATCGCCTTGGGCCAAAATGCTGGTCATGTCGACGCATGCCCTGACCGGTCTTACGATACTGCGTGAAAAAACAATAACGATGGGAATTATCGCGCCGGTTACCACGATCATGGCCAGTACCATGTTTAGAAGGATGCTTGAGGTGGATTTCTGGATATTTTCGAGTGATATGTCCAGGCATAAAAGTCCATCGAGCGTCCCGTTGGAAGTGCGGATGGGCGCGTATGCGCTGAGAAAGGTTCCCCATTCGTCCTTGTAGAAGTCTTTTTCTATTACCGGCTTGTCGAGTCCTTCAAGCGATTGCGTCATCAGCGGGGTTACTACTTCGACGATATCTCCGAGCCGGCTTTTGTCTTCTTCGGATTCTTCCGCGTCGGCCACGAATATTACCTGGCCGTCCGCGGTTTTTCTTAAAGTGTAGGCGTATACGATACCGGCGCTGTTGTCCCTGATCAGCCGAAGCGTTTGAACTATGGCCGCGTATTCCGGTTTTGCCTCGTCTGCGCTTGTTTGAAGCGCAGCGTGATCTTCGGGGCGGATGCTCAAGAGGCCGAGCGCCGCATAATCGCGTATGCGCGTCCTGGTGCTTTCTATCAAGGCGCTTTTTGTCCTGAGGTACGATATGGCCACGAGCATCGACGAGCCGAACAGCCACAAGGCAAGAACGGTTATTAAAATTTTACTGCCTAGTTTCATGCCGCCCCTGCCTGCCATATCGCTCCCCCTAGATTTTGAATTGCCCGACCAAACCTTTGAGTTGTTCCGCCAGCTTGGAAAGCTCCGCGGAGCTTGCCTGCACCTGTTCGCCGCCAGAACGGATTTCCGCCGCCGCGGCGTCGACGCCGGCGATATCGGCCGCCATCGACCGTGAGACGGCAGCGGTCTGGGCGATACGCTCGTTGGCTTCCCGCACCCCGGCGCTTGCCTGGGCCACGTTCCCCGCCACGTCGCGCGTTACCGCCGACTGTTCCTCGATGGCGGTGGCGATACCCGCCACGATAAGGTTTACCTCGGCTATGACGGCCGTGATTTTTTCGATGTCGCTTATGGCGCTGCCTGCGGAATTCTGCACGTCGCTTATTTTGTTCTTGATGTCCTCGGTTGCCGCCGCCGTCTGCTTGGCAAGTTCCTTTATCTCGTTGGCTACCACGGCAAAGCCTTTGCCTGCCGCTCCCGCGCGCGCCGCCTCGATGGTGGCGTTGAGTGCCAGCAGGTTGGTCTGCGAGGAGATGCCCGTAATCGTCTCGGTAACCTTGCCTATGTCCTGGGCGGCTTTTCCAAGCTGCTTCATGAGAACCGACACGGAGTCTGCCTGGACACCGGCGTCGTTGCTTATGAGCCGGGCTTTTTCCGAGTTGGAGGCTATTTCGCCGATGGTGGCGCTCATCTCCTCGGTGGCGCTTGCGACGGACGAAAGATTGGCAGAAGCCTCGTCCATGGCTGCCGCTACAGAGCCGGTGTTTGCGCTGGATTCCTCGGCGGCGGCGGCAACCGTAGAGGTTTTCTCCGACATGGTTTTTACGCTCAGTCCCGATTGCGAGCTGATGGCCGAAAGTTCCGTGGCGGATGATGCCACCGTGCCCGCGTTTGCTGAAATACCGCCGATTATTCCCTGCAGCTTTTCTACGAAGCGGTTGAAGTAATTGGCAAGGTCGCCTATCTCGTCCTGGTTTTTTATTGGCAAGCGCTTGGTAAGGTCGCCTTCTCCTTCGGATATATCCTTGAGCATTATGACGGTATGGCGTATAGGTTTTATTACGAGGCTTGAAAGTATAAAGGACATGAGCAGAACAAGCAGGATGTCCGCCGCAATCGTCTGTATGATGGTTTGGACAACCTGCCCCGTCAAGGTCTTTTGAAGAGCCGCCAGGCTATACCAAACTGTTCCTACGGCGATGGTCTTGCCGTCCTGGACGATATCGAATTCTTTTTTCAAAAGGTTCTTGGCTAAGGTCGACTCATCGCTGACCTCGATTTCCTCTTTCCCGCTCTTGGCCAGGCCGGCAAAAAGCTTGCCGTCCGCACCCATGCGTATGGTAATGGCCATTATGGCATCCTGATGCAGGTCGGCTTGAAGGAGGCCGTCGACCTGCTCCTTGTCGAATCCCCAGAGCGGTGCGGCGACGGTTATTCCGAGGCGGTCCGACGTAACGCTTATCTCCTTGTTGATGAGGTTCGTATACAGGGACGTGGTATTCAGATATTGCACGATTCCTATAGCCACCAGGATGACGGTTACCATGATGAGTACCATGCCGATAAAACGGATGCTGAGGCTGGTTCCCCTGGGTTTTTCTTGGATGGGCATAAAAACTCCTTCTCCTACTGTCGGAAGACTAAAGTATAGTTATTCAAGGACGGTTGTCAAATTTTAAACTGCCCAACCAGGCCCTTAAGCTGTTCGGCAAGTTTAGATAATTCCAATGCGCTGGCGTTTATCTGCATGCCGCCGGAGCGTATCTCGCCCGCGGCTGCGTCCACACCGGCTATATCGGAGGCCATAAATTTAGAAACAGCGGCCGTCTGCGCCACGCGCTCGTTGGCCTCGCGCACGCCGGCGCTGGCCTGGGCCACGTTGCCCGCCACGTCGCGCGTTACCGCGGACTGCTCCTCGATGGCGGTGGCGATGCCCGAAACGATGTGGCTTACCTCGTCGATGACCGAGGTTATCTTTTCTATATCAACTATGGCGCTGCCGGTGGAGCTCTGGATGCCGCTTATTTTTTCTTTTATGTCCTCGGTGGCGGCAGCCGTCTGCTTGGCCAGTTCCTTGATTTCGTTGGCCACCACGGCAAAGCCTTTGCCCGCCGCTCCCGCGCGCGCCGCTTCTATGGTGGCGTTGAGCGCCAGCAGGTTTGTCTGGGAGGAGATGCCCGTTATCGTTTCGGTTACCTTGCCTATATCCTGCGCGGCCTTGCCCAGCTGCTTCATGAGGGCTGAGACGGATGCCGCCTGCGTTCCGGCGTCATTGCTGATGAGGCGGGCTTTTTCCGAGTTGGAGGCAATCTCGCCGATGGTGGCGCTCATCTCCTCCGTGGCGCTGGCAACCGAAGAAAGATTAACCGAAGCCTGCTCCATGGCGGATGCAACCGAGCCCGTGTTGGCGCTGGATTCCTCGGCCGCGGCGGCGACCGTGCCGGTTTTCCCGGACATGGTCTGTACGCTCTGGCTGGTCTGCTCGCTTACCGCGGAAAGCTCCGTCGCGGAGGAGGCGACGGTGTTGGATGCGAGTGCTATCTTGGCCAGCACCGTTCTGAGGTTCGAAACAAAGCGGTTTAGATTAAGGAAAAGCATGCCGATTTCATCACGCCCTGGGACGGCTAGAACCTGCGTCAGGTCATTAAGGCTCAATGCTTCGATCTTTGGCAATGACGATACGAGGGGGAAGGTCATGATGCGCGACAGAAAATACACCAACACCAGTGTCAGAAGCAAAAATGGAAGAGCAATGCAAATAACCCGAGGAATGGCTGCAAGAACTCCCAAGCCGCCGACGACCGGCATGAGAGAAACGCCGATAGTTCCGATAAGAAAAGCCGCCACCGTTAGCGTAACGCTCAGGAAAAGCTTGGAGTAGAGCCCGTTAGTTATTTTTTCATTTGATTTTCCTGTCAACGGGGCAAGGCGGTCAAGATAAGCCGAAGTACCGACCACAGTAAGGATCGCGAAAAACAATCCTACGGCAAAAGCAAACATACCGCTTACGGCCAGGGCGGCCGTAGTATTTCCGAAAGTGGAAGCGGAATGGAATAGGTGGGAAAACAGGAGGTTGTTTAGGGGTCCCCAGACAATGATTCCATTGCGGATATATCCAATGATCCGCGGATCGTTCGTTCGTTTTAAGACCCTGATTCCAAAAGCCAGGAAAAAAAACGCGATAGAGCCGGAGACGGTTAATACTGCAAAAGGCAGAATATGAAGCGATGCAATGAACTCGCCGGGAGTCGCCAAGCCCGTCACGATAGTGGCGAAGGCAAGAGCAAGCGGAATGCTAAAGGATAGAAGCAGGAAAAATACCACCATGGGTCGGAAGCCGTCTTTTTTCTTTTCAATATCCATCATGCCGCTCCTTTTGTAGTTATCATCCGTTTCACGCTCTCCAGGAGCTTGTCCCGGTCCAGCTTGACCTGGTACTCGGTAATTCCCGCGGCTTGCCCGCGTTCCGCGTCCTCGTCGCCCGCAAGCGAGGTTACCGCGATTATGGGCAGAGCGTCCGTGCGCTTGTCCGCGCGGATGCGGGCGGCCAGTCCTAGCCCGTTCAGCCTCGGCATTTCTATGTCGGTTATCACGAGGCATACTTCCTCGACGTTTTTAAGGAGCAGTTCCCAGGCTGCCTCGCCGTCCGGAGCGGCCAGGACGGTAAAACCGTCTTCCTGTAAATATTTAGTTACCTGAGCGCGGAAGAAATCGGAATCCTCCGCCAGCAGCAGCGTCCGCCTTCCGCCCTCCGCCGCTTTCTCCGCAGCGCGGGAGCTCTTTCCGGCGGTCGACCATTCCGGATGCACGGCGTCCACCAGTTCGTACAGATCGGTCACCAAGGTAGTGCGGCCATTGAGTATCGCGGAACCGGCAATGCCTTTTTGGCGGTGCGTGTGCTGATCCACGACGGCGTCGGTGGCCAGTACGTCCACGGGCATCACGCCCAACAGACCCACTTCGCGCCCGCTTACGCTGGAAACCAGCACCACCAAATCGGTTTCTCCCTCGAGGGAGTTTACCTTTGCGACGTCGGAAAGCGTAACCAGGGGCAGGGAGCTTCCCCGGTATTGCATGGTGCGGTGCGAGCCCAGGAACTCGATCTGGCTCGGCTTTATCCTTTCTATGCGCCCGATAAGGTCCAGCGGTATCGCGCAGGGTTCGTTGTTGCCGTTATGATACAGCAGCAGCGACTGAACGTCCTTGAAACGGTGCGCCTCTGCCTCGGCGGCCAGCTGCGCCGCGCGCGCGGAGCCGGACACCGAACTGAGACCCGCCTTAACTGCGAGCCCGGCTATGTCCAAGATAAGGGCTACCGCGCCGTCGCCCAAAATCGTGGCGCCCGAGTATTCGCGAAGCGCCTTGAGCCGCCTGCCCAGGGGTTTTACCACGACTTCCTCGGTATCGTGGAAGGTGCCCACCACCAGCCCGTATGACATGGTACCCGTGGTTACTACGGCTATCTCGAGCGAGGATGTCGCGGCGAGGCGGCGGTCGCCTGGTCTGCGGGCGTGCGATGATTCAGGGCTCGCGCCATCTCCTTTAGCGCTTGCGATCGCGTAGTGCGGCGAGCGCTGGTCGGCCAGGCGGCTTCGCCTGCTTATCTCCCGGTGTCCCGTGGTCGGGTCCTCGTAGACGGGCATGACCTGCAGGATATCCTCGAAGCGCGCCAGCGGAAGCATGCGGTCGCGCAGCAGCAAAACCTCGGAATCGCCCACTATTTCTATGCGGTTCTTTACTTCCTCGGGGCGCAGGCGCAGGAGCTCCTCTATGTTGGCCTGAGGGATGGCGAAGCGCTCCTTGTCCACGGAAATAATAAGTGAAGGAATTATCGCAAGGGTAAGGGGCAGCTTGATGCGGAACGTAGAGCCTTTGCCTATTTCAGACACGATTTCTACCTGTCCGCCCAGGCGGTCAAGATTCGTTTTTACCACATCCATGCCTACGCCGCGCCCGGAAACGTCCGAAACCTTTTCGGCGGTGGAAAGGCCTGGCAGGAAGATGAGCGCGCGC
>JANNSO010000111.1:0-36532 GCA_031402655.1 Spirochaetota bacterium | reverse complement strand
GGCGCAATCCGGGCATCCGGGAGGCTCTCTCTCGGCAACTGACCTGGTAACGGCTTTATATTTTGACCAATTGCAAATACGGCCAAACCAGCCAGATTGGCCTGAACGCGACAGGTTCGTGCTTTCCAAGGGTCATGCCTGCCCCGTGTGGTATGCCGCATTGGCGCATAAAGGCTATTTTCCATTGGAAACCCTTGATACTTTGAGGACCCTGGGCAGTCCGCTGCAAGGTCATCCCGTTAAGCAAAAATGCAAGGGTCTTGATGCCGGCACGGGGTCCCTTGGAATTGGTTTTGCCCAGGCTCTAGGCATAGCTCTTGAGGCCAAAATGCTGGCTAAGGATTATTATGTTTATGCCGTGCTGGGAGACGGGGAGCTTCAGGAAGGACTCGTATGGGAAACGGCTCAAGCCGCTTCTAAATATCGCTTGGATCATTTTATCGCCATTGTCGATAATAATGGACTTCAAAATGACGGGTTTACCAAGGATATCATGCCTGTAGAACCGATAGATGATAAATTCAAGGCTTTTGGATGGGAAACCATGAGGATAGACGGGCACGATATGAGGCAGATCTGCAATGCCCTGGAAATTGCCCGCTCCCATAAAGGAAAGCCGTTCTGCATCGTTGCCAATACGGTGAAGGGCAAAGGTGTATCGTTTATGGAAAATGTGCGGGCCTGGCATGGAAAAGCTCCCGATAGCGAACAGCTGGCAGCCGCGATTAAAGAAATAAACCTTGGAGACAAGCTATGAGCGCAATCCTTACTAAAGCAGGCAAGCCGACGCGGCAAAGTTTTTCCGAACGCATGCTCGAGAGAGGGTCGAGCAGGGAAGACTTCGCGGTGTTCGAGTCGGATATCGGGTATTCTACCTTCTCCTATCTGTTTGGCGAGAAATTTCCCCGGCGCTACTTTAATCTGGGCATTGCGGAGATGGCCACGATGGCGGCGGCGGCCGGATTGGCGCTAGACGGCAGGACAGCCATAGTATCCGGCTATGGAGTTTTTCTTACGATGAGAGCCCTGGAAGTAGTGCGATCCTTTATTTGCTATCCCAACCTGAACGTAAAAATTCTGGCCTCCCATGGTGGGCTGACTGCGGCCATTGACGGAACGACGCATCAAGCCACCGAGGACATGGCCTTCATGGGGACTCTGCCTGGCATGAATGTTCTGTGTCCCTGCGATGAGCGAAGCGCGGCCGAAATGTTCGATTTAGCCTTGGGTACTCCCGGTCCTTTTTACGTGCGATTGATGCGTGACGCCCTCATGAACGTTTATGGCAATTCCGATACCTTTACCTTGGGTGGATCTAAAACGCTGGAGTCCGGCAGCGACGTGACGATCGCCTGCTATGGAGATATGGTATTCCAGGCTCTTGAGGCCGCAGCGGCACTGTCTAAAGAAGGCATCTCCGCGGAAGTCATAGATTTCTATTCGATAAAACCATTAGACGCGGCCGCGTTGACTGCCTCCGTCGCTAAAACAGGGAGGCTGCTGGTCGTCGAAAACCATCAGCGGAGAAATGGGTTGGCTTATGCCATGTCCAACCTGCTGCTCTCCGGGGGCATATCCTGCGGCTTCGCCGGCCTGGGCCTGGACGACACGTTCGGCGAAAGCGGAAGTTATATAAAAGTAATTGAAAAGTACGGCCTTGGCGCCGGAAGCATCGCCGACAAAGCCCGTGCGCTCGTGCGCGGGGGAGGAAAATGGAATGATTAAACTATCGCTTATAACGGGATTTCTTTCCAAGACCAAGGACCGGTTCCACGAGTACAACAAAGCGCTCTCGTTGGACGAGAAGCTTGACTTGATGACGACCATCGAAGGCTTCAAGGGAGTTGAGCTCGTGTACCCCTACGAGGTCCAGGACGCCGCGGCTACGAGGAAATCCGTCGAGTCCCGGGGTCTTCAGATAGCGGCCGTCAACGTCAACGTAAAGGGTGAGCCGGAATTCGTGTCTGGCGGGCTTACGAGCCCGGACGCGGAGGTGCGGAAAAAGGCAATTTCGTATCTCAAAAAATCCAAGGACTTCGCGAAGGCTGCCGGCGCGGACAAGGTAACCTGCTGCCCTCTGGGCGACGGCTATGAGTTCGTGTTCCAGTATGATTATCGGGCATCGTGGCGGCATCTGGTCGACGCTTTTTCCGATGCGGACTCGTATCTCCCCGAAATAAAGATGTTCATCGAGTACAAGCCCAGCGAGACTCGAGGAACCTGCTTCGTGGATCGCGCATCCAAAGCGCTGCTGCTTATCAAGGAAACCGGCGGAAAAAATCTGGGCGTAACCGTGGACTTTGGGCATTCGGTGTATGGCGGGGAAAATCCCGCGGAGGCTGTTGCCCTTATCGCGGATGCCGCCGTTCCCATCTATGCCCATATAAATGACAATGACGGTAAATGGGATTGGGACTATTTTTGCGGTACCAAGCACTTTCTCGAGTATGCCGAATTTATTTATTACCTCAGGAAAGTGGGCTATGCCGACTGGCTGACGTCCGATACCTCGCCGACGCGCTGGGATGTTCGCCGAACCTTCGAGGCCAATGGCAGGATGACGACGCGGCTCTGGGATTTTTTCGGCGAGGCCGGCCAGGCGGAAATAGACAAATTGATGAAGCTCGACTACCTCGATCGCTGGGAATGGATCGAAAAAACGTTTCTGGGGCCATTTGGCGGAAGCAGGCGGGGATGAGACATGGGTGGTAATGTATTTGTAACAAGGGAGATTCCGAAAGAAGGAATCGATCTCCTTCGGGCCAAGGGCTATCTCGTAACGGTAAGCCCGCATGACCGCCCGCTGGAACGGGACGAACTTCTGGCCAGCATCGCCGATTCGGATGGCGTGATATGCCTGCTGACGGACAGGATAGACGCACAGGCTTTTGATGCCGCCAGGAAGGCAAAAGGCTTTGCCAATTGCGCAGTGGGGTTCGATAATTTGGATGTGAAGGAGGCCACCAAGCGCGGCATCCCGCTTTCCAACACTCCGGGAGTCCTCACGAATGCCACGGCTGAAATGGCGTGGGCGCTTTTGTTCGCGATTTCCAGGCGGGTGGTGGAATCCGATGCGGTAATGCGCTCGGGCGGCTGGAAAGGCTGGGGACCGCTGCAATTCATCGGCGGCGACGTAAGCGGCAAGACACTGGGAATAGTCGGTGCCGGCCGAATCGGAACCGCGATGGCGATGATGTCCCGGGGATTCGACATGAAGGTGCTCTATGCCGATGAAATGCGGAACGAGCTGCTGGAAAATAAATTGGGAGCCGAACAGGTAAGCCTGGATAGACTTTTGGCGGAATCCGATTTCGTCTCCGTGCATGCATCGCTGCTTGAATCTACGCGTCATCTTCTGGGTGCAAGCCAGTTTGCCCTGATGAAGCGGAGCGCCTATCTTGTTAACACCGCACGCGGCCCGGTAATCGACGAAGCAGCCTTGGTGATAGCGCTCAGGGATGGAGTAATCGCGGGAGCCGGTCTGGACGTATACGAGTTTGAGCCCAAAATGGCATCGGGGCTTGCCGATTTGCGGAATGTGGTTGTCTGTCCGCACACGGCAAGTGCCACCGTCTCCTCGCGTTCGGCTATGTCAAGCACTGCGGCGCTTAACCTCATAGCCATGATGGAGGGCCATAGGGCGCCTAATTGCCTCAACCCGGAAGTTTATAAGCTATGAGAATTCTTGTAGCCTGCGATTCCTTTAAAAACGCCCTCGATGCGCCAGCCGTATGCCATGCATTGGCGGAAGGCCTTAAAGCGGGATGCCCGCAGGCCGTGGTAAAGGAATTGCCGCTGGCTGATGGGGGCGAAGGAACGGCGGATGCCCTCATAGCGGCCACTGGCGCCAGAATCGTCAGCAGGACGGTAACAGGACCTCGAGGCAGGCCGGTGACGGCCAGGGCGGGCATCCTGCCCGATGGAAGAATCGCGGTGATGGACATGGCATCCTGCTCGGGCATTCAACTGCTGGAGAAGGGGGAGCTCGATCCGTTTTGCGCCAGCACCAGAGGGGCGGGAGAACTTTTTCTGTCGCTTGTGCGCGAGGGAGTCGGACATATTATAATCGGACTCGGGGGCAGCGCCACTGTTGACGGAGGCTCCGGCTTTTTGTCCGCCATAGGAGCGAGCTTGCGGGACAGTTCAGGCGCCGAGATAGCCGAAGGCCCGCGCGGCCTGCTGGCTCTTAACTCGATCGATATTTCAGGACTTGCCGGATTTCGGTCTGCCCTCAGGGTATCCATAGCCTCGGATGTTACGAATCCTTTACTGGGTAGCACCGGTGCGGCCGCCGTTTTCGGGCCGCAAAAAGGGGCAAGGCCGGAGGATATTCCCGAGCTGGAGCGATGCTTGGAATCTTTAGCCGCAATTGTGGTAAAACATGGTTTGGCAAAAGACTGCGCAGTGCCGGGAGACGGTGCCGCCGGCGGCTTGGGATTCGCGCTGCGAGCGTTTTTTCCCGCGGCTGCGGTGGAATCGGGAGCCGCGTTGGTAATGCGTACGGCTGGATTCCATGAAATGCTCGACGGTATCGATGTAGTCATCACCGGCGAGGGCAAGACGGATTCCCAAACCACAGGCGGCAAGCTCTGTTCTGTCGTGGCAGAAGAGTGCGCATCGCGCGGGATACCCGTAATCCTGGTTTCGGGAGCCCTCGAAGACAGGGACGAATCGCTTCCCGGCACATACTGCGCCGTGTTTAGCATTGCTCAAGGGCCTTGCTCTTTGGAGGAAGCCATCGGGGATACCGCTAAAAATTGCCGGCGAACCGGAAGATCGATCGGGCGGCTGCTCGGATTGCAGCCCCGGTAAAACGCTGCTGTTTCAGTGATCCATTCGCTCCAGGTTTTTACGGGCGCTGGCTATGTGGTTATACATTGCCTCTTCCGCCGCGGGTACGTCCCGGCGTGAAATCGCGTCGACGATTCGGCGATGGTCTTCAAGGCTATCATGAGGATCTTTAAGGAGGCCGCGATTGTTGCTTACCATGATGAGGCTGAACATGGACACTATATCGCGTAATATTTTATTTCTGGAGGCTACGATTATTCGCGCATGCAGGGCGTAATCGGTGCCCGAGATTCGGTCATGGTCGTTTTCCTGCACTTTTTTGTCGAAGTCCTCCAGAAGCGATTTTATTTCGGATATGTCGGTCGCGTCCACGTTTCGCGCCGCCTCTCCCGCGCCAAGAGGTTCGAGCCGCAGGCGCACATCGTAAATCTGAAGGAGCTCCATGTTGTCGAACTTCCTAACAAAGGATCCTTTGTGGGTAATAGTTTCGATGAGCATTTCTTTTTCGAGCTTGGAGATTGCCTGCAGGATGGGAGTCCGGGAAATTCCAAACCGCTTGGCGAGGTCTTCCTGATGAAGGCGATCGCCGGGTTTTAGATCGTTGGAGAGGATTAAGCCGCGGATTGCCTTATATGCGCGATTTGACAGATCTTCGATTTCGAACTTACTCATGACGGTATAGTAAAAGGAGAGTGGATGAGTGTCAATGAGGATTGTATACAAAAGACATTGGTTGAAAAACAGAAGCCTTTTGCGGGTATAGGCGTTTCGCCGGCATACTTTGTATCAAAGTATGGACAGGCATTTACCCTTGGCCAGGTAGAACACTCGCTGCCAGAGCTTGCGGAGCTTGGATTTTCTGGCTACCAGCTTGAATTGGTATCCTCTCACAGTATAAGCGATTGGACGGATGAAGCCCTCGAATCGCTGTTCGTAAAATCGGCCGGCTGCAGGATGGAAGTTAGCCAGTTCGTTGCTCATTTCCTTATGGATACGTTTTCAACAGAAAAGAAGGCTGCCTCCAGCGAAGGGTATGCAAGCTTTGTAGAAGTGCTGGGGAAACTCAAAGAAAGGCTGCATTCCCGACTGGTAACGGTACCTGTGGGAGCTGCGGCAGAAGAGCCGGGTAAGGGGCTTAAGGCGGCGAGCATCGCCAGGATAAAAACCCTATGGAAAACCGCCAATGCCCTGGGTTTTCGGTTTGCCCTTGAGATTATTCCGGGATTCTGCCTTGGTGGATACCTTGAGACATATTCGGCTCTCCATGAATCCGGCCTGGCTAAATTTGGTTTTACCCTGGATACGAAACATGTTGTAAATAATGGAGATTCGCTTTTATCCACAATCCGGAGCATTGGCGAGAATTGGTATGCCACCCATATCTGCGATACGCCGGGGACAGCAGGTTCTTCTCTTATTCCCGGCGATGGCGTAATCGATTGGGCACAAACACTGGCTGCTTTGCGGAGTACAGGCTATAAGGCACAGCTGGATATTGAAATTGGATGCCCGGCGAATAAATGCAGGGAGTTTTATACACGCGGGATTGATTTTCTTGCGAAAAAGGCAGGACTCAGGTAATGAGGCTAGGAATTCTGCAACCAGATAAAAATTTTTGTTGACGGATTGAACTATCCATGATACATAATAATGTGTAATGAATATTGTATACAAGATTGCTAATGCAAGCACTTGTAAGATACTTTATTACTACCGGCTAAAGACGGCGTTGCCATCCTTGAACCGGTCATATACTTTAGGCTCGGCGAATTTCCGCATGAGCCGAATGTCCCAGGGGGATTGCATGAAGAAAACAATTGTATTTTTTATGGGTCCACTGGGACTAGGTACAGCACCAAAGGAGAATGAAATGAAAAAGAGCAGCCGCGTATTATTCTTAATGATCGCAACCATGATATTCATGGCTGGTTCATTGACAGCCGCACCGGTGATATTGAAATTCAGCCATACCGACCCACAGGATGGACTTCGCGACCAGGCAGCAAAATTCTTTGCCCAAAAAGTAAAAGAGTATACGAAAGGCCGATATGAAGTTCAGATATTCCCTGCATCACAGCTTGGAAACGATCCCAAGAATATCGAGCAGCTCAACCTGGGTGGAATCGACTTTACTGTTTCGTCAACCGGTTCCTATGCTCCTCAGCTGCCGAGTTTGAATCTTGCGATGCTTCCCTTCCTCGTAGACAGCTATGAGCAGGGATGGAAATTATACGATGAATCGGCTTGGCTTAAAAAGCAATTTGCCCTGGCTCCTTCAAAAGGATATAGATTTATTGGCACCTGGGAGGCCGGTTTCCGCTGCCTTACCACAAAAGATCCCGTTGCTTCTCCGGTAGATTGCCAAGGGAAAAAACTTCGTTCATTCGCGAATCCAATGATGAAATTGCTTCTTGAGGCAATGGGATTCGCCGTTCAAATCATGCCCATCAACGAGGTATATCTTGGGATTCAACAGGGAATCGTACAAGGCCAGGAAAACCCAATCGATACGATCTATACTCAAAAATTCTATGAAGTCGCGCCTTATGTTACGTTGACACGCCACGTATATAGCCCCATTCCGGTTACGATCTCCGAGATAACCTGGCAGATTCTTTCTAAAGAGGATCAAGCGGCAATCTTGAAAGCCTGTGCCGATGCCGCCGCCTTTAGCCGAAAAGCCGTTAAAGAAAAAGAGGACGGGCAGCTGAAAGAAATGATCGCAAAAGGCGCAAAAGTTTCTACTCCCGATCTTACATCGTTCAGGAAGGCAATGGAAGCCGTGTACGTAGAAGCGGGAAAGATCTATGGAGACGCGGAAGTCAAGGCATTTCTCAAAGATGCGGAAGCCGTGCGAAAAGCTCTTCCTGTAAAATAAAAAACCGGTTAATAAATTTTTTTTAATGGTGGGTCCCTAAAACCCGATGTTTTAGAGACCCCCTTAATTAAAAATAGCCTTTGGAGCGAATGTCACCCGGGTTTATTTCAAGGAGGGTTTTATGCTGTTTTTGCTTAAGGGACCACCAGCTCCGCTGTTTATTCGAATACTTACAAGCATCGTTGACTATTCAATCATGGTGATAGGTTTCTTGATGCTATCCCTCGTTACGATAAATATTGCCATCCATATTATAAAATTCGATATAGCATGGACAATCGAGCTTTGCGAGTTCTTCATGACCTGGGTAACCTTTTTAGGATGTGCTTCAGTTGCCCGACATGGCGGACATTTGGCCATAAATGAATTTGTCGATAAGCTGCCCGAAAAAGGAAGGTTTTTCGCGGATTTTCTTATAAACGCGTTTTGCATCGCGGTTTTTTCGGTGTGCATTTTTTACGGATTCAAGTTGGTCGGAAAAACATGGAATACACAGCTCGTAATCCTGCAATGGCCCATAGCGCTGCAGTATTTGGCTTTGCCTGTTGGCTGTCTTTTATCCGCAATATTTATTTCGTTTGATTTGATTCAAATCTGCAAAGGTAAATCTCGCAGTACCCGTTATGGTGAGGAGGGAAATTAATGTTTGCGATCTTTTTATTCGCTGCATTTTTACTGCTGGCGTTAGCTGGCGTGCCTTTAATGTTTGGATTGCTTGCCACTACCATTGGAGCCAGTTGGATAGTACTTCCCAGGGTTCCAACGACAACGCATCTGCTGACATTCTTGGGCGGCATTGAGCCTTACATGCTTATCGCGGTTCCGTTATTTATTTTTGCAGGTGAAGTGCTTGCAAAGGGCGGTGCCGGGAAACGTATTGTAAATTTTACCCAGACATGCCTGGGGTTTTTACCCGGCGGGCTTGGCGTAGTAACCGTCGTATCATGTTTGCTTTTCGGAGGAGTCTCCGGATCCGCAATCGCCGATACTGCCGCAATTGGTTCTTTGGTTACTCCTTTAATGCTTGAAAAAGGCTATTCAAAAGGTTTTACCGCCGCGCTTCTGGCGGTAGCGGGGACGCTTGCGCTATTAATGCCTTTATCGATTCCGTTTCTTGTATATTCGTTTATTTCAGGTGTCTCGATGCGCGAGCTATCGATGGCGGGCATTATTCCCGCTCTGTTTTCGGCATTGATGCTTTGCATAATTTGCGCCGTAGAGGGAATAAAAACAGGATGCAACAAAGGCGGAAAGCCTTCATCGTTAAAAGCCATTTGGATTTCTTTTACGAAGGCTTCTTTTGCCCTTTTATTGCCGGTAATTATTATCGGTGGAATTTGGACGGGAACATTTACTCCAACCGAGGCTGCGGCTATTACTTCAGTTGTTGGAATTTTAATATCTGTTCTGATTTATAAAGATATGAAGTGGCGAGATATTCCTCAAATGCTTTTGAATGCGTTCAAGACGAGCGCATCGGTTATGCTGGTTATCGGGGCTACGGGGTGTTTATCGTGGATCATAACCAATATGCAGGTTGCGCAGCAAATGGCAGATTGGATTTCCGTCGTAGCCACACAACCCTGGATGTTCCTGATCCTCGTAAATATTTCGCTCTTTATCCTAGGCATATTTATCGAACCATTGCCGGCAATGCTTTTATCCGCACCGCTTTTTATACCCCTTGCGCTCTATTATAAGATAGATATGGTTCATTTCGGCGTTATTTTTACGGGAAACCTGGCAATTGCCCTGTATACGCCGCCTGTTGGCGGAACGCTCTTTGTAGCTGCAAGGCTTGCCAAAGCCAGTATTGGGGAAATATCAAAACGCATTGTGCCCTTTATGGTTTTGATGCTTTTCGTAATAATCGTAGTTACCTATATACCGGCGTCAACGGCTGTTTTCCGAAATGTATTACTGGCTCCAAAATAAGCCCGGAATCCGGAAACTATAAAAGCCGGCTCCCTTTTTATAAGGGAACCGGCTTCCTTATTATCAGGCTGTTGAAAAAGCTTGTTGCTTTGTCAACAGCCTTCAACATTCCTCGCATTTGATTACAAATGCTACGGTAATGTAACATTTTGGAAGTGTTGAAAATCCTCATCCGAGGTTTTTCAACACCCTGTTATAGGTCCCCTAATAATTGCATTCCGCGTGAGCTGCATGGTTTTATGCCGCTACCTTTACAATTACGCGACACGATAGTTCCAAATAGGATATAATGCATCTCAAAATTCGAATATGCCTCAAGGTGTACCATGATCGAATATATCGTGCCGACAAATCCAGATCTTCGCCTCATCGCGCGCGCCGCCAGAATCCTGGAAGCAGGTGGTCTTGTCGGACTCCCAAGCGATACGAGCTGGAGCATCGTCTGCTCCATCGCGTCGAAGCAAGGCATCGGAAAGCTTAAAAGCCTGATAGCCCCGGGCCGCGACCGGCCGCTTACGGTACTCTGTTCCTCCATAAACCAGGTGTCCGAGCTGTGCGAGCTGGAAAGCGCCATGTTTCGCGTGATGAAGCGTCTGGTGCCCGGTCCTTACGTATTTATACTGCGAAGCACCAACCGCCTGGTAAAAGACTTCGATATGAGGCGCGCGGAGATCGGGGTACGCATTCCGGGCCACGCCGTGCCCTGCGAGATTTGCCGGCAGCTGGACAAGCCCCTTCTTTCCATCACGGCCAAGCGGGGTATGCTTTCGGGCGATTGGAGCGAGCCCGACTTTCCGGAGGATGGCTTGTTCTCGGAAGCATGGGAATTCGAAGATATACCCGGCCTGGACCTTATTTTGTCCTCCGGCGAAGAGCAGGAGCGCCGCATGGCAACCGTGCTGGACCTGCGCTTCGGCGACGTGCGGCTCGTGCGGGCGGGAGCCGGGGAATACGAAGGGGACATTTCCTGATGCGCTGCGCCGAAAATCCGCAAAGCCCGCAAGAACTCGCGGAAGAAAAACGATTGGCCGGCATCCTAAAAACCTTTGTCTGGGTACTGTTTGGTGTCTGCATGCTTGTTATCGTTACCAGCATAATATTCAGCGAGTGGAAATTGATAGCCGTTACGGCGGCGGCCAGCGCCTTGCTTATCTTTCCGCTGGCTCTTATCCGGCGCGCATGCCTGCAAGCAGCCAGTTTTGTTTTTATGCTGTGCGCACTTTTCCTGATTACGATAATCGCGACTGCAGGACAGGGAATTCGGGATATTGCCGTCGTGGCTTTTCCCATCGTTTTTATCTTTGCCGGGTTGACCCTGGACAGGAAGCTTTTTAAGATATGCTTCGGTTTGGCGCTGGCGGCGGTTAGTTGGCTGGTAATCGGCGAGGTATTCGGCGTTTTTAGCACGGTGCCTTTTTCCGGGAACCTGGAGACCTGGGTTTTATTGAGCGGAGAAATCGTTCTTTTGTCGATCGCGGCTTTGGCGGTTGACGTTCTTGCTACGAATATGCGCAAGAACCTGGAATTAGCCAGGCAGGAAATCATACGGCGAACGCAGGCAGAAGAAAAAGTCGGCTACCTGCTGGCGGAAAAGGAACTGCTCCTCAAGGAAGTCCACCACAGAATCAAGAATAATATGGCGGGCATGATAAGTTTATTGAATTTGCAGGCTCGCAAGCAAAAAGATCCTGCGGTAATCGCCGTTCTCGAGGATGCGGGGCAGCGAATGAAAAGCATGGGCGTGCTTTACAGTCAATTGTACCAATCGCCAGGCTTTTGCGAACTGTCGCTTAAGAACTATCTGGAGAAGTTGATAGGCGATATCCTGAAAAACCAAATTGAGGACAAATCCATAAAAGTCGAGATGCATATAGTGGATTACATACTGGATGCCAAACGATTGCAGCCGCTTGGAATAATGGTCAACGAACTCTTGACCAATATCATGAAATACGCATTTACCGGAAAAAGCGAAGGAATTATCACGGTATGCGCGACGATTCTGGATAAGGTACTGCTCGTTTCCGTGGCCGACGACGGAATAGGGATTCCCGAATCGCAGGGCTTCGGAAAATCCAGCGGTTTCGGCTTGATGCTTGTTCAGGCGCTTGCGGAACAATTGTCGGGAAAAATCAGCATAGAACGGGGAAACGGCACGAAAATATTGCTCGAGTTCGCAGTATAAAATCTAGGGAAGCCCTCTTGCGGGCGCGGTCTTTACATTCGCAGCCGGATTCAGTATAGTCGGAGGCGGTTCGGTTGAATTAGCTAAATTGAATATCTGCCTTGGCAGACATTCAATTTTCTTGAGAAGGGAAGCCGGTGGGAATCCGGCGCATGCCAGCCGTTGCTGTAAGCGGGGACGAACGCTGCACGATGCCACTGCCACCTGGCGGGAAGGCGCGGCGAGTAGATTGATCCGTAAGCCAGAAGACCTGCCGAACTACAGAGTATCTGTGTATTTTCTGCCGCTGGAAGCAGCTCATTTTTTTACGCGACACGTTGTGTAAAGGATTGAGGTGTATTCTTTTCAGACGGCTTCCAAAAATCCGCCTTTTAAGCAATTACTCCCTCTTTTTTTTTCCAGCGTGCAGGGGAACGTCATGAGTCACGGCAGGCACAAGGAATTCGGGGCGCTTATTACCAGGCTGATCCATAAAAAGGATCTTTCGGGCGACGAGGCCCGGAGCGCATTCAGCACCATCTTGAACAACGAAACAAGCGACTTGCAGCAGGGAGCTTTTCTGGCGGCTCTTTCGGCCAAGGGCGAAACCCGGGACGAGGTGGCCGGTGCATGGCGCGCCATCTACGAGCTGGATACGGTAAAAGTGGCCGGGCTCGAGGATTTATCCCCGGTCGAGAATTGCGGCACCGGCATGGATACGTTTAAAACTTTTAACATCAGCAGCGCAGCGGCGCTCGTGGCCGCGGAGGCAGGTGTGCACATGGCGCGTCACGGGGCGCGCGCGCTTTCGTCCGTTTGCGGAACAGTGGATATAGCCGAGGCGCTGGGAGTGGACGTGGAGTGTTCCGCGGAGCTCGCGGCAAAGAGCATTCGCTACGCGAATATCGGATTGTTCAACGGAATGAGCCCGAATATCCATCCCATGGCGCTGGGGCGTATTCTATCGCAGATTCATTTTGGGTCAACCTTGAATATTTCCGCATCCCTGGCAAACCCTGCGCGGCCCGCTCTTGCGGTGCGAGGCGTCTTCTCGCCGGAAGCGATCGACCCCGTGGCCGCCGTGATGAAAGAAACCGGGTTTCAGAAGGCATTCGTGCTCTTCGGCCGCATCGACGGCTCGGACAAGGGCATGGACGAAGCCTCAGTATGCGGAAAGACCGAGTATGCCGAGTTCGGGGAGACCGGAAAAATCCAGCGGGGCTCTTTCAGGCCCGAGGATTTTGGCTTGGCCCTGCATAAACCCGAAAGCCTTGCGCCACAGATGGATATTCAAGCCGCCGCCATCGATTTTGTGCGGATAATTTCCGGTTTGGGAAACCCTGCCCGGAGCGAGAGCGTCGTGCTGAATGCCGCGCTCGTGCTGTATATTTCCGGTAATGCGGCCAGCATAGCCGAGGGAGTAAAAAAATCCGCGGCGATACTGTACGGAGGAGACGCCATGCAAAGCCTCATGAAATGGGTCCAGTACCAAAACAGGAATCCAGAGGCTGGACTCGAAAAACTAAAAGCGCTGATTTCCAGGATCTGAGCCAGGAGGACGCGATGGAAAATTTTTTGGCGCTCAAGACGGGAGATTCCTACATAAGGGAAAAAGACGGGGTCGCGACTCTGGGAGCCTTGGATAAAGCCAAGGTTTTTCCGGAGTCATCCTTCACTGATGTATTGGCAAGATACCGCATCCTTAAAAAAAAATATCCCCAATTGGCCATTGTGCGGCTCGTTGTAACCATAGAACAGTTTTACAAGGAATAAACCATGAGAATAGAACTTAATGCGCTTGAAACGATGAATTACAATACCGAAACCAAGGTAGGCGATAGTATTTTGGCGGTGGATTACTGCGGCATTTGCAGGACCGACGCTAAAATGTATTACGAAGGTCAGCGCGATTTAGCCTTGCCGCGGGTGCTCGGCCACGAGGCTGTTTTTAGGAACACCAAGACAGGCAAGCACTACGTCGCATGGCCTGCCACATGCTGCGGCACCTGCGTCCATTGCAGAACCGGGGCTGAAAATCTGTGCGAGAGCATACGCATTATGGGCTTTCATTTCGATGGAGGCTATGCATCGACTTGCCTGACGGAGGGCTTGGAACTTCTTGAGATCGATGCGGGACTCGACAAGCGGCTGGCTGTTTTTACTGAGCCGCTGGGCTGCGTGCTCAATGCCTTTCGCAAGCTGCATGCCGAATCGGGGAAAACCCTGCTGATATACGGCGCGGGCACCATGGGTTTGCTCGCGGGAATTATAGGCAGGCGCAAAGGCTTGAACGTAACGATACTGGAAAAAAACCAAGAAAAGATACGATCGGTTTCGGGGATTTGCAAAGAGCACCAAATCGCTATCGTAAAGAGCGACGATGCAGGGGATTATGACTATTGCATCAATGCCTGCGCAGACCACATCGCCTTCGCCAATGCGATAGCGAAGCTGAAAAAAGGCGGCTCGCTGGCGTTTTTCAGCGGCGTTTCCAAGAATGAAAATATCCCCGTAAATTTACTGAACCTGGCGCATTACCGGGAATTGCGGATATGCGGCGCCTACGGCCTGACCCGCCGGGATTTTGCCGACGCGCTGGAGTTTATCGGATGCAATCCGGATGTATTTGTTCCGCTGATACAGGGATTCGTCTCAGCTTCGGATGTAGAAAAAGCCTTGGCGGAGGTAATTACGGGGATGCCGTTGAAATACATCATAGATTTTACTTCAGAACAAAAAGCGATTGATTTTTCGCTTCATGCGGCCTCGGGCTTCATGAGCAGGGATCTTGAAACAGGCTGTGGAGAGTTGGCGTCGATGGATATTCCCTTGCAGGATGACGGGCTGCGCGCCAGAGCACAGTTTATGATCGACAACAAGACCAAGCCATTAGGGTCGCTGGGAAAAATCGAGGAGCTCGCCGTGCGCCTGTGCTCGATGCAGAACACGCTGAAGCCTAAGACGGAGAACAAGCTCATGCTGGTGTTTGCCGGCGACCATGGCGTAACCGAGGAAGGCGTATCCGCGTTTCCGCAGGAGGTTACCGCCCAGATGGTGCACAACTTTAGCTCCGGTGGCGCGGCAATAAACGTGCTCTGCGCGCAATACGGGATAAAGCTTCGCGTTGTGGACATGGGTGTAAATGCGTTAATCGACTACTCGGGGATGGTGATTAACAAGAAGGTGCGCAGGGGCACCAGGAATTTCGCGCTCGGGGAGGCAATGACAAGGGAAGAAGCCCACGGGGCGATAAAGAACGGCATGGACGCATTCTGGGAAATTCACGAACGGAATCCCGTGGATATTTTAGGCTTGGGCGAGATGGGCATCGGCAATACTTCGTCCGCGGCGATGATAATTTCCATGCTGTGCGGAATTCCCGTGGAGGAGACCGCGGGCCGCGGAACGGGAGTCGACGACCCGGGACTGGCGCACAAGATTAAAGTGCTGCGGAAGGCTTTTGCTCTGCATTCACCCGTGCCCGCAGACGGTATGGAAATACTGCGGAAAGTAGGCGGTTACGAAATAGCGGGGATGGCAGGCGCGGCTCTGGCAGCGGCTTCGACCAGGGTGCCGGTAGTTCTTGACGGGGTAATTTCCACCGCGGCAGGCCTTATCGCGTGGGCGATAAACCCGCGAATAAAAGATTACCTGTTCGTGGGGCATAAGTCGGTGGAGAAAGCCCAGGCGGCCGCATGCCGGATTCTGGGCCTGGAACCCGTGCTGGATTTGTCGATGCGCCTGGGCGAGGGCACGGGTGCCGCGCTGACCATGGGCTTGCTGGAGTCGGCCGCGCGCATCATAGAATCCATGGCATCGTTCGAGGATGCTTCGGTAAGCGGGAAAATCTGACGGAGGGCTTTGATTGGTCGGGCAAACCAGAAGCGCCATGCGGCCGGGAAGCCGGCTTCGTAACTGTTTGCTTTTTTTGACCTTCATGCTATGCTCCGGGTATGACCGACCTAAAACCGCTTATACTTAAAGTTGTGCCGCTTCGCTTCTGCGGGCAGGACATGACCTTCGATCTATCGCACGCATTGTTCAGTTCCAACGACATCGATACGGGTACCAGGCTGCTGCTTAAATCGATCGCCAAGCATGCCGTACCCGGGCAGATTTCTTCCATTCTGGATATCGGAAGCGGCACGGGCGTGCTGGGCATCGCGTGCGCACGGGCGTTCAAGGGCGACTCGCCCGCGGGGACGTCGCCCGCAGGGACGTCGCCCGCGGGGACGTCGCTTTTGCTGCGGGACCGCGATGCGCTGGCGGTGGAATTTTCGCTCCACAATGCGCGCAAGAACAAGCTCAAGGGCGCCGAAGGCGAGACCGCCATCTTCCTGGAAGATCTCGGCGAGCGCCGCTTCGACCTGGTGCTGTGCAATGTTCCGGCCAAGGCAGGCACGCCGGTGCTGGATTCCTTTTTACAGGAGCTTGCGGGAACCTTGACCGAACGGGGCCTGGCCGGCGTGGTTGTGGTCACCACGATAGCGAAGGCCGCTTTTGCATCGATTTTGGCAAGCGGCGCGCAGATCGTGGCCACCGATCACGGCAGCGGGCATAACGTGTATCTTTTCAAACGCGCCGAATCAAGGGCGATTCCTTCCGGCCCGGTCGCTTCCTCTTTCTGGAACCGCGCCGAGCGTTCGCGCCAGCAGGATACGCTTGGCACGAAACGCTACCAGCATGCTGGATATTTTGGGCTGCCCGAATTTGACACGCCGTCGTTTGCCACCGAGCTGGCCGTGGAACTCCTGGACATAGCCATGACCGGCGCTACCCTGCGAAACTCCCTGATAGTGAATCCCGGCTCCGGCCGACTGGCGTGCTACCTGCGTGCGCGCAGCAAGACGCACATCGATCTGTGCGGCCGTGACGCGCTGGCCAACGCCGCCTCCCGGCGCAATATCCTGCTGAACGAAAAACCCGTCGCAGGGCAGGAAGCGGAAAAAGCGACTGAGTTTTCATTCGTGGCCGCCGCCCCGGAACGCTGCTACGACCTGATGGTGGAATTCCCCGACCTGATCCCGGGTGTCGATCCAGGCGACGCGTTTTGGCCAGCGGCCGCGCGCGTCCTGAAATTGGGCGGAGCCGCGGTCATCGCCATGCCTTCCAACGCATTCGACAAGCTCGAGCGCAAAAAGCCCAAAGGTTTCGTCAAGCTGCGCGAAAAAAAGAAGAAGGGCTACGTGGCTGCCGCCTGGCGGCTGGAAAAATCGCCGGACGCTGGGGCTATCTAAATATAAGCGCGATGAAGTAACCGTCAGGCGCGTAATGTCGCACTCGGCGGGGTTGGGCCTCGGCGGCTATATGGGATACGATCCGGCCAAAGGATCCGTGCCCTCGCTCGAAGACTCCCTTACGGGCGGAGTCGGCAGGCTTAAGAAAATCGTCAACTCGGGTTCGGTCAAGCTCGTCAGGAAGCCCGGCTCTGCCTGGTCGTATTCGGGCGGAGGCTACACCTTCCTCCAGCTGATATTGTACCGCAAATCCCTTGACCGGGTCGTCCCTTGAATGGGGCTCAACAATTTTATGACATAAATATCTATTGTGTCTGCTTGAATTCCAATCTGCCAAACTTCCCGTTTTCCCTTGCCGATTCGGGCTTTTAGGTATAAAACCTTAGGGAAGGGCTAAGGAAACCTCTAATAACCTTTTTGGTTATCAGAGGTTCCGTTCTGATTCCTTGCAGGAATCAGGTTTTTAATGGTGGACCTCTCAAAACTGAAGTTTTTAGAGGTCCCCTTAAGCGCCCGTGTCGGATCCGGCCTGTCATGAGCCGGGTTCAAAAAGGAGACAGTTCATGAATATCGACTCTATCCATCATCCAAGGCTTCGGGCTTGGATCGATGAGAATATCGAAATGTGCATGCCCGACGACGTATACGTCTGCGACGGCGGCCAGGAAGAAGCCAATCGCCTGGCAGAGCGCCTCTTGCGTTCGGGCAGTTTCAGGAAGCTCGAAAAAAGACCAGGCTGCTTTTATGCGGTCAGCGACCCCGGCGACGTGGCCCGAGTGGAGAACAACACGTTTATCTGCTCACGTTTCCGCGAGGAAGCCGGACCCACCAACAACTGGGCGGACCCGCAGGAGATGAAAGGCGAGCTCCGCCAACGATTTTTCGGGTCGATGCGCGGGCGCACGATGTACGTCATACCGTTTTCCATGGGGCCGGTAGGCGGGCCTCTGTCCCACATCGGCGTGGAAATCACCGACAGCATCTACGTAGTCCTCAACATGCGCATCATGGCCAGAATGGGCGCCAACGTGATGGAGAGCCTGGGCCGCGACGGGCAGTTCGTTAAATGCCTGCACTCGGTTGGCTACCCGCTTACGCAGGGCAGGCACGACAAAGCCTGGCCCTGCGACTCCAACAACAAGTACATCGTGCACTTTCCCGAGGAGCGGGCCATCTGGTCCTACGGCTCGGGTTACGGCGGCAACGCCCTCCTTGGCAAGAAATGCTTCGCGCTCCGCATAGCCAGCGCCATGGCGCGCGACCAGGGCTGGCTGGCCGAGCACATGCTCATCCTGGGCATCACGAACCCAAAAGGTGATAAAAAATATATAGCAGCCGCTTTTCCGTCCGCCTGCGGCAAGACCAACCTGGCCATGCTCGTGCCCACGCTTCCGGGTTGGAAGGTGGAAACCATCGGCGACGACATCGCGTGGATGCGCTGGGGCGACGACGGCCAGTTATACGCTATTAACCCCGAGGCCGGCTTCTTCGGCGTGGCGCCTGGCACCAGCCTCAAGAGCAATCCCAACGCCATGCGCGCCATCGAGAAGAACACGATATTTACGAACGTCGCGCGCACCAAAGACGGCGACATCTGGTGGGAAGGCATAGGCTACGACGCTCCCGAAGGTCTCATCGACTGGAAGGGCGAGCCCTACGACCCGAACAAGGGAACTCCCGCGGCGCATCCCAACGGCCGCTTCACCGCGCCCGCCAGGCAATGCCCCGTAATCGACCCGGCCTGGGAGGACCCCAAAGGCGTACCCATCAGCGCCATACTTTTCGGCGGCAGGCGCGCCGGAACCGTGCCGCTCGTCCATGAGGCATTCGATTGGGAACACGGCGTGTACATGGGTTCCACCGTGTCCTCGGAAACCACCGCAGCCGCCGCCGGTGCGGTTGGCCAGCTGCGCCGCGACCCCTTCGCCATGCTGCCGTTCTGCGGCTACAACATGGGCGACTACTTCCACCACTGGCTGCGCATGGGCGAGCGCACCGGCGTGCACCACCCTAAGTTTTATTACGTAAACTGGTTTCGTAAAGGTCCCGACGGCAAATTCCTGTGGCCTGGATTCGGCGAAAATTCGCGGGTGCTCAAGTGGATTTTCGAGCGCTGCAGCGGCGGCGGCGATGCGGTGGAAACCTCCATCGGCATGGTACCCGCCCCTGGCGCCCTCGATCTGGAGGGACTCGACGTATCGGCGGAAGCCATGGACGAACTCCTGGCGGTGCGGCCCGAAGAATGGGTTTCCGACCTGCCGGGCATTCGCGCGTTTTACGGCAGCTTCGAGGACTTCCCCGAAGCCCTGCTCGCCAAGCTCGACTTCATCGAACGGCGTCTCCGGGCAAGCGTGTAAAGGCGCGTCGCCGGGGCGACCGGGCTCTCCGCTGCAATCTTCGCGCCGCAGAACGGCGCGAAGGATTTCCGCTTCGATCCCTCGCGCGAACCGGATCGGCATCCGATATTAGCGCTCGGAATTATTGGTTTATTACGATTTCCCCGCTTCCTGCCTTCTTTTTTCCACCCTTAAGCGCAACAAAAGAATAATTTTCGTTGACAAAGCTGAAATATCACCCCAAAATTATCGACTGTAGTACAATACTGCTTTTTGCGAGGGATTCTACGTTATTCAATCTTTTCCGTTTTGGATAAGGAAGAAGGAGGAGGCCGAACAACACCGGGCCATTTACTTATCGTCCTGACGCTGCTTATGCGCGTCGTAATGCATTCTTTAATGAATTCCGGAGGTTAAGTGTATGGGAAAAAAGATTTTTACTGGCATGGCGATAATGGCGATGTTCATCTTCGCAGTTTCTTCGATCGGTGCCCAGACCGTCATTAAAATCGCGACGCAGAGCCCGCTTTCGGGTGGTATGTCCGCGGTTGGTACCGATATCAAGAATGGAGCCCAGCTGGCTATCGAGCAGCTTTCCGCTTCGCTCGTCAAACTGGGCTTCAAGATCGAGTTGACGCCCTTCGACGATCAGGGGAACCCCGATGTCGGCGTTGCCAATGCTAAAAATATCGTCGCGGATCCCGCGATACTTGCTGTCGTCGGCCATTATAATTCAGGCGTTCAGATTCCCTCGTCGGAAGAATATCACTCTGCCGGGCTGGTTAACGTATCGCCGGCCAATACCAATCCTAAAGTTACAGAGCGCAACTACCTCGAAGTCAACCGCATCTGCGGCCGAGACGACGTTCAGGGCACGGTTGGCGCCGAGTTTGCCAAGGCACAGGGCATAAAGAGCGTCTATGTGATCCATGACAAGACCGCCTATGGCCAGGGACTTGCCGAGTACTTCAAGCGCGACAGCGAAAAACTCGGTATCAAAGTACGTGGATTTGCCGGAACCGAAGAAAAAGCCAATTTCGATTCGATACTTACCCCGATACTTGCCTCTAAACCCGAGCTTATCTATTTCGGCGGAATGTACGACCAGTCGGCCGTATTGTTCAAACAGGCACGGGCAAAAGGTTTTACCGGCACATTCCTGTCCGGTGACGGTTTTGACTCGAGCGACGCAACCAAAATCGGCGGAAAGACTCTTCTCGACGGAAAAGGAACTTTCTTCTCGTCGGTAGCAGGCCCTGCAAGCGCCTATCCGGGAACGGCAAAATTCATCAAGGATTTCAAGGCGCGATTCGGTTCCGAGCCCCAGCCTTTCGCCGCCCAATCCTACGATTGCATGGCCCTGGTACTCGTCGCCATCGAGAATGCGGTTAAAGCCGCCGGCGGAAAGATTCCGGCAAGGGCAGCGGTCGTAACTGCGGTACGTGCCTTAAAAGACTATAAAGGCATAACCGGCACCATGAACTTCAACAGCAAGGGCGACCTGTCAAAGGCCAAGTATTTTATCATCCAGGTAACTTCTGCCGATCCTGCGCAGTGGGCCAATAATAAGATTGCCCAGGTTTTGGACATCGAACCCCCCAAATAACGACTCGCTTTTTTACCTGCACGAACCCGGCTCCGCAAATGCCGCCGGGTTCGTGTTCCATTTTACACTAGGGGAGGCTTTATGCGATTTGCCCAGCTGCCGCTGTCCGTCCGCGAGATCATCAGACCTCTGGGACGAATGCTGGTATTCGTCGTCGGCGCCGGAGCGCTTTTTTCCGCAGTAATGCTGCTGCTTGCCGCACTGTTCAAGAATTCGCCCGCGGACAAGCTGCTGCTCGATACTCTCGAAGTAGGAATTCTTCCGTATACCATTTCTATCCTGCCGCAAGTGCTTATTGACGGCATTACGCTGGGGTTCGTGTATGCGGCCATAGCTTTGGGCTACACGATGGTGTACGGCGTTCTTGAGTTTATCAATTTCGCGCATAGCGAAATATTCGCGATAGGCGCTTTCGCAGGCGTCGAATTCCTAATATTCATGGACCGGCTTGGCGTGCTTGCAAGCGCGACGCCTTTCTTTGCATATCTGTTTTTGCTTATGGCTGTGCTTGCCGGAATGATGGTCGCGGGAACTACTGCGGTTATCGTGGAGCGGACAGCATATCGCCCTTTGCGAAACGCTCCGAGAATCGTGCCGCTTATATCGGCCATCGGTGTTTCGTTTATCCTGCAAGATCTTATTCGACTGGTTGAAAGCCTGACTACCGGTCAGTTTCATAGAATATTTCCGACCTTCGGTCCTTTTGACGAACGGGTAAAGCTCTTTACATTCAAATTGGCACAGGAACCCATAATTGTAGATATTCAAGTAAAGTCAATCGTGGTAATTATTGCCGCCGTGCTCATGCTCGTCGGCCTGAATTATATTGTCAATGCGACCCGCATAGGAAAAGCCATCCGCGCCGTGGCGCAGGACAGGAACAGCGCTTCGCTTATGGGCGTTTATGTAAACGGCGTGATCGCCTTTACGTTTTTGCTCGGCGGCGCGCTGGGCGGTGCCGCAGGCGTCTTGTACGCTCTCAAGTTTACCCGCATCGATCCGTTCGTGGGGTTTTTCCCCGGCATGAAGGCGTTTACGGCCGCGGTGCTCGGAGGCATCGGCAACCTGACCGGAGCCTTGCTTGGAGGCATAGTGCTTGGCATGCTGGAAAGTTTCGCCGGTGCTTATCTGACCACGTTTACCATGGGCGCCATGGGATCGGAATACAAGGATATCCTGGCTTTTGCCATTCTTATCCTTATCCTCATCTTCCGCCCGTCCGGCCTGCTCGGCGAGCAAGTCTCCCAGAAAGCATAGGAACAAGCCATGAAAATAAATTTACGTGAATCTCTGCATGGCCTTCTTAAATGGCTCAACACCGGTCGTGCTCCTTATGTCGTCTCGACTGTGCTTTTGGTATTGGGTTCTTTCCTCGTGTACCAGAGCCCCCGGGGAACGATTGCCTTTCTTATTTTTGCCTTTGCCACGGCCATGGTATATTTCCTTAAGATGAAAAAGACCGTAAAGCTGGCCCTGGCGGTTTTTATTGCGCTTATTCTGGTCCCCATACTCGGGGCGCGGAATATCTTCTATCTAGAAGTGGTTTTTCAGATTACTCTGTTCTCGGCTTTGGCATTGGGCCTGAATATTGTTGTGGGATTCTCGGGAATACTGAACCTTGGCTATGTGGCATTCTACGCGGTAGGCGCTTACCTGTGGGGCTTTTTCGGGTCTCAGCAGGCTTTCCTGCTTCGCGAGATTCCCGGAACTGCCCCAATGGGCACGGCTTTTTTGCTGACGCCCGGCTGGTTTTACGTATTCATTTTCCTGGGGATCATCGTGGTCGCGTTTGTTGGTTTGCTGTTGGGTCTTCCGGTTTTGCGCGTGCGCGGCGATTATCTTGCCATAGTTACCCTGGGTTTCGGGGAAGTGGTGAGGCAGCTTGCGAACAACCTCGACAAGCCGCTTAATCTAACCAACGGGCCGCAGGGCATAACCCCTATACAAAAGCCTCCTTTATCGCCGGCGGTCGTGGATTTGTTCAACTCTGTTTTCAGCCCGATTATCGGCAAAGCGGTTACCACTGCCGAGTTTTATAATATCCTTTTCTATTTTATCGCTCTGGTTGTTGTAATCGTTGCGATAATCGTTACTCACCGGCTCGACGATTCCAAGATCGGACGCGCCTGGACCGCGATACGCGAAGATGAATTAGCCGCAACCGCGATGGGCATCCCGGCCAATAAAATGAAGCTCGTGGCATTCGCCGTTGGTGCTTCATTTGCCGGTGCCATGGGAGTAATTTTCGCGGCAAACCGCACTTTCGTCAGCCCGGATTCCTTCAACTTCATGCAGTCCATCGGCGTACTTACCATGGTAATCCTGGGCGGAATAGGTTCAATCCGGGGCGTTATTATCGGCGCTGCGGTGGTGGTCATACTCAATCTGCAGGTACTGCAAAACTTCTCGCTGGCGCTCTCTCAGCTGCGGCAGAGCGAGGCGGTAATCCCCATCATCAATTTTGCCTGGAAAAATCTGTCGACGCAGCTTGACCCCGCCAAATACCAGAAGCTGCTTTTCGGGATTATTCTGGTGCTAATGATGATCTATCGGCCTGCGGGGCTTTTCCCGGCGGAACGGCGCAAGCGGGAACTGAAATGCGTCTGCGCCGAAGATGGAGTCATTGAGGCTGCCATGCCGGAAGCCCCGGCATCAAAGGAGAAGAACAATGGCTGATACCAATTCTTTCCTCGAGGCCAAGGGCGTGATAAAAAAGTTCGGCGGGTTAATCGCCGTAAACAAAATGGATTTCTTCATCGAGCGCGGGCGCATCTTCAGCATCATCGGTCCGAACGGCGCGGGAAAGACAACGTTTTTCAATTCCATCTCGGGAGTTTACCGGCCTGACGGCGGAACGATTACTTTTAACGGCAAGCGCATCGACAAAATGGCGCCCGACGCGATTACCGCCAATCGCATCGCCAGGACATTCCAGAATATCAGGTTGTTCAACAGCATGACCGTGGTGGAGAACATAATGGTGGGCGGGCACACGCGCCTGCGGCAATCGCCCCTGGATATACTTTTGCGCCTAAGGCGCTTCAAGGACGAAGAGATCAAGGCGCAGCATCGTGCCCAGGATCTTATGGAATATGTCGGCGTTCACGGCCTTGGCAACGAGCTTGCGTGCAACCTGCCCTATGGCGCCCAGCGCCGCGTGGAGATAGCGCGCGCCCTTGCGGCGGAACCCGAATTGCTGCTGCTCGACGAGCCTACGGCGGGCATGAATCCCAACGAGAGCGAGGACGCGCTGCAGCTGTTCCGTAGGCTCCGCGACGACCTCGGGATAGCCATACTGCTTATCGAGCACGATATGCGCGTGGTTATGAACGTTTCGGAACGGATTACCGTCATGGATCACGGGGAAAAGATAGCGGAAGGCGAACCGAAAGAAATCGCAGCGAATCCCCAGGTTATAGAAGCTTATCTTGGGCGCGGCGCCGCGTCCGGGTTGTCCGCATGAGGGGGAAGAGATGAGCCTGCTCGAACTCGAAGAAGTTCATACATATTACGGCGCCATACATGCGCTCAAGGGAGTCTCGCTCAAGGTGGACCAGGGCGAGATAGTAACCCTGATAGGTTCCAACGGTGCGGGGAAAACTACGACGCTTAAATCCATTTCGGGTTTATTGCATTGCCGCAAGGGACGCGTCATGCTGAACGGAAAAAATATTTCCGCCATGCCCGCCCACCTGGTGCACAAGGAAGGCGTCGATCTGGTACCCGAAGGCAGGGGGATTTTTCCGCGCCTTACGGTATTGGAAAACCTGGAAATGGGAGCGTATCTCGTTCGCAGCCGCGCAGAAATAAAAAAGCGCGTCGAGTATGCGTTCGGCTTGTTTCCCAGGCTCAAGGAAAGGATCGACCAGAAGGGCGGAACCCTGTCCGGCGGGGAGCAGCAGATGCTCGCCACAGCGCGCGGCCTCATGTCGGACCCTAAGATACTGCTTCTGGACGAGCCGTCCATGGGCTTGGCGCCGGTTCTGGTGGACCAGATTTTCGACATCATCAAAGAACTCAACGCGCGGGGAACCACGATTCTGCTCATAGAACAGAACGCGCTCATGGCGCTCTCCATCGCGCACCGCGGCTATGTGCTGCAGACGGGAAGCATCGTGCTGGCGGACTCGGCGGCGAACCTGCAAAAGGACGAGATGGTGCGCAAGGCGTATCTGGGAATTTAAAATTACTTGCTTGTAATGCAGCTGTTGATATACTGGCGAAGTTCCATCAGCTGCATCGCAAGATTAAGTACATCCGGGAGTAATTCCCTTAATTCATCCGCATGGATGACTTTATCCTCGGCTTTTTCCCGGATGCGCTCCAGGAGCCTGCGGAGCGGCCATTCGCTGATAACCTTGAGGTACGTTCTTATATCCGTACTGCCGCTCGGCTGGACAGCCTTTCTCAAGTGCCAGAGAAAACCCGAACGCCGTATCCAAAATGATTTTTCCTCGCCGGGAACCGTCATTTCCTGCTCTGAATTGGTGATATCAGGATTGATCTGCACGAGAGCATGGAAGAGCGCACCTATGGCGGCGTCTATCATTTCATCGCAATGATTCCGGAGGGAAGCCCGTTCCTGTCCCAGGATCTTGTTGTCTTCCGCCACAAATCGCGCGTAATCCTGCTGCAGTTCCATGAAAACCGCCGTAAGCCTCCTGATGCGGGCGCTGAAACTATCGGGCGTGGTGGCGGGAATAGGCAGGCTCACCCTGCCGCTTGCCACCAGTGTCGAATCTTCTTCAATAGTTATTTCCACATGCGCCTCTTTTCTTTTATTACCATTGTTTTATGAAGGATTGCACGGCCAGGGAAACACCGGCTACGGAAAGCCAGCAGGCCAATCCCAACACTATCGGCCTTAAGCCGTTTTTAACCAGTTTCACCATGTTGGTATTGAGCCCTATCGCCGACATGGCCATAACGATGAGGAATTTCCCGGCTAGTACCAAGGCTGCGGAAATTTCTTTGGGGATGGGCAGCACGGTGTTTAAGACGGCGGCGGCCAGGAACCCAAGCACGAACCAGGGAAAAATTTTGGCGAATCTAAAAGCTCCGATGGCTTTTTCCTTGTAATCCCGGGTTCCGCGGCGGCTTGAATACAGCGCCAGCACCAGCGTAACAGGTACTATCATCAGTGTCCTCGTAAGCTTTACGACGGTGGCGAATACGAGGGCGGTATCGTTGCCGGTGTAGGCGCTCCAGGAGGTGCCCGCCGCTACGACGGACGACGTATCGTTTATGGCGGTGCCCGCCCACATTCCAAAGCCGGTGTCACTGAGCCCAAGCAGTCGGCCGGCCTGTGGAAAAATAAATACCGCCAGGATATTGAACAGGAAGATCGTGGAGATGGCATGGGCTACGTCCTCGTCTTTTGCGCGCAGTATCGGTGCGGCGGCGGCGATGGCAGAGCCTCCGCAGATCGCGGTGCCCACTCCGATAAGCGCGGTCGTGGTTCCCCGGATTTTCAGGGCTTTGCCCAGAAAAAAAGCGATGAGGAATGCCGCGCTCAGCGTAAAAAGCATGATCAGGAGGGATTGTCCTCCGACTTCAACGATGCGGTTCAGGTTCATTTCGAAGCCAAGGAGGATAATGGCGTATTGCAGCAGTTTTTTGGAGCTGAATGCGATGCCGGCGGCCGGGTTCACGCTGAGCGAGCGCAGGCGGGGAAAAGCCGCCGCTATAAGCATCCCGGCGACCATGCCGATTACGGGACCGCCTATCACCGGCAGGAACTTTCCGAAAAACCAGGAAGGCGCGGCAATTATGAGGCAAAGGGCGATTCCGAAAAAAATGCCGGCTGGTCTACTTGTCCTGATTTCTTCGGCGCGCACAAGCAAATTATCCTCCTGCTTCCTGCAGCAATACTATATGAAATATTCCCGCTAGTCAAAGAGCGATGCGCGTTGGCGTCGGGTCATGGCGGTTCGGAAGCCGTTTGTGCTAAACTGCGTCCCTATGGAAACAATTGATCAAGGTGGATATTCGAGCCGGGAATTCAGGAACGTCGACTGGTCGGGCTCCGATCTGGCCCGGATCGAGTTTGACGGATGCTCGTTCTTCCGCTGTAATTTTTCGGAGACGGTTCTGGATGGAGCCTTGTTCGACGCGTGCAGGTTCGAAGAATGCAATTTGAGCAACCCCATAATAAAGGCCGCCCGCTTTATCGATGCGGCATTCGACAAGTGCAAGCTCATGGGCGTTAACTTTTTTTCATGCGATCAATCCCTGATGGACGCCGAGTTCCTAGGCTGCGCCATGACGGCCTGCAATTTTTCCGGACTGTCCATGAAGAAGTCCGTTTTTCGCCTGTGTACGATCAAGGATTCCTCTTTTCAGGATGCGTTTCTGCAGGATGCCGATTTTTCGGAGTCGATTTTTTCCGATACCCTCTTCCATAATTGCGACCTGCAAAAAGCATCGTTTTACAAAGCCCGCGGTTACGCGATAGACCCCAGGGTCAACAAGATACAGAAAGCGATATTCTCCGTACCCGATGTGCTGGCCCTGGTGGAGAATTTCGGCATAATCATCCGCGACTAAAAAAGAGAAGCGTGATAGATACCGGATCGCAAAGAGCGCTGTGTGAACCGTTCCCCGGTAGCGCAGCAAAGCTGGTGGCAAAGCCTAATGGCCATGGCACTAACCCGTCCCCGCCGTTTTCTCGGCAAACGGGCTGGCGCGTTCCAGCACCGAACGTACGAGGCTGCCTGCAATGCTCTGCAGTTCGGGATCCTCGCGCAGCAAGGCGCCTGCGTCCTCGCGTGCTGCTTCGAGGAGCTCGGCGTCGCGTACGGGATCGCAGAACGTCAGGCGAAGCGCGCCTGCCTGGCTTGTGCCGGTAATGTCTCCGGGTCCGCGTATCCGTAGGTCCTCTTCCGATATCTTAAAGCCGTCCGTCGTTTCCTTCATGGCCATTACGCGGCGTTTGGCGTCGTCTCCCAGTTTTTCGGACCACACGAGAAAGCAGTAGGATTGCCGTGAGCTTCTGCCAACGCGTCCGCGCAACTGGTGAAGCGCGGCAAGTCCGAAGCGTTCGGCGTGCTCGATTACCATGCAGGTAGCCTCGGGGACGTCGACGCCGACTTCCACCACGCTCGTGGCCACGAGAAACCGGATTACGCCGCAGGAAAAAGCCGACATTGTGTCGCGCTTCCGCTCCTCGGGAAGGCGCGAGTGTATCAGGCCTCCCGCGTATTCGGGGAATACCGTTTTTTGAAGGTGGGAGAACATGGCTTCCGCGTTCTTCAGTTCGAGCTTGTCCGAATTTTCCACGAGAGGGTACACGAAATACGCGCGGTTTCCCGCCTTCAGCTCGCGCCTCACGAAGTCGTAGACGCGCTCCTCGTTGCCCTGCCGCGCCAAGTGCGTAATAATTTCTTTACGGCCTTCGGGCATCGTCCTGATGGTGGATACGGAAAGGTCCCCGAAGGCCGTAAGGGCCAGAGTCCGGGGGATGGGCGTGGCGCTCATCATGAGCATGTCCGGCTTGTTGCCTTTGGCGCCCAGGGCTATCCGCTGAAGCACGCCGAAGCGGTGCTGCTCGTCCACGATTACGAACCTGAGGTTTTTGTAGACGACGTCGGCGGAGAACAAGGCGTGCGTGCCTACGGCGATGTCGATGTCGCCGCGGGCAAGCGCGGAAAGAAGGGGCTTGCGCGAGGAGTCGCTTACATTGCCCGACAGATAGGCAAGTCTGATGCCCAAGGGCTCGAGCAGGCGCGCGGCGTTGTCCGCGTGCTGCCGCGCAAGAAGCTCGGTGGGAGCCAGCAAGGCTGCCTGTCCGCCGCCGGCTACCGCAAACAGGGCAGCCATGAACGCAACGAGGGTCTTGCCCGAACCTACGTCTCCCTGGAGCAGCCTTGCCATGGGCCAGGGGCTTGCCATGTCGGTCGCGATTTCCTCAAGCGTTTTTTCCTGGTCGGCGGTAAGCGTAAAAGGCAGCCTGGCTTCCAAAACTTTGGCCAGGGAAATATCCACGGCCTTGCGCTGGAGCCCATCCTTGCGCCGCTCGATACTCCGTTTCAGTATCATTATCTGAAGGTAAAAGAGCTCTTCGTAAGCCAGAGCGCGACGAGCCTGGGCTGCGTCCGCCGGCGTGGCGGGATGATGAAGATCTTTAAGCGCCTGTGTTTTTCCCGCTAACTTTCGCGCGGCTATGAACTGCGCCGGAATTTCATCATCTACTTTTCCCCAGTTGGCCAGCGCTCGTTCGCTTAGTTTTCGCAAGACTCCCTGGCTAATCCCTTCGGTGAGGGGATAAACCGGCAGCGTTCCCGTACGAAAAGAGCCTTGGCTCGAATCGGGGTCGGCGACTATCGCCTCGAGTTCGAAGGCAGCGGATTGCAGTTCCCCGTACTTGTATTCCAGCCTGCCGAACAGGTTTGCCCTGCTGCCTTCCGGGAAGCCGTTTTCCATGAACGGCCTGTTGAAACAAACCAGCACCGCGCGGGAACCGGAAAGGTCCTGGGCGTGCAGCTTAAGGGTTTTCATACGCCCGAATCCGAACCATTCGTGGGCTGTTATAATAACTTCGCAGTTTACCGGTCCTTCGGCATGGCACGCGATAAGGCGCCGTACCGTTCTGTCCTCGTAATCGCGCGGCGGGTAGAGGAGGATGTCCGCGACCGTAAAGATGCCAAGCTTGGCGAGTTTCTTGCAAACGGCAGGTCCCGCGCCTTTGAGAGCATGCACCGACTCGAGCAATTCGCGTACGAACAAGTTAGCCTTACCTGAATTTCATGGCGCCATCGAGGGCGGAGAAAAAATCCAGGCCGGTAATTTCTTCTTCCGGTTTGAAGTTCTTTCCGTCGGGCAGGTTCATTATGCCTTCTTCCACAAGGCCGAGCGCACCGTCAAACCAGGGCAATCCGTACGCCGCGTCCGGCACCGGGCTTACGGCGCTCGATGCGTATCTTGTACTGTATTTGCCGAGCATGGCTGATTTTCCGCGCGCCAGGAGCTGCCAGATAAAAAGAGCGGCGTCTTTTCGCCTGCCTGTCGAGTCGGGTTTTGCTCCCTGGTCCGAAAACCATCCGGCGCCTTTTAGCCGTTCGAACAGGACTCCCGGTGCCCAGGACGTTCCGCCGGTAAACCAGTCAAGGAGCGGCGTTTCCTGTTGTGTTATTATAACCATGCCCAGGAGCGACAGGGGATTAGCGTTCAGGTAGGCTGCGGAGCTGTCCTTGAGCTTTCCGTCCATGTCGCGAAGGGCGTAGGCTTTGTCGCGCTCCGGCGAGTACAGCAGGGAATATTCCGCTGGAAGCCGCGGCAGGGAGGCATCGAACAAGGCAAGTGCCTCGCGGTAGGCGCCGCCCTCCAGAAGCAGGCTTGCCTTCTCTGCTTTGAGCCGGTCGGAAACATCCGCCTTGGCGATAGCGGCTTCGAGGAGCGCCAGCCTTTTTTCCGGATTCTGCTGGAGCCTGGATTCGACAAGCAGCGCAATTTCGTCGCCTTGGTAGTGGGTTTTTGATTCGGCGAGTTTCTTTAAAGCTTCGCTTCTGCTGTCTGCCAGAAGGCTTGCATCCGCATCGAGGGCTGAAATACGGGCTTGGAATAAAGGATCGGTATTTGGAGCTTTCGAGATTTCACGCAGTGCGGCTCTGACGGCCGCCAGGGACTTTAGGTCGGGAATCGCCCTGAGCCGGACAAGATCAAGTTCGATGCGGTTCAAGTCGGCCGCATCTTCGCCGGGAATCGCCTCGTAGGCAATGTCGCGTTGTATGCTGGCGCAGGAGAAGCAGGCGGATACAAGGGCGATACCAAGCGCTATTGCGAGAAAAACCGAAGTTTTATTCACTATTTACCATCCTACCTTGTATGCATGGATCATGTCGTCGGTGCTGCGGCAGAGCATCTCGCTTTTTCCGTCTCCGTCGATATCGATAAACGAAGGCGCTCCGCTGCCCGCTACGGGAAAACCCTGGATAACGGAAAAGTCCTGCGCAAGGCCCATCAGGATGTTGCCGTCGTTTCCTATGAATATTTCTTCGTGTCCGTCTCCGTTTGCGTCGTAGGAAATCAGTTTGGCGTTCCTTCCTCGGATATGAGGAACCTGGAACGTGCCTTCGCTGCCGCCGTTCTTGGCAATTCGCCACAAGAGTCCGTCCGTCGAAATCGCCAAAAAAGAGAAAAGGCTTTCCACCCAAATCGGGCCGCCGTCGAACGTGCCCGAAAGAGAAACGGGGAATCCTTCCTGCGGGATGCCGTCGTCCCTAAAAAGGCTTAAGCTGCCGGCCTCGGTCAGGGCTCCTACGAGAAAGGACTGGGCATCGGTGCCGGGGGCAAAGACCGGCGCGGCGGAAGCGAGGCTTTCGATATGCACGGGCCAGCCGCCGGCGAGGGTACCGGAGGCGTTGAATACATACAGCAAAGAGTCGAAGCTGCGGGGCAGTGCCGCAAAAAAGGAGCCGCGCGCGAGCGGCTTTGAGCGGAGCTTGGCGTGGAGGGACGCGGAGAAAGTTTTTACGGCATCGGGAGCTACGATCATTATGGAAGGCCCCTCCGAAACCGGTATAAGCAATCGGCCTTCGGATATGGTCGATGGTCCCGAGGGTGACTGCCCCGTTACCAGGGGAAAACCGTCTTTTGCGTTGAGCTGCGCATCCAGGCAATACACGGTTCCCCGACTCGATACTGCCCATACGCTTTCTATTGTTCCCTTGGTCGTGTCCAGGGCAATCTGTCCGCTTTCGTCCATCTCCATGCTGAAACGTTCCCCGGAGGAGAGGTTCATGGCCTCCACTGTTTTTTTCCCCGGCCAATAAGCCATGGGGAATCCTTTTTTATCCGATGCGCAGATCGGGTCGTCCAGCATGCGCGAGCCTGCGCTTGCGGGGAAGCCGGGGATCTCCTCCGTTACGATGGAGTTTTCCTTGACGGCCGCGATTTCTATCCGGAGCTCGCCGCTGCGGAACGATATGGAAAAAGCCCCTCTGTTATATAATTTTAAGGCATTTACGGGTCCCGCGGCCGATCGGAGGAAGAAAGGGAGGCTCCGCTCCAGGTTGTAGTACAGCATCATGGAGCTTTCCATGGATATCCGGCCGGCGGAGGAATCCCACTGGCTCGTCTTGGAAAGCAGCTTCCCCGAGCGTATCTGCTCGACGCAGGCCGCCAGCGTTTCCGCAGACGACGAAGCAAAGAAAAAACCGTCTTCCACCATGTAAAAAGGCTCGGGAAGATCGATACCCAGAGTCTGCAAGAATGAATCCAGGAAATCCGGGAAGACGATGCGCGGGACTCGAACTCCGTCTACCGTGGCCGAAATATCCCTTCCTATGACGGGGGAAGCAAGGACTTCGTCGAAGATCAGGCGGCGTGTTTTCTCGTCGGAAACTTTTGCGAAAAATACCGGCGCGGGGCCGAATGTAGTTCCGAAAATTCCCAGCTCGTCGCCTATCCACGAAAATATTATTTCATCACATGTCTTGCCCAGAAGAATTTTCGCGGCTTTGTCCGCCGACTCTTTCGCCGCTATGGCTTTTTCTCCCAGGCGGGGGGAGAAATTCGTCCACAGATATTCGGGGCTGCCGGCCGCCAGCAGGCTGAAGTATTCCACCGATTCGGGCATGGAACTGAGGGCGGCAGGAGTTCTGGAGCGTTTGGAAAGCAAGGTGGCTATGGCCGGGTCGGTGGAGTTTGCCTTCGCTCGCAATGTCAGGCGAATGTCGCTATCGGAAAGTTCCAGATCGGCGACCGAAAGTTCGGGGAAGCCTATTGTTCGCACTATCGATGCGCCAAGTCCCGCTCCGGCCGCCGTTTCGGCGATTAGGCTGGCGGTATTCACCAGTATCCGTAAATTTCCCTGTGTTTTAATCGCCAGCAGCTTTTGGGCCTCCTCTGAGGAACTGGAGCCCTTCATGGCATCGGTAAACAGGCTTTCGGAAGACGAAGCGACCAGGAGATTTTTAATGACGGCAATATAAATTATATCCGTGCCATTGCCGTATTCGAATCTTTTTGGGCTCGAGTACTCATTCCAGCTCAAGCCTTTAACCGGAAGGATTCCGCTTGCGAGGCGCTTCCCGAAAAAGGGTGCCCATCGGGTAAGGGCGGATCGCCAGCCAAAGTCGGCAACCGCGACGAATTCCCCGCCCGGGTAGTATGCGGCCTCCACTTGTACGTCGGCGAGCTTCTTGAATTGACCCGATTGCAGGAATGGATTTGAGCGAAGCTCGCGGACCGTCGCGCGGAGTTCCCTGGTTCCGGCGCCGGAAAGGGCGGCATCCAGAACTTTAAGGTTTAAAACCCTTGCGGTAAATTCGCTGGCGGAGCCTGTGCTTGCGTAAAGGTCGAAGCCCGCTGGCACGAAAAGCCTTGGATCGGTTTTATCGATAGAAGAGAAAATGAACAGAATAAGAATCAGAACAAGGGGAATCCCAAGGGCTGCTGCAAAAAAGCGAAAGATGTTTTTTGGCCGGCGATTAGCACTTTTTGGTTTTAGAGAAATGTCGCTCACCTTGATCTCCTGTGTTGCTCGTTTTGCGCTTCATTCTCGACCGAAAAGCGCTTGTGCGTCAACGGCTGGCAGGAAATGATGGGGGTTAACGCCAGGGCTATCGGCCAAAGGCTTTTGCCAGCCTGTCTATGGCGATGTCGAGGGTTTTTCTGGTGCATCCGAGGTTCAGCCGGGCGAACCCATCGCCCCCGGTACCGAAACGGGTGCCCGGATCGAGCCAGATACCCGTCTTTTCCAGCACGGTTTTGTATACGTCTCCGGATAAGCCCGCCGGCCTGAAGTCCAGCCATGCCAGGTATGTTCCCTCGCTCGGGTACATTTTTATATCGGGAGCCCGGCTCGCAAGCTGTTCCGCCAGATGATCGAAGTTATCTTTTATGTACAGAAGGATTTCGTCCAGCCAGGCTTCGCCTTCACGGTAGGCCGCCTGCGCAGCCGAACTTACCATGCAGTTTGGTCCGCTGATTCCTCCTGCTTCGGTTTCGTCGGCGAACGCACGCCGCAACTGGGGGTCGGGGATCGCTATATAGGAAGCCTGCAGCCCGGCTATGTTGAAGGTCTTGCTGGGAGCCCAGCAGGAAACGAGTCTTCTGCTTAATTTCTTGCCTACATTCAGCGAGGGAATATGCCGGTTGGGCGCGAAGACCATATCCGCATGTATCTCGTCTGCTATGACGATAAGGTCGTTTTTCTCGGCAATATCGGTAATGGCCTCAAGCTCCATCATCGTCCAGACCCGCCCTATCGGATTGTGCGGCGAGCAGAGAACGAGCATCCGCGCGCCTTTTGATGCAGCCTCGAGGGCGGGCAAGTCCAAACGGTATCGGCCATCCTTCAATTGAAGCGGAGCCTCGCGTACCGTTCGCCTGTTCTTTTCTATCAGCGCCTTGAAAGGGTGGTAGACGGGAGGCATTATGACGATGCCGTCGCCGCTCTCGCTGTAGGCGCGGATACATGTGGCAATGGCCGGCACGATACCCGGCGAAAACTCGAGCCACTCGCGGGGCACATTGGTCGCATGGCGTTTTTGCATCCAGTACATGAATGCCTGGAAGTATGACTCCGGTTTTCCCGCGTAGCCATAGACCGGATGTTTTGCCCGGTTTACCACCGCTTCAACCACGGCCGGCGGAGAGGCCATATCCATGTCGGCAACCCACATGGGCAGCACGTCGTCGCTACTGTCCGGGCAGCACCCTGCAAGGTAGCTCCATTTGATCGAGTCGTACGGCTTTCTGTCGGGTGCTTCGTCAAAATTAAACAAGGTTATTATCCTTTTATAACGCGATTATTGCCTCTATTTCCACGAGCCCGCCTTTGGGAAGTCCGGCTACGGCCACCGTCGAGCGGGCGGGTTTTTCCAAGGAGAAATACGAGCCGTACACTTCGTTGACTGCCGCGAAATCGGCCATGTCCTTAAGAAAAATAGTGGTTTTTACTATTGAATCGATGGATGATCCGGCGGCTCTTGCCAGGCCGGCTATATTTTTCATGGCTCTGTCCGCCTGGTCCCGTACTCCTACGGCCAATTCGCCCGTTTCTGGATCGAGCCCAAGTTGCCCAGAACAGAACAGCAGGTTGCCCGTCTGGATGGCTTGGGAATAGGGACCGATCGCCTGCGGCGCTTCTTTGGTGCTGATTATTTTCCTGGTCATGAAGATGCTCCTTTAGTTTCCGCAGGACGGCCGGAAAGCCTAGGCTGCAGTTTGGCACAAGTATGTACTCAAGTCCTTGATTCTGTCAAACCCGGATTCGGGAATCGGCTTTGTCATCTGTTGATCGGGCTGATTGCTCCGCCCCCTCTTTTTCTGCTAAGCTGACAATTCCTTTTTGTCGCTTTTTGGTATTTTATCCGAAAAGACAAGGCGAAAGGGTAAAAAAGGAAGGTTTTATGAGCAAGAAGACCATTGTCGTCGCTTTGGGCGGAAATGCCCTTATCGAAGAAGGCACCGAAGGCACCATCGAGCAGCAGTTCGAGAATACCCGCAAGAGCATGGCCGCCATCGTCGGCCTCATTAAAGAAGGACACCATGTCGTGCTTAGCCACGGCAACGGCCCCCAGGCCGGCGTTCACCTCATCCGCAACGAAGCCGGATCCAGCCAGGTTCCTCCGTCATCGCTCAATGTAATCGTAGCCGATACCCAAGGGTCCATAGGCTATATGATTCAGCAGAGCCTCATCAACGCGTTGATCAAGGCAGGGCTCAAGAAAGACGTCGTTACCGTGGTAACCCAGGTAGTCGTGGATAAGAACGACCCGTCCATGCTGAACCCCACCAAGTACGTCGGTCCATTCTTTAAGGAAGCCGACCTGGCAGCATGCAAGGCCAAGGGTTGGATCATGAAGGAAGACCCGGGCAGAGGATTCCGCCGCGTCGTAGCAAGCCCGATTCCCGTTGACGTTATTGAAAAGGAAACGATTCACGAGCTTTTGAAGAGCGGCAAAGTGGTAATCGCGGTCGGCGGCGGCGGAGTTCCCGTATGCCGCGCGGCCGACGGAACCCTCTCCGGCGTGGACGCGGTTATCGACAAGGACCGCGCCAGCGCCCTCCTGGCCAGCCAGATAAGCGCCGACGAGCTCCTTATCCTGACGGGTGTGGACAAGGTAGCCGTCAATTACAAAAAGCCCGACATGAAGGTGCTTGACGTCATGACCGTAGCCGAGGCCGACAAGTACATGGCCGAGGGACAGTTTCCCAAAGGCTCCATGGGCCCGAAGATCGAAGCCGCTTGCGACTTCATAAAAATGGGTGGCAAGCTCGTCATCATCACGAGCCTGGAAAAAGCCCAAGCCGCGGTGGACGGAAACGCAGGAACAAGGGTGGTAAAATAAAAGCGCCTACCCGGATTTAATGGCAAGGGGCTGTCGGGAATGTATTTTCCGACAGCCCCTTGTTT
Organism: Spirochaetota bacterium; assembly: GCA_031402655.1. GTDB lineage: Bacteria > Spirochaetota > Spirochaetia > Treponematales > UBA12059 > JANNSO01. The sequence goes on along the minus strand of JANNSO010000111.1, from coordinate 224 downwards.
TAAGGTGGGTTATAAACCCATCGCAAGGCGCGCGAGCGAATCGGCTCCGTTTTCCTTGAAAACGTAGTCTGCTCCCATTCGCATCCTGAGCCGTGCGTCCTCGAAGCGGGCTTCCTGCGGCATGTAGACCGTCTCTTTTTCAAAGAAGACCGACTCCCAGAACGAATTGTACCCACCACCACAGGCTAGTAGGTCTACCGCTTCGAAGCAGTCCGCGGCGGGAA
>JANNSO010000110.1:0-19583 GCA_031402655.1 Spirochaetota bacterium | reverse complement strand
TTCTGGTTGCTTGTTTTCGTCTCCACGCATTCGAATACCACCTGAACAATTATGACATAGAAAACCCATTTTCGGGGGACTTTTTCAACAGCCTGTTAAGCAACTGCCGCTTGTACTCGTGCAGGCGCTTGACCTGGATGTCGAATATCGAGTCGGTATTGATAGTTATATTATTATGACTTTTTATATACCCGGCTAGGAAAACCTTGTTCGCCTTCTTTACCTCGAACCATTGCTTCTGGAATTCCGCGTTCTCTGCCAAAGGCTCGAGCTTCTTGAGCTCAAAAAGATCCAAAGCCCAATTCTCGCCGATACGCCCGCTTATGAGCGAAGCCAAACGGGGATTGCACAGCTTGAGCCATCTTCTTTGCGTGATTCCGTTTGTCTTGTTGTTGAATTTTCCCGGCCATGCGCGAAAAAAATCCTTGAACAAAATGGCTTTTAGAATGTCGCTGTGCAAAGCGGCCACGCCGTTGACCGAATGGCTGCCTATTATGGCAAGGTTGGCCATGCGAACCTTTTTCGAAGTCCCTTCTTCTATTATGGAAAGTTCACGCACCATATCTGTCTCGCCGGGGAACAATCGCGCAAGTTCCTCGAGGAACCTGCTGTTTATTTCGTAGATAATCTCTAGGTGACGCGGAAGAACTTTGGCCATAAGGTCTACCGGCCAGCGCTCGAGGGCCTCCGGAAGCACGGTATGGTTGGTATAGCCGAATGTCTTCGTGGTAATGTCCCAGGCTGCGTCCCATGGCAGGCATTCCAGGTCCACCAAGGTGCGCATAAGCTCGGCGATGGAAATAGCCGGATGGGTATCGTTGAGCTGGATGGCCACCTGAGCGGGGAATTCATCGAAACCATCGTGCTCGGCCTTATACCTCCTGATAATGTCCTGGATTGTGGCGGATACGAAGAAATATTCCTGCCTCAGGCGCAATTCCCTGCCCCCGAGGTTATTGTCGTTGGGATATAATACTTTTGTAATATTTTCGGAGACGGATTTCGCGGATACAGCCTTTATATAATCCCCGTCGTTAAAGTAGTTCAGGTCGAACTCGCGGGTAGACTTGGCGGACCAGAGCCGCAGATTGTTAACCGTATTGTTCTTATAACCGGGAACGGGCGTATCGTAAGCCATGGCTATTATTTCTTCACCGTTGATCCAGCGGCGCCTGGTTAAGCCAGTTGCATCCTGGTAACTTTCCGCGCTGCCGTAAAAATTGACCATGTAGCTGAACTCGGGGCGCGGGAACTCCCAGACATTTCCCAGCCGCAGCCAGTTATCGGGGGTTTCCACCTGGTAGCCGTTCCTGATGCTTTGAAAGAAGATGCCATAATCATAGCGTATGCCATAGCCCATCGCGGGAATTTCGAGGGTGGCGAGCGAATCCATAAAGCAGGCCGCCAGCCTTCCGAGTCCGCCGTTTCCCAGCCCCGCATCCCATTCCTTTTCACGCAAATCCTCAAGGGAATACCCCAAGTCTCGCACTGCCTTCGAGGCCTCGTCATAAAGCCCAAGATTGATGAGGCTGTTGCCCAGTGTCCTGCCAATGAGGAACTCCAGGGACAGGTAGTAAATCCGCTTTGCATGCTTTTTGTGGTAGGTCTGCTGGGTGGTGATCCATCGCTCTATAAGCCTGTCACGGGCGCACAGGGCTATGCTGCTGTAGCAATCCTGCGGAGTGGAGGAAAAATTATCCTTGCCCAGTGAATATTCCATGTGGCGAACGAAAGAATCTTTTAAGGCCTGGGCATCCATCCCGAGGTTTTCCTTTACGAGATCCGGGTCCTTGGCTGTGGTATCGCCTGTTTTAGCCATAAAACTTCCTTTTTTTGCAAACTTGGAATCTGCTCCTTAAGTATAGTGGAAGCCATGCGGAATTGTCAAAAAAGCGAGGCAAAATCAGGAACTCAAGAAAATCCAGTGGATAACAAGCTTTGAACCAATGCCCATGCTCCGCAGTCTTACGGAAATACCCGAGCCCGTTTAGCAATAGATTGTTGTTTCCGCTTGTTAAACCTAACAGGGTTCGGATCCGCCGCGCAAGGATACAATGCGGGAAGTTCACCCGATCGCGGAAACGGTTCAGTGAAAGCCTTCTAATAGTTAACTTTATTTGACCATGCTCTCAAGCTCGGAAACATCTCCGGTAAAACCGCCGACATCCTTTTCCTTCGTCTTCTTAATCTCGGATTTCGCTTTTTCGATATATTCCCTTGCTTCCGCCTTCCGGCCGGACTTCAGGAAACCCCTCGCCGCAGCCTCGTATCCATACGCCAGGTAAAACGGGTCGACGCTTGGATCGGAAGAAACCTCGATGCATCGGCAGGCGAACAATATCGCCATATCCGAATCGTCCGCTAGGGCGTACACCCGCGAAATCTGCCATAAGCCGATCGATATGTTCGTAGGCGTCTGCAGGCCGCTGGCCTTCCAAAACCATAATGACGCGTGAGCCTGGTTTATCATCTCGCACAAGTCTTGGCCGGTCTTGTCTTTTTTATCGATATAGTCCCAGGTGGTGTTGAAGCATTGGATTCCCAATTGTTTCAATGCCACGGAATCGGGTTTCTTTGTATCCATGGTGTCCTCCGGTTGGAATATAACGCCGAGGAGGAGGTAAGTAAACGCGGAGGGCGAATTTTACTTGCCTCCCGAGCTTATAAGATAAAACCGGTGCAGATTATTCTCATAACGGTACCCAACGCCGAACTTGGGGAAGATCAGGTATTTCTTGATATAGCCATTTGCTTCCAGGTAGCGCAGCAGGCCGGCGCCGATATCGGTGCCCGCCGGAAAATCAAGGGCAAGGTCAAGCACGTAGATACCCCCGTTTTGACGGAATCCTCCCTGCTTCAGCGCATCATCGAGTTTCAGCTTTGAATCGCTGATCATCAGGTCACCGGCCCGATCAAGTTCCGGCGATCGATGCAATGCCGGCTGCCCGATGGCCAGTTTCGATCGAAGCATCGCCGTGATGCTGTCGCGCAGCTTTTCTGCGCGCTCAGGATCCTGATAATAAGCAGCCTCGTCGGGCGTATGGATCGCCCTTACCGTAATTTTGGAACGAATGGCCAGTGTACCTGACAGCGTGCCTCCGGTAATCCCGTGAACCCAGGCGAAATTCTGGAGCCCGTCCGTAAAAACCGGCTTCCAGTCGCCGATTTCGGCCCGGAGCTCTTCTCCACGGTTGAAATGCAGCGAATTGGGGCCGGAGCGGTTGAAATAGTTTCCCCCGAATGTGGCATCCGAGGGAACCCAGCCTATGCCCTCCACGTAAAACTCGCTCCACATATGGCCCGAGAGTGTACCATCCTTCGTCAGCCAGCCGGTCTTGAGCCGGGCCGGGATTCCATGCGATCTCAGCAGAGAGACGTAATAGATCGCGTGGGCACCGCAATCGCCGGTAGGTTTGCCGTTTGTACCCAACCGGTACATGTCGTCGATCGAGTTGTAATTGACCACAGCATACGGCATGTGCTCGTAGGTAAAGATAAAAGCCTTATACGCATAGTCCAGGCGGTTTCCTTTGGCTTTTTCCCATAATTCGGCGGCATATTGCTTGATCTTGGGGTGTTTCACGTCGATTTGTCCGGTGGTATTTTTGGTATAGGTCCGATAAACCCGGCTTCCCGTATCGTAAGGAGGCAAGTCTTCGAGCCCTGACAGCGGCACGCGATACTCGCTTATCTCGACATCGTACTCCACGGTAAAATCCTGCGGCACAGCTGTAAACATATAGGCGATATAGCGGCCTTCCGCCCCGGAAAACGATTTCACCAGGCCATCCCCGATTTGCAGGTTGCTCACGGCAAGCGTTTCATCGCTGGCAGGAATGGGCACGAGCATCTTGAGGTTCCAGCCCTGCGCGTTGGCGATGCTGAATTCGGAAGCCTTGGGAAAACTGTACAAGGTGCTGACATGCCAGCCGTGCGTAAAACTTTTTACGGCTCCATTGGGCAACGCCCGGATTTGCTCCTGTGCTGCCATGACGGCCGGACCGGCCAGATATAAACCAAAGGCCAATGACAAGAACCTGCACAGGCGCATGATGCACCTCCCCATGCATAGAGCTTTATCCATCGATGCGCCGGCGTCAAGCTCGGCTCGGCATAAAAAACGGCCGCCGTAAACTACGGCAGCCGATCTTTTATACAATACTATGGGATATTCGTATTACTTGATTATTCCCAGCCGTCTGCCGGACTCCCCGAAAATCGCCAAAGCACGCGTAAGCTGTTCGCGGGTATGCGTGGCCATGTAGCTGGTGCGAAGCAGGGCCATGCCCTCGGGAACCGCAGGCGCGATGACGGGGTTCGTGTACAGGCCTTTGTCGAACAGGTCTTTCCAGAAATAAAGGCAGGCTTCGTCGTTCCCGATGATTACGGGAATGATGGGCGTCTGCGTATTGCCGATGTTGAACCCAAGGTCGCGGAAGCCTTTCATCATGAAGTGGGCGTTTTCCCACAGGCGCTCCACGTGCTCGCTCTCGGTCTCCATGATGTCGAGGGCGGCCATCGCCGCCATCAGGTTGGGAGCGGGAAGCGATGCGGAAAAGATAAAGGAGCGCGCGGTATGCTTGATATAATTTATAACTTCCTTAGACCCGACCACGAAGCCGCCTATGGAGGCGAAGCTCTTGGAGAAGGTTCCCATCGTTATGTCCACTTCGTCCACGAGGTTGAAATGCTTGGCGGTACCCCGGCCTCCGCCGAGAACGCCCAGCGAATGCGCGTCGTCCACGTAGATTCGGGCTTTGTGGGCTTTGCAGATCGACACAAGCTTTGGCAGATCCACGATGTCGCCGCCCATGGAGAACACGCCGTCCACGATTACGAGCTTTCCCTTGGTTTCCGGAATTTTGGCCAGTATCCTGTCCAACTGGTCCAAATCCCCGTGCACGAAGCGCTTGATGTCCGCAAAACCCAGGCGGCAGGCGTCCACGATGGAAGCATGGTCTTCCTTGTCGGTTATAACCACGTCATCGCGGCCCAGCAGGGCAGATATGGCTCCCAGGTTTGCCTGCATGCCCGTGGCAAAGATAAGGGCGGCTTCCTTGCCCATAAAAGCGGCGAGCCTGGCCTCGAATTCAAGGTGGATTTTAAGCGTGCCGTTGAGGAACCGGCTTCCCGTACAGCTGGGGCCGTAGGTGTCGATCGCGTCGTGCGCGGCTTTCAGGACTTTAGGGTGCGTGGTAAGACCTAGGTAATTGTTTGAGCCGATCATCAGAACGCGGTGCCCCTGAATCATTACCTCGGTTCCTTCGGACGCGTCGAGCGGGCGGAAAAACGGATAGTAGCCCTTCTCTATTGCCTGTTTGTCGAGGTCGAATCCATAGCACTTGTCAAAAATATCCATGCGATTATTCTCCTTGTCGGTCTTTCACCCGGAAAAATTCCAGTATACGTCAGGAATTCGGATTTTTGTCTTTTTTCTTTCCGAAAACACCTTTCATCAAATCCATAACGCTGTTCTTTCTTGGACCTATCAGGACACCCGTAAATTTTGCCATATCTTCTTCAGTAGATGCGAAAAGCAGTACATCATCGGCGCATAACCGGTATTTCGGGTCAAAATACGTGTAATCCTCGCTGTGTTCCTTCCGTATCGCCACGACGTTGATACCGTTGGTTTGGCGCAAATTAGCTTCTATTAAAGTCTTTCCAACATATTTTGCGGGGAGACTAATCTCGGCAAGCACAAGGCTTGCGCTGATAGGCATAAACGAAAACAGCATGCTGGATACAAGAAGCGGTACCACTTTAGCCGCAGCTTCCTTCGCAGGATACACTATCTGGGTCGCCCCCACAATGGATAAAATCTCGCCATGCTCTTCCGTCTCTGCCCTGACGATGATTCGCTGCACTTTACATTTTTTTAACGTATTGACGACTAGTATGGCAACCTCGATATTCGCGCCTACGTCCACGATTGCTACATCGAGGGCTTCGGGCAGAAGCCGTTCCAAGGCTCCTTTGTCCAGAGCGTCGGTAATGTACGCATGCGTGGCGTAATCCTTGTATTTTTCTATTAAATCGCGACTTTTATCGATGATGATGATCTGGTCGGTTACCTCAGCCAGTTTTTCGAGCACCCGCACGCCGAAACTGCCCAAACCGATAAGTGCATATTGTCGCGCCATTCAATTCTCCTTAACCCAACATAAGATTCTGATCGGGATACTCCGTATAATGCTCCGGGTTATCCTTGACCTGGCTGACTATCATCGTAAAAATGCCTACCCGCCCCGCGAACATGGTGGCTATCAATATCGATTTGCCGGTGATGCCCAAGCCGGCGGTGATTCCGCAGGACAAGCCCACCGTTGCAAATGCCGATACCGTCTCAAAGAGCAGCTGCATGAATCCCGCGCCGGGTTTGGAGGATTCGAACAGCAGCATGCCAAGAAAGGCGACCGCGACTATGCCCAGCGACCGTGAAACGATAAGCATGCACTTCGTAAGTATCCCCTGGTTGAGCCTGGCGCCTTTCCAGGTAACGGAACCGTCTGCTTCGGTTCCGCGCAAGGCTATCAGCAAAGTCGTAAACAAGGTGGTCGTCTTGATACCACCTGCGGTGGAACCAGGCGAACCGCCCGTAAACATAAGAAAAATGACCACCGCGGCCGAAGGCAGGCTGAGCAGCGCAGGCGCAACGGTATCGAACCCGGCGGTTCTCGGCGTTACCGCTTCGAAAAAGGCGGCCAGAAGTTTATCGGCAATGGTGAACCCGGCATACGCATGGTCGTATTCGGCAATATAGAAAAACAGCGTTCCCAGAACCACCAGCGCAGTGGTCATCATAAGCACGATCTTGGTATGAAAACTGATATGGTGCCGTTTGCGCATGAAGACTGCCCAAATGTCCTTGACCACCGCGAAGCCGATACCTCCGACTATAATCAAGGCGGCGATGGTAAGGTTAATCACCCAATCGCTCCGGTGCTCCTCCAGATTAAGGCTGAAGGTGGAAAAGCCCGCATTGCAAAAGGCCGATACCGAATGGAACATGCCGGTAAAAAACGGCGCTTCGACCCCGAGAGCGCTAAAGCGCAAAAAAAGAATAAGACCGCACAAACCCTCGACGATAAACGTGGTAAACACGATGCTCTGAATTATTTTTTTGGGGTTGTGCTCGATTTCATCGATGAACAGGTCTTTGATTATGGACCGATTGACAAGCGAAATTCGCCGACGGTTACTGGCGTAAATTATGGCAAACGAGACAAGGCCCAGTCCGCCGAGTTGGATAAGCAGCATAATTACAAATTGTCCAAGGCGGGAAAATTGCGCAGTATCCACGACGATTAGGCCCGTAACGCACACGGCGCTGGTAGAAGTAAATAATCCGTCTATAAATGAAAGTGGAGCAGCGCCTTGCCAAAGACCGGGGATGCAAAGTACCAAACCTCCGATTAAAATAACAAAAAAGAAGTAGGTAAAAATGGTGATTTTATCCGCAGAAACGTATAACTTCATGAATTAAGGCTAGCACAGTAACGGAAACGATGCAATACATCGCATTCAGTGCGGTTTAACGCCAAATACGCAAAAGCAACATTGCTCTTGACCTTTTCTGCGCTTTCCGGTATAAACTTTTTCTGTTGCGCCGCTGTAGCTCAGTTGGTAGAGCAGTGGACTGAAAATCCACGTGTCGTCAGTTCAATTCTGACCGGTGGCAGACAGGCCGTCCCTTCCGGGGGACGGCTTTTTTTCTTGACAGGAGCAATTTATGAAGAAAGTCATCGCACTGCCCATTCTCGCATTCATCGCCGCCATTTTTACGCTCTCCTGCGCCGGCGGCTCCAAACCCGAATCGGTGGCGAAGGATTTCCTGGTAAAGCTGAATAATCAGGATTTTAAAGGAGCGGCGCTGCTCAGCACAAAAGAAGGCATCGAGAACGTCACCATGCTTGAATCGCTTATGGGCATGACTCCGCCCGAAGAGAAGGCAAAACAGAAGGATATCGCAAAAACCAAAGCCGTCAAGATAATTTCCTCCGAAGCGACCGGCGACACGGCTGTCGTCAGCTATCAGTTAGGCGATGGCGCCGCCCAGACTCTCAACTTGAAAAAGGTGGACGGTCTCTGGAAAGTCAACTTTACCAAAGGCGTCTGAGCCTGCCGCAAAAACCTCGAAAAGCCCTGCTTACAATGCTGCTGGCTACCGGAATCGCCATGGGGACTTTGTGCCTGTGCATTCCGGCTCTGGTTATGCTTACGCCGTATTTAATAAAAAAAACTCCAGGCGACCCAAAACGCGACTCCTTAAGCCTTGAAGAATCAGCCCTTCTGCGCCCGGGAGACCTGATTTTGATAGCCGGCCTGCGGCACAGCGCCGACCTTATAATTTCGGCGCTGCGGGAAACCAGGCCGTTCTCGCACATAGGCATGCTCGTAGCCCGCAGCGACGGCCTGGGCGTGCTGCACTCGGTGCACGGCGCGCTTACCGGCATCGACGGAGTCCAGGAAAACACCCTTCGGGATTTTACCGCGTTTGCCCGCCCCGCTTCGATATTGGTAGTGCGTCCCCTCTGGATAAGCCTGGCCCAAGCCGCCGCAGCCTGCTCCCTGGCAGAACAAAAACTTGCGGCGCGGATACCGTTCGACGATCGCTACGACCGGAACAGCGACGGCGCTTTGTACTGCAGCGAGTTTATCGCAAGGATATTGGATGGAGCCGGTTTCTGGAATGCGGCCGCCGATGGCAGGTACAAAGCCGGTATTTTTATTTTTGCAAGCTTTTTGGCCGAAGAGCGATTTGTGCCGATTATCAATCATGCTCAAGAAACACAAGCGGAATAACCCTTGAATTCCATCGGTATAGAACGTAGTATGGGAACCATGGGACTTAAGGTAGGCCTCTCCGGCCGAATAATCATAGCGGCTTTCTCCATCCTGTGCATTCTAACCGTTTTCAGCAGTCTGCTTATTTCGTATTCGGAACGCAAGAACGCAATGCAGGCCATCGATGACCAGTCGCAGGTTCTGAAGGATCGGCTCGCCAAATCGCTGATTGGTCCCATTTGGTCACTCGACTTGAGCCAGGTGGAAAATATCCTGCTTGTAGAAATGAACGACCCCAACATCAAGTATCTGATCCTGTGGGACCAGGACGGAAAATTATTTACCGGATTCATGCATGGCAGCGAGGGGCAGCTCGTGCGTCTTACGGACTCCACGCAAGCCAAGGCTGCGCTGAACGCGGACCATAAATTCTACATAGAAGTAATTAAAACGACCAATGTCGCCAACTATCGTCTTGGCCTGGTCGAGATTGGGCACGACAGCGCGGCATTGACGCGGTCCATAAACAAGTCTCTGATATTTTCTTCGATGCAAAATCTGACGATCATGTTTGTAGGCCTTATACTGCTTTCGATATATTTTAGATTTTCCGTGCTCAGCCCTCTTTCCAAAATAAACGCGGCGGTGCTCAAGTTCGGGCAAAAAGACTTCAGCGCGCGAATCGGCAAGGAAACAAAGCGGAGCAACGAACTGGGCGAACTTTCGCGGTCCTTCAATTCCATGGCCGACATAATCCAGGAATACTCCACCGACCTTGAAACGGTCGTGAGGGACAGGACAAGCCGACTCGTCAAAACGGAAAAGCTCGCATTCCTGGGCAGCCTCACTGCCGGTGTAGCCCACGAAATAAACACGCCCGTCGGCGTAAGCGTCACCGCCGCCTCGCACCTGGACGAAAAGCTGAAGCTTATCGCAAAGCAGCTCGAGGAAAACTCGCTCACGAAATCCGATCTCGAGGGATTCTTCTCGGAAGCCAGGGAAACAACGTTAATATTACTTAATAACCTGCGCCGGGCAAGCGACTTCGTCTCCAGCTTCAAGAAGATAGCGGTAGACCAGAGCTCCGAGGACCTTCGGCTCGTCGACATTGGCCAATATATAGAAGAAGTGGTCTTCAGCCTGCGACCCAAAATAAAAAAAACGCCGCACACCATACAGCTGGAAATTCCGCCAAACATCGCCTGGTACGGGTACCCGGGAATGCTTTCGCAGATTGTCACCAATCTTATATTCAACTCGTTGAACCACGCGTACCCCGACGGTTCGGCGGGGACAATCCGCATCGGCGCAAAGCTCCAAAACGATTTTATCGCAGTTTATTACACCGATGACGGCTGCGGCATCCCGGAGGAGAACCTCTCAAGGATATTCCAGCCGTTTTTTACCACCCAAAGGGAACATGGGGGCACCGGACTCGGGCTTTACATCGTTTCCAATATCGCCTCAAAGCTGGGCGGCACGATCCGCTGCGAAAGCGAGAAGGGGAAAGGCGTCCGGTTCACAGTGCGCCTGCCTGCGCGCATAGAGAAAATACACGAGGTAGACAATGAGCGAATCTGACGATAAATTTACTTTTGCCGCCGAGCGTGAGGTTACGGAGCGGCAAAAAACAAGTACCTGGAAAATCCTTATCGTTGACGACGAAGATGAAGTGCATCACATAACGAGGCTGGTTCTCGCGGACTTTTCCTTTGCCTCCCGCAAGCTGTCGTTCCTATCCGCCCATTCCGCCGCCGAGGCTAAAATCCTTTTGGAAAAAAACTCCGACATCGCGGTGATTCTCCTGGACGTGGTCATGGACGGCGACGACGCCGGTTTGCGGCTCGTACGCTTCATACGAGACGATCTGCGGAATTCCTTCGTTCGCATCATCCTGCGCACCGGCCAGAGCGGACACGCGCCGGAGAATAAGGTAATCCTCGAGTACGACATAAACGACTATAAGGAAAAAACCGAGCTTACCGCCCAGAAGTTGTTTACCTCTCTCGTTGCGGCCATTCGATCCTATAAAGACATCATGACCATCGAGAAAAGCCGTAACGGCCTTCAGAAAATCATCGAGTCGTCAGCCCGGCTTTTCGAGTTCCATTCGCTGAAGAAATTCGCCTCCGGCGTCTTGGAGCAGCTTTCCGGACTCCTGTGCGTGGATCGCGACGCCGTTTACGTGAGCATGGCCGGTTTTACCGTGGCCCGGGACGGCGATGGATTCGTGGTCCTGGCCGCCACCGGCCACTACCGGAAGGGCATCGGCAAGCGCATCGACGAGTACCTGGAGCCTGCCGAGCTGGCGCGCGTGGAAAAAGCGCTCAAGACACGCTGCTCCTGCTATGACGAAGGATCCTACGTCGGCTATATAGAAACCAAAACCGGCAGCCAGAACATCATCTATCTTGAAAACTGCCCCGGGCTTTCCCCATTGGACATCGAGCTTATCAACATATACAGCATCAACGTGGCGGTGGCCTTCGAGAACATCTACCTGAACCGCGAGATAGAGGAAAACCATCGTGAATTAATATTCACTCTCGGGGACATCATCGAGCGCCGCTCGATGGAAACGGGCCATCACGTAAAGCGCGTATCCGAATACGCAAGGCTGCTGGCTACCCTCCACGGGCTGGACGAGGAACAGGCAAACATTATCCAGGTCGCAAGCGCCGTGCACGACATAGGCAAGGTGGCGATTCCCGACATAATCCTCAACAAGGCCTCGAGGCTGGACGACGCCGAGTTCAACGCCATGAAAGAACACACAAGCATGGGAGCCCAAATGCTTCAGTTCTCCAAGCGAACCCTTTTTACCGCCGCCGCTGCCATAGCAGCCGAGCACCACGAACGCTGGGACGGCACGGGTTACCCCAAAGGACTTTCAGGCGAGGCCATTACCCTGTTTGCCCGCATCGCGGCTATTGCCGACGTGTTCGATGCCCTTACGAACAAGCGCGTATACCGCAGCGCCTGGACCGAAAGCGAAGCGGTAAAGTACATCGAATCCATGGCTGGCAGCCAGTTCGATCCCGCGCTTATAAAAATATTCGTCGCCAATATAGACGAATTCCTGAAAATTAGAAACAATTTCCCGTGACCAAAGAAGGAGCTTTACAATGAAAGTGCTCGTAATCGGCGGAGCCGGCTATATAGGCAGCCATGTATGCCTCGAACTCAAGGAAAACGGACACTCCGTAACCGTGTTTGACAACCTGTCCAGCGGGGCAAAAGAAAATCTTTTCCCCTTTCAGGATTTTTTCCAGGGCGACATCATGAATCCGAGCGACCTTAAAAACGCCATGGCTCGCGGCTTCGACGCGGCAATCCATCTGGCCGCATTCAAGGCAGCGGGCGAATCAATGCTGGAACCCGAGAAATACGCCAGCAACAACTTGTGCGGCACGGTTAACGTGCTCAACGCCTTGTGCGCCGCCGGAATAAAAAAACTGGTTTTTTCTAGCTCGGCCGCGGTGTACGGTGAACCCGTCTATCTGCCCATCGACGAGAAGCATCCTACCAATCCGGAGAATTTTTACGGCTATACCAAGCTGGAGATAGAGCGGCTGCTTGCCTGGTACGACAAGCTCAGGGGCTTGAAATTCGTGTCGCTGCGTTACTTCAACGCCGCGGGCTACGACGCGCAGGGCAGGGCCTGCGGACTCGAACGCAACCCCGCAAACCTCATACCGGTCATCATGGAAGTCGCCTCCGGCATGCGAACCGAGCTCAAGGTTTTCGGGGACGACTACCCCACGGCCGACGGCACCGGAGTTCGGGACTACGTACACGTAAGCGACCTTGCGCGCGCGCACGCAAGCGCCCTGGACCGGCTGCAAAAAGGCGAAGACAGCCTTGTGGTCAACCTGGGCTCCGACTCGGGGCTGTCCGTATTCGAACTCCTCGATGCCGCGCGTAGAATCTGCGGCAAAGCCATTCCCGCAACCGTGGTTCCCAGGAGACCCGGCGACCCTGCCAGGCTTTTTGCGAGCTCCGCGCTTGCCAAGGAAACCCTGGACTGGACGGCGCGATGCTCCGATCTGGAATCCCTTATCAAGACAAGCTGGGCCGTTTATCAAAACCAGCCTGTTAAGAAATAAACACTTGCAGCCAAGAACAGGCGATATCGGAGACCGAATCGCACAGCCACCCCGGAGGAAACAATGAACGAGACGGAAACAGTACTGGAAACCATATCAAATTCGGAAAAAACAATAATTGAGCTCGAAACCCTGCTTACCGCGATACCCGCGCTTGCCCCCGAATCGGGGGGAGACGGCGAGTGGATAAAAGCCGCCGCGCTCGAAGCCTGGCTCCAAAAAAAGGGCATCGCAGGCATCGAGCACTTTGACGCGCCCGACGACCGCGTGACGGCCAAAAAGCGGCCCAACCTGGTAGCCACCCTCAAAGGCAGGAAGCCGGGAAAACGGCTGTGGATCATGGCGCACACCGACATCGTGCCAGAGGGCGACAAGGCCCTGTGGGCCAGCGACCCTTTTACCGCCACCGTTCGCGACGGCAAAATCTACGGGCGCGGCGTCGAGGACAATCAGCAGGGCCTTGTTTCCGCCGTGATAGCCGCCATGGCCCTCAACCAGAATAAAGTGCAGCCCGAGCATGATGTAAAACTGCTTTTCGTAGCCGACGAGGAATACGGCTCCGTGTTCGGCATCCAGTGGCTCCTCAAAAACGCGGACTTGTTCGCCAAGGACGACCTGATCGTCATTCCCGACGGCGGCAAGCACGATTCCTCCGAAATCGAGACGGCCGAAAAAAACATATGCTGGCTCAAGCTGATCACCAAGGGAAAAATGTGCCATGCCTCGATGCCCGACGACGGCGCCAACGCGTTCCTTGCCAACTGCGACCTGGCAGTGCGCCTGCACCGCATGGAAACCGAGGTTCTTACCGACAGGAACCCGATATTCTCGCCTACCCGCAGCACCATCACCCCCACAAAAAAAGAAGCCAACGTTCCCAACATCAACACCATTCCGGGAGACGACGTTTTTTACGTGGACATGCGCGTGCTTCCCCAGTATTCCATAGATTTCGTGCTTGCCGAATCCGAAAAGCGCATGCGAGAAGTGGAAAAAATATATAACGTAAAGATTTCGCACGAGATTGTGCAGAGGAACGAAAGCCCGGCGACGGCCGTAGACGCGCCCGTCGTAGGACTGCTCAAGAAAGCCATCAAGGAAACCTATGGCGTGGAGGCAAGGCCGGTGGGAATCGGCGGCGGAACGGTAGGCGCATACCTGCGGCAGGTCGGCTATCCCTGCGTCGTTTGGAGCACCCAGGACGAAACCATGCACGCACCCAACGAATATACCAAGATAAGCAACATCGTCGGAGACGCAAAAGTGTTTGCAAGGCTTATGCTGGCCGAACGGTAATCAGCGCGCCGCGCGGTCGGCCAGGACGCCGCGCAAGCCGGCCGCGCCTTCCTCCAGCCGGGAAACCGACTCAAGCATTCCGCGGGCGGTTTCCGCGTTGGATTTCATAACGCGGTCCAGTTCCCGTACGGCTTGCGTTATCTGCTTGATTCCCGCCTCCTGGTCGATGCTGGCCTCGCTGACCTCGTCGATGCGGGCCGAAGTGCTCTCGATATGCGGTATCAGGCTGCCGATCATCGTGCGGGCCTGGCCGGAGATTCGTATGCTTTCGCCGGAAAGCGCGAATATCTCCAGGGCCGCCGTGCGGCTTCGCTCGGCCAGTTTCCGTACCTCGACTGCGACAACCGCGAAACCCTTGCCGGCGTCGCCGGCCCTCGCCGCCTCGATGGCGGCGTTCAGGGAAAGCATGTTCGTCTGCCTCGCGATATCCTCGACAATGCCGATGCGCGACGTAATTTCCTCTATCTTGAGGAAGGCTTCCTCCACCGACCGCGAACTCTCGCCGGCGAAACTCGCAGCCTGCCCGGCGGACGATCTCGTATCGGAGATGCTCGCGGCATTCTGCTCGACGATGCTTTCCAGTGCGGAGAGCGAAGATGATATTTCGCGGATGCTGCCCGCCTGCTCATCCGCCCCATCCGCTATGGCGCGAGCCTTCTGCGCGAATAGCCCGCACTCTTCGGATACCGCGTCAGAGGATGCGGCTGCTTCTCCCATGATGGACTCGAGCCGCTCCACGAGTCCGCTCTGCCGGGCGCCTTGCGATTCCGTAAGCGCCATGGTTTTAAGCATGATCCTGGAGGCTTGATACGAACTCACGACGATCGCGATATAGATGACGAACGCGCCTGAAAATGCCGCGGGCACGCCGGAGCCGGGAAATAAAGCGGGAAGCCTGAACATCAAGCCGTACAACACGGCCAGCAGGCCGTAGATACCCGTCCCCGCTACGTGCATCCAGCTGTATCCTACAAGTCCGGAAATGACGACGACCCCGGCGTGGTAATACATTATAATCAGGATTTGGGCATCCGCGGATTCGAGCTGCTTCATGAAACTCAACGACGTCAGCGCCGCCGAAACCAGTACGATTACGATATTCGCCGCGATACGGTACCGTCCCCGCAGAAGCAGGATGAAGGAAACCAGAAAGGCGACGGCGATAAAACCGTCTATCGCCGCGGGAATCGCCTCGCCACGCCTCAAGGCGCCCAGCGTTTGCAGGGGAATCACGGCGAGCAGCACCAGGGACAACACGAGGAGTACCCGGTATTTCAGGCGAATCGCTATCGATTCCCGCCGGTACTTCAAGTCGACCTTCCGGAATATGGACATAGAGCCTCCAAATAACAACTATAATCCAACGGCGCGAGCTTTTCAAATGACCAACTTGCGCTTCCGCACAAGAACCTGCTACAATCCATCTATGTTTAAATCGACAGAAACCGCCATGCATGTTTTTCTCAACCCTGAATTCCGGAACACCTGGTCATGGCGACCGGCGGGTGTCCGCAACGAGCCTATTGGCGCGCTGTGTCGTGAAGCTCCGGCCGGCTCACGCTAGATAACCCGCCCGCATCCAGGCTCCATCAAAACTACCATCGGAGACGCATCATGGAAAACAGAAAAAGAATATTAACCGGCGACAGGCCCACGGGAAAGCTGCACCTGGGCCATTACGTAGGCTCGCTCAAGAACCGCGTGCGCCTGCAGGACGAATACGAGTGCTTCTTCATAATCGCGGACCTGCACACGCTAACCACCAAGCCCGAGAAAGAGAATATCGAGATGCTGGCGGACAACGTGCGCTCGGCCGCCCTGGACTACCTGGCCTGCGGCATCGACCCCGCCAAGAGCATCATCTACCTGCAGTCTGCCGTGCCCGAGGTAATCGAGCTGGCGCTATATTTTCAAAACCTCGTTACCGTACCGCGCCTGTCGCGCATTCCCAGCCTCAAGGAAATGGCCCAGGGCGCGGGCATCGAAGAGATGCCGCTGGGCCTCCTCGCCTACCCCGTGCTGCAGACCGCGGACATCCTCCTGCCGCGCGCCAACCTCGTACCCGTAGGAAAAGATAACGTCGCGCATGTGGAGATTACCCGTGAGCTGGCTCGCCGCTTCAACTTCCTGTACGGCGACACCTTCCCCATTCCCAAAGTGCTGGTGTCCGACTTCGGCTCGCTCGTCGGGCTGGACGGCAACGCGAAAATGTCCAAGAGCCTGAACAACGCAATCTACCTGTCGGACGACGCCAAAATCGTAGAGAAGCGCGTGATGTCCATGTACACGGACCCCAAGCGCACCAGCGCCGACATTCCCGGCACGGTTGAAGGCAACCCGGTGTTCCAGTACCACGACGCGTTCAACCCGGACACAGCCCAAATCGAAGACTTAAAGGCGCGGTACCGCGCAGGCAAGGTGGGCGATGTGGAAGTAAAGCAAAAGCTGGTAATCGCCCTGAACCATTTCCTGGACCCCATCCGCGAGCGCCGCGCCAAGTTCGAGGCGCAACCGGGCCTCGCCGACGAAATCGTGTACGACGGCACCATGAAAATGCGCGCGGAAGCTCGCGAAACCCTGTCCCTTGCCAAGAAGGCCATGGGCTTGTCCGCGGTTTGGAACCGCATATCCCGCAAGGCGGAAGACGTAAAGAAAAAACGCGACAAGGAAGCCCAGGCTATAAGCCAATGAGCGCCGACCAGGACTACGAAGGCGGCAAGCTGAAAATCGGCGACCACTGGAACGCCATAAGCATTATCGCCCAGAGCCAGAACAACCCCCTCAAGGCAATAGCCGAGTTCGTGGAGAATTCCATAGACGCCGGCGCCCGGAACGTAGCCATAATACGGGGCAAGGAAAAGGGCGACCAGTACCTGAAGATAATCGACGACGGCCAGGGCATCGACGACTTCCGCTACGTGGCGACGCATATCGGCGACTCGGTAAAGCGGAAGCTTAAAGAAGGCGGCGTAAAGGGTCTCCAGGGAGAATTCGGCATCGGGTTGCTGTCGTTCTGGACGGTGGGAGAAACCTGCACGCTAACCTCCACCGGGAAAAGCGGGCAGACGCGCAATATGCGCCTGGTTAAGGGCAACCCCGCCTTTTCGCTGCGGGACGTACCCGCGCTTTTCCCGGGGACAGGCACCGAGCTGCACATAACCCCGCTGCTGCCCGGCCTGCGCCAGCTGTCCACCGACAAGATACAGAATTACCTCGCCTCGGAGCTGCGCGACCGCATCGCAAAAAGCGGCGTCAAGGTGCGCATCATCGACCGCGCGGCGAGGCGCGAGCTTGTGGTCGAGCCCAGGAAATTCCGGGGCCGCCTCATCCACTCCATCCCGGAAACGAAGAGTCCGCTGGGCGAGGTGTACTGCGAACTTTACTTAACCGAGCCGTCGGGAGAAAACGCCATAGGCCTGTACAAGCTGGGCACACGGGTAATACCCGACCTTTCCAAGCTGGACGAGTTCTCCTCGTCTCCGTGGAACTCGAATATAATAGAAGGCATCATCGACGCCTCGTTTCTGAAGCTTACTCCCGGCACGCGCGACGGCATACTCCTGGACGAGGCCTACGAATCGCTTATCGCATCGCTCGCGCCCGTGGGCGAAGCCCTAAGCCAGGTAATCGACGCGCAAAAAAAAGCCGAAGAAGAGGAAGCCAGCAAGGCCATCCTGCACAAGGTGACGAAGGCGCTAAAAGAGGCGTTTTTGCTCCTTCCCAGCGAGGAATATTACTGGCTCCAGACTCAGGTAAAGCAGGCGCGGCCTGGCAAGGACGGCGCCGGCAACGAGAGCGGAAGCGGCAGCGGCACTCTTCCGGGTTCCGGAGACGGTTCTGCGCTTACCCCCGGAATCCTTGACCCTTCGGCCGCCCCCGAGGGCGATGCAAGCGATACTCTGCCTGTGCCACCCAACCCGGACGACGCATCCTTTGGAGCCTACATACCCGAAGAATCACCGGGAGAATCGTACAACGAAGACAAGCAGCGAAACTTCTTCGAATACGCGGGAGCCTTGTTCAAAGTGCTCATTTCGCCTGCCTCCAGCGTAATCGGCGTGGGCGAGACAAAAAAACTTCATGCCATCGCGCGGGACAAGTCCAAGCGAATTCTGGATTCAGGCGTTACCTTCGAGTGGCAGGTAAGCGAAGGCGGAGGAACCCTGCAGGGAGGCGATTCGGAATTCGCGGAATACCAGGCATCGGAAGAGCCCGGAGTGGCACTGATAGAACTAATCGCCACCCAGGGAGAGCAGACTTGCTCGGCCACCGCATTCGTAACCGTTACGGCAGACCTTATCCCGCGGGGCAAAGCCGGGGGTAGCGGCTCGCGGCACGGGCTTCCCGGCTATACCTTCCAGCGCGCGCCAGGAGAGCTGTGGCGCTCGAAATACGACCAGGACCGCTCGCTCATCATCATCAACAAGGCGCATGCGGACTTTATCTATGCCTCAAGGCACAACACCGCAAAGCTCAAGTATATAACCAAGCTGTACACCAAGGAGCTCGTGCTGGCCAACTTCCCCGAAGCTACGAAGGAAGAGCTTCTGGAACGCATGGTGGAACTATTGCTATATACGGAGGAGAACCTGAAGTAGGAAAAAAAAATCGATCAGTCCGCGTCCGGACATCTCCACGAGAAGCCGGGAATAGCACTGCATTCCACGGTATCGCCGCGCAGAACTTCGGTTACGGGACCGTAGATGCCGTCCTTGAGGACGTAGCGGAAAACGGAACCCGTCTCCGTGCTTACCAGCCAGTATTCACGCACCCCGGAACGCTCGTACAGGGCTTTTTTGATGTTCCAGTCTTTATATGAAGTTGATTCGGAAAGCACTTCCACGAGAAAGTCCGGCGCACCGTGGATGCCGTCGTCGTGAATTTTCGATGCATCGCAAACGACCAGCACATCCGGCTGCACCACGGTATCCTTGGCATCTTCCTTGCTTTCGGGGAAAAAAACGTCGAGCGGGGCAACGAAGGCTTTGCAGGGCTTTCCTTCGAGAAAATTTCCAAGTTTTCGATATATAGTACCTGCAAAACTTTGATGCGATACCCGTGGAGCGGGACTCATGGCGTACGGGATGCCGCCTATCAGCTCCCAGCGTTCATCCGCAGGCCATGCCCGCCATTGCTCGAGAGTAAAGCCCCCATCCAGGTTGAGTGCGGATGTTCCGTTTGTTGTCTTCATAATGCCGGCCTCTTGGACTCAATAATACGATCATTTGGCGTAGAGGGCAATACTTAAGTGGTCCTCGAAAAACTTCAGTTTTGCGAGGTCGACCATTAACAGGCTGTTGAAAAAGCTTGTTGCTTTGTCAACAGCCTTCAACATTCCTCGCATTTGATTACAAATGCTACGGTAATGTTACATTTTGGAAGTGTTGAAAATCC
>JANNSO010000109.1:0-27973 GCA_031402655.1 Spirochaetota bacterium | reverse complement strand
GACAAACGACGGCAACCTTGCCTTTCGTCGCAGAATGCGACGCACTACTATCGCGCCCGTCGTATAGTGGCTATTACCCCAGCCTTCCAAGCTGGAGATGTGGGTTCGATTCCCATCGGACGCTTAAAAACGGTTCACCTTCTGGGTGGACCGTTTTTTTATCGGCATCCGATGGGAATCGAACCAAGTGAGCGACCCACAAAATGCGAAACATTGAGCATTTTGTGGGTCAACGGCACACGATGTGCCGTTGAGCGAACGCGGCGGCTCGGAGGTTCGAGACACGAAGTCGAGAACCGTAGAGGATTCCCATCGGACGCTTAGAGTTTATCTTGTTATTGAATAAGAAATTATGCAAAGGTAACCGGAAACAGTTGATGCCAAAAATCACGCTTGTTACCGTAATCGACACCGGAAAATTTTGGGGTGCTTTTTATCCATCAACCGTTTTCTATTTTCACAAGACTGGATACAACCGGAAACAAAACCTACCATGCACGATTCTTTAATCCTGACGGTAGTGTCTTCAAAACAGCTTCAATACCCATTGCAAAGAGTAAGACAGCAGCCGCGTGTGAAGCTGAAAAAATTCTGAAACAGGTGTTATAGCTGATAAAAACAATCCGTTAGCATTCGAAATTATTGAAGACTTTTGGACGGCTGATTCCGATTATTGCAAAGGCCGTGCTTTGCGCGGTACTCCATTATCAGAAAAGACATCTATGAGTCGTCGCAAGTAATAAAAAATCACTGTAAACCATATAATGACGGCTTGCGTATTTTAGATGTCACCTATGGCATTATCGAAAAGATGATTTTAGGAATGAGCAAGAAAGGCGTTCAGGCTCGCCGCATCAATGTAGCCGTTCAAGCTGTCCGCGTACCTGCTAGCCATTTTTGCAAGATGCACCGAATACCTAACACTATGGCAGGTCTTGAAAAATTAAAAGAAAACCCAAAACAGCGCGGCATCTTGTCCTTTGCTGAAGTTTCAAAGCTCATAGCCGTTGAAGGTGAAGAACTATGGGTCAAAGCCGTTCTACTTGGTGCGCTTTGCGGTTTACGGATGGGTGAAGTACGCAGCCTTCAATGGGCTGATATAGACGAAACTACTGGAAGTATCAAAATCTGTCATAACTTGTAAGTGAAACTGAAGGTCTGAAGCAACCAAAATACGGGAAGTATACGGGAAGTGCCCATTCCTGAACCAGTAACGCAAGCCTTGAAACTTTGTAAAGACACTGTGCCTGAAGGTAGCGGTCAATATGTCTAGTGAAAGATCGACGTCATAAAGCACCGATTCCGCAACTAACAATTTCAAATGGTTTTAAGCGAATGATGAAAATAATAGGTATTACTACTGAAGTGCAAACCACGCGAAACTTAGTATTCCACAGGTTGCGGTATACCTTTGTGAGTTTAAGCCGTGCAAGTGGTATACCTGCTTTCATCGTTCAGAAAATGGCGGGTCACTCCACGATGGGAATGACTAATAATTATTCACATTCTGAAGGCATTTTTGATTTCGCGGCTTATCGCATTCAAATGGTTGAAGCTCTGAAAAAAGTTTCTAGCAAATAAAATCATTTTCATAGATTTTGGAGGCAACATGATTGAAACAGAGTTTATTCGTGAAGTCGCCGAAATCTATGACTATGCAGTTTTGAGTTATCAAATAAGCAAGGCAGATTTTCACCTCAGCCAGATTGACGGTCTCAAACAGATGCTTGCGCTTATATATCGGACAAGTAAAGAAAACGAGAGCCTATAAAAAAAAACCGCTACATTACCATACAAGGCCGTAGATAAGAGGTCTAGTATTTTCCATAAAAGAGTATTAATCTTCTCAGGCATGATTTCCTTGAAATGAAACCATGTAGTTTTTCTAAAATTTCTTTTGTCCATTCATGCGAAGGAGTTTGTATGAAAAAAAGATTAGCTCTTGCAACTATGCTTATTACTATATTATGCCAAACCGCATTTTGTTGGGTAACGGGCAATGACTTAGTAAAATACTGGAAAGAGTATAAGAGGGAAACGGGTAGTTTTTTAACTGGCATGTATACGGGATATATCGCCGGATGTCTTGATGGAGCTCATTATACTAATTTTGTAATGAGTGAAACCAATTACGATTCTGGAAATATAGGCTACGAAATACCAGAAACTGCAACTTTAGGACAGATTTGTTCTGTTATCGGAAAATGGCTAGATAATAATCCCGAAAAATGGAACTATTCAGCAAGTATACTTGTCCTAATGGCATTACGAGAAGCTTTTCCAAAAGCACAATAGGAAACTAGGAACAGTACAGTTTGATATTACGATATAACTGACATTTCGCTAGATAAGCTCTGAAGTGCTGTTTTCTAGTAGTCGATTATGACATAACAAAAATGATATGCGAATCAGCGTACTCGCTGTACCGGAGGCTGGCCCGGTCCACATTTCGCGCCAGCGAAACCTACAATAAATTTCCCTGCGGACTAGCGAACTCAGTGAGCGTCCCAACAGGAGGATGACGTGGTGCGCTTTCAGCGCACACCTATATACCTTCCAATCGGCAAACGGAGCGTAGCGACGTAATAGCGCGCACGATGTTCGCGACAGTAGCCGTGCGCGACAGCAGCCGCAGGCGGCTCGGAGGTTCGAGACACGAAGTCGAGAACCGTAGAGGATTCCCATCGGACGGGTAAGGTGCGCTCCGCGCATGCGGTGAAAAGCGCCAGGGACGGCTCCGACAGCACCTTACCCTGGCCTTATGCTTCGATGGCAGGATGCCATCAAGCATAAGGTCGCTGGACTTAGGAAGCATGATCCAAAACCAAAGGCTCCTTGATAATGAAGCTCCGAAACCCGCTTCCCATTATAGATGCCGGATTTATGCTCGTCAGGGCAATGCTGCAAAAACCGGCGCACTGCATCTTAAAAAAATGCTACAATGGCTTCATTAAAAAACCTGTTACCTTTCCGAACCTTCCCCGTAAACATTACTGGAAGGAAAACAAGGGAGACCATGCATGGATTATAATTCGCTCGCACGAAAAAGCCAGAACGGAGACCGCGAAGCATTTGGAAAGCTATACGAAACCTTTGCGAAGCGAATCTACGCCTACGTTTATTACCGCAGCTACCACCGGGAGAGCGCGGAGGATTTGACGGGGACGATATTCCTGAAAGCCCTTGAAAAACTGCATACCTTTCGGCCACAGGAGGGCGGTTTTCAGGCTTGGCTTTACGGGATTGCCCGGAATACCCTGACGGATCATTACAGGCAACGAGCCAAATCCGCATCGCTGGAATCGAGCGCTGTCGACGTTTGGGATATCGCCGATACCGGAACCATGGAGCTTGACGTACAAAACCGCGATAACTGGGAACGGCTCAAGCCTTTTCTGGCCGGCCTGTCGCTTGATCAGCGGGAGATTATTCTACTGCGGCTCTGGGACGGCTTGCCTTACAGGGAAATTGCCGCCATTACCGGTAAATCACAGGACGCCTGTAAAATGTCTTATTCCCGCGCGCTTGCTTTTCTGCGGCAAGCCATGCCTCTCTCCCTGTTTATAGCCTTCCTTCTCGAAAAAGCAACATCAACATGACAAGGGGAAGAAAGCAATGAAAACTACCATAAATCGCATACTCCGGGAATTGTACCGGATAGATCCCGACCTTAGGGAACAGGAGGATGCTTTGAAAAAGGTTATCCAGAAACTGATGGACGAAAAACCGGATGCTTTCATGGATTCCGTCTTTGAGAAAAAATTGAAGGACCAGCTACTGGCGGCATTCTCGTCGAGGCAGAGGCGAAAAAAAAGCGGGTTACTGGCTCTCGTTACCGGTTCGACATTCCGTTGGACCGCAGGTTTGGCGAGCGCCGCCTGTCTGCTGTTCTTCGTTGCCATTCAGTTCAAGGTTGACAACCTGCATCTGAGCGGGAAGGATTCGCAGCAATTTCCGGGACTCCAGGCGCCGATGGCGAAAGCCGGAGAGGCGCAGGATTCGCCGGAATCCAAACCGGACCTTGGGGATCGCTTGAGCCAATCCCAAAAGCCAGGCACCGGAGGGAAACCTTCCGCCACGCCCTTGTCCGCCGTTAGCGCGCCTTATGCCCAAGCAGGGGAAGCGGTCCTTTCGCCTGAGTTTACGCCAAGCGTGAATAAAGATTTATTTACCGATGGTTCCATTCCGGCGAGTGCTCCCGAGGAAGAAGGCGGCAGGCTGCGGAAGGAAGTAAAATCCGAGGTTCGCGGAGCTGCCGACAGTCCCGCGGAAATTGCGACTGAAAAACGGGTAGACGGGGCAGCCTTGGCCAGCGCGGATTTCAATACCGAGGGATACGATCGCATAAGGGAAAATGCGTTCGAGGAAACGCTGAAAGAACCCTTGTCGACGTTCTCCATCGACGTGGACACCGCTTCCTATGCAAACGTCCGCCGATTTCTTACAGGCGGCAGCCTGCCCTATCCGGATGCCGTGCGCATCGAGGAAATGATCAACTACTTCGATTATGAATATGCCGGCCCCAAGGGCAGCGATCCTATCAACCTGGAAACGGAATTGTCTACATGCCCGTGGAACGCAAACCATCTGCTTCTGCGCGTAGGACTTCAGGCTAAGCGGATTGCGGAGAAAGACATTCCGCCTGGCAACCTGGTATTTCTCATCGACGTGTCGGGATCCATGAGCGACGAGAACAAGCTGCCGCTGCTCAAAAAGTCCATGAAGCAGCTGGTTGCGAAAATGCGGCAGGAGGACAGAATCGCCATCGTCGTCTATGCAGGGTCGGCCGGGCTCGTGCTGCCCTCCACGACAGGAGACCGAAAATCCGTAATCAACGAGGCGATCGACCGTCTGGAATCAGGCGGATCGACTGCAGGCGGGGAAGGCATATTGCTGGCCTACGAGACCGCCAAAAAAGGATACATCGCCAAGGGCAACAACCGCGTCATCATCGCCTCGGATGGCGACTTCAACGTGGGGCCATCCTCGGACGGCGAATTGGTAAGGATGATAGAAGAAAAACGAAAAGAGGGAGTTTTCCTGACGGTGCTTGGCTTTGGCATGGGCAACTACAAGGATTCCAAGATGCAAAGTCTTGCGGACTCGGGCAACGGCAACTACGCCTACATCGACTCGCTTGCCGAAGCACAAAAAGTGCTGGTAAAACAGATGACCGGAACCTTGTTTACCATTGCCAAGGATGTAAAGATCCAGATAGAATTCAACCCCGCCGTCGTGGGGGAATATCGCCTGCTCGGCTATGAAAACCGGATGCTGGCCTCCCGCGACTTTGCGGACGATACCAAGGACGCCGGCGAACTGGGAGCTGGAACTTCCGTTACTGCCCTCTACGAGCTTATCCCCGCCGACGGAGCGTCCGGCCGCGGGGACCTGCGTTACCAGAACTCGACGGTAAGCCAAGGAGCCATGAGCAAGGATGAACTAATGCTTATAAAATTCCGCTATAAAAAACCTGATAGCGATACGAGCCTGCTTATTGAGCGGCCTATACCTTTGATGGTTACTGAGCTAAAAAAGACCACCGACAATTACCGCTTTGCCGCTGCGGTAGCCGAATGGGGATTACTGCTGCGCGATTCTGAATTCAAAGGTACAGCCACCTTCGCACAGGTTGAAGAATTGGCCCGCGGCTCGAGGGGGAGCGATCAGGACGGATGGCGGGCGGAGTTTATCCGTCTCGTGGGATTGTCGAAATCGTTGAGCAGGTAGGCGAAGCCCCCGAGGCTACAAGGCAATGGCTTTGGGGGCGACTCGCATGATGGAGCCGATGGTCACGCATGGCCGCCATTTCCGCGTCGTATAGCCCTTCCCCGCTTGTTAAGAACGGCGTCTGGTACTCCAACCTTGCCGAAATCGTGTACGAGCCGACCACAGCGAGGCAAAAAGCCCGCCGTCAACATCGACAAAGCATGGTCACCGGGAAACGAATGCCAAGGAATTCCTTTATCGGATAAAAAACACCTGCAGGATCGTTTCGTTTTCTATGTGATAAATCACTCCGGTGGAAAAATCGCCCTCGGGCCTGCCGGTGACCAATTCCCTATCAATTACGAAATTATCCATACTCATCCGGGCAAGAATCGTGGCATGGAGATTGGGGTTCCGGAACGGAATGCGGTAACGCTCCCGAAACGCCGTCTTCCCCGTTATCAAGGGATCGGATGCGCTCAAGTTGTGTATTTGCACGTCTTGGGCGTACAGGGAACAAAACCCTTCGAGGTCGTGCGCATTGTAAAAGGCAAGCTGTCGCTCTACTATTTCTACCGGGTTCATAATCGACTCCTTGATTGACCTATGTTTCGTATTCTTTTATACTGTCCCCGGCTTATCCGTGGCAACGCCTCTGACAGGCCTGCGCCTTCCTGGAAGACGCAAACACCAACATTTCTCCGAGCCCTTGATCCTAAAAGCGCAACGCGTTTACGGAAAACCGGCCGCAGGGTGACGAAGGGAAACCTCGTCGCCTCCCGTCGGCGATTCTCGCCGGCATTGGAAAGGAGACTCCATGATGCTCACCAAGGTACGGATACAAATCCGTGCAATCCTGGC
This sequence comes from Spirochaetota bacterium, assembly GCA_031402655.1. Classification (GTDB taxonomy): domain Bacteria; phylum Spirochaetota; class Spirochaetia; order Treponematales; family UBA12059; genus JANNSO01. The sequence continues at coordinate 21,403 of JANNSO010000109.1, read as the reverse complement.
TGTTGCGCTTGTCGCATGCGCCAGCCTCGCCTTTACACAAGGTGTCAAAACGCCAATCCGCCCCGTTATAAGGATGGCAACGACCACGAGCACGGAAAACTCCGGCCTGCTGTCGTATCTTCTCCCTATCTTCACGAAGGAAACCGGCTACACGGTACAGGTCGTGGCAGTGGGAACGGGTGCCGCGCTTAAGCTGGGCGAGAACGCGGACGCGGACATCGTGCTCGTGCATGCCCGCTCGCAGGAAGACGCCTTCATGGCGGCCGGTCACGGCACGGAACGCCGCGACGTCATGTACAACGATTTTATTGTCGTTGGTCCCACGGACGACCCGGCGAAGATCAAAAGCGTCAAGACTCCGGAAGAGGCATTTGCCCTCATCTCCAAAGCCGGGGCGAATTTCATCTCGCGCGGCGATAAATCGGGTACCGACACCGCGGAAAAAGCCATCTGGAAAACAGCCGGAATCGCTCCCCTGGGAACCTGGTACAAAGAAGCCGGACAGGGCATGGAGCAGGTAATAATCATGGCGGACGGCATCAAAGGGTATACGCTTACCGACCGTGGAACCTGGATAGCGGTAAAGAGCAAGACCAGCCTCGTCATCCTGTGCGAGGGAGCCAAGAGTTTGTTCAACCAGTACGGAGTTATTCCCGTAAACCCGGCGAAGAATCGGGCCATCAACGGCGAAGGCGCAAAGGCATTCGCCGACTGGATAACCGGCAAGCGCGGCCAGGAAGTCATCGCCTCGTACAAGCTGGGCGGCGAGCAGTTATTCTTTCCTAACTACAGGCTGTAGGCGTGGACGCATTGCGCCAACCGGCGCTTCTGGAGGCGCTTCTGCTGCTGGGAAGCGGCGACAGGGAAACCTGGTGGAGCATAGGGAACAGCCTCATGTTTTCGGCAGGGTCCACGGTTTTGGCCCTCATTCCCGGCGTGCCCCTTGGCGCGATGCTGTTTATGGGAAAATTCAAGGGCAAACGTTTGGTGGTCGCCCTGGTAAACTCGATCATGGCGGTGCCTACCGTCGTAATCGGCCTGTTCGTCTACGGCTTCATATCCCGCTCGGGCACCCTGGGTTTCCTGGGCCTGCTCTATACGCCCGGAGGCGTGATATTGGGCCAGGCCTTGCTGGCGTTTCCGCTGGTCGTAGCCATGTGCTACACGGGCATGCAGAAGCTGGACCCGCGCTACGGCGAGACCCTGCTTACCCTTGGAGCCGGGCCGGTGCGCAGGCTCATGGCAATCATGGCCGAAGGTAAATTCGTTATACTGCAGTCCATACTCGCGGCCTTTGGCAGGGTAAGCGGAGAAGTAGGCGTTTCCATGATGCTGGGCGGCAATATCCGCTGGCTTACGAGAACCATGACCACGACCATCGCCTTGGACGCCAGCAAGGGCGAATTCGAGCGCGCGCTGTCCCTGGGTATCGTCCTTGTGGCCATCGCGCTTATCGTAAACACCTCCATGAACCTCCTGGTGCGGCATGAAAAATAACATGGCGTTCGTCCTCGACGCGGTTAAGTTTTCCTATGCTACCGGAAAGACCATAACATGCGGGCACCTCGAAATACCTGAAAATTCCGTAACCTGTTTCGCCGGTCCCAATGGATCGGGCAAGACGACGCTCCTCAAATTGATGAACGACCTGCTCGGTCCATACGATGGCACTATTGATTTTTTCGGGCGGCCTGCCAACAGGAACGCGGGACTCCGCCTTAGAAGCGTTTACCTGCACCAGCATCCCATTCTTTTCCAGGGAACGGTCGAGGACAACATCCTGTTTGCCCTGAGCCTCAAGAAAATCCGTGGAAACGAAGCCAAAAATAAAGTTATTAAAATATCCAGCGACTTTAACCTCGAACCCCTCATGCAGCGGGATGCAAACAGGCTGTCGGGCGGCGAGACACAGCGGGTTTCCCTCGCGCGGGCCGTTGCCATTGGCGCTGACGTACTGCTCCTGGACGAACCCTCGTCGTCCATGGACAGAGAAGCCGACATCCAGCTGAGGCGGATGCTTTCGACACTGAAGGCGCAGGGCATTACCATCGTCATGGCGACGCACGATGAATCCCTGGTTGCCGACCTGGCGAACGGGGTAGTATATTTCAAGGATAATGCCGCAGGAGAAAGGGTACTGCCATGATTCATCCGGATGAAGCCTTGAATTTGCTGCGCTCCTTCAAGCGAACGCCACGGTGCGAAGAAGTTGCTATTTCCGACGCTCTTTACCGGATACTTCCCCAAAAAATAATCTCCGAACACGACCAGCCGCCTTTCGACAAATCGGCCATGGACGGGTGGGCGTGGAAACAGGCCGGCATCGATGCGCTGCCTGCCGCTCCGCTAGGCATCCGCGGCACGATTGCGGCAGGCAGCCCGGGGGAACCTGGCCTTAAACAAGGCGAATGCGACCGCATCATGACGGGAGCGCCGATTCCACAGGGTGCGAACCGCGTGCAGCGCGTCGAGTGGTCCACCGAAAGCAACGGATTCGTTACTTTTTCAAAACAGGAATCCGAAAGCAATATAATCGGCAAGGGCGAAAATTCCAGCTCAGGCTCGGTCATCCTGCAAGCGCGGCTACTCGGCGCACAGGATATAGCGATACTCGCCGCGGACGGCCGCAAGCGGGTATCCGTCGCCGTAAAACCGCGAATCCACGTATTCTCCACGGGCGCCGAGCTTTCGGAAGCCGGGACAACGCTCGGCAAAGCCATGATCTACGATTCCAACAGGCCGCAAATTCTGGCGCAGCTCGGCGGAATGCCCTGCGTCGCCGTCGATAGGGGAATACTCCGCGACGATTTCGATGGAACAAAAGACGCACTAAAAACAAGCGTCGATGCTTGCGACATCCTCATCCTTTCCGGCGGAGTCTCCATGGGCGATTTCGATTTCGTACCCTCCGCGCTCAAGGCTTCCGGCGTCAGGGAACTTTTTCACGGCGTCGCCATGAAACCCGGAAAGCCAACGTTCTTCGGAAAATCGGAAACAAGCTTCGCATTCGGGCTTCCGGGAAACCCGGTTTCCGTATTCGTCAATATGGAACTGTTCGTCAAGCCCCTCATAGCCGCCCTCTGCGGAATCGACTATTTTCCGCCGGTAGTGCCCTGCCCCCTGGCGCAATCCATAAAACGCCGAAACGCGGAACGAGTTGAATTCCTTCCGGTAAGGTTCTCCACGGAAGGCGTGGAAGCCGTGCCCTACGGGGGATCTTCCGCTCTTCAGGCACTCGCGGGAGCGGACGGATTCATTCGCCTGGAAATAGGCGAGCTCTCGTTGGACAAAGGAAGCATAGCGCATGTTAGACTCGTTCGGTAGGAATATCCATTACCTGCGCATCTCGGTAACGGATCGCTGCAACCTGCGCTGCCGCTACTGCATGCCCGAAGAAGGCATTCCCCTGATCCCCCATGAGCGCATCCTTAGCTACGAGCAAATTGAAAAGATCGCCCAAGCCGCCGTTTCCCTTGGCTTTGACAAGATACGCCTTACGGGCGGAGAACCGCTCGTGCGCAAAGGCATCGCAGGACTGGTGTCCATGCTCGCCAAAATACCGGGACTCAAAACGCTTTCGATGACGAGTAATGGAACCCTCCTTTCGCCCTTCGCCGACGGGCTCGCGGCTGCAGGATTATCTTCCATTAACATTTCTCTGGATACCCTGAAAGCCGATAGATACCGGGAGCTCACGCGGGGAGGCAATGTTTCCGATGCCGTCGCGGGAATACGCGCTGCCAGAAGGGCCGGGCTTCCGGTAAAACTAAACGTGGTCGTACCCCCCGAGGCCGATGGAAGCGATCTCGAAGGCATCCGCACCTTCGCGGAAACCGAAAGCTGCCAGGTACAGACCATCAGGCAATACCGGCTGGATGAAACCAAGCGCAGCGATGTGCAATTCATGCGCCCGCCCCCCTGCGGCGACTGCGACAGGATTCGGCTGCTGGCCAATGGTCTGCTCAAACCATGCCTGCACGGCGACGCTTCGGTCGCCATTGATTTTAACGACATCGCACAGGGCATACGGGACTGTGTTTCAATGAAACCGCCCTGCGGGACAAGCGCCAGCGGGCACATCGTAAGCTCGATAGGAGGCTGAAAAGTGAATGAAAAAAAACTGACGCACGTAAACGAGAGGGGCCAGGCAAGCATGGTGGATGTATCGGGAAAGCCGCGGGTCAAGCGAACAGCCCGCGCGCACTGCAGCATAAAACTTGCCAGGGAAACCATCGCACTCATTATATCCTCGGGGATTCCCAAGGGCGACGTTCTAGCCACAGCCCGGATAGCCGGAATCATGGCCGCAAAAAAAACGGCGGACCTCATCCCGCTCTGCCATAACATAGAAGTAGACATGGTGAGCGTAGAGTTTACAATCCACGATGAAGCCATAGGAATCGACTCGATGGCAATATGTACCGATAAAACGGGTATCGAGATGGAAGCGCTCGCGGCAGCCAGCGTCGCAGCGCTTACCATCTGGGACATGTGCAAGGCGGTAGACAAGACCATGCGGATAGACGGCCTTACCCTGGTCGAAAAAACAAAGGAAACCCAGTATGTCTGCTGAAATCTGCTTCTCGATACTATCGATAAATATCTCTACAAAAACGGGTGTCCGCAAGGACAAGGTGGATTCGGTACGGCTTAGGCCGGACCATGGAATTGAAGGCGATGCGCACGCGCGGTCCTGGCACCGCCAGGTTTCCCTGCTCGCCGACGAGGACATAGAATGCATGCGCGGCAAGGGAGTCGAGCTGGACCCGGGAATTTTTGCCGAGAACATTACAACCCGCGGGATAGACCTTTCGGCCTTACCGGTCGGTACGCGCCTGTTTATGGGGGAAGCGGAGCTGGAGGTAAGCCAGATAGGCAAGGAATGCCATCAGGGCTGCGCGATTTTCCAGACCGTCGGGGACTGCGTCATGCCGCGCAAGGGCATATTCGCCAAGGTGCTGAAGGAAGGAACCATAAACCGTGACAGTCGCTGTTATTACCGTATCTGATCGCGCCAGCCGCGGGGAATACGAAGACTTATCCGGTCCCATGATGGCCGATACTTTTACCCATCTGGTACCCGGAATAGTCATCGAAAGAGGAATCGTACCCGACGAGAAGGACAGGATAAGGGCGGAGCTTGCCGCGCATGGGCATTGCGACTGGATATTTACAACGGGAGGAACCGGACCAGCCCGGCGGGACGTAACGCCGCAGGCGACGCTCGCCTTTATCGACAGGGAATTGCCGGGCCTTGCCGAGCTGCTGCGGGCGGAATCGCTAAAGGAAACGCCGTTTGCGTCTTTCAGCCGGGGTATCGCGGGGATGAAAGATCAATGCTACGTAATCAACGCGCCAGGCTCCGTCAAGGCAGCTGCACTGTGCGCCGCCGTGTTCGCGCCATTGCTGGAACACGGCAGGGACATGGCCAAGGGCGAAGGCCACGGATCTTCGAGCCATTCTAAACGCTGATCCTCCCCGGGCAGGTATACAAAACCGGCTCGGGTTTTTCAATCCTTCCTATTAGCGTGATGTTGCACTTCTTCGCAAGCTCGTAGGCCGTGGTCGTGGGGATGCTCCGCGATACAAGAACGGGGAGCCGGGTAGCCACCGCCTTGAGTATCATATCGGCGGCAATGCGCCCGCTTGTTAAAATCACTGATCGCGAGAAATCTACACCCCGCATAAAAGCGCAGCCTACAACCTTGTCCACGGCATTATGGCGGCCGACATCCTCGCGGATGCAGGAAAACCCGGCAACTCCCTGTTCGTCGAAGCTAATGAGGCTGGCGCAATGCATGCCCCCCGTTTCCCGGTACATAACGGCTTCCTTGAACATCTGGGCGGATAAACTCTTCAAATCGGCCATTTTTACCGAAAACCCGCCGGGAACCCAGGGTAGGTCCAGGTCGGTTCGGCAGGGTCCTTGGGAACCGCAGCCCGAGGATATGACTACGCCCAGGCCATAGCTGTCTTCCAGGATGGCGTCGGGAGCCGTGACCGATACGGTCCGCAGGTCCTCGCACGCGCCGATAGTCAGCACCCGTGTGGGATCGGCCAACATGCCTCTGGCGACAAGGTGCCCCACCGCGAGATCCTGCAGATTTTCCGCGGTACACATGAGTATAGCCAAGCGCTTTCCGTTGGCGTAAACTTCTATGGGAGTTTCCCGGGCCAAGGGAAACTTATTTTCCTTTTCAGCACACACTCGTGCCTCCTAATCTATCCGGATCTTTGGAACTATTAACAGGGTGTTGAAAATCCTCGGATGAGGATTTCCAACACTTCCAAAATGTAACATTACCGTAGCATTTGTAATCAAATGCGAGGAATGTTGAAGGCTGTTGACAAAGCAACAAGCTTTTTCAACAGCCTGTTAAATATTGGGCGCCTCGCAAAACTGAAGTTTTTTGAGGGCCCTATTTTGGCTATTGACAATATATGATATTTAATATATATTGATTATATCAAACGATGAACTGCCTTTCCAAATGGAGGAAATCATGAGCAAGTCACTTTCGGAAATGATCAAGAACGGCGCAAAAATAGTGGACGTCCGCAGCACGGAAGAATTCGAAGACGAGCATTTTCCTGGTGCCGTAAACATTCCGGTAAACGAAATCCAGAAACGCATGCCCGAGCTTGGCGAAAAAGAAGCGCCGATAATTATGTATTGCGCATCCGGTTCCAGAAGCGCTTTCGCAGCCCGAACCGCAGCTTCCGCCGGTTATAAAAACGTCATGAACGCCGGCGGCCTTTCGGACATGCCGGGGAACTGAAGGCAAACGGGCTAAAAACCCGCTTACAGGCATCGAATCAGGAAAATTGGGCCTCTACCGCGGCGAGCACCGATTCGCACAGTGCATCGGCCTCGCGGCGCAGAGCGGCCGCCTGCACTTGCATGTTGGCGACATAGATGGCGTCGGTAATGGCACCCAGGTTGATAAGGACGTTCAAGGCGGCGCCGTGGACTCCTGCTCTGGCCATAAGCGCGGCAACGCCGGCGTCCGAGGCGGAGTTTTTGTTGCCCTTCGCAGCTTCTGCCGACAGCTTGAGAGCTTCGAGGCACGCACGCGCCGTTTCAAGCGGAACGTTGGCCGCGTCCTTGTATCCATCCTGCAGTGCCGCATCGCGATATTTTTTTTCTTCCATTGAGTTTTTTGGCAGCTTCATGGCTTCCATCACGGAGTTGAACGCGTTCGTATCCTCATCCACCGCGCGGACAAGCTGCTCCTTGAGCGCTTGAGCCTTTATAGCCATGGCGGACATGGACCGCCATGCCGATTCATAGCCTTTTTTGCCAACCGTAAGGTTAGCCACCATGGCCGACAAGGCGGCGGCCAGCGATCCTGCGAGCGCGGCCACGGAACCGCCGCCGGGCGCGGGGGATTCGCTGGATACTTCGTCCACGAAACCCCTGGCGCTCAAAGCCATCAGGGGCGCGGCGACCTTTGCCGTATATTCGATTATTTTTTTATCAGGGTCGAACGCCGCGACCGAATCCAGGCCCATGGACCTGACCGCCAGTTCGACCAGCTCGGATTCTGGCGCCCCTTGGCTCTTACCCGCTTTTTCAAGGTAATACCGGCCCGCCACCGCAAGCGGTTCGATGGGCATCAATCCCACAACCTCGCTGCCCGTTACGTAGAGACCGAGCTTCTCGGCCTCCTCTTTCACGGTTTCATATACGACATGCAGCGGCGTTTCCAGGTAATTCGTCAGGTTGATGGATACCTGGGCGCAGCGGTACGAATCAATGTACCAGCCGATGGCGCGAACGTGCTTTAGAAGTCCGGGAACTTTTACCTGGTTGCCTGCGGAGTCTTTTACTATATTACCCTGAGCGTCCCTGGCGGCCTTGCCACCCTCGCGAACGGTAATGGCCACTTCGTTGGCCAGCTTCTTGTCGCGCGTGTTCAGGTTTACATTGTACGCTATAAGAAATTCACGGGCGCCGACAACGCTCGCCCCCCATGCCGGCACGAATTTGGCGGGACCGAAATCGGGTTTCCATTCGGGTTTCTTAAATTTTTCCGGCAGCGCCTCGTATTCGCCCGTGCGGATATCGGCAAGGCTCCTGCGCTCTGGCCTGCTCGCGGCGTACTCATACAGGTACACGGGAACGTCGAGGGACTCGCTGATTCGTTTCGCGGTCTCCCTGGCCAGGGCAACGCATTCATCCATGGTAACACCGGCAACGGGAACGAATGGGCAGACGTCCATGGCGCCCATCCGCGGATGCGCTCCGGAGTGCTTGCTCATGTCGATGAGCCTGCCTGCGCAGATTGCGGAGCGGACCGCGGCTTCGGCGACGGATGCAGGCTCGCCCACAAAAGTATATACGGTGCGGTTGGTGTCTGCACCGGGATCCACGTCTAAAAGAGTCACGCCCGAAACAGATCTTATTTCCCGCGAAATCGCTTCGATTATTGACTTGTCGCGTCCCTCGCTGAAATTGGGAACACATTCTACGAGCTTACGAACCGCCATACTGTTTCTCCTCCGCTTACCAATGACATTATAGCACAGGGTTTGCGGCAGTGTCATTCTCGAATTAATAAAGCATCATTGCAGAAATTGAAACACGCCTTCGAGCATGTAACGGTAATATGCACGACCTTATTTCAGGAGCAGCTCGAAAAACCTAGAAATGCATGTAGGGCACCTCTGATAACCCTGTTGGTTATCAGAGGCGCCTCACTGATTCCTTACAGGAATCAGGTTTTTTAATGGTCGACCTCGCAAAACTGAAGTTTTTCGAGGTCCCCTGTAGAGACAAGTTCAATTCGCCATGCGAATTGAATTTTCCCTTAAAGCGTTTCCAGACGCTTCCAGAGTTCCGCAAGCCTCTTGTTGTGCTCTTCGAGATTCTTCGCCAAATCGCGAGCCCGCTCGTAGTCGCGGGCATCGAAAGCCTTTTCCATAAGCTTTTCAAACTCTTCCTTGCCGCGCTCCATCGTATTTATCTTTTCCTCGAGGGCCTGGGTCGAGGCCGCATTCCCGGTATCGGCCGGCGAGTTTTTTACATAGCGGGAGCGGTCTTCCAGCCTGGTTTTCTCGCCGCTTTTCGCCTGGAGGCCGCCGACGATTTGACGAGCGCCGATATCCCGCCAGTACTCGCTGAAATTGCCTTCGTATTCGACGAATTTACGCTCCTCGATAAAAACCACGCGCCCGGCTATCTTGTCCAAAAAATAGCGGTCATGGGACACGACGAGTATCGTTCCCTCGAAATCGGATAGGGCATCCTCCACAGCCTCCCGCGTGGGAATATCAAGATGGTTGGTCGGTTCGTCCAGAACCAGGAAATTCGCTTTAATCGCGGATGAACGTGCCAGCTGCAAACGGTTAAGCTCCCCGCCTGAAAGCTGGGAAATTCTTTTGGAGAGGGCATTGTAGTCAAAAAGGAATTTTCCAAGGTGGCCGAGTACCTCCCGCGAATTGGGCAGTATTTTAAGGAACTCGTCTTCTACGGTCTTGCCCGGGTCGAACAGTTCCTGCTGCTGCGAGCAGTACCCCAGGCGCATGCTGGGTCCCACCTTGAGCGTTCCGTTGTCCCATGAGCCGTCCTTTACCAGGTCGCGCAGGAAGCTTGTTTTTCCGCTGCCGTTTCGTCCGAGCAAAGCCACGCGCTCCCCGTTCAGCACGCTAAAGCCGGCGTCCGCAAACAACACCGTGTCCCCGAACGCTTTCGAGTAGCCGCTGATTACCGCCGCTATGTCCGCCTTGGAGGCATCACCGAGGAATGTTACTTTTGCATCACGGTTGCCTATGTCCGGCCTCTGGGTAGCCTCCTCTCGCACGCGCGCCAGCTTGCTCCGGCCTGCCCGCAAACGCTTACCCCAGCCCGGATCCGGCCTGGACCTGGCTATCTCGGCGAAACGGCGCACCATTTCCTCGAGGCGCTCCACGTGCCGCTTGTCCGCCTGCCACTGCCTTCCCTGCGCCGCCGCGTTGCGAAGCTTCTGCAGGCGGTAATTGGAATAGTTGCCGGGCCACTCGGAGAGCTCCGCCTTGTCCAGTTCCAGTATGATATCCGCCACCTTGTCCAGGAGCCTCCTGTCGTGCGAGACCACGAGAACGGCGTGGGGCAGGCCCGCGAGGAATTCCTCGAGCCATGCCAGACCGGCGGTATCCAGATGGTTTCCCGGCTCGTCCAAAATCAGGAGGTCCGGACGAAGGAGCAAAGCGCGCGCAAGCGACACGATATTCTTCTCTCCGCCGGAAAGCGAGCGCGCCGGATTGTCGCCTTTGTTTGCAAGGCCGACGCGGGCAAGAAGCCGATCCGCGTTCTGCCGGCAGTTATCGCCTTCCACCGCATCGAAGCTCTCGCGCACCAGGGCATAGTCCCGCATCGCGGCAGAACTTTCCTGGACGTCCAGGCTGCCCATGATGTGGGCAAAGCCATCGAGGCGTGCCTGCATTGCGTAAATATCGCGGCACAGAAAATCCGCGCAGCTTTCGTTTTCGTAAAAATCTGGTGCCATCTGCGGCACATAGGCGATTCTAGCATGCGGCAGCAGTGCAAGCTGCCCGCGGTAATCGTCATCCAGGCCGGCTAAAATCTTAAGGAACGTCGTCTTGCCGCAGCCATTCCTGCCGACAAGGCCATATTTTTTTCCCGTCTCTACGCCCAGCTCGATATTTTTAAGTATGGGATCCCCGCCAAAGTCCCGGGAAAGCCCTGATACTCGGATTATAGCCATAATAGTTTCCTTTCGTTCCACATAAGCCCGGGCTCGCCATTATTTGCTACGCAAAAAAAAACGCGCAGTCCCGATTGAAGGACTACGCGGTATAATGACTGGATATTTAAAATCTCAAATATCTCTAACGTCTTCTCCGGATAGACCTCCCCTGTCGGCAAGCGGGCCACCCGAAGAGCGAACCGCAAGCACCGAGGAAAGGTCTGCAAAGACGAATAAAGAACCCATGGTCATGATATTATCACCCTTTTTACGCTTCGGCAAGCCGTACATGCAGATGCATTAACAGGCTGTTGAAAAAGCTTGTTGCTTTAACAACAGCCTTCAACATTCCTCGCATTTGATTACAAATGCTACGGTAATGTTACATTTTGGAAGTGTTGAAAATCCTCATCCGAGGTTTTTCAACACCCTTTTAAACCATCTCAAAAATATTTATGCGACCGTATGCGTAATTAGCCAGGCTTTATGGGCCGTACCCCGAAAATCTTCAGAGTTGGTTTCGCCGCTTATATCCGCGCTGCGCAAGAGCGGAATCAATTCCGGCCTTAACTTAAAACCGCGGGCATTGCAGGAAAAGAACAATTCCCCGTCAGGAGATAAAACATCCGCGCAAGCCTGTACAAGCTCGGGCCAGTGTCTGTTTATGTCAAAAAAAGATTCTGTCTTCTTGGAATTCGAGAATGTCGGGGGGTCCAGGATGATGAGCTCGAATTGCTCGCCGCGGCTTTTCGCCGATGCCAGAAAAATCTGAACATCGGAGCGGACACTTTTATAGCGATTTTCATCCAGCGCATTGAGCACTACGTTTTCTTGTGCCCAGGCAAGATAGGTATTGGACAAATCCACTCCCGTAACCATGCTTGCGCCTCCGGCAAGCGCGTATATCGAAAAACTTCCCGTATAGCAAAAGAGATTCAGGACACGTTTACCGGCAGCACGCATGCGGACAAGGCTTCGCAGCGCACGGTGGTCGAGGAATAAGCCGGTATCCAGGTATTCGCTCATGTTTACGTAGAATTTCAAGCCCGATTCGCGAACGATCAGACGGACTGCCTGGGTTTCCGAACGTTCATATTGCTCGTCAAGGGCTTGGCGTTTCCTGCGTTTTACGAAGATGTTCTGTTCGTCAACTTCCAGCACCTCCCGGATAGCCTCTTTCATGAGCGCCAGCCAGGCCAGTTCGTCTTGTTCAGGCTTGTCATAGGGCCGCTCGTAGAGGAAAACCACCACATAATTTTCGTAACGGTCTATGGCCAGGGGAATCTCGGGGATATCGCGGTCATACACGCGGTAACAGGCCAGTCCGAGCCTTTTAGCCCATTTTTTAAGGTGTTTGCAGCGCTTTTGCAGCCTGTTTGCGAGGAATTGTTTCTGTTCAAGATTTTTATCTTCCATACTTAGCTTATTCGCTCATTGTTAAGCCTGAACTTCATGGAAAGCATGGCATAGCCGGATGAAAGATCCTCGTTCTGCACAACTACGTCCTGGGGCGTTTTTACTTTGAAATTAGTAAAATTCCAGATGGCTTTTATGCCGGCATCGATGAGTTTATCGGTTACCAATTGAGCCGATTTGTGGGGAACGGTAAGAACCGCCATATAAACCCCCGTCTCAGTAACGGTTTTCTTGAGGTCACCAAGGCCAAAAACAGGCACACCGTGAATTTTCTTGCCAACCAATGCCGTGTCTGCATCAAAAGCAGCTACGATGTGAAGCCCGTGCGCAGTAAAACCTGAAAACCCTATCAAGGCGCTTCCCAGGTTGCCTGCGCCTACGACGAGCGCATCGCGACGCTGGTCCCAGTCCAAAAACGATTCTATGGCCGCAACCAGAGGCAAAAGCGGATATCCGCGCTTGGGCTTTCCGCTTACTCCGGTAATGGCCAGGTCTTTTCGGACCTGAATCGGCTCAAAGCCGAGATCCCGGGCAATAATGGTTGCCGATATATATTCATCACCCAACTCCAGAGCCTGCCGCGCTGCAAGAAGGTATGAAGGCAAACGGCGTATCGAAGGCGCAAAGGAAATTTTAAGCTTGGTCACAATAGCTCCCGGTATCGGTATAAATAGAATTATATCCAGTATTGCACACTTGGATCGATAAAAAAAGAGATAAATACAAAAGCTCCCGTAAAACTTGTTAAGTTTCGCAGGAGCTTCCATAAAAAAAATAAGCCCCGTGGAAAAAGGAGGTAAAACCACGGGACTTGTATGATACCATTACAGAATCACTGTATAAATATACAGTAAACGCCTGTTTTATGCAAGTCGTTTCAACTATTGTGTCAACCTTGCCTGAATTTCCGGTCATGTGTCGCTGAAAAGGTTAGAAACCATCGTATCAATGTCTTCCTGCGGGATGTCGCTCCTCCGCTCAAAGGCCAATTCCTGGTTAACCATGCGCAGCTTGCGTAAAAGGCTGTAAATAATCACGAATAGAATCTTGTTTCCCGCTTCGGGATGCTTCTTGATAAACTTCACGAGTTCTTTGCGTTCTATGCGTATGATGGTAACATCGCCCTGGCAGGTAACGGTTGCCGTTCGTTTTACGCTCAAGAAGATTCCTGCCTCGCCAAATACGTCGCCTGCACCAAGAGTATTTACGTAAACAGGATTTCCTTCAGCCTCGCATACGGAGATGCTTACGGTTCCCTTGATTATTCCAAAGAAAAAAGGGCTTACTTCGCCCTCCTCCACTATGGGTTCTTCCAGCGAATACTCGACTATCTCGGAAACCGCGAGCAGATCCAGAATCTCGCCGTCAGTAAGAAACTTATATGAGATTATCTTCCGCACATCATCGATGAACTGCACGTTTCTAACGATATCAGCCATTTGCCACCCCCTTCACCTCAGGTTCCTTTATTCGGCATCAGCATACGCTTCCATTGAAACCCTGTCCGCCGCGCTTAAAACTCCCAATGATTCGCACAATGCAAAAAGCTCCCGTACATGGAAAACTGCGCCAAGGCGTATACCGGCGCTTTCCATGTCCCGCCGACCTTGTTTTCCCCGCTCTATCAGCACGGCCAAATCTTCCACTATGAGGCCCTCACCCCGGAGTATCGCTATGGCCTCCAACTTGGATGCCCCCGTGGTAATCAGGTCGTCCAGCAGCAGGACCCGCTCGCCTTGGGTAAAAGCGCCTTCCACCCGAACGCCCGTTCCATGGTCCTTGGCGGGCATGCGGGGCCAGATCATGGGAATTCCCGTTTTCAGCGACACGGCCGTTGCAAGAGGAAGAGCCGCCGCGGGTATTCCCGCTATCCTGTCGAATTTCAGATGCCTCGCTATATAAGCATAAGCTTCGGCTACCGCGTCCAGCAAGGATGGGGAGGCGATTACACGGCGCAAATCGATATAAAATGGAGAAATCTTGCCGCTTTTCAGGGTAAACGTGCCGGTTTTAAAACACGCTGTTTCCACGAGCCCGCGCATTACCCTGCGTTTTAAAAGCTCCAGGGCATCGTATCCGCTACCGGTAGCGCTTGAAGAGCCGGCGTTGCCTTCGGCGGCTTTACGCATTGTTTCCACGAATTTCCTGGCGGCAAGCGCCGGATTATCCGCCTCTGCCACCGCGCGCGCAACCATGGGAATAAGACCCATGCCGTCCGCCCTGGCACCGGCTGTCCATGCCTTGCCTATATCGCCGCCTTGCGAACCGATTCCGGGAGCCAAAAACCATGCGTTCGGCGTGGCTCGCCGGACAGTAGACAGCGCGCGTTCGTCGTTGCCTGCAACCACGAGTCCAACCGAATCGGACCATGATGCGCATTCCGCAGCGACGCGCGCATACAGAGGCTCGTTGTCTACCATGATATCCTGAAAAACCCCTGCATGGGGATTACTTGTCCTGGCAAGAAGAAACAAGGCCTTTCCCGGATAGGCAAGAAACGGGTCCACCGCGTCTCGACCCATGTAGGGGCTTAGGGTAACGGCATCGGCCTTAAGCATGTCAAAGCAGGATCTGGCATAAGCTTCCGCGGTTGGACCGATATCGCATCGCTTGACGTCCAGGATTACCGCTGCCTCATCAGGCACATAGGCTATGATTTTTTGGAGAATTTCCAGACCTTGCGGGCCGCAGGCCTCGTAAAAGGCGCTGTTCGGCTTGTAGCATGCGGCATAAGGAAGCGTCGCATCGATAAGCCTTTTTGCCCAATCATAGACCAGGTCCAAATCCTGCCCAGCCTGTATGCGCGGATCCAGCCCAACGCAGAGGAGCGTACCTTTTTGCTTAAAGGAATTCTCAAGCCGATTAAAAAATGTCATGGCGAAACCTCCGGATCAGATAGCGGGAATTGATTCCCCCATTGTCAATCCTGACGCCCACACTAACACGTTTCCGAATTCATAGTCAAATTAAAAACGGGCAGACAAAAAAAGCAATCCGGGATATACCGGTATATATGGAAACACGAAAGATCCGGATACTTCCGCCGGAAACCGCCAAGAGGATAGCCGCCGGCGAAGTGATAGAAAAACCGCAGTCGGTGCTCAGGGAGCTCTTGGACAACGCCATCGACTCGGGAGCGAGCGACATAAGCATCGACCTCATCGACGGCGGAATAACCCGCATGCAAGTCGTCGACAACGGCTGCGGAATGGACAAAGACGACATAACCCTTTCCATATATCCCCACGCCACTTCCAAGATAGCCGAGCTGGACGATCTCCTGCGCCTGCATACCCTCGGCTTTCGCGGGGAAGCGCTTTCGTCCATTGCCGCGGTGGCCAACATTGAAATCGTAAGCGCATCGGGCAGCGGCCCCGCCTGGCGCCTTGCCTCGGTGCCAGGCAAAGAAGTTCAGGTAAGTCCGGATAAAGGGCTCCCTGGCACCACCGTTTGCGTATCAGAGCTGTTCGCCTCCTTCCCTGCCCGAAGGCAGTTCCTTAAACGCCCGGCATCCGAGGCGCTGTCCTGCCGTCAAACCTGCATCGACAAAGCCATGCCTTTTCCCGAAATCCGTTTCCGGCTTACGCAAAACGGCACAGCCTCGCTCTTGCTCCTGCCAGGCTCCCTCAAGGATCGCGTGTGCGCAGCCAGCGTCCCCGAACAGAACCCCGGTTTTTTCCGGGAGCTCGTAGCTGAGGGAAACGGCTTTACGGCGCGCATCATCGCAGGCTCCGCGTCGATGCACCGCAAGGACAGGCGGCATGTGCAGGTTTTTATCAATAAACGCCGGGTATACGAGTTTGCGGTGCAGCAGGCGCTCGAATACGCTTACCGGCTCATACTGCCCGGCGGCAGCCTGCCCTATGTCTATGCGTTCATCGAAGTGGATCCTGCCCTGGCGGATTTCAACATACATCCCGCCAAAAAAGAAGTACGGCTGCGCAACGTCGATGACATCCGCTCGGGCATCAGCCGTACGCTGCGCGATTATTTTGCCAATTCCTCCCGGCTTTCCTTTGCCGCCCGCACACCCGAAACCCAGGGGCTTTTCGCCGCGGGGAATCCTGATTTTTCCGGGAAGCAGCCTGAAGTTATGGATACATCACTAAAACCGGCGGCAAAGACACCGGGGTACCTGGCGGAACGGAACCAGTTTTCGGTGGAAGAACGCAGAGCGCCGGAGTACGGCGAATGGATCGGGGAAATCACCGACGCCAGGGAAGCAGGAGGCAGGGCAGCCCGTTTCAGGCTAGAAGTCGCGGATGGCCAACCCGGCAGTATTCGCTATCTGGGTGCGGCGCTGGGCACGTTTTTGGTGTTTGAATACGCCGGCGAACTCGTTATCATGGACCAGCATGCGGCCCACGAGCGCATTATCTTCGACCAGCTTTGTTCCGGCCCGCCCGTGCGGGAGGAGCTGCTCGTGCCCTTCGTCCACGAAAGCGAATCGGATGCCGAAGACTCGTACATCGAAGCCTCGCTTGAAGCCCTCGCGAACAATGGTTTCACGATGGTCAGGGAAGGCCCGGCATGGATGCTCACGAGCATTCCCTCGATGCTGTCCTCGGCCGACATCGGTGTAATATTTTCATTACTAAGGACAAAACCCGACCCGGCGGCCTTGTTGCGCGGGCTGCGCGCGGGCATAGCGTGCAAGGCAGCGGTCAAGGACGGGCAGGCCCTCGATCCGGCCTCGGCCGTCGCCCTGGCGAACCAGGCGCTGCTGCTGCCCGAAGCGCGCTGCCCCCACGGCCGCCCCATCTGGATACGGATGAGCCGCGAAGAATTGTTTACAGCGGTAGGCAGGACGGTCTAGCGCAGGCCGGCCATGATATTCTCTATTTCGGAGCGCGATTTATAGTCGGGCTTCCTGGCCAGCAGGTCGGTAAAGGTTTTCCTGGCGCTTGCCCCGTCGCCCATGGAAACATACAGTTTGCCCAGTTCGTACAGGGCGTCCCATGCGTTGCCGTCGAGCTTTATGGCCTCGATATACGAATCGCGGGCTTTTTCCCCGTTATCCGACTGGATATAGGCCCGGGCCAGATTTATCCTGATGGTAAGGTCACGGGGCGACAGCGCAAGAGCCGTCTCGTAATGAAAAACGCTTTTGCTGAACACGCTTTTTTTGCCGTAGGCATTGCCAAGGTTATTGTTGGCTTCCAGCGATTTCGGGTCTATCCTGTAGGCTTCCTCCAAAACGGAAAGAGCCTTGTCCACGAAACCCGATTCCAGGTAAAGTTTGCCCAGGTTGATGCGCGGATCCACGGCTTTCTTGTCCAGCTCGCCGGATTTTCCATACGCAAGAATCGCCGTATCCACATCCCCGGACAATTCCGCCGTTAGCCCAAGCTGGTATTGGAATAGAGAAACCTGAGGCGCAAGCTCCACCGATTTCTTGGCCAGGGGCAAGGCCTCGGCAAACTTCCGCAGGTCGCACTTTACCTTTGCTAAATTGTAATAGGTCGTAGCGTCCTGGGAAATCGCCAAAGCCTGCTCGAATACTTTTTCCGCTTCCTTGAGCATATTCATGGAAACATAGGTGACGCCAAGCTCCTTCATCACCGAAGTATCCTTGGCGTCAAACGACAAGGCGGTATTGAAAGACTTGACGGCCCCCGCATAATCGCCCTTGGAGGCAAGCAACCGGCCTATCTCCGCGTGCGCCCTGACGTAATCGGGCTTGAGCGCAATGGCTCCCCTGAAGGATGCAAGCGCGCCGTTGTCGTTCCGCAAAGCCCGGTATGTCATGCCCAGGTTAAAAAACGCCGGTTCGTATTTCGTATTCAACTTGGTGGTAACGGACTCGAACGCCCGCTTGGCTTCTTCGTATTTCCTTACGCGAAAATAAGCCTTCCCGAGTTCATAAGCATACAGATAATTATTCGGATCCAGCTTTTGCGCCTGCTCGAGCTCGCTTAAGGCCTGATCGGGCAGGTTGGCGTCATTGTATATTTTGCTTAAGGTGTAATGAGGACTGGCGCTCGTGGAATCCGCCCGGATGGCTTCCTGGGCTGCCCGCTGGGCGTCCTTGACGGCATTGATGCCCGATGGCGCAGTGGGCGCCTGTTTATAGGCATCGTACCAGGAATCCGCTATGTCGGACCAGGTCTGGGAAGCAAAACGCTGCTCGCCTGCGGGAAGATTTGCCGTAGCGTCATTGAACGCCCCCGAGGCTTTGCTCAAGTCGCCGTTTCCAACGGCCTGCCTGCCCGTCTTTACAAGGGCATTAATCGCTTCCATGCGATCCCTAAGATCCTTGCCTTTGCGGGCAAGCTCATCTTCGCGCTGTTTGGCTGCCGCTGCCGCGGCATCTTTCTCCGCCTTGGCTCTGGCATCGGCATCCGCTTTTGCGCGCGCGTCGTCCTCGGCTTTTCGGGCTGCGGCGTCGGCTGCGGTATTGGCGGCCGGATTGGCTCCCGAAGAGGCGGCGGCGGTCTTGGCAACCGTGCTCGCGGTGCGTTCGAGGCTCTTGCCGATTTCCCCCAATTGCTGGGCGAGCGCGTTATTCTTGTCCCCTTCGCCCGCCAAGCCGTTTGCCGCCTCTTTTTTTGCGAGCGCCTCGTCCTGGAGAACCCGGGCTTCCCTGTCGCCGGAATTTTTTATTATCAGCTTGTCCAGGATGTCCAAAGCCCGATCAAAATCGTTGCGGTCGATATATTCCCGGGCGAGCGAGAGCATATTGCCCCGTTCCTTGCCCGCGCCGGCCTTGATGGCAAAAACTGCCGCAAGGGAGGCAATAATCACAAGCGCGGCGATACCAGCGAAGATTATTCGTTTTTTTGTTGAATCAGTCAATTTTGTTTCTCCCTAGTCATCGAGCGTGGGTGGATTATCGTAGCCCTGCACATCTCCGGAACCTGCGGAAAGATTCGTGGTGTCGGAGGCCGCGTCGAGCAGCGATTGGGTGACGGAAGCCTGCAAGGCGGCCTTTGCCTGCGCTTTAGCCAGTTTTTGAGCCTCAGACAGGGCTTTTGCCTGATTCGCGGCGGCGACCTTTGAGTTGAGCAGGTCGATCAACCTGCGAATCTCGCCTGCCTGGGAACTGGAAGGTTCCAGCGCCAGATAAGTGGAATAATCGTCGACGGCCCCGATGGTATCGCCCAGGCGCATTTTGACGTTGGCGCGATTCAAATAAGCCGCAGGATAGTCTTTTTTGCTGCCCAGGGCTTGATCATAGGATTCAAGGGCAAAAGCGGACTTTCCCGCCAGGAAATAGGCGTTGCCGATATTGAAGTAAAACTGGTGCCTGGTGGTAAGCGAAACGGCGAGTCCTCGGCGGAAAGCGGCCAGTGCCTCATCGTAGCGCTCAAGCTGCAAATACGCTATTCCAAGGTACAGGAAAAGCTTTTCGTCCGTGCCGCTCTCCTTTACGGCGAGTTCCAGCACGGAAACAGCCTCGCGAGGCTTGTTTTCCATGAAAAGCCTGGTTCCCTGCTCCGAAAGGTCGCTGGCGGCCAAACCGAAACCCATGGCAAAAAGGCAGAGAGCCAGTATCGCTTTGCCGCACTTTGCCATAAAAGCTCCCTTCAAAAATGCAATTTTGCCAAAAACCTGCATAAAAATTAGTCAAACTGGATTTTTTTACAAAGTTCGTATACAATGAAACAAGATAGCACGTTTAAGGCCATTAATAAAGCATACGCGGCTGTCGCTTGCTTGTAACAGAGAAAAAGTCGTGAACAAGGCAGTGCAATGGAAATTACAATTGTTGTCATTATATTTCTCGTAATCATCGTCGGCGCGATCGGTTTTTTTCTGATCAGAATGCTTGTCAGTCCCAAGAAAATGTCCGCCGTTTTGGAAATGATAAAGCAAAACCGTTTTCAAGCCGCCGCAAAGACGGTCAAGGCAATCATGGTCAAAGATCCAAAAAATCCTACCGCCCATTATTACATGGCCAAAATATACATGGCGGAATCAAAACACGAGCTTGCCTTGATGGAGCTCAAGGCTGTCAGCGCTATTGGCCAATTCGACGTGGAAATACCGGAAACTGAATTTCGCAAGCTTATTGCGACATTGTACGAGCGTTTCGGCCAACTCGAAGAGGCTCTGAAGGAATACATTCTCCTTTCCCAAAGCGACCCGAACAACGCCGAGTATTTCTACCAGTGCGCCAGGATTTTCGATGACCGCGGAAAAGGGGATGTAGCCCTCAAATATGCTCGTAAAGCGCTGGAATTGAATCCCAAACACGGCAAGGCGCATTTTACCCTGGGTTCGATTCTATACAAAACAAAACATCCCATAGAAGCCCGTGCGGAATTCGAAGGCGCCTTGAAACACGACCCTTCCAACTACGACTCCTACTATTTTCTGGGCAAGCTTCTCAAGGATGCGAACGAATACACGGGAGCCCTGTTGGCGTTCGAGCGTGCCCAAAAAAGCCCCGCTTTCAAACTTAAAGCCCTGGTGGAACGGGGTGCCACGTATATGAATCAGGGTTCATTCGAAAACGCGATAATGGAACTGGAGCGCGCCGTAAAGCTCGCCAAGGACGACTCCCTGAATGAGGCTTTGTTCGGACGTTATTTCCTGGCTTTATCCTATGAAAAAATCAAGAATATAGACAAGGCGATCGAGCACTGGGAAAAAATCTACACAAAAAAACCTCAATTCAGGGACGTAGCCGAAAAACTCGCGCAATACCAGGAATACCGAACCGACGATCACATGAAGGACTTCCTGATCTGCAACAATGAGGAGTTCATCGAAACATGCAAGCTCATCGCAGCCGGGGCCATGTCGCTTGCAATACGCGATACGCTGCCCACGGCAAATGGAGTCGACTTCATTACGGTGGAAAACGAGTCCGACAAGTGGCTTGGAACGAAAAAAATGCCTAAACTGCTCCGGTTCCTGCGAGTCTCGGAAAATGTTGAGGAGTCCGCCATACGATCGCTGTTGGACAACATGAAAAAATTAAACATAATCCGCGGCGTACTGGTTACCAGTGCTACTTTTACCCGTACAGCAGCGGAATTCGCGGAAAACCGCTCCGTGGAGCTGTTTAACAAGGAAAATCTCCAGGAGTTCCTAAAAAAGATCAATACCGGAAAAAAATAACAGATTCTGTAACCTTAAGCCAGGCACGTAGTTTTTGTAGTGTACAGGGAGCGATGAGCGGCTTTGCTGTACACCTCCTTTCCGTGGTGATCCCCCGAAACTTTGCGTTTCGGGGGACTTTTTTAGCCAGGATACGCAGGGCCGCAGCAGGGAAGCTCTAACAGGGTGTTGAAAAACCTCGGATGAGGATTTTCAACACTTCCAAAATGTAACATTACCGTAGCATTTGTAAT
>JANNSO010000108.1:0-13198 GCA_031402655.1 Spirochaetota bacterium | reverse complement strand
GGATTTTCAACACTTCCAAAATGTAACATTACCGTAGCATTTGTAATCAAATGCGAGGAATGTTGAAGGCTGTTGACAAAGCAACAAGCTTTTTCAACAGCCTGTTAATGGTCGACCTCGCAAAACTGAAGTTTTTCGAGGTTCCCTGATGAAATTTTAGCGTCGCTCCGAAGCCTTGTCAGGAGACGTTCCTGTCAGGGCTCCGGCCTTCGCACTCAGTATCCGTACCCGGCTATAACGTCCCGGTAGTAGTAATAGCTGTCTTTGGGTATGCGTTCGAGATTGCCGTAGTCGCAGTAGACGATGCCGAATCGCCTGGAATAGCCGAAGTTCCACTCGAAATTATCTATGAAGGACCAGACGAAATAACCCTTCAGGTTGACGCCGTCCGCGCAGGCGCGGGAACAAGCCTCCAGGTGGGCACGCAGATAGTCTATCCTGCGGCTGTCGTGGACGCGGCGCATGCCGTCCTGTACAACGGCGACGTCTTTTTCCGCGCTGCCGTTTTCGGTTATATAGATGGGAATGCCCCCCGATTCCGCCGCCAGCCATTTAATCATGCGGTACATGCCGTCGGGAACTATGGGCCAGCCCATATCGGTGGTATCCTGCCATGAAGGCATGGTCTTGACCTTTCCGGGTGCGGACTCGTCCCATGCTACCGGAAATTCCATGTAGTAATTGAGTCCCACGAAATCCGTGGCTGTTGCTATGACTTCCATATCGCCTGTCTCGATGGGAAGCTGTATACCTTCGTCTTTAATGTAGGCTGCAGGGTATCCTTTCCCGAAGACAGGTCCTGAAAACATTCGGGAGTCCCTGTCGGCAACTCGTTGTGCCGCCTTTAAATCCTCGGGGCTGTTGGTGGCGGGCCTGGGCGTCATTAAATTGAGGACTATGCCGGTGCCCCCCGGGATTCCTGCTTCGCGGAATGCCCTGACGGCCAGGCCGTGAGCCAGGTTAAGGTGGTGAATCGCCCTGAGGTAGGATGGGGTGTCCGTAATGCCTGGCGCATGAATTCCCAGCTGATAGCCAAGGAAGGCCGAGCACCAGGGTTCGTTGAGCGTTATCCATTTATGCACGGTGCCGGCGAATGCAGCATAGCACACGCGCGCGTATGCGGCGAAAGCCTCGGCCGTGGCGCGATTCGTCCAGCCGCCTTTATCCGACAGTGCCTGTGGCAGGTCCCAGTGATACAGCGTGGCTACCGGCTCTATGCCGGCTTCCAGCAGCGCGGCTATGAGGCGCTTATAGTAGGCGACCCCTTGTTCGTTTACTTTTCCCGTACCGCCGGGGATTATGCGCGGCCATGAGATGGAGAAGCGGTAGGCTTTTATGCCGGCTTGTTTCATCAGCGCGATGTCTTCCGGATAGCGATGGTACTGGTCGCAGGAAACGTCGCCGTTTTCGCCTGCGTGCACCTTACCCGGAATTCGGCAGAAGCGGTCCCACATGCTCTCGCCTTTGCCTTCTTCCTGCGAGGCGCCTTCTACCTGGAAGCTGGCGGTGGCCGCGCCCCACAGGAAGTCTTTTGGAAAATCTATTTTGGCCATTGAGGTCTCCTTCATTGTGACTTCACTCGGGGCGAAGCGGTGATTGGCAACCCGTGATCGCGGAATTCCCGGAACTAAAACATGTTATCGCAAGCCTAGTTTTTCTGCAATCGGTTTTTTACGGGAAATCCGCTAAAAAACGCGCGGAGTATCGCATGCGAATAATCAAAGCCCGTTATCGTGTTTTCTTCGCAAATTAAAATATTTCTTTGCGAACTTTGCGGCCTTGCGCGATTTATCTTGGACCGGGACCGGGATCGGGAATCGGGAATCGGGATAAGTTCGCGCAAAGCTGCAAAGCACCGTATATTCCTAACGCTTCCCTAAACACCCTCCGATACTTTAAAAGAATATGAAAACACTAGCCATAATCAATGCGACGCGCATCAATTCCTACGCCTTCGAACCTTTTGCCGGCGGAGAGAGCGCTTTTAACCGCGTACTCAAACTTGTCCGGGGTCTTGCGGACAAGGAGGATATCCTGATTCTAGCCGGGCCGCAGGCCTTGCCTGAGACGGAGTTTCGAGTACTAAGCAAGGAAAACTGGAGCATGAGTACCGTTCTGCAGGCTGCCTCCGCCTTTGCGCTCGATAAAGTCCAGTCGGACGCTCTCGTTTACGTGCATGCGGATTGCCCCTGCCTGGACGCCGATCTGGCGATTACCTTGCTGAGGTTGCACCGGAACTATCGGGCCGAATACACGTTTGCCGACGGCTACCCTCCCGGTTTCGCGTGCGAGATACTCAGGCCTCGCATCCTGGCCAACCTGGCCGAACTGGCGAAGAGGAACGATGTGCCCGCGGATAGGGAAGGACTTTTCGCGGTTATCCAGAAAGACATCAATTCCTACGACATAGAAACCGAGTTGTCGCCGGTGGATCTGCGCACGCTCCGTTTTTCGCCCTTGTGCGACACGAAACGCAACAAGATGGCGGCGGAGGCCTTATGGGCGCTGGGCGCAAGAAGCGCGGCGGACGCTATAAAATTATTGCCTGCCCATCCTGAGCTTATGCGCACGATACCCGGTTTCCTGTGGGTGCAAATTACCGAAGGCTGCATGCAGTCATGTTCCTATTGTCCGTATCCTTTGATGGTGGGAGATCCGCGCAAACTCAGGGGATTCATGCCCGCGGATCGATTTTCCGCGCTCATCGACGATGCGGTGGCTTTATGCGACGACATCGTCGTGGATGTTTCGCTGTGGGGCGAGCCGTCGCTGCACCCCGATTTTACCGGAATCGCCGAGGCCGTGCTCAGGCATCCAAACACGACGCTCCTCATCGAAACAGCGGGTCTAGGCTGGGACAACGACCTTGTGGACGCGTTGGTGGCGCGGGGAGGCGAACGGGTTCACTGGATCGTTTCCCTTGACGCCCCCGATTCCGCGACCTATGAATCCTTGCGCGGCGCAGGCATGGACGAATCTATCTCCTTTGCGGAGCGATTGGCTCGCAGTCTTCCTAAAAACGCCCACATCCAAGCGGTGCGCATGAAGGAAAACGAGGAGAATCTCGAGACCTTGTACCGAGGCTGGAAGAAAATAACCGACAAGGTGATTATCCAAAAATACGACGATTTTGCAGGGACGCTTCCCGACAGGCACATCGCGGATTTGTCTCCGTTGGAGCGCCTTCCTTGCAGGCATCTTGCGCGGGACATGGCCGTGCTCCTTGACGGTACGGTGCCGATGTGCAAGCATTCACTCGAAGCCTCCTCCGGCGAACCCCGCACCCTGGCCTACGGCATAAAGGTCGGCAATGCATTCGAGGACGGTCTTGAGAAAACCTGGCGGGAAATGAACAAGTATTACCAGCGCCACTGCGCGGGCGATTATCCTGCACCCTGTGGACGATGCGATGAATATCATACCTTCAACGCTTGACGCCCGGAAACCGACGTATACCGTCGTGGGCGGAGCAAAGAGCAAGGGCTGCGCCGATTCCTTTCCCGTTTCGGTGCTTATCCTCAACCGCGGGCCGCAGATTTACCGAACATCATTTCTATCCGACCTTGCCCATATCGGTTTTGATTCGATACTTTCCCTCGAGAGCGGGCAGAATTCCGTTGAGCTCGAAGGGCTTGTGGCTAAATTCCCCCAGGTTCGATTCATAACTTTCAAGGAAAAAGTAAGCACGGGCGACTGCATCAACGTAGGAGTTCGCGAATCCTGCACGCCCTACGTGTTTGTGCTTTGGAACGACATGCGCCTGGCTACGAGCACGCTGTCCAGCCGGTTTTTCGAAAAGGTGGCCGAGCTGAACCTCGCCGTTCTCGTGCCCGCGCTGCATGACAGCGGCAGCGGCGCCGTTCCTTCCAGCAGCCATCCTGCGGTGTCCCGGCGGAATCTCAAGACCCTTCAGCTCGAGCCCAAAACGGACGGCGAAAAGACGCTGTTTCCCTTCGATTGGTGTGGAATTTATAACCGGGAAAAATTCATGCTGCTGGGTGGATTCGACTATACGATCGCCAATCCCTATTGGCAAAAACTGGACTTTGGGATGCGTGCCTGGCTTTGGGGCGAGAAGATTCATTATGCCCAGGCCCTGAAGCTCAATTATACCGGATTGCTTCCCTCGGATGACATGACCATAGATTCCGCCTATCTTCGTTTTTGGCTCAAAAACCTGGCGCCGATATATTCAGGCGACAGCGCGGCGCTCGCGCCTTCAGTGTTCTGGCGGTATCTGTTCCAGACAAGGCAGAATCCGCTTTTGGCCTGGGAAGAGTTCAAGGCTGCCCGCGCATGGGTAAAGCTCAACTCGTTCCGGTTCAAGTCCGATGCCGGAACGCTTGCGAACCTGTGGGATCCGATGCAATGAAAAGCGCCGTGATAGTGCAGATGCGCCTGGATTCGAGCAGACTTTTCCGCAAGGCCATGCTTCCGGTAGGTGACGCCTGCCTCGCGACACTGGTGCTTCGCAGGCTCAAGCGCATCCCCGCCGACTTTTATGTACTGGCATGCGACGAGGCCAGCATGTCTTCCTTCGAACCCTTAGCCAGCGCCGCCGGTTTTGCCGTCCACGCAGGTCCCAAGGAGGATGTCCTTGCGCGCTTTATCCAGGTTATAGAAAAATATAACATCGACCGCGTGATACGCGCCACCGGCGACAACCCCTTCGTATCGGCCGAGCTTGCCGTGCTGCTCATGGATCATGCCAGCGCTTCCGGTTCGGATTACGCCGGCTATCTGGCCATGCCCAGCGGCATGGGAGTGGAGGTAGTACGCTCGGCTTCCCTTCTTCGCGCAGGAAGCGAAACGTCCGACCCGGAAAACAGGGAGCACGTCTGCCCGTATCTTTACAGAAATCCGTCCCTGTTTAAGATAGAACGGCCCGAATGTCCCGCGCCATGGCGCTTCCCCCAGGGCAGGGTAAGCATCGACACGCACGCGGACTACGAGCGCCTCCTGACCATCGTAGCTGCCCTGGGCCAGGACCCTGCCGACATGGCCGTGATGCAATGGCTCAAAAGAGAATCGTCCCAGGCGGAATACGCATGAAATCCGTGCTTTTCGTCCCCTCGAACAAAAAAGGCAACGGCACCGGCCACATCGCCCGGTGCTTTGCGCTTGCATCCTCGCTGGCTAAATACCTCAGGCTGAGCGGCGAAGAAAACGCGTCGGCGCTGCGGATTTTTATCGAGGGCAAATCCGATGCGTCCACATGGAGCGCCGGCGAGATACGGCTGGCTTATACTCTCGAGTGCGAAACCGTGGAGCTTGTCTCGCGCCTCGAGCCAGGCGAGCGCTACAGCCTCGTCGTGCTGGACAGGCGCGAGACAAGCCATGCCGAATACCGCCGATGGTCCTCGTACGGTACCGTTGTGGCCATAGACGAGGAAGGTTCACTCCGTGCCTGTGCGCCGTATCTCGTGGACATTCTACCCCGGCCGGGGAGCCCCGGGAAAGGTGGAGTTTCGCTTCAGTTACCAAATTATAACGCACTTGGTCTTCTCGCCCTTCCCGTGGGCAGGAGGCAGGCGCCCCTCTCGTTCAGCCGTGTGCTCGTAACTTTCGGCGGCGAGGATCCGGGCAATCTGGCTCCGCGCTTCCTGGAGGCTGCACTGGGGACGGGACTTCTGGGGGCTAATTCCGTAACCGTCGTTTCCGGGGCTCTTGCGGCAGCCTCGCTTCGTCCATGGCCCGGCGTCACCATGCTGGGACCGGTACAAAATCTGAAGGAATGCCTGCACAAATATGATCTTGTCGTTACCCACTTCGGCCTTACCGCTTTTGAGGCAGCGTGGGCAGGTTGCGCCGTACTGCTGCTCAATCCATCGCGGGTACACGAGCGCCTGTCCATCGGCGCGGGATTTCGCAGCCTCGGTATCATTAAGCCAAACCAGAAAAAGCTGCGGGCCGCCTTGGAAAATCCCGCACGGCTCGCATCTCAATCGGCGTCAGCCGCTCCGGTTTGTCGTCTTGACTCAGGCGAATTTCTCGCCTCCATTTCGCCGCGGCACACGGGCGCGTGTCCCGCATGCGGACGGCCTGATGGGATTGCCCTGTACCGTACCAGGAGAAAGACATACCTGCGCTGCCCGGACTGCGGCCTCGTGCGCATGGCGTTTTTCGTAAAGCGGGAAAACCCCTATACCAATACGTCGTATTTTTTCGAGGAATACAAGGCGCAGTATGGCCGTACCTATCTGGAGGACCT
Source organism: Spirochaetota bacterium (assembly GCA_031402655.1). Lineage (GTDB taxonomy): Bacteria > Spirochaetota > Spirochaetia > Treponematales > UBA12059 > JANNSO01. The sequence continues at coordinate 6,987 of JANNSO010000108.1, read as the reverse complement.
GCCCGGAATTCGGCTCATGGCAAAAAAAAGGCTTCTTCACATAGAAAGCGTGCTTGGCCGGCCGGCCGAAGACGCCACGGTGCTGGACGTCGGTTGCGCCTACGGAGCGTTCGTAGCCGAGGCTCAGCAGCGATTCTGGCATGCCGTGGGCTCGGACTTGTCGGAAGACGCAGTCGATTATGTGAAGACCACCTTCAATGTTCCGGCTATCGTGTCGGATTTTTCGGCTCCCGCATCGGACGGTCTGTATCCGAGGGAACTGGACTGCCTGACCATGTGGTACGTCATAGAGCATTTCGACGAATTGGCCCGTGTCCTGCGCCGGGTGTTCGCTCTGTTGAAAACCGGCGGCGTTTTTGCTTTTTCCACGCCATCGTGCGCCGGCATTTCCGCGAGACAGGATCCGAGTCGATTCTGGGAACAGTCGCCCGATGACCATTTTACCGTGTGGGACCCCAGAACCGTTCGCGCTACGCTGGCGCTTTTCGGCTTTACCGTAAAAAAAATAGTTGTAACCGGTCATCATCCGGAACGTTTTCGACACATGCACAGCAAGCAGAATTCTTTGCCGTTCAAAGCGGCTAAAATCGTCAGCGCCGCATTTAGACTAGGTGACACGTTCGAGTGTTATGCGGTAAAAACAGGTGAGTGCAGGGGCTAACCCTGCCTTGAGCGCCACAGCCATGGAGATTACATGAAATCGATTTTTATATTGGGCGGAAACGTCATGCAGGGTCCGGCGATACGCATAGCGAAGCAGAAGGGCTATCGCGTCGTGCTTGCGGACGGCAATCCCGATGCCGTGGAAATTCCCCATGCCGACGAATTTTTTCATGTGGACTTAAAAGATATGGAAGGCCTTACCAGGGTCGCAAAAACGATTCCCGGACTGGCCGGCGTCTTTACCGCGGGAACGGATTTTTCGGCATCGGTAGCGTGGGTCGCTTCCCGGCTCGAGCTTCCGGGCATCCCCTACGAAGCGGCTCTCAACGCGTCCGACAAAGCCAGAATGCGCACCGTACTGCGCGATGCCGGTGTTCCGATTCCGGCTTTTGTCTACGGAGATAAAAATGATGACCCCATAGCGCTGTCGACGCAAATCCTGAGCCAGCGCAGGATTAAGACAAGCCCTCTCTTTCCGCTGGTGGTAAAACCCGTGGATAACATGGGCGCGCGCGGCTGCCGCATGGCCCGTAACCCTGCCGAGCTTGCGCTAGCCTGGGCCGATGCCATCGTGTTTTCCAAAACCGGGCGGGTTATTATAGAAGATTACATCGACGGGCCGGAATTCAGCATCGACTCGCTCATGCATGACGGAAAAATGGTCGTGCGCGGCATAGCGGACAGGCATGTGTTCTTCGAGCCTTTCTTCGTGGAGATGGGCCACACCATGCCAAGTGCCTATAATGACGAAGTGCTGGCGGAAGTCCTGGCTGTATTCAAGCGCGGAGTTCGCGCACTGGGAATCACCCTCGGTGCGGCGAAAGGCGACATGAAATACGGCCGTGAAGGGGCGCAGGTAGGCGAGATAGCCGCACGGCTGTCCGGTGGATACATGTCCGGGTGGACTTACCCCTATTCCAGCGGTATCGAGGTTACGGCCGAGGCTATCGACCTCGCCTGCGGAGTAGTACCCGAATTCGCCACAAGCTCTATCGACCACGTATGCGTGGAGCGCGCCTGTATTTCCATTCCCGGAGTCGTCCGTGAAATTGCGAACCTGAACGATGCCAAAGCCATACCAGGGGTTCGCGAAATCTTTCTGCGCGTAAAACCCGGGGATACGGTAAAGTTTCCCTCCAACAACGTGGAGAAATGCGGCAATTTCATCGCTGCCGACGCGAATAGACTAGCCGCGGAGGCAGCCGCCGGGCAATCCGCGCGAAGCCTGCTTATTCGCCTTCGCGCTAACCATCCGGAAACGGCTGCCTTCCTTGCGCGCACGGGCACTACCGCCAATCCGCTTTGCGAATCCTGGCCGCCGGACGCTTATCCGGACATTCCGTCATTACTGCTGGGAATCGTAAGCGCCATGCCCGACATCATGCGCCTGGAAAAGCCGGTGCGCACGGTTTCCATCGCGCCTCTGCAGGGAATTTTTTCCCTGTCGGATACGGACTGGCAGGGGCGCACTCTCAAGGAATCCGTGGATGGACTGTGTTCCCTCACGGGAGCGTCTGTGGGGATCGAAGGAGACATCGTGCTGGGAAGGGTGTTCTGGCAGGCATTGTTCCGCGGCGGGTACCAAGGCGCAGCCTATGTCGTCGACACGCTGCTCGCGGAGCATGCATGACGCTCACGCCGTCGCGTTCGGCAGTTCTATGCCTCTGCCTCTATTTTTTGTTTCGCGTAAGCTTGTGGGCTCAGACCGCTCCCGCGGCGGCTGCCCCGGCGCCAGCAGCCTTCAAACCCTTGTCCAAATTTGCGCAGGATTGGAACGCCGTTTTTTCCTTTGACGCTTTGAGCGGCACGGGCTGGATACTTCGAGGCCAGGAACTGGTGCGTTTCAAGTCGGGCTATGACGGATTCATACTGGGCACTTCCCGCATGCTACGGGCCGCTCCGGTCGAGTCTCCTTCAGGCACGCTGGTCATGCAGCACTCGACCGCCCTGGCTATCGAAACATGGTTCAACGAGCGCGATGTCGAAAGAAAGTCTAAATTTTCCGTTGCCATGGTCATCATCGATCCAGGACACGGAGGCAAGGATCCCGGCGCCATCGGGGAGCACGGGGCTACCAAGAGCCGCATCCGCGTGGTGGAAAAAGACGTGGCGCTGAAAATAGCGCAGGATATCTACGCCAGGCTCAAAGCCCGATGGCCGGAAAGAAATATTTTAATAACCCGGCCCGGCGATACCTATCCCACCCTCGATGAGCGGGTTGCCATGGCGAACGGGCACGACCTAACCATGAACGAGGCGGTAATATTCGTTTCGATCCATGCCAACGCGTCGTTCAACAAGGATGCCGAAGGTTTCGAAGTGTGGTACCTGAATCCGAGTTACCGCCGCAGCGTCGTGGACGGAAAAAGGGCGGAAGGCCTCGATAAGGACATTCTGCCTATCATCAATTCGATGCTCGAGGAAGAATACACGACGGAAAGCGTTTTTCTAGCCACCACGATACTTAACGGGCTAAGCGAATCGATAGGTTCGGTCAGCACCAACCGGGGCCTGCGTCCGGAAGAATGGTTCGTCGTGCGGAATGCTCGAATGCCGTCCGTACTGGTGGAGGTGGGTTTCGTCACAAACGAGGATGAGGCTCGATTACTGTCGGATCCGGGTCACTTGCAGAAACTGGGAGATGGCATCTATAATGGAATTGTAGGTTTTGTCGATTATTTTGAGCATCGAAGGGGTTCTGTCTCACCGTGAAACCAAATCTTGCACGCATACTACATTCCGTTCGCAGCATTGTGGAAAAGCTCCTCCATCCCAAGCTGTTCTGGCTGTTGCTTTTTGCCATTTGTTTCTTGATTTCTTTTCTGGCCTGGGCTTTTTCTTCGCCGGTTCGCGCCAGCACCTTGCTTTTTCAGGATGCGCGGACGCATAAACTCGTGCCAGCGCTCCGGTTTATCGCCAGGCAAAAGAATCAAGAAGCTGAAATCCAGTCCCTTTTGGAAGAGCTTTTTCTGGGACCCCTTCAGGCGGGGCTCTTGCCTGTTGCAGTTCCCGGAGCCGGCATAAACTCGGTTATCCGGTCGGGTAAAATATTTTATATAGATATTTCGGCCGATGTGCTATTCGGCATGAAACTTCAAAACGATATGTATCGGGCTCCCGTTCTTCCTTTTGACGAACTATTGAATATCGTACGCAGGGTATTGCGACGGAATTACCCCTCATTTTCTTTCATACTTACGATAAACGGATTCCAAAGCGATGAAAATACGGTTCCTGCAACAAAAATCGATAATTTAATTGACAAAGGCACAACGATGACTATAATAAATATCAAATAACGGAAAATGAACGCGGACTTTGAAAGGAGCACTTGAATGAGAAGACACTTGTTTTTGATCGTTGCAGCACTCATGTTATTGGGCGCTGTGGCAGTTTTCGCCGATGAGGCTGTCCTTATCGATTTTGCTTTGCTGTCAACGGATATTATCGAAGATCCGCTCCAGCCGGGAGTAAAGACTCAGAATAGGGCAACGATGATGGATTTTTCATCGACTGCCGGAGCTTCTTACACTACCGAGCAAAAGAAGCAGATGGCTGTATCACTGGCCATTCCCAGCTGGGACATCGTTCTTGCGTCTTCATCACGCACCAACGCCAACCAATCACTTTCGTATACCCGCGAAACAAAAGTAGACCAGGCCGCAGCACGCTTCCCCGGCGCGACCGTTTTTGGCGTACGGGTACGTTTCCCCCTGGAAGCCTTCAACTCCTGGGCTAAGGTTCTTCCTCCTTTTGGGATTCCCGCTTTCGAGCCAAAAGCAGACATAACCGATGCTGGTGTAATCACACCCAAAGCTAGCCAGCAGGGTGCGGATCCCGTTAATGCCCGTCTCAGCCGTTTTGAAGGTACATACAACGCCGAAACCAAGATGACTACGGCTCTGGGCGTAGTAAAAAACGTCGGCGTTATCAAGGCTGTAGCAGTTAACGTAAAAGGACTTAATTTCCCCCATGGTCTGTCAGTCGTTCTTATCGATAGCGATGCCAACGAGCGCGTGGTGTTTTTGGGATATCTGAACTTTGACGGCTGGCGCACGCTTCGCTGGGATAATCCCCAGTATATAAGCGATGTTCGCAACCGCGAACTCCGGGTGTATCCCATGTATCCCAAATCAACTCCCTTTGTTAAGTTCGGCGGGTTCATTATCTCCCGCGACGCTTCAAACCTGGGTGGGGATTTCGTAGGATATTTCAAGGATGTCAAGATTCTATTCGACAAAGCCATCCTGGAGCCTGTACGCGACATCGATGACGAAGCCGTATGGGGAATTGTCGGTAAACGCGAAGAAGACAGGAAGAAGACCGAGAGCCGACGTTTTGGTTCCAGCCAGGTTTTGCGCTATATCGAGCGCATGAAGCAGGAAACAAAATCCGAATTCTCCGGTAACTGAGAGAGCCTCCGGTATATTATCGCGACTAAATAAAAAGGGCTGTTCGCAGCCCTTTTTTATTTAGTCGCAGATTGTTATTAAGGGGCAGTTCTCGAAACTTACGTTTTTAGTGCTCAACCATTAAAAACCTGGTTCCGTTAAGGAATCAGCGCAGAAGCTCCGAAAACAAACATGCTTCTTAGAGCTTCCCTAAAGCCAGCGAGGTACCGCATAACATTATGGAAACAACGGAAGTACCCGAACCTATACCCAGCAGAAAAATACTGGAAACGGAGTATGAAGACACAGCATGCGAATATGAGCGTATTCTTGTGGATATACTTTCGCAGGTTAAATCAAGTTTAGAGCACGCAGGCTTATCGCTTACCTATAAGTATCGCGTTAAAACGTTTTCCAGTTATTTTTCCAAAAAAGTAAAATTCTATCGTCAGTCAAAAATCAGCGGGAAAAAGTCCCTGCCGATTACCGATTTGCTGGGGATACGTATAATCTGTCCTTTTATCGGAGATCTTCCGGTAGTTGAGCAAATTTTAGGTGAATCCTTTACCATTATTGAAGTCGAGCGAAAAGGTTCCGGCCGTTCTTTTAAGGAATTTGGTTATGAATCTACGCATATTCTAGTTGAAATCCCCAAAAAACTTAGAGTCTATATCCCCAATATCGACAAACCTGTCGTTGAAGTACAGGTGCGAAGCATATTGCAGGATGCCTGGGCTGAAGTCGAACATGAATTGGTATACAAAGCGGAATTCACTCCTCATGACGAGCCGATGAAAAGAAAATTAGCCGCATTAAACGCGAATCTGACTTTATCCGACATGCTGTTTCAAGAATTACGGGATTACCAGCACAAGCTGAGCCATGAGCTTGATAAGCGCCGTGTCGCTTTTTTTAACAAGATAGAGGACGCGATCGACAGCGATTTTTATGTTGAACCTACAGCACCAAAACGCGGAAATGAGCATCGGAATGGAGTCTCACCGCTCTGGATCGGGCCGTATAAATCAATAGATGATTTGCTGCTTGACGCCTTGAATGCGCATAATAAATCGGATTACCTGCACGCCATCGACATATATTCGCATATTTTAGCCATGAACCCAGGCGATGACATCAGAGCGCTGATCCACAAGCATCGAGGCATGGCATATTTCGCCGAGAGTCGCTATAAAGAAGCCAACGAAGATTTTTCCATTGCGCTTACGCTTGATAAACGTTGCTATAAGGCCGCTTATTACCGCGGTGTGGTACAAAGCGTACTTCAAAATTACTCCGCTGCCATTGAAGATTTTAACCATGCCCTCGAACTGCATCCTTATCATTTCTATGCTTTATACCGAAGAAGCCAGGCCTATTATCACTTGGGCGATTATCCCAAATCCCTTTCGGATTGCGATACGGCCCTTGAGCTTCAGCCGGATAACGATATGCTGCAACGGCTTCGCGGCATGGGACTCAAAAAACTGGCCATGTAGATCTCATAGCTGCACCCACTCCGTGTGTGTGCAGCTAAGGCCGCCTGCGTCGCTCGAGGCGCATCCGGGCGCCTCGCCCTGGCGGGACGCGACTTCGGTTCGACTCTACCTGTGGGTTTGCGCGCCGTTAGGCGCGATCCCTAGGAGAGTCGCTTGAGCAAGAAAACTTCGTGTTTTCTTACTCAAGCCGGGGTATTCGCTGACACGCACATCATGTGCGCTTTTCCTCGCATGCGCTCGGCGCTCATACCCTTCGACTCTCTCCCTATGGGGATAAAAGAAAAGACCCGACCAAATAGGTCGGGTCTTTTCTTTTATCCCCTAGGAGAGTCGCCTTAGCTGCACCCACTTCGTGTGTGTGCAGCTAAGGCCGCCTACGTCGCTCGAGGCGCATCCGGGCGCCTCGCCCTGGCGGGACGCGACTTCGGTTCGACTCT
>JANNSO010000107.1:0-21777 GCA_031402655.1 Spirochaetota bacterium | reverse complement strand
GCGTGCACAACCGCTCCGACTTCGACCTGAATCGCCACCAGCAGTTCTCCGGCAAGGACCTCCAGTACATAGACCAGGACAACGGCAACGAGCGCTATATGCCCTTCATCGTGGAAACCTCCGCCGGCCTCACGCGCCAGCTCCTCATGGTGCTGTGCGACGCGTACGCCGAGGAGAAGGTGGCGGACAAGGGGACGGACGACGACTGGCGCACGGTTATGCACTTCCATCCCGAGCTTGCCCCCGTAACCGTGGCCGTGCTTCCCCTCATGAAGAAGGACGGCTTGGCGGAACTCGCCGGCGAGATTCGCCTCATGTTAAGAGAAAATTACGCCACGGACTACGACCAGTCCGGCGCCATAGGCCGGCGCTATCGCCGCCAGGACGAGGCGGGCACGCCGTTCTGCGTGACCGTGGACTACGACAGCAAGGAAAACGGCACCGTTACCGTGCGCGACCGCGACAGCATGGAGCAGGAGCGCGTGCACAAGGACGAGCTATCCGCTTACATCAGGAACAAGATTAAAAGCTATAAGAGAAAATAAGGCGGGCTAGGGCATACACTGCGATTCCGTTCGAGGTATGCCCGTGCTCCGGCAATCCGGGCATGGAGTGCGCATGATTCCATGCCCGAATTTTCCCGAAAGCTTTGGGGTGAAAGTTATTGTGGTGGCCTTTTTTTCAACAGGAAAAACGATTGCCGATGCTATCAATAATTCAGTACCTTCAACCAATCGGTCAGTCGATGCGAAGCTATCGTATCGACAATTTTTTTTACTCGAAAGGGAGGAACTGTCCATGAAAAGAATTTCTATGTCATTTCTTGCTGTTTTGGTAACGTTGCTCGTTGCCTCCGGATGCGCGAAAAAAAACGGCGTCATGGAGAAAAAGCCCGTGGTCGTCGCGACGATGCTTGATTCCGAAGGCGGCATCCTTGGAAAGATGATTATCCAAATGCTGGATTTCAATAACATCAAAACGGTGGATCGCGTCAATTTCGGTACCCCGGATATTCTTAGGAAAGCGCTTGAAAACAAGGAAGTGGACCTTATTGTTGATTACACCGGATCCGGGCAATACTATTATCCCGAGGACGCCAAGGATACCTCCATCTGGAACGATCCCCAGGCGGGATTCGACTTGACGGCCAGGCTCGACAGGGAAAAGAAGAACATCCTCTGGCTTGCTCCCGCGCCCGCGAACAACACCGAAATGATAGCCGTGAAGCAGGATTTCGCCAAATCCGCCGGAATCGCGGACATGGTCGACCTTGCCGCCTACATCAATTCGGGCAAGCCCTTCAAGCTGATCTGCGCGGCCGCTTTCGCGGAAAACACGATGGGTCTGCTCGGCTATGAATCCGCTTACGGCTTCAAGCTTAAAGACAGCCAGCTGCTGATTCTATCTTCGGGGAATACGACAGAGATGCTTAAAGCCCTTTCCGAAGGCACGAATGGCGTAAACGCTTCGCTGGTTTATGGAACCGATGGCGCCTTGGATAAATTGAACTTGGTCGTCGTCGCCGACACGAAAAAGATCCCGCCGGTATATCTGCCCGCGCCGGTCATTCGGGGTGAGGTTGCCGCGCTCTATCCGGAAATCGCCGCCATCCTCAAGCCCGTATTCGAGTCGCTCACTCTTGAAACCCTGCAAAAGCTCAATGCCCAGGTGGCCTATGACGGCAGGGACGCGGCCAGCGTGGCCCAAGAATATTTGAAAGAAAAAAAGTTTATAAAGTAGCATGAAGCAGTTTTCAGCGGGACCTATAAAGGCATTTTTGAGTTTTCTCTTTATGGTGATTTCTTTATGGGTTCTGCCTATCGCATCGTTTCGACCCAACCGCGTTATGAAGGGCATTCCGCTTTTTATGGCGGATTTATTGGGCGGCGGCATCGAAGCCGGATTCAAGTATTCAAGTTTTTTTAGCATTATGGCGTTTCTGGGCTTTATCGCGGCGTATATGGCTTTGGGAGCCCGGAAAAGCCGCATCGCGAGGGCAGCGTCGCAGGCTATGGGTTGGATCTTGGCATTTGCTCCTGCACTCCTCCTTGTTCTCATATCCGGCTATAAACCGGATGCGACAGCGAGTGACGAAGCGGTATTGCGTATCTCGCCAGGCGCGGGGTTCTGGTTCTTTATCGTTTCGGTTTTCCTTTTGCAGCGAACATTCAGGAATTTTAACTGGCAGGGCTTCGCCAGCGCAGCGCTGATGGTAGCCGTCGTGGCTTTTGGGTGGTCGCCCCGCTTGTCCCTCTTTAAAGAGTATCTCAATGTCAGGAATGTCTTTATCGCCGAGCTCTGGCGCCATCTGGAATTAGCCTTCAGTTCGGTGGCCATAAGCATCTTTCCCGGAGTTTTTTTAGGATATTTTTGTCACCGAAGCAAAAAAGCCCGGGAACTAATTTTAGGATTTGTCAATCTCTTTCAAGTTATTCCTACCTTGTCGCTTCTGGCGCTGATCATGATCCCCTTGGCGATTCTTGCCGATACCTGGCCTTTCCTCGGTGAATTGGGAATCAGGGGCATAGGCTTTACCCCCGCTTTTATCGTCCTCTGTCTTTATTGCCTGCTTCCCATAACCACCAACGCCTTTGCCGGTTTCGACAAAGTGGACAGGGAGATTACGGACAGCGCGGTGGCACTCGGGATGACGGAGCGGCAGGTTCTTTGGCGCGTTTCGGTCCCGCTGGCTTTGCCCGTCATTGTTTCCGGAATCCGCACTGCCGTAACGCAGAACATCGGGAACGCGATTTTGGCAGGCCTCATTGGCGGCGGGGGCATGGGCACGCTGATTTTCTTGGGACTTTCGCAATCCGCTTCCGATCTTGTCATCCTGGGTACTATTCCCGTAGTGCTTCTGGCCCTTGCCGCCGAGGGGTTCTTCGAGCTGATGGCACGAGGCGCCCAAACAAAGACGGGAGGTTTCCGTGATACGCTTGCTCCAAGTCGGTAAATCTTATGGGCCCTTGCAAGCTCTCAATGCGGTGGATTTACAGATAGACGCCGGTGAATGCGTCGTCTTGATAGGTCCTTCGGGTTGTGGAAAATCAACGCTTCTGAAATCCATCAACCGGATGGTTACGATCGATACCGGGCATATCAAAGTGGAAGGCAAGGATGTAAACGATTATCAGCCGGAGCTGCTTCGAAGGCAAATCGGCTATTGCATACAGGGCGTCGGTTTATTTCCCCATCTATCCGTAAAGGATAATATCGCGGTTGTCCCGCGATTGCTGCGATGGCCGGAAAAGGATATCGATGATCGTATCGCCCTCCTTATGTCCATGAGCGAATTGTCCTCGAAATATCTTCACAAAAAACCTCATGAATTGTCCGGCGGAGAGTCGCAAAGGGTAGGCGTATGCAGGGCGCTGGCTGCCAATCCCCCGATTCTGCTCATGGATGAACCCTTTGGCGCCGTGGATCCGCTTACCCGCGAGAAACTTCAGGCGGCTTTCGGGCGCATTCAATCGGAGCTCAGGAAAACCGTGCTCTTCGTTACGCATGACGTCGAGGAAGCCATAATCCTCGGAGACCGGATCGCCGTCATGAACCAGGGGGAGGTGCTCGAGTGCAAAACGCCGGCGGCTTTTTCCGCTGGAGCCGTGGACCCTTTCTCGAAAGCGTTTCTTGGCGGGGAGTATCCGCTGCGGCTTCTCAAGCGCTTTACGTTTACCGATCTGACTCGCGTGCTTCCGCGTCCGGCAGCAGAGCCTGCCTTGAAAGAGGAAGGGGCGGGTACTCGGCTCGACGCAGTCATGAAAATAGAGGACGATACGACGTTGAAGGAAATTCTATCCGAGCTCATGAGGCGCAACATCGGGATGATGATACTCGAAACTCCCGGTGGAGCGAAGGCGGCGGTGTCGTATGCCGATATCGTAGGCTTTCTGCACAAGGTTTCCAATCCATGAACGAGAACAAAAGCTCAATACATCGCGGATGTTCCTGGATGCCCGCAATCGTTTACTTTGTTCTCTTTTTTTTGTGGATTTTTTATTTTCCGGTTTTGCAGCGATTGGCGGCTCCCTGGCTGCCCGCACAGGCCAGGATCGTATCGCGGACGCCGCTCTATGTCATGGCAGGTCAACACCTGCTCTTAAGCGGGCTCTCCACCGCGTTGGCCGTATGCACATCCCTTTTTATAGGCGTGCTTGTTCGCCTGTCGCGCAGCGGGGAGCTTAAAACCATCGTCATGTCCGCAAGTTCCATAGGAGAGACAATTCCAAGCGTAGCGATTATCGCGCTTGCGGTTCCCGTATTGGGATACGGCAATGGTCCCTGTATCCTGGCGCTTTACATATACGCCATTTTACCGGTGGTGCGAAATGCGATAATCGGATTCGAGTCCGTTTCTCCCACCGTCTTGGAAGCCGGGATTGGCATGGGGATGTCCCGCTTCCAACTCTTATGGCAGGTGGATCTGCCTCTGGCCAAGCCCATCATTGTCGCGGGGATACGGATGGCTCTTGTCATAAACATATCGGCGGCCACTATCGGCGCTACGATAGGCGCAGGTGGATTCGGAGTTCCCATAATTTCGGGCATCCGCGTCTATGATCCGGTCATGGTTATCCAAGGCTCGGTTCCCGTTCTCCTGCTCGCGCTTCTCGCTGACCGCCTTCTTCGCCACGGTCAGCGCCGGGCCGGATGAGATTATTTTTTCTTATCGGCGAAACGATAGGATATGAGACCGTCTTCGGCGGTTTCCCTGCCTGCGTAACCTTTGTTTGCCATGCTTTCCAGTTCCCGTTTTACCTCGTCCAGCGTGAATCGAGTTACTGCCGCTGCCTCGGCGACGCTCATGCTCCCGCCGCATTTCTTTGCATAGCCTAGAATGGCCTCCTGGATAAGCGCGGGCATTTTCTTCCTCATCCTTCGCAGGTTCCGGTGCGAGCCCAGCGTGTCAAAAAAAGCGGCGATCGTTGTTATGAGTCCTATCACAATGCCCACCCACCACCAGCCCGACGGCAGAAAATATAATCCGGAGCCGAATCCCGCAACCAGGATTACTCCCACGGTCAAGGCGCTTGAGCTTGATTTATTTTTATTAATCATCTCTTCCAGCCTGCGCGCGGGATGAAGCCTCTCCTTTCTGCCGTGCGGAGGCCCTTCTGTGGCTGCCTGAGTCCTGTTGATGCTCACGCGTATCGAGGCGGTATCCTGATTCAGTTCCTGTAGGGCTTTTTTAAGCGAGGTTTTTACGGGCTTCGACGATCCGGGTGCCGCTCCCGATTCGCAGCCGGTGGCTAATTCGTACAGTGCAAGGGAACGGGAAATATTCTTCAGGTCGGCGTCGAAAAGCTCGGTAAACTCCACTTCCATTTTGTTGACCAGCTGCCGGTACACGTCGTCGGATACGCAGATTCCCCCTGGCCTGGCCTTGTTCATAACCCGGGAGGCTATATTAATGCCGTTGCCATAGACGCGTTCGCCTTCTTCCCAGATGTCGCCCAGATGCAGGCCTATGCGCGGAAGAATCCTGAAACCTCCGTCGGCGGCGTTGTTGCGGGCCCTCAGGCTGAATTGCATCAAAAGCGCACACTGAGCCGCGGACAACGCGCTTTCGAACAATACAAGCATGCCCCCGGCGTCCTCGTCGACTATCCTTCCGCCATGCTCCTCCAGTATCGGTTTTGCCATGGTTTGGTGCTCGCGCAGCAGTTCTATCGCTCGGGATTCGTGTTCTGAAGTAAGGCGTGCAAATTCAGAAATCTCGGAAAACATTACCACGGCGAGTCTTGTCCTCTTCATCTTGGCCTCGTTATGCGTAAGACTAGCATGTAGGGTACCTTGAAAAACTCATTATTTTCAAGGTGCCCATGTAATTTAATTTATGAACAGTCTAGGCGAGTATTTGACAGTAGAACCCGCATCGTATAAACTTCCGGGGAACGCTGGAGAAAAAAATGGAAATCAAAAATTACGAGAAGATAATCCAGGCCTCCCACGATTTCATTACGCTCATCGGCAAGGATTACCGCTATGAATTCGTAAACGATTCATACGCGAGGGAACTCGGGGTGTCTCCTGCGGATCTGGTCGGCAAGACCATAGGCGAAGTATGGGGTGAAAAAAAATTCAGCTCGCGCATCAAATCCAGGATAGACCAGTGCTTCGAGGGCAAGGAATCCCACGATATCGACCAGTTCAAATTCGGCAAAACGACAAAATATATCCATGTGTCCTATTACCCCTATCTGGAAAACGACGAAGTTACCCACGTCATGGTATTTTCCAACGATGTAAGCATCATCAAGAAGCTTGAATCCAAGCTCCTGGACTTCGAGTTCAAGGATCCCACCACCGGCCTTTTCAACAGGCGCTCTTTCGATATCGTGCTGGATATGGAACTGGAAAAAGCCCGCCGGGCGGCTGCCGATAAATTTCGCGCCGTGCTTTTTATCAACTTGCGGAGCATATCCCATGTAAACAACTCGTTCGGCTACGAAATCGGCAACCTCCTCCTTGAGGCAACTGCCCTTCGCATCAAAGAAGCCCTTCGTGCAAGCGATTACGTGTTCCGTTTCGACGGCAAGGAATTCGCGGTAATCCTGACTACCATCAAGAGAGGCGCGGACATTCCCATAGTAGCCGAGAATATACGCAATAAGACCGATTTCCCCTACAGCCACAAAGGAACGGTAATCAACATAGCCTGCAATATCGGCGTTGCCGTGTATCCGGACGACGGCGACTGCCGTGAAACCCTCGTGTCGCACGCCATGAACGCCATGAACGAGGCGCGCGAAAAGAACGAGCCGCTGGTCATGTTCAACAAGGCGCTGTACGAGCGGGGGAAATATATTTCCAGGCTGCGGGCGGATATCCGCATCGCGTTCGTGGAAAAGCAGTTTACGGCCCACTTTCAGCCCATCGTCGATTCTGCCGGCATGATAGTGGGAGCCGAGGCGCTGATTCGCTGGCAGCATCCCGAGTTCGGGAACATACCGCCGGATATTTTTATTCCCATCGCCGAGGAATCGGGGAATATAACGATGATAGGCAAATGGGTGCTGTTCCAGGTCTGCCGCGATATAAAACGCCTGGGTGCGGATCTCGGCGACCGATACATTTCCGTAAATCTGTCCAGCAAGGAATTCGGAAGCCCAACGCTCGTCCAGGATATCAGCGGGCTAATAAAGACCGAAGGCATTACCCGAGGCTCGCTGAAGCTCGAGATAACGGAGAGCCAGAGCATGCAGGATATCGAGGCGGTAATAGGCAAAATCAGCCACCTCTCCTCCCAGGGAACCGAAGTCCTGATCGATGACTTCGGCACCGGTTATTCCTCGCTGGCCTATATCAAGCGGCTGCCTGCCCGTACCATAAAGATAGACAAATCCTTCGTGGACCGCATTGCGGAGGATCCCGAGGATTTGGCTTTCATAAGCGGCGTCATAGCCATGATAGAAAGCAAGAAGAAGCACGTGCTCGTGGAAGGCGTATCCGATTACGGGCAATACCTGCTGCTGCGCGACCTGGGCGTTCGATATATGCAGGGATACTATTTCAGCAAACCCTGCGTTTTTTCGGATTTCCACGCCTTGCTCAAGAGGAACGCGCCTTTGCCCGCAATAGAGCTATAAAATAGTAACATCAAGCACGGAATCATACTGGAGGAAACATGAATATTTTGGTGGCGTATATCAGCAAAACCGGTACGACCCGGGAGATCGCGGAGCGGATTGCGCGAGTATTCGAAACCCAGGGGCACGAGGTTGCCACGGCAATTTTGTCCGAGTCAGGCGATATCGGCAGCTTCGACATGATAGTGCTTGGATCGCCCATCAACGGCATGCGATTTTTGCCGGAATTCCTGTCGTTTATCGCGAAGCATGCCCAGGACCTGGCCAGAAAACGCGTTGCCCTTTTTGCGGTTTCATACCTGCACGGTTACGGCAGAAAAATGTGGTCAAGGCTGATAGAGCGGGAAACGGCTAAGGCGGCCGCCTCCGTGGGAACCCAGATCATGGAAATATTCGCAGGCAGGCTGGCATCGAAACCGACAGGGGGCATGGCATTCATGTTCGGTACGCCGGGGAATCCGCTGCTTGACCGCCGCGACTGGCAGTCCATCGAAGCCTGGGCGCACAAGCTCTCGAAGTAACGCGCCATCACAAAGAAGGAAATCGTGTACCAATGCGGCACTACGCGTATCGAAGCGCGGCCGGCCGCATCGCAAAAGCGCAAACGGAATGGGAATCCCTAGTCCTCAAAAATATACAATTACTCCGAATATCACGTTTTTGCCTGCTCCAGGACCAAGCGCGTCGGTACCCATGCGAACCATCGAGGTTCCGTCGTCAAAAATCGCCATGAGGTTATATTCAAAAAAAAGGCTGATGGACTCCTGTATCTTGACTTCCGCTCCGCCCAAAGCGCCAACGTAAAAAATGGTAGGATCGTTTACCGTAACATCGGCGACGGTTTGCGAAGCCATTGCCAGCCCGAAGGAAGCTCCTAAATAGGGAGATACTTTTGAGCCGCTAAAATGATACTCGCCGCCGAGGCTGAAGCCAAACGTGCTGTCCGAGGTCACCGGTGCGGGGGTGGTGGTTTTAAGAACGGAAAAATTAATCAAGGCGCGGGCTGAAATATTTTCGCTTGCATTCCATTTAAGGCCTACACCGCCCTGGTACCCATCGTTAAAAGCGGCAATATCTGCGAGTAAGCTGGTTAAATCAAATAATAAACCGAATTTACCCCCTGACTGAGCCGAAACACCTGATACTGAAAGCAGCAGGATACACATAAAAAGCGTCGTTCTTTTCATTATTGAACTCCTGTTTCCTGAATTTCGGAAACTAATATATCTTCTGACAGGTACAGGAGCTTGTCAAGTCGATTTATCGAAGCCCCTCGGCTTTAGCCCTTCGTAAGCGATATTGTCCCAAGTATTCGTAAGCGACTTTATCCCAAAGCGTTTATTTAAAAACAATTAGTTTTAAAAGCAGGAAAAACCAAAGATTTCGTCGAACAGGTTTTATTTTTACTTTGAATTTGGTAAAATTGTAAAATATGAAGTATATTTACAAACAAGTATTGTTTAGCAGCTTGCAGAGGAGGATTATCATCATGAAACGATCGTTGGCGATTATTTTTATACTGGTTCTAAGCGTGGTTTTCCTGGGAGCGCAGGAAGATGCTCCGGCAGGCGGAGAACAGGCTGCGGCTTTTGGCTTCAGCGCAGGAATGTCGCTGGGCACGGATGTTATTCCGGGTCTCAACGGAACTTCGGAAACCTGGAACAGCCTCGGGTTCCAGCCGGACATCTCGTTCGGTAAATTCGGCCTTGGAATAGATATCACGCTTCGGTTCAAGATAATGCCCGATCCGGATACGGCCATCGAGGTATATCAAGGAGACTGGATTCCAAATTACAACGGAAACGGAAAGACTTTTTTTGACCTCTATCTTCCTATTATTCAGTATGTTCGCTGGGGTCAGCGAGGCGACCCTCTTTTCGTAAAACTCGGCTCCATAAACGATTTAACCATCGGCAACGGCTTTATCATGGGAAACTACTCGAATACCCTGTTTATGCCTGCACAGAGGATTTTTGGCTTGAGCCTCGGACTCGACGGCAATCTGTTCAAGATTCCTTATTTCGGCCTGGAGCTGGTTACCGGAAACCTTGCCCGATTCGATGTGCTTGGCGGGCGTCTCTTCGTTCGTCCTTTGGCGGGCACCGAAATCCCGGTACTCAATGCTATGCAGCTTGGCGGCTCGATAGTTACGGATACGAATCCAACGCTGTATAGACCCGAACTGGCTACAATGGACGCGGTTACCATGTATGGCGCGGACATCATGGTTCCCCTTATCGGTGGAGCGGCTTTTCCCCTCAATGCATTTACAGAAATTGCGTTTCAGCCAAAAAATCGTTCAGGCTGGATGATAGGCGTCGGAGGCAGGCTGGTCAGCGTCATATCCTATGGCGCCCAGCTGCGCATACTGCAACCCGGTTTCATACCCGCGTACTTTGACTCGAATTACGATGTGTATCGCGCCGGTAAAGCGTCGATCATGGCCGCGGAGCCCACCGGGGAAGCGTTCGCCGGATGGTTTGCCAGCCTGGGATTCAGCGGGTTCAAGGACAAGGTCGTGGTGGCGTTTAATCTGGAAGGACCTGCCAAAGCCATACCCACGGTCGCCAGCGTCAATTCTTCCGATTACCCGCATCTTCGCGCGATTGCAGTACTGGGCGAAGGCATTTTGGGCGGCTTTTTCTTTGACATGTCCTATGACAAATATTACCTTGGAAAGACGCAAGGCTTTTTCCAGGACATAATCGACCCAACTGACACGATAATTTCCGCGGCCGTCAATTATAAGACCGGTGCGGCGGTATTTACCCTGGGGTACGATCTAACGTATAACCCGTTGAATCCAAACGGTTTCGATGTTACCTCAAGCCTTAAAACTTCTATAAAATTCTGATAATGCTAGAGCTCAAGGAGGCAAGTATGCGTATACCGAAGATTTTTACCGCCATTATGCTGATACTGTTGACTTCAGCGTTAGTTTTTGCGCAAAGTGGCGCGAAACAAACGCTTTTACTGGATTTCATGGATGGAAACCAGCTCAAAATGGTTACCGGCGATGGCACCGTCTACAATTACGAAAGCGGAGGCGTCGCGGAAGGCGACGAGATTCCCGTAGGCGCAATGCTTACGACTGGTGCCAATACCAGCGCCGAATTGCGCATCAAGCCAAACGGAACGCTAATCAAACTGGCTAAAGGCACATCGTTCAGGGTAGACGCCATCGCCACCCCCGCCAAGAACGAGAACGCGTTTACATTGGTAAGCGGAAAGATCCGCACCATCGCGGCAAAAGGCTCTACCTATAATGTATACACGAGCAGCACGGTCTGCGGTGTGCGGGGTACCGATTTTACCATGGCGTTCCAGGAAGGCGCTAAGGCAACGCTGCTGGTAGCCAAGGGCAGTGTGGATTTCATCGAGCGAACCGCAGGCGGATTAGGAAAAAGCATACTCATAAGCCAGGGGCAGTTTGCCGATTTTTATACCTCATTCAAACCTACCGTCACTACACCCGAGATACTGGCGGCCGAATACGGCGACGTGGAGATTCCCGAGACTCGGATACCCGTAGTCGCAGAGGAGCCTCCCGCCGCAACCGAGCCTGCGGGTACGACTCCCGTAGAAACCGTATCCACGGAACCTGAAACACAGCCGGCGGCAGAAGGCGACAAACCCGCCGCTGCGGAGAGTCCCGTCGTAGCCTGGCTGCGCGATATCCTGGGCATGGAAATCGGCGCCATCACGATCAATGGCGACACCTGGGCGAAGGCCGTGATACAACCAACGTTTACCGTAGGCAAACTCAAGGCATCGCTGTATCTCCCCATAATCTATTCCAAGAATTTGTTCGATCCCGCGGACTGGTACCATCCCAACGGCAACGATGAATGGTCTTTTGGTACGGACATTGGATGGTCGGACAAGCCCCTTACCGCATTCATGGATTCCGTAAGCGATCTGGCCCTTAAGATTCGCTACCTGGAATACGGCAAACCACTGGATGATCCGTTTTTCTTTAAGCTCGGCAACTTAAAGACTTTTACCGTCGGACATGGTCTTATCATGCGCAATTACGCCAACGACAGCGATTTTCCCGCAGTGCGGCATGTCGGCCTCAATATTGGCTTTGACCTTGGCGCTTGGGGTTTCGAAGCCTTGGCCAACGATCTTACAAAACCGGAAGTCACCGGCGGCCGTGTATTCGTACGGCCGGTAAGCAGCTCTAAATTCGCGATTGGATTATCGGGTATCGTGGATATAAATCCCGCGTCCATATTCAATACGGAGGCAGATCCCCAGGCTCAGGACCTCTATGGCAGCCCGCTGTTCATAGGCGTGGGTGCGGATATCGATATTCCCATCGTATCCACCGATCTTTTAGGAATACGATTATTTTCAGATCTTGGGGCGATGATGCCCTATGTGCGCAACGCTTTTACATTCGACAGTTACACCACTGCGGAAACAGGATTTCGCGTCGACATGCTCTACGACAACGGCATGTTCAAAAACTGGGGTGCGGTCGCCGGCCTGATGGGCAACATAGCCTTTGTGGATTGGCGCCTTGAATACCGCTATTTTACCGGCACGTTCAAGCCGGCCTTCTTCGACGGCGGCTACGAGAGGAAACGAGCCGATCTCGTAAAGGAATATGCTTCCTACCTCAGCGGCTCGAAGGCCATAGACCAGTCCCCGTCGGTGATGGGCGTCTACGGCGAAGGCGGAACCAGTTTAATAAAGGATAAACTTTCCTTGACATTCGGGTATTTCTGGCCCTGGTCCGCCAGCGCGCTGACTACGAGCGACATGGCAGCCACCAGCGACTACTTCAAGGCAGCCCTTGTAATCAAAAAAGGACTCGTTCCGGTTTTCGATATTTCAGGCGGCATTACCTACGAGAGGAAGAATTTCATTCCGACCTTATTAGGAAATCCGGGTGCGTCCGTAAGCCTGTTCGACGAGAATACCGTATTCTCAGGCGAGCTTATCGTTCCCGTGCCCAAAGCGCCCAATCTAGACTTGGCTATTGTCGTTTCCACGGCGATTTTACGCGCAACAAACGGCGATGTAATTCTCAAGAACGATAAAATGCAGATCGTGCCGGTAATTACTCTGGAAACCAGGCTGCACTTCTAGTATTAAAAGTTGCACCGCAATTGATGTGTCCCTTGCCAAACCCCTGGGGTTTGGCAAGGGCTTTTTATTTTTCTCAGCTTAAAAATTCCACATCGATGCCGGAGAAATCATGTTCTATACCCAGCTCGTCAAGAATCTGGGAAATTTGCCCGCGATGGTGAGTCCCGTGCATGGTCATCTGATCCAGGATAAAATACAGGGGAACGCTTTCCGGTTTTCCGTCATACCAGTCCAGTTTTACCGGCAGGGTAAAATCCTTCTCCGCCAGAAATGCAACAAAGTCGACGGTAGCCTGATCCGCTTTTTCGCAGTATTTTGTTATGCCGTTCCACTGCGCATCGCCATACGCCTCGTCCAGTTCCTTAAAACCTTCCAGAACGGGTAAGTGCCCGGAAAATGCGGACTGCGATGCGCGAATAAGGCCGTGCATATACGCAGTCCCCTCTATGAGATGGCGAAACAAAGCACCCAGATTTCCATAATAGCTTTTTCTGCCTGCTTCCCGGGCTGCCGGGCTCAGCGTATCCAGTAATGCCATCACCGACTTATTTGCCTTTTGCGCGTAGCGCGCGTACCTAAGCTGTGATTCCTTCATTTTTTCCCTTCTTTCTTGAGTTTTCTAGTAATCTCATCGCCATACAGCATGAGAGTCAGGCCTGCAAGCACTAGAGGAAAGCCGAATGCCAAAAGCGGCGTAGTCTGTTCTCCGCTGGCAAGGCCGAGTAGGACGGCTATGAGTGGGTTGACCAGCGAGTAGCTGGACACTCTGAAGCTCGGTTCTTTTGCCAGGAGATGGTTATAGGCTACCAGGGTCAATGATCCGAGCACTGCCAGGTATCCCACGCTGAAAAACGACCAGGCGCTTGCCCTGGAAAGTGCCGTAAGCATTTCCCCGTCGTTAATAAGCCCTATCGCGAAGCTCACGAAACCGGCAACCAACATTTGTATCATCGTTGAAACGAAAACGTCCTTGGCCTTGGGCAAGGCCTTTGCCGCGCTTGTGCCAAAGCCCCAGGACAGCGCTCCGAGCACGGCGATTATTACTGCAGGTCCCAGGCTGCCTGCTATGGAGCTGCCGTTGTATAGCAAAACAGCGATTCCGGACACACCGACTATCACGCCGCCGAATCTGATTGCGGAAATCCTTGCTTTATACAAGACTAAATTAAACAGCGCCACGTAGATTGGCATGCATGCGACGATGAGGCTGGCAGCGTAGCTGGGTATGGTTTTTTCAGCGATCGTAATAAGGCCATTACCCAGTAAAAGCAGCAGAATGCCCAGTACGCCGGACCCAAGTATTTCCTTAAACGAGGGGAGATCTTTAAATGCGCCCTTTCGCCATGCCAGCAGGAAAATGATAAATGCGCCGCTTAAGAAGCGTATGCTTACCACGAGGGCCGCGGGAATGGTCTCCACGGCGGCTTTAATAAAGAAATAAGTGGAACCCCACACAATGTAAACCATGGCATAACATAAAGCGACAATCGCGGTATCACGTTTCATGGTGCGCTCCTTGGCAAAGATTCTTTTTTATTCAAGCATATATTAGCATAGTTGAGCAGTTAGGGTTTAATGTTTTTCTTGATTAAGAAAGCCGGCTAAACAGCTTGTGATTTTTAGTATCCAGGGATAGACTGAATCGACAGGGTTTGACCCGGTCGCCATTCTTTTTTGCTGGAGTACGGTATGTTCGCAAAATCAAGCTATATCAATCGCAGACAGGCACTGGTTTCCCTCCTGCGGGCTTCAGGCTCGTCGGGTATTCTCGCATTCGCGGGAAATGCCGAATGCGGCATGAGCTATCGCGACAACAGCTATAAGTTCAGGCAGGACAGCAGTTTTCTGTACTTTTTCGGCATAGATCAGCCCGATTTAGGCGCAATTCTGGATCTCGAATCCGGGGAAAGCGTTTTATACGCTGATGATGCGGGTATCGACACGATAGTCTGGACAGGTTCCCTGCCCACAGCCCATGAACTGGCCGAACTTTCGGGAATCTCCAAGACCGCCGGCTTTGCCTTATTCGAGGGAGCCATCGTTTCGGCAAAAGCCTCCGGTAGAAAAATCCATTGCCTTCCGGCATATCGTGCCGAACACGAATTGCGCTATCAGCGGATTTTCGGGCCATCCTTCGAGCCTTCCGTTCCGCTGATCAAAGCCATAATCCAGCTGCGAGAACTTAAGTCGGCGGAAGAAATATGCGAAATCGAGCTGGCAGTGGCAACTGCGCACGAGATGCATCTGAGCGCTGCGCGTGTTGCCAGGATGGGCATGAAAGAGTCGCAGATAGTGGGAAAGATTAGCGAGATCGCGCAATCCGCCGGAGGAGATCTGTCGTTTCCGGCAATAGCCACGATTCATGGCGAAACGCTGCATAATCATTTTCATGGAAACGAGCTCAAGGAAGGCCAGTTGTTCCTCCTGGACTCCGGAGCGGAAACGGCCTCGCATTATGCATCCGATTTAACCACCACCTTTCCCATCAGCAGAAAATTCACCGCCTTTCAGAGGGATATGTACGAAATTACGCGCAGCGCACACTTTAAAGGAGTCGAGGCTCTCAAGCCCGGAAATGCTTTCTTGAACGTGCATCTGGCTTCCTGCCTCGAAATAGCCGAAGGCTTAAAGTCCATGGGGATAATGAAAGGCTCGGCCCAGGACGCCGTGGCGGCAGGCGCCCATACTTTGTTTTTTCCCTGCGGCACGGGGCACATGATGGGCCTGGACGTGCATGACATGGAAAACCTGGGCGAACTATATGTAGGCTATGAGGGCAAACCCCGCGACCCTCGATTCGGATTCAAGTCGCTCAGGCTTGCCAAAGCGGTTCAGCCAGGCTTTGTGGTTACCGTTGAACCGGGGATATACTTTATTCCCGATCTTATAGACCTGCGTGAATCCGAAGGAGCGTTCAAGGATTTCGTGAATTACGATAAGCTCCGGACAGTGCGTTCTCAGGGCGGCTGCAGGCTCGAGGAAGACTATCTGGTAAGCCAGGATGGGTCCCGCCTCCTGGGTGCCCCCGGATATCCGCTGTCGGTAACGGAGGTTGAGGACCTCAGGGGATCCTGATTTCCAGGCAGAACAATGGGACATTCCTTTCTGGTTGTCGGGGGTGGAGTAATCGGCTTATCCACCGCCTATCATTTACAACGAGATAATCCCGATGCTCTCGTGACGCTTGTGGAGGCTAAATCACGCACCTGTTCCGGCAATAGCGCCAAGAGTGCGGCTCTCTACCGTAACCTCTACAGCTCGGACACGGCGCGGGCTCTTTCCGAGAGTTCCATCTCGTACTATTTGCAAATTGCCGATCGGATAGCGCTCAAGCCCAGCGGGTACCTCTGGACTTTTACCCGTGCGCAATGGCGGCATTACGAAGAGAGCGCACGCGCCCTGGTTTCTGCCGTGCGGGAAGCACGCATACTGGGACGCCCTGAAATACTCGATAGATATCGATTCGACGAAGCTGAAGACGGTGATGACCGGGCCTATGCGGCTATTCTTGGCGGTCGATGCGGCTCGCTGTCGGCGCAATTGCTGGGTGCGCACTATGAGGAGCTTTTTCTGGCCGCCGGAGGCATACTGCACCGGGGAAGACCCATCGCCGAACTGCGCCTCAGTACTGGTGCCGGCAAGGAATTCATCGCGGCAGTAGACGAAAACGGCGAGAGTCTCGAGGCCGATACCTTTATAATCGCAACCGGCTGCTGGCTCCAGGACTTATTGGGACCCGCAGGCATCGCTTCCGGCGTATACGCAAAAAAACGCCAGCTGTTTACCCTAAAACTCGATAAGCCGGAGCTTTTATACACTCAGTCTGCTGCAAGCGCCATTCCTCCCAATATCATACTGCCATCGGGCGGCGTCTACCTAAAACCCGTTGTGCAACGCGGCTGTTTTGTAGTAGGCCGGGCTGACGATCTTGGCCGGGCTTTTGAGCATCCCTACGGACCCGTTTCCGCAGCCATGGCCGAGAGCGAGTATTTTAAATCCATGATCGAACCTGAATTGCGCAGACATTTTCCTGCGCTGGACGGGGAGTTTCCAAACGGGCTTCCGCTCGCCAATTCCTGGGCCGGACACTACGATTATTACTGGCCGGATCGCAACCCTGTAATAGAGCGCATAGCCAACCTCGTATGGGTAGGCGGGTCATCGGGTTCCGGAATCATGAAGGCCGATGCGATAGGCCGAATCGCGGCGGGCAAAGCTGCCGGGCTGTCCGAGCTTATGCTTCCCCAAGGCGGGGCCGACGGTGAAACGTTAAGGTTTATTGTTGATGATTTGTCGCTTCGAAACCGTAATGTAAAGCAGGAAACCTTGGTGCTTTGAAAATTTTTGCACCGGACCGTAAACCAGGGCTTTTCATCACTTGATCATGGGCTTTTATTTTGACCGTATGACGGATATCCCGGCTGCTCGCCGGGTTTGAGATCAGTGAATGCTGTTTGCAGAATTGGAGAGCATTGCATGAAAGCAGTAATTCAGCGTGTCAGCGAAGCCTCCGTAACGGTTGGGGAGAGGGCGTGCGGCTCCATAGAAAAAGGGCTGCTCGTGTATCTTGGAATCGGCAGGGAGGACGGTGCCGCCGACATTTCCTGGCTGGCGGAAAAAATTACCTGCCTACGGATTTTCGAGGACGATTTCGGCAAAATGAACCTGTCGGTCAGGGATATTTACGGGGAAATCCTCGTGGTTTCGCAGTTTACCTTGTTTGCCGACGCAAGAAAGGGCAGAAGGCCTTCGTATTCCGAAGCTGCCGATCCAAGCCTGGCGAATGAACTGTACGAGGCTTTCAAAAAAGAAATTATTCATCACATGGCAAAAGTGGAAAGCGGTGAATTCGGGGCAAATATGGATGTGCGTTATGTAAATAACGGACCGGTAACAATAATTCTTGACACAAAAAACCCTTAGCAGGGTGTTGAAAAACCTCGGATGAGGATTTTTAACAGCATGTTAGTAACCGGAAACGCGGTTTCTGCCGGTGTTTTTGGACATATACAGGAACTGGTCGGAACGGGCAATGAGACTATCCATGGTGTCCGCATCCTTTAAGCCGGCAATCCCTATGCTGATGGTTATAGGCCAGGGCACACCGTCGAAACGCACGGCTGCGACCCCGTCGCGTATGCGATTGGCTATAAACTGGGTAAGCTCGGAATTGGACTGGACGATGTAAACTATGAATTCTTCGCCGCCATAGCGCGCAACCGTATCGCTCGTGCGAATGAAGGTTTGAATGGTGGCCGCGACTCCCTTGAGGACCACGTCTCCAACCGCATGTCCAAGCTTGTCGTTTACCTTCTTGAAATGGTCAATGTCTATCATGAGGATGTGAAGCTGTTCCCTGTATCGCACTGCCCTGGTAAAGAGGTGCAAGCCCGTCTGCTGCATGTATCGCCGGTTATAGAGGCCCGTCAGCGTATCGCGGTAGGATAGATTCCAGAGTTCCTTGTTTTCCAATTCCAGCGAACGAAGCCGCTCCTCGCCTGGCAGAACGTTTTTGCGTATTATATCCGTTCCCATAAGCGTAAGCGCCATGGAGAAGAAAAAAATCGTAAGGTCCTCGAAATCGAGGCTTCCGAGCAGGAAGAATTTCAGCGCGGCAATCAGCGACAGGCAAACAAAAACGGCGAAATATAAAAACTTGGGCCTTGTCCAGTATATAAAACCCAGTATCAGCATTCCGGGAAGCATGAGCACGGGAGACATTCGGGCAAGGATATCAAGGGCGCAAAGGCAAAGCACGCAGAGCAGCGAAAGAATGGAGATAGCGGTGTTCATCGATGAAATTCTTGATATGATCGGGTTTTTTTTGTGCAGCAGCAGGTCCAGGGCAAGAAACAGCACTATAAGCACAAGGAAAGCGGGCAAGGCGATTCTTGCGATGCCCAGCCATGGATCGATTTCGTCAAAGCTCCAGAAAAGCGCTCTCCCGGCCAACAGGGAAAAGATAAAAAAAAGTATGACGAGGAAATTAGCCTTTCTTCGTATAGCGTGTCTCTGATCTTCGGTCGATAAATCCGCAATTGCGGTTTTCGCTTGTTTCATGGTGATTATTTTTTCCCGGTCAAAAAATACCTCGATCTCGAAATCGCGACGCCTTCGAATTCCCCTGTTTCCTTCAGAAACGAACGGATGGTATCGGATACGGCGGCGGCTGCCCCCTCCGAAAGGTACAGCGCGGCGGGTTTCGCGAATTTTCTGCCAAGATGATAAATAAAATTAACATCCCGGCTGATTATGTTGCCCGTCTGGCCGGGTTTTTGCCAGATCGTAGTACCCCGATGCATCGCGAAACGGAACTTGGCCGGAGTCGAAAGACCCAGTTTTTCATAAGTAAACAATGGATTCCCCAAAATCATCTGCAAACTGGCGCTCGCCGCCATCGAAGCTTTTTCTTCGGGGAAAAGCGCGAGCAGGGAGTGTCCGTCGCTCATCCAGACGATTCCCTCGGCTCCCTGGAGTTCGTAGCCTATGCCTTTTACGAAATCGTCCTTAAGCTTTGCGAATCGCTTTTCACCCAGCGTCTTTTTTATGCTTTCCGCGTCGGGCATGTCGATGTAAAGGAAAATAAACGGATACTCGTTTCCTTTTACCAGGTTTTCCCAGCCCGGAAAGGCATTGATCTGGCCGGTTTCCTCCAGGTGTTCCCCCAGAAAAAGCGTCGATGCCTTGATGATTCGTTCGTTTGATATACCTTCGTCGAGTACGCTCGGGCTTAAAAAGTCCACCGCCCCATCCAGAAACAGCGCGCCCGGATCGGAAATCGAGTTGCCTGGGTCGAGAACCGCCCATGCGCAGTTTTTGGTTTCCGAAAGCAGGGTTAAAAGTTCCTTGAGTTTCTTTTTTGAATAGGACTCCGCATCTATATAATAAATGGAATCCTGGTTGAACCTGGTCGCAAGTTTTTCGAATTCCTCAGGCGCTATCAACGATGGCGGGGAGTCGCCGAAAAACGACAGCGCCTTTTTTGACTTGGCGACTAGAACTGGTTTCATGTGGTCTCCAGAGAAAGCTGATAGCAAAGCAGTTTCCAGCTATTTTGCGAATCCAGCGGAAAGAACATGTCGCTTAGTACCCTGTCGAGGTGGGGATAAATATTTTGTGTAATGGTAAGCGAGCTCTCGGGGGTGCAGTTGCTTTCTATCTCGACGATTTCCTTGAGGCAGTCATTGCGCTTAAGGGTGCTTTCATCGGAAGAATAGATGATGTTACCCGCGTGGACGGCCATGCGCAGGAGCACGGGCGACTTGAGCGGATTTTCCAGCATATTGTAGTGGAACCAGCGCTGGAGGATGTCCATGCCGGTCAGCACCGCGCTTGCGTTCGCATCGCGGTAATAGAACGCTAGCAATCCTCCGTCGCCTTCCCAGAACCACTCGCGGCCGTTGCGTTTAAATGTGGCGGTCTGGATTATTTTTTTGAAATCGCCGTATACGGCATCGATCAACGATCTGTTGTTGGCGTTGACATGCTTTGAATTGCCGACCATGTCGATTTTTATGAAGGTGACGGGGTAACTCTGGTTCTCCCTGAAACGTCCCCAGTTCATGGTTCGGATTATCCTGGTATCTTCTATGAATTTCCCGCTTATGGGGTCAAATACGTAGCCTTCCGCCATGATTTGCTTCATGAGTTCCCGTATTCCGTTAATCGTGTAATAACGGCCCATGCGCCCGTTTTTTTCCAATGAAACGAGCAGCTCTACCAAGTCCAATAGAAGATCCTCGCTGACGCAGTCGCTTACGATCTGATTGGCGACAAGCTGAGCGGTCAAGGGAATGTTTTCCGGATATCCGGTGCGTTTATATATGTCGTAGTCGGGAATTATAATTGAGCCGACATAGAGGAGCATCCTCACATCGAGCGATTCGTAGAGCGCTTTTATGGAAGTTGTTTTTAGCGCGTTACGTACTCTCATCGGTAAACACCCCTTATTTATAATATTAGAATACTAGCATAAAAACAATACGAATTCCAGCGTTATTTTTCTAACAAGCCTTCCGCGCAGTTATCGACTCCCAAGGTCTTTGCCAGAAACGGAAGCATTTCGATTAGCGTTTGTTCGAGTCCCCAGGGTGCGTTAAGCACGATGATGCCGCTGCCCGTCATTCCGAAGCTTCCCGGTACGGCTTTTTGCACCCGGAGTTTCGCGTGCAGGCATGCGCCTGGCGCAAGTTCCATAAGGCGGCCGGGCAGGGCGGCAACTTCGGGGTTTTCGAGCATCGGGTACCAGATTATATACGTGCCCGTCGCAAAGCGTTTCAATGAATCCGCAACAGAGAGGACGAGCCTGTCATAATCGTCTTCGAGTTCATAGGATGGGTCTATGAATATTAAAGCGCGGCGCGATGGCGGAGGCAGGCTTGCCCTTAGCCTGGCGAATCCGTCCTCGCGGTAGATATGCATATTTTTATAAGGCGCGCAGGCAAGCGTAAGAGCCTCGCAGTCCCGTGGATGCAATTCGCACAGTATTCCCTTGTCGATGCGCCGCAGCAATCCGGAGGCGATAAGGGGCGAACCCGGATACGCCATGCCTAAATTCAATGCTTTAAAGGAATCTATCGCTGCCAGGTAGTCTGATATGGACGCTGGCGGTGAAACCTCGGCGGCTGCACTGGAGAGTCGTTCTATTCCCGATACCCATTCTTTGTTTTGAGCCGATAAGCCTTCGTCAAGGACATAGGAACCAGCTCCCGAATGGGTATCGATGTAGGTCAGCGGCTTGTCTTTTTTTGTAAGGTAGGAAAGCGCTTCCCGAAGGATTATATGCTTGAGTACGTCGGCATGGTTGCCTGCGTGGAATGCGTGGCGGTAGGAAAGCATCAGGGGCGGCCGGCGCTAAAAATCGTAGGAAGATTCCAGGAAGGCGCCGGAATGTTCCTCGAAGTACTTGGAAACGCTCAGGTCGTATGCGGCTTGCCTGCCAAAGGTTTCCTTCGCAAGCATTGCCCGCTCGCTTAAGCTAAGGGAGCCCTTGCCCGTTTCCAAGGAATTCATGAGCGCCGGATACAGGTCGGGGCCGCACACGGATGCAACCCGCAGGAAATTCTTGGCGGCCGCACGGAGCATGCACGGC
>JANNSO010000106.1:0-12844 GCA_031402655.1 Spirochaetota bacterium | reverse complement strand
GCGGTAGCCGTTGTTGGTCCAGGTAGCACTTGCAGCGTTCCAATTAGCATTGCTCGCTATCGGAATAGCGGCGTATGTCAAGGTTGTAAAGTTTGCTCCGGTAACCGCATACACTGGCGTAAGACCCTCGGCTATACTCAGCTTGTTGCAGAAGGCTATGGCGTGGTACCAGTTGGTCATCTGTACCGGATCGCTGGTTCCGCTGGAATATGTAGCGTTGCTTGGGTCGGTACCCATAAGAGCTAGAAACTGTGCCCGTGTAATTTCATACTGGCTCATACGGTAGGGCTGGGAAATTACGCTGATATTCGAGGGCGTGGCGTCCCGCTGAAAGCGGCCGGCGGGAACGGGCAGCATCCTCAGCATCGTTTTAACTGCAGCGGTTCGGCTGGCAGGGATTATGTCAATGCCGCTTGGACTGGACAGCGCTACGCTTATTGTCTCGCCGTCGCTTACTGTTATTCCGGTAATTGCCAGAGTGCGGGTTGTTCCGCTTCCGCTTAATGCTCCTTTGGTTGCGCCGGTAAGCGTTATGTCGGCTGCGTTTAAACCGGTGGGGCTCCTGTCAAAATCTAGCGTCAAAGCCGTGGTGGTCACGGAGCCGGAAGTGCCGTTAGCTGTTAGGTTTGTGAAGGCTATCGGGATGGGTAATACCGTCAAGGTATACGACCTTGTTGCCGCAGCATGGGTAGGCGTCGATTCTTTTACCGCTGTGATTACCGTAGTGCCTACGGCCAGCAGCATTACTTCTCCGCTGACTGCATCGACCGTTGCAGTGGCTTCCGTATCGCTGGAATAGGTAATGGCTCCACTACCAAGGCCGGAAAGGGTATTGATATACAAACCGCTACCCAGTTGACGGAAAACATGTATGCCGTTAGCAAACTCAATGGTAGATGGAGGAAGCAGGGTTACCGTCAATAGGTAGGAATAGCTTGCCTCAGCATAGCCTGCCGATGCGGCTTTTAGCGCGTTAATTTGCGTTGTTCCGACAGCCAGCAGCGTTACTTCACCTGTCGAGGCATCCACCGTCGCCGTGGCTTCGGTATCGCTTGCATACGTAATCGATCCGCTACCCAGCCCGGACACCGCATTGGTGTAAAACCCGCTGCCTATTTGGCGGGAAATGGTGTTTCCATCCTCAAATACTACGGTTGCGACGGGAATTGCGGTAACCGTCAAGGTATACGACCTTGTTACCGCAGTATGAGTTGGGCTGGCCGCTTTTGACGCAGTTATTACCGTTGTGCCCACGTCCAGGAGCGTTACTTCCCCGCTGCTTGCATTCACCGTCGCCGTGGACTCAGTAACGCTGGAATAGGTAATTTCGCCACTACCGAGGCCGCTAGCAGTATTGGTATAAGGCCCGCTTCCTAATTGCCTGGAAACATTGGTTCCGTTGGCAAACACAATCGTTGAAGCGGGGAGAGGCGTTACGCTCAGGGTATAGGTTCTTGTTACCGTCGTATGGGTTGGGCTGGCTGCTTTTACCGCCGTAATTACTGAAGTGCCTATGGCAAGTAGCGTTACTTCCCCGCTGTCTTCATCCACCGTCGCCGTGCTTATTGTACCGCTGGAATAGGTAATGTCTCCGGTTCCTATGCCTGTTACGGCATTGGTGTACAAACCGCTGCCAATTTGCAGTGAAACATTGGTTCCATCGGCAAAGACAATCGTGGAAGCCGGCAGACCCGGCTTTACAGGTGGGGTTAACGGGGTGGGACAACCCAATAACACTAGGGCCACTGTAACAATAAAAAACACGAATATACCACGCTTCATAATTTCTCCAAAAATGTTATATTATGAAGATTAGCAATTTAATTGAAAGGATGCAAGATTAATTATATAAGTATGCCCCGCCCTACTTCTTTGCCCGCAGCGTCTTGATAAAGTCCTGCATGCTTAGGTCTTTTTCGTAGCGTTTGGCGATGGTGTCCAGGTAGCGCTCGCGCGCGTCGGTCGTGGGTATGTTGCCAAGGGAGCTGAGTATGTCGATGGCGTTGTAGATGACGTCTTTTTGGCCTGCAGCCTGGAAAGCCTGCTCGTAGCGCTTGACGCGGGTTCCCAGGTCGGGCATCGTTTCCAGTGCTTCTTTGGAGCCCAGGAAGGCGTCGAAGCGCGAACGGGCGTCAATCACCGCGCGCTCGCCTGAGCCCTTCAGAATCGCGTCTTCGGCTTTTGCAAACTCGTTGTACTTGCGCGTCAAGGATTCATACTTGAGGGCTATCTCTCCTATGGTGGAGCTTTGGGATTTAAGCAGGGAAATTTCAGCCTTTAAGGCTTCTTTCTCCGCGATGGACGCCGCGGAGTCGACTGCGGCGGCCGCGGGACTTGCCGCGGCGGGAGCCGTGCCGGAATTGCCCGCCTTGGCGGCAAGCTCAAGTTCTTTTGCAAGAGCAGCATATCGCCTTTTTTCGGCGGCAAGTTCGCTGGCGTCGGCGCTTCGCAGCAACTCTGCTTCGGCCAGTTTTTCCTGGAGCGTATCGATCCTGGTTTTAATGGCTTCCCGGTTGCGCTTTATGCCGTCAAAAGCCTGGGAAATTTGATCTGCCTGCGGATACTTTGCCAGCAAGTCAGCGTAAAGCAGTATAGCTTCAAAATAATTTTTACCCTCAAACGCGCGCCGTGCCGAATCGATGGTGGCTGCTGCCGCCTTAGTGTCTTCGATGCGCTTTTGTCTGTCGGCGCTGCTTAGTGTCGATTTTTTAAGGCGTTCCATTAAGGCAATCCGCTCGGTTTCGCTAATGGGAAAATAAGCGCTGGCTGTTTCAAAGCGCAGGAGGGCTTCCTGGTAGTCTCCGGCTGCGAACGATGTTTTCATGGCGATAAACGCAGCTTCGAAATTGGCTATGCGCTGTCGCTCCTGTTCCGAGTCTTTTTTTGCGAAAAAAGCGGAAGCTTCGGCGATTTCAGGTATGGATGCGAGAGCCAGCCGGTAAAACTCCTCGGCTTTGGCTGCTTCTCCCTTGCTAATCGATTTTTTTGCTTCATCTATATAAGAATTAATGGATGCCAGCAGAGCCACGGATTGGGCAACCGAAGTTGCGCTGGGAGAGACTTTGCTCTTCTCGGTTTCAACCAGCCTGTTAAGCGCGTCTACCACAAAAAGATCCGCCGCGCGGCGTTTTTGAAGGTTGGGAAGCGTGCTTACGCTGGGGTCGTCTATATATGCTTTGAGGGCGCTGATGGTTCGCGTGGAATCATCGAAGCGCGATTCCGTTATGGCGTCCCGAACCGCCGCATAGAGGCCTACAAGGCGGTCTTCCGCGCTTCGCGTTTTATCCAGCTGATCATTGAGGGCTGCAAGCTCTTTTTTGGCCTGGTCCAAGCCAGCCGTGGCCTTTACGCGTTCGGCCTCCAGCGCTTTGGATTTCTCGTCCATCTGGATTCGCAGATCCTGTTCGCGTTTGCGCGAATCTTCGAGTATGCCCTGGCGTTCCGAATTCACGGCCGAAAGGGATGTTTTATATTCAACCCGAATTTTTTCGAAATCGTCGCTCATTTTTTTGCGCTCGGCATCGGCTTTTGTCTCAAAAGCGGAAAGCACTCGGTCAAATTCAGCCTTTTTTTCGTTTTCGAATTTTTTGAGCCGCTCCTGAACCGCGATGTCGGAGAGCCCCAGGGCGATGAGGCGCTCGCGCTCTTTTTCTATTTCGGATTTGAGCGTCGCCGCCAGTTCTGTTTCCTTGGCCTTGATGCGATCTTCCATGGTGCTGGCAAGCTTGTTTTTTT
Source organism: Spirochaetota bacterium (assembly GCA_031402655.1). Classification (GTDB taxonomy): domain Bacteria; phylum Spirochaetota; class Spirochaetia; order Treponematales; family UBA12059; genus JANNSO01. Next base: position 9,109 of record JANNSO010000106.1, on the reverse strand, counting down.
CCAGGTCCAGGGCCTGCAAACGCTCCTGTATGGCCGCCAATTCCTTGTCTTTTACTTTAAGCTTTTCGTCTGCCTCTTTTTGCAGTTCCTTGATCAAGCGCCCTTCGGCGCTGGCCAGCTGTCCGGTTCCGGAGTCTATTGCGGCGGTTCGCTGCTTAAACGCGGAGGAAAGCAAAAGAAGCCCGCCGATTAGAATTATTACGGCGAAAATATTGATTAGCAAGGGCAAAATATAGCCGCGCTTCCGAGCTTTTACGAGCCAAAGCCTGGGGTTGGCAAGCTGCCGGCTTGGTTTTGATACTTTTTCTATCAGGCTTAGAATTTCCTTCTGTTCCTCCCGGGAAATTCCGGAAGACTCATCGAAGCTAAGCTCGTCGTTTTGAACGATTTCCGTAAGGTTGGTCGCGCTTGCCGCGTTTGTGGAGAGTTTTGCCAAGGCGTTCTCGGCTTTTTTAAGCAATCCATCGTCACCCATGTGCTACGCTCCAAAAGTGCATTACTCTAATATTCAGCTTAAATACTAACGCATGCGGGGGTAACACTCAAGGCTTGCCGCGGAAATTCCAGCGAGATTAGTTTACTGCGAAGCCAGTGCCGCCAAAAACCAGGCAGCGTGCGGCAGCCATTGTTCGGCCCAGCGCCAGCGCTGCATGGGGTCTTCCGCTAGCCCCGGCGGCAGAAAAGCGATGTCGGTTTCGTCATGGAAGCCGGCGGTGATGCCGTTCATGATGCCGCCGGGCATGTTGATGCTGCCCGCCTCGCCCGCCGGAGTGTTTCTGCCTGCGCCGTGCATCATGCAAGTGTCGAAGGGGTTGCGGCCGAGTATCCAGCTTAGCTGGTCGAGTGCGTAGGCGCGCAGTTCTTTTTCCCGCGAGGCGGAGAATTCCATGTCGGCGCAGGCCATAAACGCGGCAGTCGCGAGCGAGGCGAGCCGGGCGTTTTCTCCCTGCCACCAGTAGCCTGTCTCATTGGCATGCGGGATAAAAAATCGGGTCCCGGCGCTCTCCCCGATTCCAGCCGCATAGTGCCTGGCAAGACCGAACGGATTCGTTACTTCCTTTGCCGCGGCCAGTTCGAAGCCCAGAATGGCCTGTATTGCAGCATCGGAAGATGCATCGGCGCCTAAAGCCCGGCGAGCGCGCAATAAGGCCGCAACAGGCAAACCGGCGTCGGAAGCGTGCCAGAATGGCCTGCCCGCGCCGTCGGCATCCAGCCAGCCGGGAATTGGCCCGTCCGTTCTGATGCGGGCAGCAAGGGACTTTCGCCGTAATTCTGCAGCCGCACGGTAGGCGTCTTTGCCGCTGGCCAAAACTAGTTCCGATGCCGCGATAAGGGCGCAGTAATCGTCGATTATGTTGTCCGGCTCGCCATCGTTAAATTCGCGATTCCGCGCCTCAAGGGTTGCGAATCCGGTTTCGGCGGCGGCAAGGTATCGCTCCGCCTTGAACTCGCCTGTCCACTCAAGCTGGCCTAGCAGGGAGGCTCGTGCGAGCGAGGCGATTGCCATGCCTCCCCCCGAGCGGTATGAGCTGCGGCAGGAATCGAGAAGTATGCCTTGCAGGGTTTTGTAGGCGCAGATTTTGCGCTCGTTTGCATCCCAGCTCCAGCCGTCAAAAACCGTCGTGTAGAAATAACCTTCCGGGTCTTGCATGCGCACCAGAAAATCCGCCCCGATGCAGGCTTCTTCCTTAAATCTGCGTTCCAGCACGGCGGCCATCTCCGGATTGCCCGAAGCCAGGCGCTCCTTGGATTCCAAAAGGGACCAGACTAAAAGCGGTGCCTGCTGGGGATTAAAATATCTGGCGTAGCTCAGGTGCGACAGGTATTTGCTGACGTCGCCCGAGGCGTCGAACCAGCCGCCGTGTACGTCTACCTTGTCCTCTCGGCCGCCGAAAAAAGATGCGCTTCTGTCGGCCTGGTCGAAGATACCGGTGCAGCGCATGCTTTTGAAGTAACAGAGCAAATCCGATATCAGCGAAGCGCTTGGCAAGGCTGCGGAAATAAAAACAGGTCCGCCCACAAGGCTCTGGCCAGAGGGTAACTCCACAGAGAGGTAGTATGAGCCCTCTGTCTGCAGGTGGCTGAAGTCAAGCATGTAGAATCGCCGTCCCTGCCAGCCTGCGACGCGCTGCACGCAGGCGGCTGTTCCGCTAAAAACATTCGCGCCGCTGTAAATGTCGCTGAGCGCAAAGTCGATTCGCGCGGTATCGGAAATCGATGCGCCGGCTTGCGGCAGAGTTCCTTCTTTGCCCCGGTTCAAGGTGCCGTCCGCCAATTGCAGAATGCCTTGTTTAGCCGCCTGCAATCCGTATCCATGATGATCGATTAGGATATGCATAATACTCCTTGCGCCGTATTTAAAAACCACGGATGAGGATTTTCAACAACCTGCTAATAACCCTGTTGGTTATCAGAGCTGCCCTTATGATATTTTTACGTGAAAATCTTGAAAGAAACAAGGGCTGGCATAGTCCCAACTGCAGATTTGGTACTTTGGGAAACGCAGAAGGTTTTTCTGTTTGTGAGTACCCGGAACCAATGGCCGGGTAATTCCGGCCTTATACCTTAAATTGACCCACGAGACTTTGCAGCTGTTCTCCCAGTTTTGACAATTTGCTTGCGTTGGACTGCACTCTTTCTCCGCCGAGGCGGATTTCTCCGGCAGCCGCGTCGACGTCCGCGATGTCGCGCGCCATGGAGCGGGAAACCGAGGCTGTCTGGGCGACCCGTTCGTTGGCTTCCCTCACGCCTGCCGAGGCCTGGGCTATGTTACCTGCCACATCGCGGGTAACCACCGACTGTTCCTCGATGGCGGTGGCTATGCCGGCTACGATATTTCCTATCTCGTTGATTACGGCACTTATCTTTTGTACATCGTCCATTACGCTTCCCGTAGAGTTCTGCATGCCGCTTATCTTGACCTTTATGTCTTCGGTAGCCGCGGCTGTTTGCTTGGCCAGTTCCTTGATCTCGTTGGCCACCACGGCAAAACCTTTTCCCGCGGCGCCTGCCCGGGCTGCCTCGATGGTTGCGTTGAGAGCCAGGAGATTAGTCTGCGAGGAGATGCCCGTTATGGTTTCGGTTACTTTGCCAATCTCGTTGGCAGCCTTTCCAAGCTGCTGCATAAGTGCCGAGACGGAGGCTGCCTGCACTCCTGCGTCTGCGCTTATATTCCGTGCTTTTTCGGAGTTTGAGGCTATTTCGCCTATAGTGGCGCTCATCTCCTCGGTAGCGCTGGCCACCGAGGATAGATTCGTCGAGGCTTGCTCCATGCTGGCCGCGACGGAGCTGGTATTGGCGCTGGATTCTTCGGCTGCGGCAGCCACCGTACCCGTACGTTCGGACATAGTCTGAACGTTACGGCTTGTTTGCATGCTTACATCCGACATTTCGCCGGCCGCCGATGCCACAGTGGCGGCATTTTCGGAGATCTGCCCGATAATTACTTGGAGCTTACCCAGGAAGGCGTTGAAATAACGAGCTAAATCCGCAAGCTCGTCGCTGCCCCGGCTTTCAAGGCGAGCGGTCAAGTCGCCGTCGCCTTCGGATATTTCCTTGATCCTGACCACGACCTTCTTGACCGATCCGGTAATGCTTCTTGTTACCAAAAAGCCGGAAACACTGATGAGAACGCAGAATAAGAATAGCACGAGGGAAAGCGTAAGGCTGGATGCAGAGGCGGTTTTTGTGCGGGTTTTAACCAGGCCATCCATTAAAACCGCCTTGGCGCTTTGAAGGGTATTGATTGCGGAAAAAATTTCCGTTTTCAAAGGCGTCGCTTTTTCTATGTAACCCTGTCGGGCGCTGGCATTGTCGCCGACCAGGACGAGTTCCACGATTACTCCAATTTCTTTGAGGTAGTCCGTATACGTCTTTTTAAGATCGGCCGCATCCGTCCCAAAGGCGTCAATTTTGTCGGATGCATCTTTTTCCATTACCGCAATCTCATTGAAAAGCGCTTCGAGCCTGTCGGGATCTTTTTCCCTCATCATGGCTTCCACGGTGGTGCCGATGCTGTTCGTTGCGCCTATGACGCCGAAAAGGGATTTTACGTCCGCAGTCATGCTTGCTAAGGTAGACCGCATCGAGGAGGTAATGCCGCCAATGATGAGGAGGGATGCCACTGTCGCAATAACGACCGTCAGGGTACTTACGACATTGATTGCCATAATTTTGAGAGAGATATTCAGCTTCATCATTGGTTTATCCTTTTATTTTAACAGAGCCATGTCCAGGCCTATAACTATCGAACCGATAGCTTTTCCTCCGTCCAGAACGGGAAACGAAAATTGAACGGTAGTCTTGCCCGAGGACTCGTCCAGTTCGCTTTCGCCGATCCAGGTCTTGCCGGTCATGGGGACGTCATGCTTGGCCTTGCCTTTATGGCTCCAGCTGGTGGATTTAGAAAAAAGGGCTGCCTTCTCGCCGCCGGGAGCGGAAACAAAAAATTCAGCTACAATTTCCGTTTTTTTTGTCTTGAGGTATGTAGCAAGTGAGTTTTTGGTTAAGGCCTTGATTTCCGGGCTTAATACGCTCAGCTTGGCCCATGCGTCCTGAGTCATGCCCTTTAGCTCAGCCGGCGGGGCTGCGATATAGTCTTTCAGGGCTTTTACGACTACCGGATCGGTACCTAAGCCTATGAAATTCTTTATTTGGGAATCCAGTAAAATTTTCTGCTCTGCCGTCAGGGGAGCGGCGATCAGTCCGCTTGCAGCAAGTGCAAACAACGCGAAAAAAATAATCCTGCGCATAAAAGCCTCCTAAAATCGTACGTATTTGGAGCTAACCTCAAATACGCTTCCAAAATTCACAGTCGGCAACGCCGGCTAAATTAAGTCTATGGAGATTTTTGGGCTTGTCAAATTAGAACCGGAATTTTATGTCGATTCCCGGATTATCAATTCGGGCATAAAAAGTCGGTTTTCTACGGGACGTTTTGCCAGCGATTCCAGGGCAAGCTCCAGCGCGGTGCGGCCCATGATGCGGAGCGGTTGGCGAATGGTGGTAAGAGGCGGGGTGATGAGCGGAGCCACGAAGGTATCGTCAAAGCCCACGACGGCGATGTCCTCTGGTACGCGGATTCCGCGTGCCCGCGTTTCGATGATTATGCCCAAGGCTACCAGATCCCCTGCCGAACAAAAAATTCCGTCGATTTTGGGGTCTGCGGCAAGCAGGCTCGCAAGCGCGTCCCTGCCTTCTTCCTGGTAATAGTCGCGTATCTCCGCTACATGCTCCGCAAGAAAAGGCAGACCCGCAAGTGCCAGCGATTCCTTGTATCCGGAAAACCGTTCCTGAGGCGAGATGCCGTTGTCGCTGTGGGTGTCCCCAAGCGTTCCCGAAACCAGGGCTATTTTTTTTCTGCCGCGCGCAATGAGGTGATCCACGGCAAGGCGCGCACCCAGATGGTTTTGCGTCCGCACGGAAATAGCGCCTCGGGCTGTATCCTCGATGAGGATGAGGGGCACGCCGCCATCGTTATATTCTGCCGTCAGTTCCTCGTCGGGTCGCAGGCTCAGGCAGATTACCGCATCGGCGCGGTGGCCGTAGAGAATGCTGCGGAGCACGGCGTCCTTGCGTTCCCGCGAGCCCCGCGTGGAATACAGCTGTACGCCGGGCGCATCGGTTTTGCCGTCCAGGCCGGCTTCTATGCCGCGCATAACTTCCAGCTCGAAAACGGTGGAAAAAAACGATGTCACCACGGCAATGACGCCGCTTTTGCCCGAAATCAGGGAACGGGCGGATAAATTGGGGTGGTACTTAAGCTCGGCTATGACCGCCAGCACTTTATCCTTGGTTTCGCGGCTTATGCGGGGATCGTCGTGTATTACCCAGGAAACGGTGGTATGCGATACCCCTGCCTGTTTTGCGATGTCATTGATTGTAACGCGACCCATGCTTCCCCCATAGCGCGGTATCCCCGCGCTAGCGCTCGGTTTCCAGGCAGACCTTGTTCCTGCCGGTTTGCTTGGCGTTGTACATGGCGTTGTCAGCCCGTTTCAGAACCGCTTCGTGGCTCACGTCTTCGCTGCGGATTACGGAAACCCCGAAGCTGGCGGTTACTCCGAAAGCCTCCGTATCGGCGCAGTCGGCACAGCCGATTTTCATGGACTCCACCGCTTCGCGAAGGCGTTCCGCAAGAAACCCCGCGCCTTCCAGGTTTGTTTCGGGAAGCAATATTATAAATTCCTCACCGCCGAAGCGCCCCACGGAATCGCAGTCGCGCACCATGGCGGAAAGCACCTTGGCCAAATGGCGAAGCGCCGCGTCACCCGCGTCGTGGCCGCGCCTGTCGTTGACGCTCTTGAAATAATCCACGTCGATCATGATGACTCCGAAGGGGGAATCGTAGCGCTTGGTCTTGTTAAAAGCCTCGTCCAGCAATTCGGTAAAGCGCCTGCGGTTGAGCAGTTCCGTAAGGCTGTCCACCGACGCCAGCCTTTGCACCTGGCGGAACAGCTTCGTGTTCTCGATCGCAATGGCAATATAGGAACCGATGGCGTGTATAGTCTCTACTTTTTTCTTGTCGTAGGCATCGGCAAGGTGACTCTGCACGCTCAGTACGCCTGCGACCTTGTCGCCCATCACCAAGGGTATGAACACCAGTGATTTTTCCTTGCTGCCGTCGATGCTCAGGTTTTTGAAAGCGCCAAGGTATTTCTTGTATTCGGTTTTTACGTTCCCTATGAGGATGTCGCTCCGGTTTTTAACGCACCAGTTGCCGAAGGTTTCGGCTTCCAGGGACCTGGTATACGGTTCCATCCGTTTTCCCTGTACCATGACGAGGCGGTAATCCAGGCAGCCGTGCTCTTCGTCCACCAGGGCTATCATCAAAGTTGGCGCGTCCATGAGACCGTTGACGGCGTCGTAGATAAGTTCCAGGGCGGCATCGATGTCAAGGTTGGACGTTATGCGCTGCCCTATCGCGCTGATAGCGGAGATTTGCTTGTACAGGGTTTCGAAATGAAGAGTTTCCCTCCGGTTCCTGTCGTCGTGAAGCCCCAGGATTCGCTTTGAGGTTTGCTCGCTTTTCATGGCGTCTTTAAGCCCTGAATAGCGGATGTACGCATCCAGCGCGTTTTTGTTTTCTCCGCAGGCTTGCCATGCGAGGTAGGCTGCCTTTTCCGCATCGCACTCTATCTTTTTGGTTCCTAGCTCGACTGCCGCTTCGATTACTAAAGCAAGATCCGCAAGCGCAGCATTGTTTTTTCCCCGCAGAAAGGCGATTCTTGCGCGGGTAAGCCTAAAACTCGCACCCAGCATCCGTTCGTTAGTCTTGCCGCAGTCGTCAAGCCCGTATTCTACTATCGACCCGGCTTCGTCAAGCTGATCCGAATCGATAAGCACTTCGGCAAGGGTTTGTCTGGCCTCGAGTGCGTCGTGAAGGGCGATTCCCGCTGCTTTGATGGCTTCACGCAGCTCATGCTGCGCCTCCGGAAGGCGGCCGAGGTTTCGGTAAACCAGGCCGGAAACGCTATGAAAGGATGCGACATTGTGGGGAGCAATCGTATAGCTTTCCCTGCAATGTTCGATTACCAGAAGCGCCTCGGCGGGTTCTTCCAGCATTACGAGGCATTCGGCCATGTTGGAACTCGCGGCTCCCGCAAGGTCGAGGCAGCCGATTTTTTCCGCTTCTTCCGATGATTGACGGTAATAATCCAAAGCCAGATCGTAGACGCCCTGAATGTAGTTGATTACTCCGAGCGCATTCAGGCAGCGCGAAAGTCCTTCGCCATTGCCAAGGCTTTCGAACATGGTTCGGACGGATTCCATGATGCCCAGGCCTTTGTCGAACTCATCCGCATCGATGTCGAGCCAGCTCGAAAAGAACAGCAGCCAGGCTTCTTCCACCTTGCTGCCTGCGGTTCGAGCCTCAAGCATCATTATAGCTATCAAGTCGCGGGAGTTTTTAACGTCCGTGCGCAGATTTTTGTCCAGCCAGGTTTTAGCAGCGGCAATTCGTCGCGAAAACATGGTTTCACCCTTGAGTATCGACTCTATTGAAGCGCGTGAATCATCCATGTCCGGCCAGGCTTCTCCATTCAGCTGGCTGAGTATAGACTGTGTTTGCGCACAATGCAAGTTTTGATTTGCACGTGAATGCGGTATGCGTTGACATGGCGAACGTTACTCAGCAAAATAGCCGAATCTGTGCTTGCAGGAGTCGTTCCGATGATAAAGGTGATGAAATTCGGAGGCGGCTGCCTCAAGGGACCCGAGAGTTTTTTTCAGACCAGGGAAATAATAAAAGGCGAAAAGTCCAGGACCATCATCGTGGTTTCGGCGGTCTCCGGCGTAACGGACAAGCTCGTGGAAAGCATAGCCATGGCTTTATCGTCTGAGAAGCATGTTCCGCTCCAGATACGGATTCTCCGTGAGCTTCACCAGAAGCTGTGCGAAGATACCGTCAAGGACGCGGCCAGGGGGCGCACGCTCATGCTGGCCATAAATAAAAGACTCGCGAAGCTGGAGCGCCTGCTCTACGGCATCGCCTATACCCAAGAGATCAGCGACTACCTGCGAGCGGATATCGTAAGCTACGGCGAGCGCTTTACCGCCTTTCTGCTGGCAGCGGTACTGGAAGACGGCGGCATCCCGGCCATGGCAGTGGAAGCCGACAAAGCCGGCATGATAACCGACGACAACCCCAATAACGCCACGATGATAGCCGCACGGGTAAAAAAAGAACTGCGCGAGTCGCTCATGGAAACGCTGGAAAAAGGAACGGTTCCTGTTCTTACGGGATTCCTGGGCCGTTCCAGGCACGGCCGCGTCACGACGTTCGGGCGCAACGGTTCCGATTACAGCGCGGCCGTGGCCGCCTTCGCCGTGGACGCCGGCCGCCTGGAAATCTGGAAGGAAGTGGACGGCTTCATGACCGCGGATCCCAGGATGGTAAAGACCGCGATGCGCATAGCCCGGCTTTCCTACTACGAGGCCGCCGAGCTTTCCTACTTCGGCGCAAAGGTTTTGCATCCGCGCACGGTTGAGCCGCTGCAGGCCAAGGGCACGCCCATATTCATCCGCAACATCAACAATCCCAAAAAAGGCACGACCGAAATAGTGCAGCGCGGCTTCGAGACGGCAGACGTAATCAAGAGCGTAACCTGCA
>JANNSO010000105.1:0-6072 GCA_031402655.1 Spirochaetota bacterium | reverse complement strand
CTACCTCGCTGTCAAGCAAAGGCGCAAGATCGGTTTCTATGGGTACGGTCTGAAGCCATTCGGGAGGCACGGAAATCTTGAGCCCCCCCTCGTCGGGGAAGGGAACATCGGGAGATTCTTCCATGCGCTGGTATTCAGCGCGCACCGGACCCACAAACTCTTCGGGCAGCATTATGGAATCAATCTCGTTGCCTATCATCACCAGGGCGATTTTATGCTCGCGGGCCAAAAGTATAAGCTTGGGAATCAGTATCCCCTCGGGATGCAGGGATAGCTCCCGGTACATGGGATTCGTCTGGTCTCCGGCCCGGGCCTGGCGCACAAGTGCAGAGGCAAAAACCCTATATTGAAACGAATAAATCTTGTTTCTTGCGGAGAATGACTTTATCATCTGGAATACATCGAGTTCTTGAGCCATGGCTTCATTGTACGCGAACTATCCACAATACTGCAATCTAATTTTTCCCGAACCTTGGCGCTTTTCCGTATTCGCTTTGCGGATTTCGTGCTACATTGGCGGCATGAACGATATCGTTAACATCGTAATTCTTGCCGGGGTGGGAGTATTTCTCCTGTTCCTGTTCTATATGTTTGCGTATAAACCTTATGCCAGCCGCAAAGAATACAAAAACCCCCGGTTCAGGAAGGATCAGCAGGGAACCATTCGCGAAAAAGGCGTGGGTATGCGAAAATGCCCCGTTTGCAACGAAGTACTGGCGCCGGGCATGCAGGTAAAGTCAAAATTGTTTTCCCAAAAGGGCAGGGACCGCATCATGCACGTACTGGGCTGCCCTTATTGCTGGCCGGAAAACACCGAATTCTCGCGCATGTGTCCTGTGTGTGCGCACATTATTCCCCGCAACGGCTATTTGATTGCCCGCTATTTCGAGGACGCCAAGCACAAACACGTGCATGTACTGGGCTGCTCGGGTTGCAGAAAAGGCTGATTCTACCGGCCCAGCGACAAAAAATACCTGTCGTCAATCGTGCGATTCCCCGCCGTGCGTCCAAGATTCCTGTCCGGCCGTATAGGCCCGTGATAATCGCTCCCCGCAGTTACCTTAAGCCCAAGCTCTCCGGCAAGCGTCTCCAGGCGCTCGCAATCCACGACGCGCGCGATGGGGTGCCAGGCTTCCAGCCCGTCCATTCCCAGCTCCTGCCATTGCGGAAAAAGGAGCCGCATGCGCGTCCAGCTTACAAACAGGGACATGGGATGCGCAATTACCGCAAGCCCTCCCGCCGAATGGATAAGCTCGATGGCGCGGGCAAGCTGCAGACAGTCCTTCTGTATATAGAACGGCCTGCCTTTTGCAAGGAATTTATCAAAGGCCAGCTGCTTGTTTTTAACGATTTTTTTTTCGACCAGGAGCTCGGCGATATGCGGGCGCCCAATCATGCCGCTGCCGCAACGCTCTTTAAGCTCGTCGTACCGCAGGTCGTATCCCTGCTCGAGAAACAGGTCGAACACCTGCCGGTTTCGCTTCTCGCGCGATGCGGCCAGTTCCTTGATGGCGTCCAGCAGATTTTGATTCGAACCCTGGAGATCCAATCCCAGCAGGTGAAACTCCCCTGGTCCGAACGCTATCTCGATTTCAACGCCGCGGATAAAGCGCATTCCCAGCCCGGCAGCCGCCTTGGCCGCCTCGTCCAGCCCGTCAAGGCAATCGTGATCCGTAAGGGCTATCGTGCCGACGCCAAGCCCATGCGCTTTTGCCATCAGGACGGAAGGCGAATACGAACCGTCGCTGGCCGTTGAATGCGTGTGCAGATCGACCATCAGACAACCTTTCGCAGGCGGTCGAGGTTGGCGCGCGTATCGGCATTGCCCGGTTCAAGGGCCAGGGCTTTTTCGAGGTACCCGATGGCGGCGCTCAAGCGGCCCTGGCGCTTGCAAGCCACCCCGATATTGTTCAAGGCGCGGGAATCTTCGGGGTTTTCCTCGAGTATGCGTTCAAGCAGAACGACGGCAGCATCGACTTGTCCTCCCTGCAGCGCGGCAATGGCCTGGCGGTGAAGCTTCTGGTGTTCGGCGCTGGGTATGGCAAACGGAGGAATTTTTATGGCGGTATCGGCTTTTGGCGCTATTGGCGATTTGCCTGCGACTTCCGTTTTTTCCGCCTCGGGGGGTATGTCAAACTCCCCTGGAAGCTCAGGAATCTCTTCAAAGTCCAAGCCTACAACGGCCTCATCGAGCTCGGGTATGCCAAAGGACGCATCTGCATCGGAAACATCGGCATCGGAGATACCGCCGTCCGCCATGCCGCTGTCGTCAAAATCCGGTTCGAAGCGCTCCCCGTCTCCCGCGCGCATCGCGGGGAGGTGCGACTCGCGGTCAAAACCGCCGCCCAGTGAGTAATCGCCTTCCGTCTTCATGCCTGAAAACACGTCCGGTTCTCCTGCCGCGGAGACTATGCCCTTGCGCTCCGGTCGAAGCACCATGGTAAACAGCGATCCGGCTCCCGCAAAAACCAGTCCAAGAGCCACAAGCGATAAATACTTTACATTGTCCGCAAGTGCCGACGCCAGCACATGCCGCAGCGACATGCCCGCCGCGGGCTTGCTGAATTCGACCACCCCTACGACCGTTCCCGATTCGTTTTTGACGGGCATGGCAGCGAGCAGCCAGCGGCCAGAAGGCCCATCCGCGGTTCCCGCGTAGCCTTTGCCGGAAAGAATATCCCGGTAGTATGCGTCGGGGACGAAGCGCTGGGGAAAGCCCACCGGGTACGTACCCGCGGAATCGCACACTGCGGTCAGGCCGGTTCCGCCTAGTTTATAAAGTGTAACGTTTTTTACGGAATCCCTTACGGAAGCCCTTTGCAAAGCCTCAGCCAGGAGCTTGAATTCGTCCAAGGCATTGCCGGATTGGCCAACAAGCGGCTGCAATTCTTCCAGCTTTCCCGGATCAAAAAGCAAGGCGCCCGATGCGGCCATGCCTCGCATGCTCCCCAGAACCGCGGCTTGGGAAGCCGCAAGGGAAGCGGAATAGTCGTGAACAAAAATTATCGCGACGACGGCAAGAACCAGGGCGGCTCCGGGCAGTGCGGCCAAGGCGGGGGCTAAGCGGCGCGGGACCCTTGTAACGAGAATTATGCTGAGCGCAATAAGGAATAACAGGGCAAAGAATAAGGAGGCACCCGCAAGCGCCCAGGCGAACAGGCTTTTTTGCATGACGGCGGCGGATAGGGCAGCCCCGGTAAGAAGGCGTACCGGCAAGCCTTTGGCATCGAAAAAGACGAGCTTGCCGTTCATCCGGTCAACGCTTACGACGCCATCCTTGCTTGGCGAGAAAGCGTCTATGCGCGAGCCCGTGCTTAAGCGGGCGGGCATGGCCGAAATGCCAAAGACGCTTAAAAAATAATCGCGGGGAGAAGGAGTGCCGGCGGGATTCAGGGCGCTTAAGGCGGAAGCGTCTTTCTGCCTCGCAAGCACGGTGGCGGTTCCGTCTGCGCCTACCCGGGAGATAACGCCGTTCGCGGCGTCCGCCACCATAAGATTGCCTTCTTTATCGTAGCGGATGTCCACCGGATACGGCAGAGGCCCGGAAAGTTCCGCAAGAGCCTCGAAGCGGCCCCGGACAAAGCGTACAAGCCCGCCTCCAGCATTGACAACCACGGCTCCTTCCGGTCCATCCACCGCGAGCACGGCGCGGGACAATGCCCATTCCGTTTTTACGACGGTTTGCTTGGTGTTATCTTTTATATTCATTTTTGTAACGGTAACGAGGCCGTCCTCGCTGGCGCCCAGGTACCAAAGAGCGCCGCTGCCCGCCCGTAGCGATCCGGCTACGTAGCCCCCCCTGCCCTGAACCCTGCTCTGGCCCAGTACGCCCGCAGGCGAGCCATCCTGAGAAACGCGCATTATGCGCTCGAAACGAAAGGGAGTGTCCCCATCGGGCTGCTGGTCGATAAGGTACAGAGTGCCGTCAGAATCCATATCCGCGGATAGGAAACTGCCGTAAATAGCGCCGCTGGAAAAACTCCATAGCAAATTCGCGTCGCGATCCACCGAAAGCATCCTGGTGCCATGCCTATCGAAGATTACGCAGGAACCGTCGCTTCGCGTTAAAACGGCTTCCGGAAAATCGAATGATTCCGCCTTTGCCCAGGGCATGCGCTCCAGGCCATCGCGCAGGAAAAAAGCTCCGGCCGCAGCCGCGAGAGCCATCACCAGAAAAACAGGCAGTACTATAAATTTCTTCATGTTTAAACCCCCAAGCAGATTCCACATTGATTATCGGACGAAAAGCATTATTGGAACACCCGAACTTCCGTTCCAGGCAAGGCAGAGGCTATCCGCAAGTGCGCGCTAGCCATGCGCGAGGACGAAAGCTGATGAGTCCTGCCATGGGGAGAAATCCTATTCTGCGAATATAAATCGACTCGCGAAATGCGCGCGCCAGAGCAAATCATGGAACGTAGAAGAGAGGAATAGTCATCCAGATCCATATCGGAAGGCTCGATTCCGTCAAGTCCGCAAAGCATGGTTTGTATAACGAGCGGCGAGTGTTTCGCAAAGCGGGTAATATCGGCGACCAGCGTCTCGAGTTTTTGAGCCGTACCGCTCATTCTTTCGAAAAGGTCCTGGGTACCCGCATCCAGTTTTATCCAGGGCTCCAGAGCTTCTTCAGCGACAAACCTAGACAGGATCTTCGCGATCGGCGGGTTAGCAAAGCCCGTTGCGTTCGTAATGATTACCAACTTGGGCTCGCCGCCGGAGGGCCAGTATTTTTTTCGCGCTGCAGCCATGACGGCCAAGGCCCCTTCCAGTTCCGGCGATAAGGTAGGCTCACCGTGACCCGCAAGGCAGATGTCGCCTATCGGCATGCCGCGCTCGAAATCATAAGCTTCCAAATAATCGTTCAGCTCGCGCTCCAGCAAGGCGAGCGAAAACCTGAATGGATGGCTAAACGGATGCACCTCGCAGTAGGGGCAGTCGAACGAGCAGTACTTTCGATCGGGAAAGGAATCGATGCCCAGGGACAGTCCGCCGGTTCTACGCGAAAAGACGGGATACACCAGGGAAAATGATTTATTACTCTCGATTGCCATACGAAGGAGTATGCACCCGGCGACGGTCGATGTAAAGCGAAGAATAAATAGCGCTGTGGCAGGCGCATATTTACCCCCGCCGCCTTTACGGCTATAATCGACAAATGCGCAGCATCGTAATCCAGCCGCCCTTCGTTCAGCTCAACGCCCCCTACCCCGCCATTTGGTACCTGGACGCGTTCCTCCGCTCCAAAGGCATAGCCAGCACTGCGCACGACGACGCCATTGCCTGCTTCCGCGCTATCTTCTCCAAAGCGGGAATCAGCGCCGTTTTTTCGCAGGCACGCATCCTCCTTGCCGATAAAAAGCATCCCGACAAGGAGACTGGCCGTCGCATCCGGGCCTATCTCGAGCAGGAAAAAGAATATACCGACACCATAGATTCGATATGCGCCTTCCTGTCCGGAGAAGACCCCGCCTACGCCTACCGCCTGGTAGCAGGCACGGGAATCCCCTGCGGCATGCGAAGCGAAGCGGTACTTGGAGATGCCGGAGGAATCGGCCCCGACGATGCGGGCGCCTTGGCCAGCGCGATAATTTCGGATCTGGGCGACTTCATCAACTACGCCATAGACCCGCACTTCGGCACGGTGCGCTATGCGGAAAGCATCCCGGCCAGCGCCTGTGGTTTTGCGCCTATACTCGCATCCGCGGATACAAGCTGGCTGCTCTCGACGTTTTACCGACCCCTGCTGCAAGCCAGATTTGCCTCCGATATTTTTTCCGCCGCGGATGACCTGCTGCTCGTATGCATCACGGTGCCGTTTCCCGGATGCCTTGCCGGCGCCTTGGTGGCCGCGCAGGAAGCCCGAAAAGCCTTTGGCGCAGGCGCTAAAATCGTACTGGGTGGAGGCTATGTTTCCACCGAGCTGCGTTTCATGGAAGACCGGGCGCCTTTCGACCTGTTCGACTACCTTGCCTACGACGGAGGCTACGCCTCCATCCTTTCCATCATCGATTTGTTAAAAAACAATTACTCCCCTGATCGCTTGTGCCGGACCGGATACCTGGGAACCGACGG
>JANNSO010000104.1:0-28854 GCA_031402655.1 Spirochaetota bacterium | reverse complement strand
CTGGTCGCCGTTGGCGGTCCTGCCGGCTACGCGGTGGCGGCCTTGTTAAGCCTCGCCGGTACCCTCGAGACCTGGATGCCGTTAAGAAATATTCCTAAAGGAGAACAACCATGAAGGTTATTCTGAACCAAGACGTTCCCAACCTGGGCGAACTCGGCGACGTGAAGGACGTCGCCGCCGGTTATGCCCGCAACTTCCTCCTGCCACGAGGCCTCGTTTTAGCGTATACGCCGGCGGCAATCGCCATGTTCGCAAAACGCAACGCCGAGATCGAGGCCCGCAGGGCAGAGAAACGAAATCTGAGCAACAGCCTCAAAACCAGGCTGGAAGCGGAAGAACTCGTGTTCGACATGCCCGCCGGCCAGAATGGCAAGCTCTATGGCGCCATAACCAACGCATCGGTCGCCGACGAACTCCTCAAGCGCGGTCTCGAAGTTGACCGCAAAAAGATAGAAGTTCCCGGCCGCGTACTCAAGAGCGTAGGCAACTACAAAGTGCTCATCCGACTCTACGAGAAGGAAGATGCCACCGTTCGTATCGTCATCAAGGGTCATATCGAAAAAGCCAAGGAATCTCCTTCGTCCCACCAGCAGGCGCCTCGCCGCAAACGCCACGAAGAGCAGCATGATGCTCCTCTATCGGCAGCGCCAAGCTCTGAGACTGCGGCACCCGCCGCACCTGAAGTCCAGGCTTAATACCCGATGATCCCCAGCGAGCTTAAAGACAAGGTTCCGCCGCATAACGCGGAAGCCGAGCAAGCTTCGCTGGGGGCTTTGCTTCTGGATCCGGACGCCGTACCGCATATCCTCCGCTATTTGCGTCCGGACGATTATTATGTAAACGCCAACAAGCATGTATTTGCCGCAATTGTATCGCTGTTCGAGAAAGGTCAGAAAGCCGACCTTATAACGCTTGCCGATGAAATGCGTCTGCTTTCCACCTTGGATAATTCGGGAGGGCCTGCATATATAGCCCGCCTTACCGATGCCGTTCCTTCCAGCGCCAATATTGAATACTACGCCAAGATCGTATCGGAGTGCTCCGTCAGGCGAGCCTTGATTAGACTTGCCGCCGATATAAAGCAGAAATCCCATGATGATTCCATAGACACCTCATTGCTTCTTGACGAGCTACAGGAAAAAATATTCGAAGTAAGTCAGGACAAGCAGGCGGTCAACTATAAATCCGTCAAGGAAGTAATTCCCGAGACAATGCGGCTCATCGAGAAATTCTCCAAGAATAAATCGCAGTATACCGGCGTACCTACCGGTTATACCGATCTGGATGCCATGACCAGCGGATTCCAGGATTCCGAGCTTATCATCATCGGCGCACGGCCGAGCGTTGGAAAAACCGCGTTTGGCTTGAACATGGCGGCAAATATGGCCCTGCGGGAAAATGTTCCCATAGGTTTTTTCTCGCTGGAAATGTCGGATGTATCGCTTATGTACCGTCTTTTATCCAGCGAAGCGCGCATCAACTCCGAAAAAGTCCGCTCAGGCCTTATAAAGCCCAGCGATATCCAGAGCCTCATGGAAGCCGCCAGCCGCATTTACGAGTCTCCCTTATATCTTGTAGACGTCCCGAACCTTAAATTGCTCGATCTGCGAGCATTGGCCAGGCGCATGAAAAGCGAACAGGACGTAAAGATTATTTTTATAGATTATCTGGGACTGATCACCCACGAAAACAGCGACATGCCACGCTGGGAACAGATTTCCAGTATTTCGCGCTCGCTTAAAGCCCTGTCGCGGGAGCTTCGGATTCCGATTGTGGCCCTTTCGCAGCTTAAGCGGGAGGCTGAAGGCAAGCAACCTTCCCTGGCAGATTTGCGGGATTCTGGCTCAATCGAGCAGGATGCCGACGTAATTCTGTTCCTGCATCGCGAACGGGAGATAGACAAGCGTCAGGATGAGCGCTCGTTATACGTGCCTACCGATGTACTGGTTGCAAAAAACCGCAACGGCCCGGTAGGAAAGCTTTCTTTGTTGTTTTTCCCCAGCATTACCCGCTTTGAACCGCTTGAAAAGGAACACGGAGGACATTAGAATTGACGCTGTGGATATTTTCATTCGCAATAATTTAAGCCTGCGTGGCTTTCGCGCTAACACACGAGAGCGGAAGGAAGCTTTATGGATCTGGAAAAAAATTACGATCTTACATTTCTTGTAAATGATACCGAACGCATGGTCCTCGATGAACTGGGCCGTCGCCTGGAATCGGCCGATGAAGACAAAATTTGCGATTGCCAGGAATGCACGCTCGATACTGCAGCACTCGCGCTGAATCTGTTGAAACCGCGGTATCATTCATCGCTTTTAGGCACGATGTACGCTCACGCGGCCGAAGTGGGCTCCTACGCAAACGAGGTCCGCGCCGCCGTGGAAGACGCGATCGGCAAGGTGCGGGATAATCCCTCGCACGCATAGTCCTTTCTCCTGCGCTTTATTCCTCGTCGTCCAGGAATGCAAGCTTTTTTATGGAATGATAGTTGCCGCTGGATAAATCGGAAAATGGCTTTTTACGGGTTATCGCGGGCAGGTCTTTCCGCGTGCTCTCGTAGGTGTCGCGGGGAATATTCAGGATGCCGGCATCGCCGCTTGCAAAACCGAGGATATGAAAAACAAGTTTGCCATCCTTTAGGGAATTGAAGAATACGTTGATGTCCGCTCCGCTCTCCGTTTCCTCCGCTTTGCCCTGAACATAATATTTTATAACCTCTATTGCGGCGGCATCGAGTCCGGCGTCCATTATCTTGAGGCGTTCCATCAATTCGGGGAAGCCGACCAGCAATTCGCAGGCGCGGGGAGCGTCCGCCTTTTCTCGGTATACCGAAAGCCTGTCAAGCTCGGTAAGCACGAAGGCGTCGAGCTTGTTTTTAGCGGATTGCACCCGCAGCGAAAATTCAGGCCGTAATTTCGTGCCGCATTTGGGGCAAGTCGTCGTAAGGTACGATCCGTCGATGATTTCCTTCATGATAAGCGGATTTGCATCCAGATCCAGAAGGTCCGGAATATCCAAATCGATTTCCTGCTCGCAGTGGCAAACGAATTTCTTCAATACAGTCTCCTTTTTTCCAGAAAAACAGTCGATTACTTACCCGCGAAAAACTTGATGTCGCTGATGGTTGTAAGAAGGAATAGCGAGGCAACCGCGATCGTGCCGATTATCTGATAGCGAAAAACGGCTTTGACGTCTGCGGGTTTTCGGCGCAGCAGTTCGATGAAGAAAAGCATTATCCAGCCGCCGTCCAAAACCGGTATCGGCAGCAGGTTCATTATGAACAAACCGATTGAAAGCATGGCAAGAAAGCTGAATAGGTAGGAAAGACCGTTTTGCACGCCCATTTCAAAACCCAAGGAGGTAACCTGTCCAACCGTCCATGTAATTCGCGCAGGACCCGATACTGCCGACAGGACATTGACTCCCTGGAAAAGCGAAACCAGGCCTTGAAACGTTCCGCTGATAGTCGAGAGCGTTTCATTTCCGCCGTCCATGAACGCCGAAAAGAAATTATCCGATTTTATTTTGTGCGTTTCATAGCGCCAGGAAATTCCCATGTCCGGGCTTTTGGAATCCGAAAGGTTTGGTATGAGGGATAAGACCCGGGCGGTGCCGTTTCTTTCGTATTCGACCTCGATCTTCTTGGATTTATCGGAGGACAGGTAATAGGCGGCATCTATGGAGTGGGTTAGCGGAACGGCATTGAGCGATAGTATTTTATCACCTGGTTTCAGGCCGGCGAGGAAGGCCGGGCCATTTTTGTCCACCTTGCCGATAATTGCAGGTATCCAGGGGAAGATACCGATTTTTCCGCCGGTCGTATCTTTGTCCCTGTAGGGTTTTATGGAAATGTCGATGGTCGATACATCGCGGCGAACCTTGAATACAAGCTGCTTTTCCGCGGATCTGGAAACAGCTTCCTGTATCTGGTAGAAGCTGCTTATGTCCTTTCCATTGATCGCGAGTATTTCGTCCCCCGTTTTCAAGCCGGCTTGTTTGGCGGGGGAACTGAGCATGGTCTTGTCAAAATCAGAGGCAATTATTATTTTATTACCTGCGGTTTCTACGGAGTAGCCGATAGCGCTTATCGCAAAAAAAACGATGAAGGCAAAAATCAGGTTGAACAGGGGGCCGCCCAGGGAGATCATGATTCTTTTCAATGGCGATGCGGCAAAGTAATCTCCCGGTTCGCGCGGAAATTCGGTCAGGTTTTCTTCAA
This sequence comes from Spirochaetota bacterium, assembly GCA_031402655.1. Lineage (GTDB taxonomy): Bacteria > Spirochaetota > Spirochaetia > Treponematales > UBA12059 > JANNSO01. The sequence goes on along the minus strand of JANNSO010000104.1, from coordinate 24,632 downwards.
TGGCCTTGCGATATGAATCTTCTCCCTTCATTTTGCAATAACCGCCGATCGGCAGGACAGATAGTCGATATGAGGTGTTGCCGCGCTTGAAGGCAAGCAGTTTTGGTCCCCAGCCCAGCGATAATGCCTCGACTTGCACGCCGGCGAGCCTGGCAAAGAAAAAGTGGCCAAGCTCGTGAACGAAGATAACTATCGACAATCCTATCAAACCGAAAAGTATGCTTACAAGCACCATGATGCGTCCTCCAAATTATTTATTGACGGCAAGCCAGAGCTCTTGGGCTGCATGCGACCTTCCGTTAGGCGAGAAAGCCAAGCACTCCCATGAACAGAAAGAATATCGGAGCAGTGAATAATATACTGTCAAACGAATCCAAAAAGCCACCGCGTCCTGGAATTAGCGAACCGGAATCCTTGACGCTCGCGGAGCGTTTCAGGGCCGATTCGAACAAATCACCGGCTACGCTGGAAAGCCCGCATAGCAGACCCAGGAGAAAAAGGATCCAAAAACCGGGGCTTATAAATGGAAATAAAACCGGTCCAAGCAAGGCCGCGCAGATGCTTCCGGCCATTCCTGCTATTAATCCTTCGAGGCTTTTCTTTGGAGATACTTTAAATATACCCCGGTGTTTGCCCAGGCTTATGCCAACAAGCCATGCTAAGCTGTCGTTTGCGAAGACTATCAGGCAGAACCAGATCATGAGCGATCCGCCATGGGAGGGAATATTCAGCAAAACGATCAGAATACCGCTGCAAAGTCCTATATAAAGAACTATCAGGGCGATTATCCCGGTAGCCCGTATTGTTTCAGGAATCAGGGTTTCGTCGCTTGAAAATGCAAAAGGAATAGTGCCCAAAACAAAAAGCAGTATCGTTGTAATCGTTGCTACGCTCAAGAGCTGCGATACATCCGCGCCGGTACTGATTCCGCAGACGTAGGTAACGAAACTGGGAAGCACGCCCAGGAGCACATGCAGTACCCTTTGGCGCTTACGGGATGTTTTAACGCATAGCCGGCTGAGCTCGAGAGCCGAAAAGGCCGAGAAAATAAAGACAACAATCGCTAATATGATAAAGTTTAGCTGTGGGACAAATAGCGCTGACAGGAATAACAGCGGCGCGGCTACGACGACCAGCAGTATTCGGGTAACAACATTGTTCATGTAATTCCACCATAACGGCGCTCGCGCCCCCTGAAGTCAGCTATGGCCCGTATGAAGCTATCTTCAGTCCAATCAGGCCAAAGCGTGTCAGAAAAATAAAGCTCGGAATATGCCGATTGCCAGAGAAGGAAATTCGAAAGCCTCCGTTCGCCGCCCGTCCGGATTATCAGGTCGGCCTCGGGCAATTCCGGTACATCGAGGTACCTCTTCAAGTCCCCTTCGGAAAGAATCTTTGCATTGGCCACCGCGGCTTTTTTTATCGCCCGCACCAGTTCGTCCCGACCACCGTAATTAATGGCTAAATTTACCGTCATTCCCTGGAATGCCGCGGTTTCGGAAAGTACTTTGTCCAGGGCGTCGATTACTTCCAGGGGCAATTTCTCCCTGCTTCCGGAATGTACGATTCGTATTTTGTGTTCCCTATAAAAAGGAAGCTCGAGCAGCAGGTATTTGGAGACCAGTTTCATAAGAAAGCCGACCTCTTCGGATGTCCGTTTCCAGTTTTCCGTGCTGAAAGTGAAAAGCGATAAATACTTTACGTTTTGGTTTTTTGCCGCCAACACGATTTGTTTGGCCGTCTTGAGCCCCTCGCGATGACCCTCGGTTCTGGGAAGCCCGCGGGCTTTTGCCCAGCGGCCATTACCGTCCATTATTATGGCGACATGCTGTGGTGTAAGGCCCATATCCGCTTCCATGCCTAGACTTCCAGTATTTCCTTTTCTTTTGCTTCGAAAACTTTGTTTATCTGGACAATGTATGAGTCCGTAAGGTTTTGCAGTTCAACCTCGGCTTTTTTGAGAGCGTCTTCGGGAGTGTCCTTCTTCTTTTTTATATCCTCAAGACCCTCGCGCCGAATGTTGCGTATCGCGACCCGGTACTGCTCGGAGCTGGCCTTGGCGGTTTTTACGAGTTCTTTGCGTCTTTGCTCTGTCAGTGGCGGGATGGCTATGCGAATGACTTTTCCATCGTTGGAAGGATTCAGGCCAAGGTCGGATTTTTGCAATGCCTTTTCTATCTCGACGATCAAGGCTTTATCCCAGGGCTGTACGACGATAAGCCTGGCTTCCGGAACCGAAACCGTCGCAACCTGACTCAAGGGAGATTTCTGGCCGTAATAATCCACGCGGATTTTATCCAAAAGGGCAGGGGATGCTCTTCCTGTGCGGATTCCGGCAAAATCATCTTTGAGTGAGGCTACGCTTTTTTTCATGCGCTCTTCGCAGGCGTTCTTTATGTCTTCCATGATTCATAATCCTTTCTACAAGGAACGATGCAGGTGCCTGCCGAAACAGGTACCTGCATATCTGGATAGCGATGGAATTCGTTGTGTCAGTTTTCGCCTACGCGAACATATACAAAATCTACGATGCTTAGGGCCGCGCCGACGGCTTTTCCGGTAGCTGCCAGGACAGCAGACACTTTTTGTTTCTCGTCTTTTACGAAACCCTGATCTACAAGGCAAATGTCGCTCATGAGCTTGTTTATCTTGCCCTTGAGGATACCTGCAATGACGTTGGCGGGTTTGCCCTTCATCTTCTCGTCGCCTTCGACCTGCTTCTGGAAGATTTCTTCCTGTTCCCTGACCCATTCCGGACTGATCTTGCTCTGATCCAGGAATGAAGGATGGAAAGCGGCAATGTGAAGGGCGATATCGTGAAAGAAAGCGCTTACATCGGAGTTCTTGAAGGCTTCGGTCTTGTCGGATTTTGCCTTGACTACGACGGCGATTTTTCCCTCGCCGTGCATGTAGCTGTAAAGGAACTCGTTTGCCCCGGCCTTGGTCAGCACGACGCGCTTTACGGAGATGTTTTCTTTGATTACGCTGGCCATGTCTTTTATGCGGTTTTCGAGATCCGCCGTAGGTTTATCCCAGGAATTTTTAAGGCAGAGATCGGCCATTTCCTGACCGCTCTTGATAAAGTCATCGTTGCGCGCGACGAAATCCGTCTCGCAGCTGATTTCCAGTATCGCAATGCTCTGTGCGCTTTCCGCCACGAAAATACGGCCTTCGTTCGTTGCGCGTCCTGCGCGTTTCTCGACGCCGGCCAGACCCCATTCTTTTAGGATTTTTTCGGCTTTGGCGGCTTCTCCGCCGGCTTCAACGAGGGCTTTTTTGCAATCCATCATGCCGGCGCCTGTTTTTTCGCGCAGCAGTTTTATGTCTGATGCTTTGATATCCATTTCCGTATCTCCCTATTTGTCGTAGTATTTGTCTTCTTCGGCTACGGGCTCTTCTGCTACGGGAGCTTCTTCCTTGCGTACATCTGCTGCGACATAGGTGGTGGGATCCACTTCCACTTCCTCTTCTTCGCTTGCGCCTGCGGCCGGTGCGCCTTCCGCGCCTTCGTCGTCCTGGAGCGTTTCTATAATCTTGAGACCTGTTTCGCTTTCGGCTTCTACGACCGCGTTGGCGATGATCTGGGTAAACAGGGATATGGAGCGGATGGCGTCGTCATTACCGGGAATTGGGTAGTCTATGCCTTCGGGATTACAGTTCGTATCGACTACGGCGACGATGGGGATGCCCAGGCGCCTGGCTTCGGCTACGGCAATGGCTTCTTTGCGGGTATCGATGATGAAAATGATGCCGGGAAGCTTGTTCATGCCTTTAATGCCGGCAAGGTTCTTGTCGAGCTTGGCTTTTTCTTTCTGGAGCTGTGCCTGTTCTTTTTTGGTCAGGCTTGTAAAATCTTCTTTTTCGAGCTTGATAAGGCGCTCGATGGATTTGCGTACTGTGGAAAAGTTGGTAAGCATTCCGCCAAGCCAGCGATTGTTCACATAGAACATTTCGCAGCGGTCGGCTTCTTTTTGGATAGCCTGCTGTGCCTGTTTTTTTGTGCCCACAAAAAGAACCGGCTTGCCCGACGCAACGGATTTGCGCACGGCTTCATAGGCTTCCTTGATGGACTGGATTGTTTTTTGCAAGTCAATGATATGGATACCATTGCGTTCGGCAAAAATGAATTTCTTCATGCGCGGATCCCAGCGTTTTACCTGGTGTCCAAAATGCACGCCCGACTCGAGCAGGCTCTTCATGGTGACTACAGCCACATGTTCCTCCCATGATCCCGTACTTAACGGGATCTCCTTCGCTTGTTCTCGTTGATTCAGCTGTTTGCGCAGCATCGCAACGGAAAATTAATGAAACGTTAAACCTTGACGGTTTATCGTTTCATTTTTTGCAGATTCCTGAAAAAATCTGCTGATTCAGAGGCTCATGCCTGGTATGGCAAAGCCGCAGCTCCTGAGAATGACATAGAAGTCATGAATTGGCAAGCCCATGACGCTGGAATAGGAACCGTCGATCCTGCTTATAAAAAACGCTCCGTGTTCCTGGATGCGATAGGCGCCGGCCACGCCTTCCCACTGATTCATGGCCAGATAATCCTTTATTTCGTTTTCGCTCAGGGCGGAAAAATAGACGCGCGTGGTATTGAGCCGGGAAACATGGCTGTTCGTTTGTTTATCAAACAGCGATAATCCGCTGTGCACTAGATGCTCTCGTCCCGAAAGGAGGCGCAGCATGGAAACCGCTTCGTCGTATGATTCGGGTTTGCCCAGAGTTTTTGTTGCGGTGCACGTCTCCCCGGACGCAGGCAATTCCACCAGGGTGTCCGCGCCAAGAATCCAGCGAAAGGAATCTTCCAGAAGGCCGGCTACGGTGGAAGCCTTGCGCTCCGCCAATGCAAGCACGCGCTCGTGTACTTCCAGGTGGTCAAAGATGCTTTCATCGATATCCGCAGGCTGTACGCAAACGGTAAAGCCCAGATTCCGTATCAGGCTTATCCGGCGCTCGGAAGCAGTTGCCAAAACCAATGTTTCAGTGTTCATGGATTGATTGTACCCGGCGGACTTTGTCTGAAGCAAGGACTATGGCAGGGCTTATCGCTTGACATGAATATCATGTATCACTACTATCCAGAACGAGCGAGCGATTAGCTCATATGGATAGAGCGGCAGCCTCCGGAGCTGCAGGTGGCCGGTTCGAGCCCGGCATCGCTCATTTTTAGGATCTTTTAACAGGGTGTTGAAAAACCTCGGATGAGGATTTTCAACAACCTGTTAAGCGTAGGTATCGAGTGAAGTACCCGAATCAAGCGGTATCGGAGCCGACTCGGGGGATGTTTCTGATTCCCCGGGTGCTTTTTCGTTGGATTCAGCCGTTTGCGGCAAGGGTTCAGCCGGCATGCCTACGCCTTCAATGGAAATGATACCCATTTTTTCCTCCTTGTTTGAGCCTTAGTACAAGAAAAATCAATTACAAGCACCTAAAGAGCAGCTCTAAAAACTTCAATTTTGACAGGTCTACCATTTAAAAATATACTTCTTTTCCTGCATAAATGCAAAAGCCGGCAGGATTAACCGCCGGCTCAAAAATCAAAAATTACCAGGGCTATTTTCCGCCGGAGCCGCTTGCCGCCGTCATTTTGCGCAATTTTGCCACCAGGTCTTTTGCTTTCTGCTTAACCGGCGTAATGTAATTGCCGTCGGAAATACGGATTATTGCCCTGATTGCCGCGGGATCTTTTATTCCGCCCGTGGCATCGGCAAGCATCTCGAGGGCCACGAGGCTCTCGAAGGCAAGCATATTGTCGGGCATGAGTATGTCCCAGCGGTTTACCACGAAGGCTATCAACTGGGTAACGTCGTCGTTTTCGACCATGCCGATAGATCCAAGGGAACGAAGTGCGGCGGCAATTACCATTGGCTCGTTTTCTGCAAGGGCAACCTTTACCAAGGTGTCTTTTGCGGCTTTGGTTTTGAATTGACCCAGGAGAAGACATGCTTCGCGCCGTACATCGGGGAAATTATTGATGGCAACGCCCACGCCGGCAGAGCGGGTAATGATAAGCGTGCCTTCCGAGGAAAGATATTCGAGTGTCCGCTGGATTTCTTCATTGCCTCGGCCATCTTTGACGGCCTGACGCATGAACTCGAGCGCTACAAGCTTCATGTCCTTGGATTCGGCGTAGGCCTGCTCGCGGATGATCATTCCTTCGAGCGATTCCTGCAGATACGCTTCCTCCACGGTCTTCTCGCCGGTAGCACTGGTGCCGGCAGCGGGTTTTTGCTGGGCAAAGACAAATCCTGGAATTAGCAAAGCCAGTATTGTCAAGCATGATTTAAACTTAAGGCGCATTCGAACCTCCCCTGTTATTGTCTGGTTATCTTCCATGTATCACCGATTTTTTCCAGAATGTAGAGCACCAATCGATCGCCTTTTGCGTTGGTCGTAAACGCCTTGACTTTGGTCTGGCCTATATATTCTATTGAATCCACCCTGTCATTTTGCCGTGAAGGATACACGACGCTGATAAAATAATCCTTTAATGTTTTTAATACAATCCCCTGTCGTTTTATAACGCTTTGGTTCGATAACTCCGCGAGCACCTCGGCGTTGGAATAATAATCCCTGTAAGTATCGGTAAGATACAGGTTCCAGGCGGTAAAATCCTTGGTTTGGATTACTGTATTTAAAGTTTCGATGAATTTACGTATGTCGATGAAGGTGCTTTTCTTGATTTCTTCGCTGATAGACCCGCTGTCAAAGCCTTGCGCGGGAGTAGTCTGCGTGCCTGGCTGCTCGGTAACGCCAATCTCTTCAATTGGCCGAACAGGCGAATCGACAGGCTTGTTCGCGTTTGTCGTGACGCAGGCGGATAGAAAAACCAAAAGGAGGGCGCTTAGAAATGCCGGGGGCTTTTTTTTCAAGCTCGATATAATCATGACTCATAGTGTATACTGTTTCCGGGCAAATGTCAAAAAAACATTGGTGTACGGGTGCAAGTCGCCGGCAATTGTAAAAAATACGCACTTTTAATTATTTTCATTGATGATACTCTCTTTTTACTGTATTATTGCAACCATTGTATGTATGCCAACGAATCTGTACTTAACGACATTGCTACCATTCACCGCATGGAGTATGACTGCTCCCCGGATATTATCGTGTCGGCACCGGGGGTAATCCGTTTCCTGGGCGAGCAGACCGTAGACGCCGACGGATCCTACCTGGCCATGCCCGTCGACATGCGGATCGCCGTAGCGATATCGGGCAGAAAAGACTCTTCGCTTCGCTGCTTTGCCTCGAATTTAAACGAGCGCAAGCGAACCAATATGGCTAACTTGAAATTCAAACGGGAGGATCGCTGGGCCAACCTGATAAAAAGCGCATTTACAAGCTGCCTTGGTCAAACAGGCAGCACTCGCGGCTTCAATATAACGATACGCGGGGTCATCCCCCAGGGCCTTGGCCTTGGTTCTTCCCAGGCACTGTTATGCGCTGCTATCGTAGCGGCCCGCGAAATCTGCGGCGGGGGAACCTCTCCGGAGGAAGTGCAGAAAATTGCCCAGGAGATCGATGCAATATATTTTGAAAAAGCCACTGCCGTTTCCGAGTATACGGGAGTCGTTCAGGCCCGAAGCGGTTCGATGCTCTATGTCGATGCCCGCAAATCCTGGGTCGAGCCCGTCCCTTTGCCCTTCGGCGACGCGCTTGTGGTTCTTACCGATTCAAGGGTTCCCAGGCTTCCGGTGGATAGCGAACTTCTTGCCCGCTTAAACGATTGGAAACGAACCGTGGAACTGGTAGGCAAGAAATCTCCCAAGCTTAAAGAACTGGCTCTCGAGGATCTGGAAGAATGCATGGGCAAGATTCCGGAAAGCGTACGCAGGCATTGCATCTTTATAATAGAAGAATTACAGCGCGTAAAAGAGGCGAAAGATGTGGCTATTGCGCGCGATCTTCCCTCTTTTTCCAGGATTTTAAACAAATCTCAAACGGGACTTCGAAATAATTTTGAAATTTCATGCCCGGAAATCGACTGGCTGGTAAAGCGCTCCCTAGAAATTGACGGGGTCTATGCCAGCCGCATGATAGGCAGGGGCTTTGGCGGATGCACGGTTACGATCATGAAACCCTCAGCCTGGGAAGAATACCAGAAACGCCTCGAAGAGTATGAGCGCATTTTTGGGTTCAAGGCCTCCAGCTGGGAAACGGCATGCGGCTCGGGTATCGAAGTACATACACCCGAGAGCCCCTATGAAGCAGCTCCTGGTTCCAGAGCCTGAAACGGCTTTCGTGCGCCTTTGCAAGTCTCTCAGAGGAGCATCGATGAATATTTTGCTTACCAACGACGACGGTTTTTTCGCGGAAGGCCTCCAGGTTCTGCTGAATGCCTTAAGCGCTGAGCATTCCGTATGCGTGATAGCCCCCGATGTTGAACGCTCGGCTCAAAGCCATGCGATGACACTGCGCAGCCCCCTCGTTTTAAGAAAGCACGGCGAACTGCGCTATGCCTGTTCGGGAACCCCGGTAGACTGCGTGCTCCTGGCTTGGCACGGTGCGGTTCCCTTTGTTCCCGATGTAGTAATTTCCGGCATCAATCGAGGCCCGAACCTGGGCAGCGATCTTGTGTATTCGGGAACGGCTGCCGCAGCCAGGCAGGCGGTAATGTCGGGAATTCCGGGGATCGCCGTTTCGCTTGCTTCCTTTAGTCCGCCATTTCGCTATGAAGCGCTCGCCAGGCTGATCGTTTCGGCATTGCCGCAGCTTATGAAAACCATTGCCCCGGATACCTTTATAAATATCAATGCCCCCGATGCCCCTCCGGAGTTTAAGTATCAGCTCAACTGGTCGAAACCCTGCCGCAGGGTTTACAGGGACACCATGAAGGTTTTTAACGGACCCGACGGATTTACCTATTGTTTTTATACCGATGGTTCCGTGCACTCGATCGAGGAAGAGGATAGCGACGAACACGCTGTGCGCCTGGGACATGCCTCGGCTTCCCTGGTCTGCGTCCATCCTTCGGCAATAGAATATACAGTGCCTGGAGGCAAAGACGTTCAACTTGAATTTGCCGGAGAAAAATCATGAAATCCAAAGAAAACGGAAAGAAGACCGTAGAAAAGGCTTTTGCCGAGTATCGGGCCGGCGATTATGAATCTGCCCTGCTGCTCCTTGCAAGCGCTACCGTAGACGAAGACGATTATCTGGATTTGGCCTACCTTTTGGGTCTTTGCTACATGCGCCTCGGCCGATATGAAGAAGCACTGCTGTATCTCGAGCAGATTGTTACTTCCGGAGAAACGGGTTCCCGCATGAAGCAGTGCCGCTTGACGCTCGCGATAATTTATTCCCGCACCGGTAGAGTTAAGCTCGCCGAATATGAACTGAAAAAGCTTTTGGCCGAACAGGACGAAAACGTTCAACTATGCTCGGCAATGGGCTATGCGTGCTGGGAACAGGGGCGCAAGGATGAAGCCTTGGTCTGGTACAAGAAAGCCGTTCAGAAGGATCCCGGCAACAGCAACGCCATGAATGGCTATGGCTATGTTCTTGCCTGCATGGAGACCGAGCTTCCCAGCGCGCTGGCTTTGTGCCAGAAAGCCTGTCAGGCCGCACCCAATAATCCCGCCTACGCGGATTCCCTGGGGTGGGCATATTTTAAAATAGGCAACAAGGATTTGGCTGAGCATTTCGTCAGGAAGGCGGCCAAGAAAATTCCTGAAAACAAGGACATAAAGCAGCATCTCGAGGCGATAGGCAGGGTGGGTTCCTGATGCATAAGCGATACGCTGCATTGATATTTCTCGTGTGCGCGGTAGGTTCCGCGGCATGGGCCCAGTTTTCCTATAAACTGGATGTCGCCTCCTCCCGCGAAAACTTTCGCACCGCGATAGAGGCTTATCAGCGCGGCAGGTACGCCCAGGCCCTGATGCTTTTCGAGAAGACGCTTTCTTCCTCGCCCTCCGATTCCCTGACTTTGTACTGGCTTGGGAAAACTTACAGGCAGCTCGGTCTTGATCCTGCCGCCATTGCCCTATGGGAAAAAACGCTGGCATCCGGCGATCCGGTGCCGTTTGTATCCGCACGCATGGAACTTGCGGCTGCCTTGATGGACGATACGGGGCAATCAGTCGCCGATAAGTATATAGCGGTGAGGGAAACACCGGGTACCCTTAAAAAGGAAATCCGCTTCAAGCGGCCTTCCTGGATACAGGCCTTGCCCGACGGCGGGCTCCTTCTCGTGTCCCATGGCTCGAATCAGGTTCTTAGGATAAACGCCAACGGCAGCATCATCGAGCGCATGTCCGGCGGCGCCACGGGTTTCGACCGGCCGTTTGGCTGTGTCTATCTGCCCAACGGCAATTTGGCAGTCAGCGAGTTTCAAGCCGACAGGATAGCTATTGTGTCCCCGGCAGGCATCGTGACCGGCTACTGGGGAGAGGCCAAAGGTCCGGGACGCCTTATCGGCCCGCAATATCTGGCCGTGGATGCCGATGGCTACCTGTACGTCAGCGAGGCAGGGCTTACCCGTGTGGTCAAGCTTGATCCAAACGGAAAATTCGTTACTTCGTTTACGGGGAAGAGCGACGGCTTCAGCGGCCTACGCATGCCCACCGGAATTGCAATCGACGGAGAGCGGCTGTATGTCGCGGACGCCATCCTCAAGACTATCCTGGTTTTTGATTTGTATGGCAATCTTCTGGACACGGTTCTCCAGGAGCGTTTTATTCGGCCCGAGAGCGTTCAGGTATATAAGGGTAAGCTGCTCGTGGCGGATACCGCGCGCATCGTGTATGTCGATCCGGAAACGGACGCCCTGGTTGAACTGTATAGGGCGCCTGCAAAAGGCGCGCGGCTGACGACGGCAACCTTTGACCAAAACGGCGATCTGTGGGTTCCCGATTTTGACAATTCCATGCTGCTCACACTCGCCGACCCCGTAGCCTCATATTCGGGTTTGTTCGTGGAAGCGGAGCGTGTTTATACCGATAAATTCCCGCGAGTCAGCGTTGATGTCCGCGTTCGCGACAAATATGGCCGACCAGTCGTGGGATTGTCGGAGATGAATTTCTATCTTTCCGAAACAAGCCGGCATATCGAGCGCACCGTCGAGAACGAAAAATCCGTCGATCGAATTTTTGAACTTGTTAAACCGGTTCAGGACTTTTCGTTTGACGGCCTCTTGGACGCGACGACCAGGATCGAGATGAGCGTACTCGTCGAAGCCTCGGTTTTTATGATGCAGAAAAAGCTGGAAGTCCGCGATGCGCTGGGCGAATTATACGGCCTCCTGGATTCGGATTCCAACACCAGGCTTATCATTGCATCCGCAGCCCCGCAACCGGCGGTCCGCGGCTCCATAAAAACAATCACCTCATCCATACTGGACATGAAAGGTTCCGCATCATGGCGCTTTGATTCCGGTTTGAGGCTTGCGGCCGGCGAATTGTTCGGCACTTCAGGCAGGCGAGCCATTACGTTTATAAGCTCGGGCGACCTTAATGAAGACATGCTGCAGGGAGCCTCCCTTGCCGAACTGGCTTCTATGCTCACGAATAATAGAATCAGCCTTCATCTGCTGCACATAGGAAAAAATCCGATATCGCCTGCATTGCAGTATTTGATGACGAAGACCGGTGGCACTTTGCGGCGCACGGATGCTCCCGAGGGTATAGGCGATCTGGCAATGACGCTCCGCTCCTCATCCACGGGCGTTTACAGGGTTTCCTATACTTCGGCCTCTGACGCGGGGTTTGGCCAGAGATATCTGCCTATGGCCGTGGAAGTGTACCTGCGCGACAGGTCCGGCCGTGAGGAAAGCGGCTATTTCGCTCCCCTGCAGTAAGCTCGCCTTCACAGAAGGCGCGCCTTCTGTGAAGGCGCGCCTTCGTAGAAAGCTCGCCTTCACAGAAGGCGCACCTTGTCAAAAATGCCATATCTGCGTACACTTACGCCATGTGCGTGTTTTGCGGGTCAACCTTGCCCGATACGGTTATTCGATTCAGGGATATCTGCCCTGAATGCTCGCGGGAGCTTCATATATGCAGGCATTGCAAATTCTATAAGCCTGGCGTCTATCAGGATTGCCTTGAAACTGTCCCCGATGCCGTAAAAGACAAGGAAAGGATGAACTTCTGCGAGTATTTTAAAGCGCTCGCAAGCCTTGCGGACGCCGGCAGGGAAGGGCAAAAAGCCCGTGACGCCAAATCCGGCTTCACTGATCTTTTTAGCTCCTGAATTGAAGCCGGCATATTTTTAACACGGAGTTCCGGATGTCACCAATAGCGTTTTTTGATTCCGGGGTAGGCGGTTTGCCGTATCTCGAGGCAGCCATGGACCTGCTTCCAAACGAATCTTATATTTACCTGGCAGATCGCTTTGGTTTTCCTTACGGCCTTAAATCGGCTGCCGAGGTTCGTGCCCTTGCGCTCCGCGCGATCAGTGAATTGGTTTTACGGCATAATCCCAAAGCCGTAGTTATCGCTTGCAATACCGCCACGGAAATCGCCCTGGATACCGTCCGTAAAGCGTTTCCCCTGCTGCCGATAGTAGGGACCGTCCCTGCCATCAAACCCGCCGCTGCGCTCTCCAAAAAACGCCGGATAGCCGTTGTCGCCACGCCCCGCGCCGTGGAGGATCCCTATCTGGAACAGCTCGCCGTGCAGTGGGCCAGGGACTGCATCCTAACGAGGATAGGCGACAGCAGCCTCGTTACCTTCGTGGAAAACGAGCTGATGCGCTCCACTGTGGAGGAGCGTAGGGCGGCGGTGCGCCCCAGCGTCCAGAAGGCCAAGGCGGAAGATGCGGACGTAATCGTTTTGGGATGCACGCATTTCCTGCACGTCGCCGGGGAATTCGAGGCAGAGGCGGGCGAGGGGATTCTGGTGGTGGATTCGCGCGACGGCGTTGCCGCACAGTTAAGGCGCGTCCTGGAAACGGGACCCGGGCTCGCCGCACCGGGGAAGGAAGAAAAAAGTTTGTTTTATATAACGGGGGATGCCGTGCCCGAGGAGCGTTTCTGTTTGTTTGCCCAGCGCTTTGGCCTTGAATTCGCCGGAAGCCTCTACTCTTGACCGGTACCGTGGTATCGGGGGCTAATAACGGCTTTCTGGTCAGGGCGGAAGACGGTACCGAGGTTCGCTGCATGCTCAAGGGCAAAAAGCTCAAGGGCTCCGAACGGTTCTACAATCCGCTTACCGCCGGCGACGTGGTGGAGTGGGACCCGGCCTCTCCGGGGACGGGTATGATAAGCGCACTGGTAGCCAGGAAGTCGCTGTTTTGGCGCTACAACGAAAAGGGCAGGGCTACCCAGGCGATCGCTGCCAACATGGACCTCGTAATCTGCGTGAGCAGCGCCGGCATGCCGCCGTTCAGGCCGCGCTTCATAGACCGGGTGTCGCTCGAGCCCTCTTCCGAGCGAACGCCCTTCCTTATCGTGCTGAACAAGGCCGATCTGGGCATCGATGCGGATGTGCGCGAGAGGCTTGACGATTACGAGCGAATCGGTTTTGACATTCTTGAGACGAGTGTTGAGAACGGAACCGGCATTGAAAACCTGCGGGAGCGCATTAAGGGCAAAACCGTGGCTTTTGTGGGGCAATCAGGCGTTGGCAAGAGCTCCCTCCTGAACGCCCTCGAAGCGGGACTTGGGCTCAAAGTAGGCGAAGTGTGCGAAAAATACGAGCGAGGCAGGCACACGACCGTCGCCGCGATACTCATTCATTTGGCAGATGGAAAAACCCGTGTTATAGACACGCCGGGTTTTAGGCGCCTTGCCGTTCGCGGCATCGCGCCTGCCAGCCTCGGGGTCTGTTTTCCCGAAATTCGCCGGCTTGCAGGGCAATGTTCACTTGGTGCGCGCTGCATGCACGACGACGAGCCAGGCTGCGCGGTGAGGGCCTCCACCGAAAAAGGGGGGATGCATCCCGACAGATACGAGAGCTACCAGCGAATTTTAGTGGAGCTCCTGGACAGCAAGTCCTACGTAAAAAAAGCCGGCAAGCCCCGCCGCGACGATTATGACGAAGAGTATTACGACCATGCATGAACATTCGCTGCAGCTGCTCGAGTTTTTCAGGATACGCCAATCGGTGGCGGATTATGCGCTTTCTCCCGAGGGACAAGCCTCTGTTCTCAAAACCCTGCCTCTCGCCGAAGCCGCAGCTGTCAGGGAGTGCAAGGCGCAATCCTCATCGATACGGCAGATTTTTATGGAAGGCCATGGAGTGCCCCCTGCCTCGTTTACCCCGATCGAGGAAAGCGTACGCATAATTTCCAAGCAGGGCACGGCGCTTATGCTCGACGAACTCTGGGCGCTGGGAATGTGGGCTGACTCGTATGAGAATCTGAAGCAATGGCTTCTTAAATCGCGGAATACCCTTCTGTCCGTGCGCGTAAAAGAGTCCCCCGGCCTTACGGAAGTCGTTGCCATAGTGTTTAAGATCGTAGCCAGGGACGGCGAAGTCCGCGACCTTCCCGAGCTGCGCGACATACGAAACCGGATACAGAAACTTAACATGGACATCCAGCGCACCACGGCCTCTTTTTTTCAGGATGAGGGGACCAGGGCCATGCTGCAGAACGACGTTCCGACGCAGCGCGACGGGCGCACTGTCCTGGCTGTGCGCGCCGGCTTCAAGGCCCGCATCAGGGGAATCGTGCACGAGGTGTCGGGCACGGGACAGACCGTATTCATAGAACCCGAGGAGCTGGTACAAAAAAATAACGCTTTGGTGGAAGAGGAGGCCAGGTACCAGCGGGAGCTGCTCCGTATCCTGCGCGAGGTGACCGCGAAACTTTTTCTTCACCATGAGCGCATAAGCGCCGCCAGGGGCGAATGCGCGTTCTTCGACGCGATGTACGCGCGCGGCCGCTATTCCCAGATGACAAACGGAATCTACGCGGACGACAGGGAAACCGGCATAGCGCTCGTCAAGGCGAAACACCCCATCTTGGGCACCCGCGCCGTGCCCATCGACCTTTGCATGCCCGACGATGCGCGCACCCTGATTATCACCGGTCCCAATACCGGCGGAAAAACAGTAGCGCTAAAAACCGCTGGGCTCTTTGCCCTCATGAACCAGTTCGGCCTTGCGCTTCCCGCAGGTCCGGGTACGGGTCTGCCCATATTCGACGGCGTCTGGGCGGACATCGGCGATGAACAGTCCATCGACCAATCGCTTTCCACCTTCTCGGGCCACATGCGCACGATTTCCGCCATCGTAAACGGGGCCAGCGATCGCAGCCTCGTACTGCTCGATGAACTGGGTTCGGGAACCGATCCGGAAGAAGGCTGCGCCATAGCCATGGCCCTTCTGGACCTGTTTATTGCCCGGGGCGCCATAACCCTGGTTACCACGCATCACGGCATCCTCAAGAATTTCGGCTATACAAAAGAAGGCGTCCTCAACGCGTCCGTGGATTTTGACCGGGAAACCCTATCCCCCACCTATCGCATACTCATGGGCATACCAGGTGAAAGCCGCGCCTTGGATATTGCCGGGAAAAACGGGGTTTCCTCAGAAGTGGTCGATGGCGCTCGCCGCTACCTCCGCGACGAGCGGACGGATATTTCGGCGATGATACGGGGCTTGTCCGAGAAGCACCGCGAGCTCGACGCAATGCACAGCGAAGGCAGAAGCCGGCTTCGCGATGCAATGGAAGAACAGCGGAAGGCCGACCTCAAGGACCTGCAGCTTCGGCAAAAAGAAATCGAGCTTAAATCGCATGGCATAGCCGATTTGAAAAACCTTCTGTCAGACAGCCGCAAGACCCTCGAAAATCTGGTGCGCGCCCTCCGCGAAGGCGAGCTTACCCGGGATAAAACCCAGGGCGTCAAGGAGTTTTTTGCCGAATTGGACGGAAAGATAGAGAAAGCCGAAGCCGGCCTGCGCGCCGACGAGCGGGAGCTTCGGCCGGAAAGCCCCGTCCGCGGCGTTCTTGGCATTGGCTCCCCCGTGCTGGTTCTGCCTGCCCGAAAACGCGGGAAAATACTCCGGGCTGCCAAAAATGGTTCGTGGGTCGTGGAGACCGACGCATTGCGGGTAACGGTAGAACCATTTAATTTGGAGCTTACCGCCGAGCTCGTTCAGAAAGCCCCGAGCATTTCCATAGAATCTTCTTTAAGCCGAAGTAACCAGGCAGTCCTGGAACTGGATATCCGCGGATATCGCCTCATGGAGGCCATCCAGGCAGTCGAGCGCCAGCTTGATGCCGCAACGCTGCAGAATTTATCGTCTTTTTCCATAATCCACGGAACCGGCGAAGGCGTTCTGCAGCAAGGCGTTCGGGAAACCCTGGCCCGCTATCCCGGCGTCACGAGTTTTTGCTATGCAAAACCCGAGCAGGGCGGAAATGGAAAGACTCTTGTAACTTTGGGCTCGTAGCAACTCGCTTATTGACCCTATATAGTTGCATGTCTATAATACACAGTCGCCGGGGTTCCGGCGACTGACTAAGTTTTTTTGCGAAGGAAAATCTGTGAACAATAATTTTTCGGTAGTTTGGAAGATGCTTCAGCATAATCCAGCCTTTGCCCTTAATACCGCTTTTTCATTCATGCGCATGGGCAAGGCTTCCCTGGTGGACCGCAAGAGGAAAACCAGGAAAACCAAAGAGCTGGCGCTCGTTTATTTTAGGATAACTCCGCTGTGCAACCTGCGATGCCTCATGTGCAATCAACGGGGGACGCATGGCGTACTCAACGGCGTCCATGCAGCCAGCGAAGCAAAGAAATTGGTTCCCATCGAGCGCTACTATAAGCTCGTGGACGAAATCGCCAAGGACAAGCCCACCTTCTACATGTGGGGCGGAGAGCCGTTCCTGTATCCGAATTTCGTGGATCTGGCCGAGTACATCATAAGCAAGAAATGCATGCTCTCAGTCAATACAAACGGCACGTTTCTCGAGGCCAACGCCGAACGCATCGTAAAAAACGGTTGGCATGCCTTGTTCGTGTCGCTCGACGGGTTCCGCGACATCAACGACAAGATTCGCGGCGAAGGCTCCTATGATCGAGTAGTGGCGGGTTTTCGGGCCATAAACGAGATGAAGAAAAAATACAATTCCCACCTGCCCTATATGGGGATAGTCACCACCGTATCCAACATGAACTACCTTCACCTCGAGGAACTGGCGCGCGCAATGAGCGAGTTCAACCTTTCATGGCACATCATAAACCTGGGCACCTATACCAACGACGATATTATTTCCAGGCAGCGCAGTTACATGAAGGAGCACCTCGATTGCGACATCGAGTGCCTGGAAGGCTTCAATACCGGCTTCAACGAAGGCATCGACGGTGAAAAATTTACGGAGATACTCAAGAACGTGCACGCTCTCAAAGCGGGGTATCCGATTATAACAGTCCCGGCCATAAACCCGGACAAGATCACCGAGTATTATTCCGATCTGGCCCAGGTGGTGCGCAAGGATTGCCCCGTTCCATGGTCCCAGGTGGATTTCGACTATAACGGCGACGTGCATTTCTGCGCCGATTATCCGGACTATATTATTGGAAACATCATGGAAAACAGTTTTTACGATATCTACAACGGAGAGCGGGCGCAGAAATTCCGCGAAGAGCTGAAAAACTCCCCCGACGGACTTTTCCCCGGATGTGTCCGTTGTTATCAGAATATGCTGTTCGGCAAGAAAGTTAAGGGGTATTAATATGCTGCTTGAAAAACGCAGGCTCGGTCAGAGCGATATAATGATAAGCCCCATCGGCTTGGGCTGCTGGCAATTCTCCCAAGGCGCGGGCATGGGCGGGAAATTCTGGGAAAGCCTTCCCCAGGACCAGATAGACGCAATAGTCAAGGCTTCCCTCGATGGCGGAATAAACTGGTTTGATACCGCCGAGATTTACGGCTGGGGTAAAAGCGAGACCGCACTGGTAACGTCCCTCGAACACGCGGGTAAAAAGCCCGGTGACGTCATCGTCGCGACGAAATGGTATCCTGTGGGGCGTACTTCCTCCTCTATAGTCAAGACCATAGGCGTTCGCCTCGATGCCCTGAAGGGTTGGCCTATCGACCTGCACCAGGTGCATATGCCTTGGGGCTTTTCAACGAGAGCCGGCGAGATGAAGGCCATGGCCAAACTGCTTCGCGGCAAAAAAGTGCGGACGGTAGGCGTTTCGAATTTTTCGGCCGTACAGCTCCGCAGCGCCCACCGCGTCCTCAAGGAAGAGGGTTTTAACCTCGTATCCAATCAGGTGCGCTATAACTTAATCCAGCGCTTTCCCGATTTTGACGGAACCATGGAAGTTGCCAAAGAGTTGGGCGTAACCATAATCGCCTTCTCTCCGCTTGCGCAGGGTATACTCACCGGCAAGTTCCATGACGAGCCCGAGCTCATCAAAAATCGCGCGGGCTACCGAAAGTTCATGCCCGTGTTCAGCGCACGCGGACTTGCGCGAACCAAACCCCTGATCGACGAGCTTAAGAAGATAGCCCTTGGCTACAATACCACGGCAGGGCAAGTCGCCCTGAACTGGCTGCTCAGCTACAACGGCGATACCGTGGTAGCCATTCCCGGCGCCACCAAAACAAGCCATGCCGCGCAGAATGTAGGCACCATGGATTTTAAACTCTCCCAAAAGGAGTGCCAGGTTCTCGACGGGCTTTCACGCCGCTAACTGGCACCCACATCGTCCCAGCCGATTCCTTCGCCGTCCGGAATGTCCCGGGCGGCTTTTCTGTCCAGCAGCAGGTTCATGAACTCAGGATGCAAGCCGGGCTTTAATATCTTTTCGGTACGAAGCAAGGCCATGTTGCTTTTCGTGAACTTTTCTCCGCTCATTATCGGCCTAAGCGCGTGCACGCTGCGGTTGGTCCTCGAGTAATTGAGGCGCTCGCTTTCCGCAAGGCTTTTAACGCCGCTTCCTAAAACGGCTTCTACCCTTTTTTCTCCATAAATTCCCTCAAGCTCCCCGGTGGATTCTTCCCTACCCATTGCGCCGAACGTTCTGATTGCCCGCGTCATTTTTAAAAACTCAGATGGTTCCAAAGCGATGGGATCATCCAGGCCATCTCCGGAACGGGAAAGGCAGATATGCTTTTCGACGATGCATGCGCCATTGCACGCAGCAAGGGCGGGCACAAGCATGGGATCAAGGGAATGATCGGAAACGCCGCAGGGAACGCCGAACACCCGCGACAGCGAGTCTATCAGCCTCAGGTTATAGTCTTCGGCCGGAGCCGGGTAGGCGGTAACGCAGTGGAGAAGGGCGGCTGTGCCGGATGCGAAATAGGACAAGGCGCGTTCTATATCCCGCATCATGGAAACGCCGGAAGATAAAATGGCAGGCAGGTTTGTACTGGCGCAAAATTCGACAAGCGGTAAATGGTTCAACTCCGGGCTCGCAATCTTTAACGCGGCGACTTTCAAAGCCAGGAGCTCGGTGGCGCTCCGGATGCCAAAAGGCGTGCATAAAAAAATAGCTCCGCCGGCTTCGCTCGACTCCTTCATTCGTGCGAGAAAATCAAGGTTTACCTGAATTTGCAGGAATCGCTCGTATAATGGAATCAAGCCGCCGGGAAGAGGAACGAAGCCGGTGGCCGGATGGATAATTTCCTCGGCGTAAACATGCTGGAATTTTACGCAATCCGCTCCTGCTTCGATGGCGGCGGCGACAAGTTCCAAGCCCTTGTTCAGGTTTCCTTCATGACCGGTACCGATTTCCGCGATAATCAAAATATTGTCCGAAGAAAATCTTCTTGAACCAATGGAAAAATCGGTTTTTTTCATAATCCGCTCCCTTCTATTAATACTTCCTGTATTTTATTCTCGACAAGTATTGTACTATACTATAAAATGATGAAACTTGAAGTCATTAAGGAGTAGCACAATGAAGCATTTATACTGTGATGTATGCAAGAAGGAAGTTACCGATCCTGTGCCGATGCGCACCTTTTTCGCCGTCCGCGAATACGATCTTTGCGAACCCTGCAAGGATGACCTGGAGCTGGCGGTTAAATTTACCGTTCGAAATAAAAAGCCCTTTGACTTTGCCTGGTTTGAAAAAATTCGCATTGACGTTATAGAAGACGGCATGCGCAAAGACAGGATAGCAGTTCCTAAACGCTGAGTTTTTCTGAAATACATGTAATAGACTCAGTTCTTTTTATTCGCATTCTTTGCGTATTTTTTGTATATTTCGCAATGATTGCTTATTGTTGACAGGAAATACTTCGTTATGTTACTATTTCGGCGAAAAATCGCGTTCGCAAGGAGACAAGATGTCAGGCCATAGCAAATGGGCGACTATTAAACACAAGAAGGGCGCCGCAGATGCCAAACGCGGCCAAATCTTTACCAAGCTTATTAAGGAAATTTCCATCGCTGCCCGGATGGGTGGTGGGGATGCCGACACGAATGCACGTTTACGTACTGCAATCCTCAAGGCCCGCGGCGCGAACATGCCCAAGGATAATATAGAACGGGCGATTAAAAAAGGAACCGGTGAGCTTGGCAACGCAGTGTATGAAGAACTGGTTTACGAAGCTTATGCCCCCGGCGGCATTGCAATACTCATAGAAGTGCTGACCGATAATAAAAATCGCGCAGCTGCCGAAGTCAGGAATTTGCTGACGCGTGCCGGTGGTTCGCTTGCTACTTCAAATGCGGTAATCAGGCTTTTTAACCGTAAGGGCATGATTTCTCTCGACGGTGAGCGTTTCCCCGAGGACAAAGTCATGGATTTAGCCCTCGAAGCCGGCGCCGACGATATCGTAAACGAGGACGGCGAGGTCGTAGTGTACACAAGTCCGGAAGCCTTCGAAGCCGTAATGAACGCGATTACCGGTGCCGGAATGGAAACGGACGGAGCCGAGATTTCCATGATTCCCGAAACATACGTGGATGTCGATAAAGACTCAGGCGGCAAGATTACCAAACTGATCGATAAGCTTGAAGAAAACGACGATGTCCAAAACGTCTACCATAACGCCAACCTTCCGGAAGATCTCGAAGAATAGAATGATTAACAGTGTGGTGCGGGTGCTCGGGATAGATCCTGGACTCGCCTCGCTTGGATGGGGCGTCGTTCTTCGGGACGGCGCCCGTATTTTTTATGGCGCACATGGTTGCATTCATACCAAGCCCGATTTGGACATGGGTGCCAGGCTTGCGCATATCCGCGATGAATTGCAAGAAATAATCATGATTCAAAGACCAGACGAAATAGCCATGGAAGATCTTTTTTTTGCCCAGAACGTAACAAGCGGATTAGCCGTCGCGGAAGCCAGGGGAATTATAAGGCTGGTGGCTCATGACGCAGGCCTTATCATGCATGAATACAAGCCGGTCACGGTAAAACAGGCGGTTACAGGCTCGGGCAGAGCTGGCAAGGAAGAAGTTCAGGCTTTCGTAAAGATGGTTCTGGGTCTGTCCGTTCCGCCGAAACCAGACCATGCGGCGGACGCATTGGCCGTGGGAATCTGCCATTGCCAATCCGGAGTCCTGCAATAAAAACAATACGTAGAACCTATGAGCGGAGATTGGGCAGGTATGGAACACATAGTTACTTTTTTGATGCTTTTTGCCCTCATGTGCGCCGTCACGTTGATAACGGTTACGCTCATGCTGCAGAGACAATTCCGCCACAAAGCCTCTATCTGGTTTGCCGTCGCCGTTTCTGGCTTGGGCTGTTTCGTATTGGAAATACTGATCTACCGCTATGGTAAAAGCTTGAGCAGCAGCAGTATCCAGGACTTCAGTAAACTGTGGGCTCTTTTCGGGGCAATGTCGCTGACGGTAGCTACGCCCCGATTAACCCGATTGATGACCGGGCTGCCTAAGCGAATTCCATGGCTGATCGCTGAAATCGCGCTGCCCTTTTTTGCCTTGGTCGGAAGTTCGGCTTTTATTCTCGGTACGGGCGGCGCGATTTGGGTTTACTTCCTGCAGTGTCTCGTTTTTGCTACGGTTGGCGGAGGCATTTTGTTTATTGGCCTGGTTCGGCCAAAAGAACGCGGAAAAACGCAGAATCGATTTTTGATACGCCTGCTTCTCTGGTCGTCGCTCTGCCTGCCTTTGATAATTCTCGATGCATTCGGAGGCATCCTGCCTCCTTGGTTCAACGACCTTCCGATAAGCTTATTCCTTCCAGGCTTATTGCTCCTGTCGATTTCCGAAATCCCCGGTTTTTTAGGCGCTCCGGTGTATATGCAGGCTGGTCAGCCAAGCCGCTATTTTTTCGAGCGTTTCTCGATTACAAAGCGCGAGGCTGAAATCGTGCACTTGGTTGTTTCGGGCGTCACCAACGCTCAGATCGCCGAGCGCCTGTTTATTTCAGGAAAAACGGTTGAGAATCATCTGACCAACATTTTTAGGAAAACCGGGATTAAAAACCGCATTCAGCTGTTCCGCCTTATAAATTCTTCGAGCGATTGAAGCGAATCGTCGAGAAAGGGGGGTTACTCCCAGGTATTTCCGGGTTGGCCCCGATGGCATGAAACTTCAAGTATCCGTAGTATCGATGGTATGAAAGCAATAAAAGAAAGAATAAGCAGAACTGGCTCGAATCGATACTTGGCGATACAAGAGCCCCGACAGAGGCTGCGCAGCGGATTAATGCTTGTGTGGCTCATCATCATGCCTATTACATTGTATTACTTCTCTCCCTACTTACCGTTTATGGGTTTGTTGGAAGGAGTGATAAGCGGTAGCGTTTTTATGTTTGCCGGAATGTTCGGCAGCTCAATAGTACTTGGGCGGGTATTTTGCGGATGGCTTTGCCCTGCGGGGGCTGTCCAGGATTTCGCCTCCTTGGCCCGGCCAAAAGTTGTAACTCGACGAGTACTGCAATGGGTAAAATTCGGTTTGTGGGCTCCATGGCTTGGCGCTTGGATTGGACTGGCTGTTTCCGCGGCGGGACTGCGAGCGGATGGTTTGAAGGTCGATTTTTTCTTTCAGATGGAAAATGGAATATCGGTAAGCCGTCCCGCTGCCTATATTATTTATCTTTCGGTGTTAAGTTTGATTCTAGCGCTGAGTTTAATCTTGGGACGGCGGGGGTTCTGCCACAGCGCCTGCTGGATGGCTCCTTTTATGGTCATAGGGCAAAAAATCGGCACTGCGTTGAATGTGCCGGGTTTGTATTTGCGAAGCGAGGCCGTCAAGTGCAGTGCTTGTGGAACCTGTTCCCTTGCCTGTCCCATGAGCCTGGATATCGGTACAATGGCTCGGGATACGAAAAAAAAGACGGGTACCGCCGATCAACTTGTTCGGATTGCACATCATGATTGCATACTGTGCATGCGCTGTGCCGATGCCTGCCCCAGCGCCGTTTTGCATGCCGGATTTGGAAAACGACCATGAGGGAAACAAGGTGGTTTCTTAACTTTTTTGCGCTTCTGTCGGCGGTCGCTTTATTTGGAGGCTGCATGAGTTTCAAGGTGTATGTGCCTGCCGCGCAACATGATTACACAGATGCATCGCTGGCTCGCCTCCGGTCTTTGCTCGATGATTCCGTCAATGAATTCAAATTGCCCGGCCTTCAGGCAGGAATCCTTGAGCCGGGGAAGCAAGCGCTGCTGGCGGCGAGCGGCACCGTTGATTTGGAACATCGCGGCGAGGCCATCGGTAACCATAGCTCGTTTAGGATCGGCAGCAGCACCAAGATGTTCGTCGCAGCTCTGGTTTGCCGCCTTGCAGAACGGGGCTTGCTTTCGCTGGACGATAGAATCGATACGTGGTTTCCCGAATACCCGGAGTCAGCTAACATCTGCGTCCAGGATCTTTTAAACCAGAGCAGCGGCATCAAGGAAAGCCTTTTTACCGATGCGGGAATGATGGCGGTTTCGGTGTTGGACTCCAAAAAACGCTGGCAAGCCGCTGAAGTAATGAAGATATTATCAAAAAAGTCAAAACCTGGAGTTCAGACGACCCGCCGTTTCTCGTATGCCAATGATAATTATCTGCTTCTAGGCCTGATAGCCGAAAGTGCCGGCTCTGCAAGTCTGGCTTCGCAGCTTGAGTCCGAGTTTTTCATACCTTTGGGAATGCATGACACCTGCCTGCTCCCCTGGGCGGATCGCCTGCCCAATGGCACTACCCCCGGTTATGACGAATTCATTCCTTTTGGCCCTCACTTGATAGGCAGAGAACAGACTTCGTGGGACAGCCTGACTTTTGCGGCGGGTGCGATGTCATCCAGCGCTCATGACCTTTTGCTGTGGCTCGACGCGCTGTTTCACGGCAGGGTAGTGTCGGAAAAATCGCTAGCGGCGATGAGAACCCGGCTCGACGCGCGGGAAAACGGCCGTGATAATAATATTACTGGCTATGGTCTGGGGATAGCAGGGTACGAACTTGACGGATTTTTCCTGGAAGGCCATCCGGGAGGCGGGTTCGGAGGAGAATGCTTTCCGTTCTACGAAAGCAAAAGCGATACTTCCTATGTAGTGGTATATAACGTATCCCGCAAGGATAATCCTGCAGGGAAAGAGATCTTGAAAAGAATGATGGGCGCCTCTGATAACCCTGTTGGTTATCAGAGCTGCCTCACTGATTCCTCACAGTAATCGGGTTTATTAACAGGGTGTTGAAAAACCTCGGATGAGGATTTTCAACACTTCCAAAATGTAACATTACCGTAGCATTTGTAATCAAATGCGAGGAATGTTGAAGGCTGTTGACAAAGCAACAAGCTTTTTCAACAGCCTGTTAATGGT
>JANNSO010000103.1:0-6970 GCA_031402655.1 Spirochaetota bacterium | reverse complement strand
CGGGTAAAATACGACCCAAAGCAGGAAGCCGCATAGCCCCCATATCGTCGCAGCCCTCGTTCCCCGATGCTTGCCGATGCGATACACGCATTGCGTAGCCACCCAAACGGGAACCGCGGCAAGAAATAGATTCCAAATCAGGTAGCCTTGCGAAAATTTGCCCGCCAAAAAATAGCGCAGCACGATGAGGAACAATAGCGATGCGAAGGACAGGAGGGTAACCAGCACCAGCCGCTTACGCCCCGTAAATGGATATTTCATGTATGCCAAGTATAGGCATCCGGCAGGCCTAAATCAACTACCAAAAGAAAAACAGGAACCCTTCCGAGTCCCGGCTTTTTGCAGAATTATATTTCCACTTCTCGAAAACTCAGCTTCAAATCCACTCAGCACCTATCTCAATCCTATTCCCCTCTGTGCCTCTGTGGTCAAGCATTCCTTAAAAGCAAATATACCGTTACAGTTCCAGCGAGTTAGTGCTTATTTTCCCCTGTACATACCCCAGGAACTCCGCCACCGGCATGGCCTGCAGCTGCTTTCCGTCGCGCAGGCGCACGGCCACGGTGCCTTCCTCCATCTCCTTCTGGCCCATCACGCACATGTATGGAATCTTGGCGGTCTGGGCATCGCGGATCTTGGCGTTCATGCGCTCATTGTCCAGCATAAACCTGGTGCGTATTCCCGCCGCCTTGAACTGTTCGCCAACCTTCCGCGCATACTCCGCGAATGGCTCTCCCACGGGGATTATCGCCACCTGCTCGGGAGACAGCCACACGGGAAAGTTGCCCGAGAAATGCTCGATGAGTATGCCGATAAAGCGTTCAAGCGAGCCTAGAATCGCGCGGTGCAGCATAACGGGAGTGTGCTTCGCGCTGTCCTCGCCTATGTAGCTGGCGTCCAGCCGTTCTTTCGAAGGCAGCTGGTAGTCCACCTGCATGGTGCCGCACTGCCACTCGCGGCCAAGCGCGTCTATCAGGGTAAACTCAAGCTTGGGTCCGTAAAAAGCGCCTTCGCCGGGCGACACGACATACTCGAGCTTCGCCTGAGTGCACGCGTCCGCAAGGGCGGCTTCGGCTTTGTCCCAGGTGGCGTCGTCGCCAACGCGCTTCTCGGGCCTGGTGGAAAACTTGACGATTATCTTATCTTCACCAAAGCCGAAGTCCGCGTACATGCTTTTCAGGAGCGCGCAGAACGACGACACTTCCGACGGAATCTGCTCCTCGGTGCAGAATATGTGCGCGTCGTCCTGCACGAAGCCCCGCACGCGCATGATGCCGTGCAGCGCGCCCGAAGGCTCGTTCCTGCAGCACGAGCCGAACTCGGCCATGCGCAAGGGCAGGTCGCGGTAACTTTTTATTCCCTGCTTGAAGATCTCGATGTGCCCCGGGCAGTTCATGGGCTTCAGCGCGAACTCCCGCTTCTCGCTCTCGGTCACGAACATGTTTTCCTGGTACTTGGCCCAGTGCCCCGAGCGCTCCCACAGGCTCTTGGGCATCACGGACGGAGTCTTTACTTCTATATAACCGGCCGCGTCGATCTTCGCGCGGACATAGTTTTCCAGCGCGCGGTAGATGGTCCAGCCGCGGTGATGCCAAAAAATCTGCCCCGGGTTCTCGTCGTCCAGATGGAACAGCGCCAGAATCTTGCCCAGCTTCCGGTGGTCGCGTTTCTCGGCTTCCTCCAGCATCTTGAGGTGCGCGTTAAGCTCGTCTTTGCTTATGAATGCGTAGGCGTAGATTCGGGTAAGCATGGGCCGCTTCTCGTCGCCCCGCCAGTACGCCCCCGCCACCGCGCGCAGCTTGAACGCGTCCGGCCGCAGGTCGCGGGTCGAGTCCACGTGCGGCCCGCGGCACAGGTCCACGAAGCCGTCCTGCTCGTACACGGTAATGGTGCCGTCCTCGAGCCCGTTAATCAGCTCCACCTTGAACGGCTCCTCGGCAAACAGCTTCAGCGCGTCGGCCTTGGACATGTCGCGTTTCTCGAATTTGGCGTTGGCCGAGATGATGCGCCGCATTTCCTTCTCGATGGCCGGAAGGTCCGCCGGCTGAATCGGGGCGGGCAGCTGGAAGTCGTAATAGAATCCGTCGGCTATCGCCGGCCCGATGGCCACCTTGGTGCCCGGATACAGTTTTACCACGGCCTGTGCCATGACGTGCGACAGCGAATGACGCACGGTTTCGATGGGATGTGCCATACGGGTAACTCCTACAACGGAAAAAGGCTCCCACGGGATACGTTCCTACGCCCCGCCGGAATTTTTTCCCGGTTCTAGCGTAAGGACGAATCCTGTGCGAGCCTCAAACAGGTTATAATTTCAAAACACAAGTCTTGAAATCTCCCCAGTAGACGCGCCCCCGGCAACGACAACGTCGCCACCGAAGCGGAATCCGCGGTACCACCTTACTTCGCGCTCCGATCGACATTCCCAAAGAATCACTCGGCCAGGAAGCTTCAAAAGAAATGACAAACACCGGCATTCGCCGGCCATCATTCCTTCCCAATCTTCTCTGTGCCTCTGTGCCTCTGTGGTTCAATCTCCCAGCAAGCCCGCTCTTTAACACCCCTGTAACGGGAGAACCCGGCCCCGATTACTGGACGCACGCGTCGTTCACCAAGGCAGCTCCGGAGTGGTTTTCCCGTCGAAGGTCGCTGGGGGTCTCTCAGCCGCGAACCGCTTCGCGGCCATTGCCGCGCCGCCCGCCTATCGGTTTCCCGAAGGCAGCCCTCTCTGTAGCGCCGGATCGGCGGTACTCTTCTCCATCAAAGCCTGTAAGCGTAACTATGACGCGGAGCGGGAATTTCGTCAAGGGCGTCTCGCCTGCCCCTGCGCGCGCTGCGCGCCGGGACAGCCGGGCGGGCCACCGGCTTTATCTTTACGCGCTTTCGCGCGCAAAGGATACCGCCTTTGTCCCTGACGCGAAAAGCCTTTAATCCTGCAGGTTTACGGAGTTTCCAGCGCGCGCAAAAACTCCACGGTCGCGCTTACCGCACGCATCTGCTGTTCTGTCCGACTTATCGTCGCCGCACCGTCGCCATCCTGTATGCCGTAATACCCAAATTGCGCATGGTTGCCGCCCTCAATCCGCATCACGGTCGCGGATGGGGGAAGGAGCGCCGCGGATAGGGCCAACTTTTCGGCCTCTCCGTCCCTACTTCCGTATACCGATAAAACGGGAACATTCGCGCCGGCCAGGCTGTTGCTGTCGGCCGGCCATGAAGCGTACAGTATAAGGCCGGCGAAACGCCGAGGCTGCTTGTAGACAAGGTTCGCGGCCATGGCTCCGCCAAGCGAATGCCCGGCGATTACCCAGCGCTTTATTTCCGGATACGCCGCAATCACCGCGTCGGCCTTGTTTATGCCCAGGAACGCCATGTTCAAAGGCATGGGCACGATTAGAGCCAGGTAGCCCTCCTTCGCGATCTCACGAAGCAAAGGCACATACGCTTTCGGATTTACCTTGCCGCCCGGATAAAAAATTATACCCGTGGTCGGCCTTAGGGAAAGCGGCGCAAAAGCTATCCAACGCTCCTGATTCACCGAAACAGCCTGACCGTCTTTCAAAGCGTCTCCAACCTCCGCCATGACAGGATTCGTCGTGCCGGCCCATACGACAAACCACAGCGCAAGCAACGCGACCACGGCCAGGGAACCAAGTAAGGTAAAGCCTATCCATTTTCTTTTCATTGTATTTCCTTGCACCTAATATACAGTTAAAAACCGGGTTGGCCATGCGGCATCCCCGGGAGGACACCGGCAATTCCTCTGTTTGAACATTTGACTTTGAGCCAGTGCCAATGCTATCTTTACAAGGATAATTCAAGGAGAAAGCGATGAACCGGACAATAATGGCCTTGCTGATCTTCAGTGTCGGATTTTTGGCATTTTCGCAAACGCCGGTCACGCAAAAACTCGATGCGCTCGGCGTTAAAAACGCCACCATCAAAGACAATCCCTCAGCGCTCATAAAAAAAATGTACCAGTTCGACGAAAACAAAGTAAAAGGCGCAATAATCGTGTTTGCGCTTAAAGAATTGAAGCTTGACGTTGTAGCCGTCATCATGCAATCGGGGACAGCCTTTACCGTTGTATCCGTAGAAGCTTTAAATCCCAAAGCATTTAGCGCGCTTATGATGGGCCGCATCAAAGCCTCTCTTTCAAGATGGGATAACATGAAGGACAACAAAATTCCCGATGCAGTCAGTTCGGCTACGCGCTATTCAAAAGCGCTTTTTGTGGAAATTGGGAACGTCGCAGAGAACGCTTTTTCAATACTTAAAAATACCGCACGCCAATAATCCGGCATCCCGCCGGCATCTCCGCGACTTCCTCCTCCCTCCCGAATTCCTGAGTCCCTATAGAGGTTTCGGCAAAAACCTAAAATAATTCCGCAATCCGCAAGCACCCCATAAAATTAGCGCGTAATTATACTTGTCCGGTACCTGCGGGAACCGGGGGCACATTGCTGCCCGACATAACTACCGGCCACTGGCCAACGGAGGAATCCATGTTAAGTAATCTGAACTCCATCATCCTGGAAGGCAATCTCGTAAGGGACCCTGTTCTCAAGGCGATACCGAGCGGACACAATCTATGCTCGTTCTCGGTGGCAAGCAACAGGTTCTACAAGCAAAACGAGGAGACAGAAAAGGAGGTATCATATTTTGACATAGAAACCTGGTCCCGCCTTGCCCAGACTTGCGGCGAAATACTCAAAAAAGGCCGCGGGGTGCGGATAGTCGGCAGACTCAAGCAGGAACGCTGGCTGGACAGCGCGGGCAAGAACCAGAACAGGATAAAAATCGTCGCCGAGCATGTCGAATTCAAGCCGCAGGCAAGAAAAGAAGGCGAATTACCCTTCGTGGCAAACCAGGTAAGCGAAGAATCCGCCGCGGAAGAAGAGGAAGAAGCCGTATTCTGAAATCTCCCCCGATAATAGAAAAAACCTGATGGCGGGATGGTATCCGGCCATCAGGCGTACGGGAACCTCTGATACCCTTGTTGGTTATCAGAGGTTCCCGTAAATTAATCCTTGCATATTATTTTCGAAATCCGTGAAGATATTTTACCAGCAGGTCGTCAAGGGCTTCCCGCAGCAGCACGGCCTCTCCTATCCCCTGGTCCCTGGCCAGCTCGGCTAGGCGCTCCAGCTGGGTAAGCGTAAAGTGCGAAGTCTTGGGAGCCATCCGCTCCTCGAAGGCGAGCATCACCTTGTTCCGGCCGCCAATCTTAGCCCTGTACAGGGCTCCATCCGCCTTGCGCATCAATTCGCTCTCGCTCGAGCCGTCGATGGGCATGGCCGCGGCTCCTACGCTTATAGTCATGAGCAAAGCTATGGTTTTTCCGTCCACGGCAAGTTCTTTTTTCGACTCGATCTGTTCGCGGACTTTTTCCAGTCTCAAAAATGCCTGCTCCCGCTCGATGCCCGCAAAAAGCACTACGAATTCATCGCCGCCATAGCGAATCAGCCTGGAGCCGGCAATGGTCGCCAGCTTTGAGGCTATGAAAACCAGCACTAAATCTCCTGCCTGGTGGCCATGCTCGTCATTGATGCGCTTAAAATTATCCACATCCACCAAAGCAAGCGTCATGGACATGCCTTGCGCATCCTTGACAGCTTCCTCGTACAAAGCAGAAAAATCTTGCCGGCAGGCCAATCCTGTCAAGGGGTCGGTCTTTAATTGACTCATACATACCTCCTATTATCAAAACTTATTTAAATTATAATATGTCAACATATGTTTGTCAAATACTTTATTCTCATTTTTAATAAAAAAGGCTACCTTATTGCCTTTCGACAATTCAGGTAGCCTTCGAAGTACCAATTCAGTACGTCCTATTTCCAGTAATGCGCTTATTCAAATACCTCAGAGCCGGGGCGGTGCCAGTCACTGCTTTTAAAACCACCCCTGCCTGGACCAAAAAGCGGCGTATCCTCATCATCCTGTACTCCACCGCCAAGAGCCTCCTGCAGCCTCATTATTGTCCAGCGCAACGCGGCCAAAACCTCTTCTTTTGCGTGCAGCATCCGGCCGGAAGGTCCGGACACGCTGACCGCGCCGGTAAAGCCGTATCGCGGCAGCTCGAGCGACATGGCAAAGCAAACAAGACCGGGTTCCAGCTCCTCGTCATCGATAGCCCAGCCGCGCTTTATCGTTTCCTCGATATCGGCGCTCAGGCGCACGGGATCGGTAATGGTTTTCGGCGCTATGGGAGCAAGCCGGGCGTCCGCGATGTACTGGGCACGCATTGCGGCGGGCATGCGGGCAAGTATGCTTTTGCCGGCCGCGGTACAATATAAGGGAAGCCGGTCGCCCGGACTGGATCGCAGCCTAAGAGCCCTGCCTGCGTCTGCCTTGGCCAGGTACATTACGTCGTTGCCCACCAAAGCCGACAGGTTTGCGGTTTCCCCGATTCCCTGGGCAAGCTCCACCAGAATCGGCTGGGCTCGCGAGGCTACGTTCTGCGTAACCGGAACCCGGCTTGCAAGCTCCACAAGGGCCAATCCCAAGGCCCAGTCTCCGTCGCGGCGCTCGACGACACCCTTTTTCTCCATGGCCGTGAGGTAGCGCAAAGCGGTAGCCTTGTCCCAGCCAGTCTCGCGCGATAGTCTTGCGAGAGACGAATTCCCGGCTCTAGCCAGATGAAAAAGCAATTCAAAGGCCTTTAATGCAGATTCGCTCATGGTATCTCATTTCTATAGACAAAACGTTATTGCGAAATTTGAAACGCGTAATCAAAATAACCCTTGCGAGGCGTTTTGTCAAGTAAAACGCTCCCAGGCCAGCCCAAACTGCCACGAACCCGGAAATTCGCCGGCTTCCACCCAAATTCCGCTAAAATCAAGCCCGGCAAGCGCAGGCCCTGCCGAATATGATAAAATAATTACCGGGGCAGCTCGAAAAGATAATGGGGCCTGCTGATAACCAACAAGGTTATTAGCAGGGTGTTGAAAATCCTCATCCGAGGTTT
>JANNSO010000102.1:0-24395 GCA_031402655.1 Spirochaetota bacterium | reverse complement strand
GCTGACGTGCTGACGATTACCTGCCAGGGACCGATAGCCGCCGCAGGAGATCCTCTTGAGACGATGGTGGTCTCGTGTGACTTGTCGAGCACGAATACTGGAGGCGTATTTATCGCCGAGGCAAGCGGAATAACGCTTACTGTCGTCGATACGGTCAATGGCCCCATCACGGTAACTTCAGCCGGTCTCGTAACGGCGACCAGTGTGGTATCTACGACCGACCTCGACGCCAATGACGTATTGATTTCAACGACAGTGGGAAACATCGATGTGGGAACGATCGATGCCAAGACAGCCGGCGACATAACCCTGACAGCGAACTCGCTAGCGGGCCAGTCGGTAAGCGATGGGAACGGCGCGGTTTTGAACCTTACTGCTGACGTGCTGACGATTACCTGCCAGGGACCGATAGCCGCCGCAGGAGATCCTCTTGAGACGACGGTGGTCTCGTGTGACTTGTCGAGCACGAATACTGGAGGCGTATTTATCGCCGAGGCAAGCGGAATAACGCTTACTGCCGTCGATACGGTTAACGGCCCCATCACGGTAAGCGCGGCGGGACTCGTTACGGCCACCAGCGTAACCTCTACGCTGGACAACGACGCGAACGACATCACGATTTCGACGACAGCAGGAATCATCGTCGTTTCCGTCATAAACGCCGGAGCTGCAGCCGGCGACATAATCTTGACTGCCAACACGGTAGCGGGACAGTCGGTAACTGACGGAAACGCCGGAGCACTGAACCTCACTGCCGATACGCTTACGATTACAGCAGTTTCTTCCATCGGTACCATCCTGGATTCCCTTGAAACTTCGGTAGTCTCCTGCAATCTTACCAGTAGTTCTGTAATCGGTACGAATGAAATCGCAATAACGGAAGCCGATGGCCTTTCCATTACTACGCTCTTACATGGGAATTCTGCGGGTAACGTCCAGATCACCACCATAAACGGGACAATCAGCGTAGACTCCGCAATCGTAAAAGCCGGGACTGGATCGCTGGCGTTGACAGCTGGTGGCGCTGCGAATGACATCGACCTTAATGCGGCCGTTGACGGAGGCGCTGGAAACATTACTTTGAACGCGGTGGATCTTATCTATCTTGGTACTGCCGCCGTCGACGATATGGTAACATCGGGCGGCACCATCAACTTCCAGACCCCCGTATCCCTGACGGCGGATACCCATTGCACTACGGGGCCGGCAGGCGGAAACATTGCTTTCGATTCGTCGATTTCCGAGACCTTCGCCCTGTCCCTCACCGCAGGCACAGGTGATATTTTATTCACAGGTCCGGTAGGGGCGACGCGGCTCGGCGCCATCACGGTTAACTCCGCGACCAATGTTACCGCCGCGGGAGTGAGCTCGGCCAGCTTCCTGCAAAGCGCTGGAACCGGAACCACGACCTTTAACGGCGCGCTGGACTTCGATACCCCCGCGGGTCTTGTCGTCACTGCGGCCAATATCTCGGTTAACAATACGGTAACGACAACCGTAGGTGGAGTCGTGACGCTCAATCCGGGAACCTTGCTCGCAATAAGCGCAGCGGGTGACATGAATATCACCGGCGCTTTCAACCAAGGCGGCGCGGGAACCGTTACGACAGCCGGTGATATCAGTACAAGCGATGCCTCGATTACCTTCGCGGGCAACGTAAGCGTCTCGGGCGACATGCTCCTGGATACCAACGCCACCGTCGTAAATACCGCAGACCTTTCGCTACCAGCCGTCGCGACTGCGGCAGCCGTAATGCTTACGATTAATACAGGTCCCGTCCCCGGTGCCGATCTTTCCATGGTCTCTTTCGCGGATATGGGGACGGCAACCCTCGCTCTGGACAATATCGGCGGAACCACCACGTTCTCCGGCGCTTTGAGCCCATCAATCCTGACTGTTTCGGCAACCGTAAACAACGTTACGATGCTCGGCGGCTGTACCGTCGACAACGCGGTATCATTCTTGAATACCGGCAACCTCACCTTGGGCGATGCCCTCGCCGACACTTTTACCTTTACCGGGGGAATGAGTTCCGTCGCGGCGGGCACCAATATATTCCAGGGTACGGTAGCCACGGGAGGAGGAGCGGGTCAAAATATCTCGCTCGATGACCTCTCTCTAGGGGGAGTGCTCACACTGAACTGCGGAGCCTCCGGTAATTTTATATTCACCGGATCGGTAGCAGTGTCGAACCAGAGTCTCAACGCGGATGTCCTGAACGCCAATGGTACGGTAGACAATGACCTTACCGTTATCGCAGCCCTGATAAATACGGGAGCCGGGAATATTAATATCGCGGCCAATGCCACGCTTGATATCGGATCCAGCAATTTTACGGTTGCAAATCTTTCTAACCTGGGTTCTCTCCGTTTGACGGGATTACAGGTTACCCATACTTTTACCGCTTTTGATACCAATACCGGCGTCACCGAGTACTATGGAACAAGTCCGGCCGGTCAAGTTTTTACAACCGGGTTCTCGGCGGGCATCTACTGGGACCTGCGCGTCGCAGGCAGCGGTGCCGGGGTCCACTCGTTGCAGGGGCCAATTACCGTAAACAATGATATGCGCATACAAACAGGCGTTTTGGATGTTACTCCCGTGAACAATTACCTCATCACGGTCGCAGGCAACTGGAGAAACGACGCCGGCCATCCTGGTTTCTTATCACGGGCGGGAACGGCAACCTTCGACAGGTCAGTTCCCGGAACGATCGAGATACGCGGTAACAACACCTGGTTTGTCTTTGAGTGCCTCAGCGCTTTCCCCGGACTGGAAATCAATTTCGAGAACGACCTTGTTGCTCCTGGTATCCAGATTACCCAGCGGGTAGCTGTTGGTGGTATTTTTAGGGTGAGGGGAAGTAATCCGGCCAATTTTATCCGCCTTGACCGCATAACCGATCCCATCCCCGCTGACCCGGGGAACCCTCCGGTAGATCCGGGTGACGACATACGTTTCTGGTTTTTCGACTTGACTCCCGGTGCTACCTTGGATTTAGAGTATGCGCACGTTTATTACAGCAATGCGAGATCGAGTCCGGTATCCGTGCCTGCAAATGTATTAGCCACACCCTATGCAACTTATTATTGCTACAAGTGGCTGGACTTTTTGTATACGATCTACAGTTACACCGAGGACTCCGACTATAATGGAAAAATCGACCGTATCAGAGTAACCGCAGAAGCACCGGTAGGAACCCTGGTTCCCGGTCCGACCGTCGATTTTTCGGACTTTCTAATCGTTGTGGATGGGTATGCCGTCGATACAAGCAAGGGCGTCAATGGATATGAGCGGCCAGTATCCGGAGTTACATTCTATATCCACTTGGTGGAAAAGCCTTATCTCGATACCGGTGCGACACCGGAATGGTATATCGCACATAATGGTTCTCTGTACGACGAGTCCACGCAAACAAAGAGAGTGGGTACGCTCTCCAGGGCGGGCGGAAACGAACGGATGATTCCCGGCGATACTGCCTGGCCGGTAATCGGCTATACGCTGAGTATTCCCACTCTCAATGAAACATTTGTACAGTTCTCGGAACCTGTGGTCCAGTCAGGTGGTGGTTCTATCGGTGCGGGAGATTTCGGCGCAGGTTCGTTTTCTTCGATATCGGGACCCGCTCCAGGTACGAGAGAGGCACTTGTAGGACTTGGTCCCTATAGTTTGGCAGTATTGCAAGCGGGGCTCACGCCCTTGACGGTGGCGGCTACGACTAGGGACGCCGGTTCAGCTCCCTATTGGGAGATTGCCTATAACGGCCAGATCATCGGACCTCCATCCCCGACTTATCCCGCCCCCGCCAGTGGCTACTTAGCAGATCCGAATACATATGGCAGCTTCGGAAGCCCAGGACCCAACCCCGGCCCCATTACCCGCCCCGTTTTCCAGCTAGACCGAGGTTCTAACAATGTCCATCGCGTATCCGACCTCCTCATCTCCGTCCAACCCTCGACGGTTGCAGGCTCATGGAGCTTCCTGAACCCGGCATCCTCCTTTATCTGGCCTATCTGGGCAAAGGATGCGGCGTACTTCCCCGGTACCATCGTTGATTATGAAAACCTAACGCCCGAGCAGTCCGCCAGCCTTACCCTAGGCTTCGTGCGGGCCTTCAACGGCACGCAATGGCTTCGCGACCAGGACTGGACCTTGCAAGCCCGGGACAGTACAGGCAGCAACCCTGCATCAATTTGGGTTCTGTACGATTCCAATGTCGCTTCCAGTTATCTTAGTGCCACTCCGGGAATCTGGTTGCCTCCATATGCAGAATCCAATTTCTCTGGTATAGCGGCATATCCGAATCTTGGGGTTGCTCCCGCGAACCTTGGAGCCGAGACGGGTTTAGCGACAAATCTCTGGAATTGGAACTTCCTGGCCTCCGACCCCAAGGTATTCAGCGTCTCCACTTTCGATTTCTGGTTCAGGCTTTCCGGCGCTCCGGCCGATCTCTATGCAGGCCGGCTGGACATGCCCGCGGGCTTCACTACGATGCCCGTCGACTGGTACCGCCGCGTCAAGCCGTTCAGCCTGGAAATTCACGATATCAGTACTCAGAAGAGCGGCGTAACCATTCTCAACAACGTGATCAACCCCCTTAACGGGGAGCGCGTACGGCTCAACTATACGCTGCAACAGCAAGGGATGGTTTCAGTCAACGTATTTACCCTGGACGGCGACGTGGTTACCGCGCTCTACCGCGGCTCTCAGGCGCCCGGCGATTACACCGTAAACTGGGACGGTCGCAACAACGCGGGCAGGGCAGTGGCCCGGGGTATCTACTTCGTGCGCATCGTAGCGCCGGGCATCGACGAGATCCGCAAGATCATGGTGGTTAAGTAAAAATAATAAAGGGGAAGGCGCGGGGTTCATCCCCAGCCTTCCCCTTGATCTTCGCCCTGGGTTTATATTTCGGCCAGGCTTTACTATAGGGCAGGTCAAATAACCCTGTTGGTTATCAGAGTTGCCTCACTGATTCCTTGCGGGAATCAGGTTTTTTAATGGTCGACCTCGCAAAACTGAAGTTTTTCGAGATCCCCTATATTTTTATCAGTTCATACTCCCTCGACCCCAGGCCTATCCTTTGTCCGTATTCCATCTGCATCTCCGAGAGGCTCTCCGGATACAGTGCCGTGAACTTATCGTCACCTTTCCCCGCCTTGCCTTCAAGTGCCGAGCCCGGCCACACGGGAGCGGCTTTTACCAGGTCGAACGATGCCTGGTCTATGGCAACCGGGTCGGTGGATGCGAGGAACCCTATGTCCGGCACGATGGGCACGTCGCTCCATGGTACGCAGTCGCAGGCGGGAACCACGTTGCGCACGATGTTCAGGTACAGCACCTTGCCTTTTTTGGCAAGCACGGCGCCTAGCGCATATTCGGTCATTTTTTTTGTAAACTCCGTCAGGCCAACCTTCCAATCCATGCCTATGGCGTGGGGTGCGCAGTGTGCCAGGCATTCGCCGCAGCCAATGCATTTTTTCGAATCGATATTGGCTTTGTCTTCCTTGGTAAATTGGATGGCGTTTACGGGGCAGTTGGTAACGCATCTCCCGCAGCTGATGCATTTATTTTCCTTTACATTAAATGTGACGCAGTGCTGTTCCCTCTTGCCCATGAACGGCGCGCAGCCCATGGCCAGATTCTTGATTGCCCCGCCGAACCCCGCCATCTCATGGGCTTTTACGTGGGTAAGCACGATCATGCTGTCCGCGTCCAGGATGCCGCTGGCTATCTTGGTATTTTTAAACTGCGTACAGGTCGCCGGCATGGGAACTTCGCGCCAGTCGGAGCTTATAAGGCCGTCGGCGATGATTACCGGGGCGCCGCACACTTCGGGCACGAAACCGTGCGCGGCGGCCGTTGCCAAATGGTCCACGGAATTGGAGCGGCTGCCCTTGTACAGCGTGTTGGTGTCGGTAAAAAACGGTTTGGAACCGGCAGCTTTGGCGCGGTCTGCAACGGCCTTGGCGAATACCGGGCTTATGTAGGAGTCGTTACCCAGTTCCCCGAAATGTATCTTGATGGCGCACAGCTCGTTGGGCAGCAGGACGCCCGGATTTGCAGCCGCAAGTTTATGCAGGAGATTCTTCATTTTTTCCAGAGAACTCGTCGAGGTGCCGATGGATCGTGCGTCCATGAAATATACGGGTACAGCCATGATTTGCTCCTTGGTTTCCTGAAATGATATACCAAGCCTCGGTGGTACGCAAGATGCACTTGCGATGCCCTTGCGATTCTAGCTTGACCCTTGCCTTGCTTTTACGTATTTTTACTGCAGAGGAATACAGCATGACACTTTATGATTTTAATGTTAGTGCCGCGAACGGCGCAGAAATTGCATTATCGGCATATACGGGAAAATTGGTTCTAGTGGTCAATACCGCAAGCAAATGCGGATTTACCAATCAATATGCCGGTCTGGAAAAACTGTACGCCGATTATAAAGATCGGGGCTTGGTGGTTCTCGGCTTCCCCTGCAACCAATTCGCCGGGCAGGAACCCGGAAGCGATGCAGAAATCGCCTCCTTCTGCTCGCTCAATTTCGGCGTTACCTTTCCTTTGTTCAGGAAGCTCGACGTAAAGGGCGACGACGCTCACCCCCTGTTCGTTTTCCTTACTACTGTGCTTCCCGGATTCCCCGGCAGAGGGGTCAAGTGGAACTTCACGAAGTTCCTGGTGGACCGCGCGGGAAAGCCAGTCAAGCGATTCCCACCCGCAACGGAGCCCGAAAAGCTCCGTGCGGCCATCGAAAAGTATCTTTGACGGAAAATTCA
This sequence comes from Spirochaetota bacterium, assembly GCA_031402655.1. Lineage (GTDB taxonomy): Bacteria > Spirochaetota > Spirochaetia > Treponematales > UBA12059 > JANNSO01. The sequence goes on along the minus strand of JANNSO010000102.1, from coordinate 17,619 downwards.
ATTCGCGAGCGAATTGAATTTCTTGCTAGCGAACTAATTTCAATTCGTCTCGCGAATTGAAATTTCTGCTAAACTTGACCCACAGGCGCGGCGTACACGGCGAACTCATCGTTTCCATCCACACCCAGTGCCGCATCCAACTCGTTCTGGTTGTAAGCGCCAATGGCGCAGGTTCCAAGGCCCAGTGCCTCGCAGGCGCCATATAAGGCCTGGCAGACATGTCCGGCGTCAAGGGCGACGAGTTTGGCTGCTCCCACTGTATAGCGCCATTCGCTGCGGTAGGGAATCGCCGACCATACGAACAGCGCCGCGCAGCTCCAAAGCTGCTCGTTAAGAGCCTGGTTGAATCCGGCGTCAAGGTCGTAAGCGCCCGTGGTGTTGGGCGCAGCTCCCGGAATTCTCGCTGCTTTTTTTATGAGCGCGATCTCGTGCGTTATAGGAAGATAACGGTATAGTCCCGGCTCGATTCCCGTAACCATGCGCACAAAAATAAGCGTGTCCAGGGGATGTCGGCAGCCTCCGCTGGGTACGGTGCGGAACGCGGTTTTTTCGCTTGCCTTGCGTACTCCGGCACTTGCCCAGAGCAGGTACGAGAGCTCGTCCGGGCTAAGGGGATTGGAGTTGAATTTCCGTCTGCTTTTCCGCTCGCGGGTGCAGTGGGTAAACGATGCGTTGCCAAGACCGGTTTTGGCCGGGTCGCTCAAGGCTACCTTCTTGGCATCGGCCGGAATCTCCTGGACCACTGAAGGCATCGCGATGGCCGCGCTTTGGTCGCTGGGCAGCCGCTCGACATCCTGCCAGTTGCTGTGCAAGAATTTTCTGCCGGCCGCGATGGTCTGCATCATGGCAACTTTATCCGGGTTCGAAGCGGGGGCATTGCCTGGCAGTTCGTATTTTTTAAGGCATTGGCCCAGGTCGGCAAGAAAATCGGCTATGTCTTCCTCGCTGGTGTCCCAGCTGGCCATCCAGCGAACCATTCCGTCTTCCCAGTCGTAGAAAAAGCGCCGTTCGCGCAGCTTGTCGGCGGCTGCTTTGGGAATCCGCGCGAAGATCGCGTTGGTTTCCAGGGGAATGCTCAAGGGTATTCCCATCGCCATAATTCCTTTGGCCAGGACTTGGGCGGAATTGTTGGCTTTGCGCGCGTTTTCAAGCCATAGTCCGTCTTTCAGGTATTCCTCGAACTGCGCCGCTATGAAGCGCATCTTGCTTGCCAGCTGCAGCCTGTTCTTGCGCAGGCGCGCGGTGTCCGGCAGGGTTTTTGCGATGCCCGGCGTAAACACGACGAGCTCGCCCATCATGAGACCGTTTTTCGTTCCGCCCAGGCACACGGCATCGGAGCCGCCTCCGTCTGCAGGGCAACCGGCGGCTTCGCGGAGGGAGCATCCCAACGCGACGGCGGCGTTGGCCAGCCTGGCTCCGTCGATGTGTACGGTCATGCCGTGCGCATGGGCCGTATCGCAGATGGCTTTAAGTTCGGCTGCAGAATATACCGTTCCCAATTCCGTAGGCTGGCTCAATGAAACTACAGCTGGCCGAGGCTTGTGCACGTTATCGTATTCTTCGACTATGTGCAGGATGCCTGCGGGCGTAACCTTACCCAAGGTCGTTTCAAGTGGAACGAGCATTACCCCGAGTGTCGAGACCGGCGCTCCGCTCTCGTCTACCAGGATGTGCGCGCAGTCCGAGCACAGCACGGCTTCGGCCGCGCCGGCCAGGCAGCCCAGGGCATAGACGTTAGCGCCCGTTCCATTGAATACGAAGCGGACGAGGCTGCCCTTGCCGAACATGGCCTCCACGAGCAGCTCTGCCCGCTGTGTTATAGGATCGTCGCCGTAGCCCACTGCGTGTCCCGTATTGGCACGCGCCAACGCGTCCATGATGCGCGGGTGCGCCGCCGCGTTGTTGTCGCTCGCAAACCATCGTCGTTCCGTATCCATGCTGCGTCCTTTCGATTCCGGGGGTTCCCGCAAGTTTATTTCGAGGTCAAAAATTCCTTCAGCTTTTCTTTTGTGGTATTGATGACGGACGATTCGTCGATGCCCAGCTCGGCCAGCAGGGCAAGGGCCGCGTCATGCCCGCCTATCAGTCCATGGTAATGCGCATCCGAGTTGACGATGAGTTGCGCACCCGCTTTGGCGCACTCCCCTAGAAGCGCCAGGTACGCTTCCCTGGCTCCCTTTCTGAACGAGGTTGGAAGTAGTGATGAATTATTTACTTCAATCAAGGTGCGCGTATCCGCGGCTGCCCTGGCTATTTCGGCGAAGTCGTATTCGAAGCGGGAATCGTCCGGGTGGCCGATGGCGTCTACATGCCTGTTTTCCATGGCTCCCAGCACAGCGGCGGTATTTTCCGCCCTGGTTCCCGGTTTGATGCAGGGAACGTGCATGCTGGCTATCACAAAGTCGAGCTGTCCCAGAAGTTCGTCGTACACGTCGAGCCTTCCGCCAAAATCGAGGATGTTAGCCTCTATTCCGCGAAGAACTTCCACCCCGTACATTACTCGAGGCAATATCTTGAGGTTCTCGAAATAGAAAATATGCGCGGCTCCGGGCATCGTAGGCGCGTGATCCGTAATGGCAATCAGCTCTAGTCCTTTGTCCGCTGAGGCGCGCGCGCATTCGTCGATGGTGCTGTAAGCGTGTCCGCTGGCCAGCGTGTGTATGTGGCAGTCGCAGCCTAGCTTCAACTAATCCCGCTTTCCCGTAAGTTTGATGACATGGTACCCGAATTGCGTCTGCACGACATCCGAGATAGACCCGGTAAACAGGTTTTTGCATGCGGCCTCAAAAGGCTGGACCATCATGCCCGGTCCAAACCAGCCAAGATCCCCACCCGATGACTTTGACGGACAGCTGGAATACTGACGAGCCAGAGCACCGAAATCTGCTCCGGCTTTTGCCTTGTTTATAATCTCCTGTGCCAAAACCTGTTCGCTTACCAAAATATGACTTGCCTGCCACTCCATGAATGTCTCCTGTATGTAAAAACTTTTGTACCGCGCTAAAAAAGTGGCGGATGAACGTTATTATACATAGATTACGGGGTCCTGTCATGTAGGAACACGCATCGCCTATCGCGACGGGTGTTCCTTCATGACACCCCGACGGCAGCTTGTATTGTAAAATCAAGCAGCCTGGTTATATCGTTGTGCGCCACTTTTTTAAATATCTTCGGCTTTGGTGTACAAGATTGGTTTAATGTTTTGCATATAACTTTTTTTGTTGCCTCCGGCCTGGGAAAAAGGAAGAATCGATAGTGTAGGATTAACTTTATTATACATGGTTGGTGGGTCCTATCATGTAAATACAGGATGCATATAAATTGCCTTGATTATGCATAACAAGTTTGATATATTTATGCATGGGAGGATCTAATGCGTACAACACTTGATATACCTGAACAATTATTAGATGAAGCAATGAAATTGACTCATATTTCCACGAAAACAGATCTCATTAAAGTTGCTCTTCAAAATTTAATCCAGAAAGAGAAAATTAAGGGTATTAAGGATTATTTTGGTAAACTAGATTTAGATATTAATCTCGATACAATGAGGAATAGATAAAATGGTTCTCATAGATTCTTCCGTTTGGATAGAGTATTTTCGCGGTAATGAAATTGTCTTGCCGCTAAATAAATTGCTTGATAGCAATAGTTTATGCATCAACGATCTAATACTTGCTGAACTAATTCCATCGATTCAGCATAGGAAAGAATCAAATTTACTTGCTTTGCTATATACCGTTTCCAGGATTAATTTGGATATAAACTGGAATCGTATTATTCAAATGCAAACAATTAATCTTAAAAATGGCTTCAATAAAATAGGAATTTCAGATTTGGTAATAATGCAAAATGCCATTGAAAATAATATCGAGTTATATTCGATCGATAATCATTTTACTCAAATAAGTAATCTCCATGGATTAAAATTATATAATAAATAAAATTAGCCGCGCTCATTCCCCGATAGCGTACTTTTTTTCCAGTATCTCGTATAGATCCCCATATGCCGTAAAAACGTCGTCTGCTATGGTCGGCTTGTGACCCGGGTATATTTTCTTAATCGTCTTGAAGCCTGCGTTTTTGGCGCCGACGATGTCGTGTTTTTCGGAATCCCCTATGAATAGGATTTCTTCCCTGCCCAAATTCAGTTTATCGCTCATCCAGGTAAACGCTTCCAGCTCCGGTTTGTATGCGCCGATGTCATAGCCTATCCCGATGACGTCGAAATACGGCTCCAGTTTAGAAGCGGCGATTCTCGCTTTTTGTTCCCAGGGATCGACGGCATTGGTAAGGAGCCCGAGTTTGACTTTGTCCTTTAAGAAGCGCAGCATGTCTTCGGCGCCGCTATACACCGGTACTGTATGCAGGTAAATCTTGTAGTACTCGTCCAGGAAGGCTTCCTGGAATTTTCCGCCGAAGCATTTTACCGTTTCTTCAAGCCGGTACCGGTGTATGTTCGCGAAATCGGAACATTTTCCGTCAAACGCCTTCTCCACTATGGAGCCTGAAAGCTCGCGAAATTCTTCAAGCCCGATGTTCAAACCGCTTAACTCGAGTACCCGCGCCAATGCCGACCGATCCGACCTATTATAATCCACCAGCGTCATGTCAAAATCGAATATCACGCCCTTGATCATCCCCCGTACGCTCCCCATAAAAGAAACCCGCGCCTCCAAGAAGTGGCGCAGGCCAAAATTTTGTTACTATTTCTTCTCCTAATTCTCTTTCTTAACTCCGTGCTCTCCGTGTCTCCGTGCCCATAATTCATTCATTTATCTTCTCTGTGCCTCTGTGGTGAAAGTATTCTATTTATAATCCTTATGGAATTTCGCGATCCTCTCGATTACCTCCGCCATCTTGTGCGTGGGAGGAAGTATAGTGGTGCGGAAGTGCGCGGTTCCAGGAATTTGGCCGAAGCCCGACCCCGGCACGACGCAAATCCCTGCTTGCTCCAGCATGGCCATGCAGTATTCGGCATCGGTTTTTCCCGCGGGCAACTCGACCTGGGGGAATGCGTACATGGCGCCGGCCACTACGTTGCACTTGTAGCCGGGTATCTTGTTGAGCCCTTCGGCCAGCATCTTCGCGCGCTTTTTAAGCTCGGAAAGAATGGCGTCCCTTTCGGCCGCATAGGTATCGTAGCTGGGCTGGCCTTTTTTAGGCGGGTTTACCATGCAGTAGACCGCTGCCTGGCCAGGCAGGTTGGAGCACAGGCTCACGCTCTGTATCTTGAGTATCTGCGCGGTAACGTCGGCGGGAATGTTGCGTATCTCGAAGTAGCCTCCTCGGTGCCCGCACTCGCCCAGGAATCCCTTACTGGTGGAGTGGAAGCTGAACAGCGAGACGTCAGTTATTTTTTTATCCGCCATTACCTTGGCGAACGAGGTGAATTTCTGGCCTTCGCGGTAGACGTTTTCCTGGTAGACTTCGTCGGCCAGTATGGCCAGGTCGTGCTGGTGGGCAAAGTCTATGATCATGGCGATGTTGTCCGCATCTATCACCGAGCCCGTGGGGTTGCCCGGATTGATGACCACGATGCCTTTTACGTTGACGCCGAAGCGCTTGGCCTCGTGCAGGGAATCCTCGAGCATCTCCCGCGACAGTTTCCAGTCGTTGTGCTCGTCAAGGTAATAGTTTACCTGTTTTCCTTCGTACAGGGTGATGGTCGCGGAATACAGGGGGTACTGGGGGATGGGCACCATGATGCCGTCCTGTGGGCTTGCCAGCAGGAGGCGTAGCGCTGCCTGTACGCCCTTGGATGCGCCGTCTGTCAGGAAAATGCAGTCGGGATCGGTGTCGATGCCGTCGCGTTCCCCGATAAAGGCGGCAATTGCGTCCCGTATCACTTTGACGCCTTTGGATTCGGAGTATGCGCCGATGCCGTGCTTGGAACCGGCAAGGAGAATTTTTGCCGCGTCAACAACGTCGGAGGGGAATATGCCGGGGGCTTTTTCCATGAGCGCAGGATATTCGCAAAGCGAGAGGACTTGCCTGACCCAGGTAAGCGGTTTCTGTTCGAGGGCCTGTGGGTTGCCGATATTACAATAGATTATTTCTTTTCCGCTTTTTTCGAGCTCGACGGCGCGCGCAACGATGGGACCGCGTACAGCGTATTCGGTTTCAAGTACCGCCTTGCCGAGATCTGCCAATTTCATAGCCATAATGTCTCCTTTTTTGCGCTGCGGGCAAGCCCAAACGCCCTTGTAGTATAACATTTCGACCCGGGACGGACAAGGCAGATGCCCGGGCTTTTTTTTTACCCAAGTTTTCCACTCGACGTCTTTGCCCTAAAAGAGTACTATAAAGGGGTGAAAGAATTATTGGATACAACCATACGCGCCGAGCGCGCATTTATAATCGGCATCAAGGACGGCGAGGTTCCCGAAGCGGAAGCCCAGAGCCTGCTCCGCGAATTGTCCAACCTCGCCGCGACGCTGGGAGCCGATACGGCAGGCAGCATGATGGTCAACCTGCGCGAGCGCAACCCTTCGCTGCTCGTGGGAACGGGCAAAGCCGACGAAATCGTAGCGGCGGCACATGCGGTGGAAGCCGATTCGATTATTTTCGACCGGCCCCTGAGCCCCGGCCAGCAGCGGAATTTCGAGGAGCTTTCCGGCCTTACCGTGTACGACCGTCCCGAGCTTATCATCAAGATTTTCGCCAGCCGCGCCCGCACGCGGGAAGCTTCGCTGCAGGTGGAACTGGCTCGCCTCCAGTACGAGCTGCCCAGGCTCTCCCACGCCAACAGCGACTTGAACCGCCAGAAAGGCGGCCGCTACGGCACCAAGGACTCAGGCGAAACCAAGCTGGAGCTGGACAAGCGCCAGATCAACAAGCGCATCCATGACATAGAAAACGAGCTTGTGGAGGTGCGCAAGGTTCGCGCTACCCAGCGCAAGAAGCGGGAGCGCCTGGCGGTGCCGCGCGCAGCCATAGTCGGCTATACCAACGCAGGCAAATCCTCGCTGGTAAACGTAATCGCCAAGGCCGACGTTTTTGCCGAGGACAAGCTCTTTGCGACGCTGGATCCCACGACCAGGAGGATGACGACGCGCTCGGGTACCGTACTCGTAACCGATACGGTGGGATTTATCCGCAACCTGCCGCACAAGCTGGTCGCCGCCTTCAAGGCGACGCTCGAAGAGGCGGCCGACGCAGACCTCCTGGTGCATGTGCTTGACGCCGCCGACCCCGAGTGCGGCCAGCAGTACGAGACCACGCGGGAGGTTCTTGCCGAGATAGGCGCGGACACCTCGCATTCCATTGTCGTGTACAACAAGATAGACAAACTGGAAGACCGCAGCGCGCTGGAGGCTTTTGCCAAGCGGCATCCGGAGGCTGTTTTTGTTTCCGCCAAGACCGGCGAGGGCTTGCCCGAACTGATCGCCGCCATAGAAACCGCCCTTACCTCCACGGCAAAGAATCTGCTGCTTCGCGTTCCGTCCGCCGAATATTCCTTCGTGACGCTGCTTTATCGGGAGGCTACGGTGCTTTCTGAGGAACACGAGGATGAGGCGATACTGGTGCGGGCGCGCGTACCGGCCCGCCTTGTTTCGCGGGCTCAGCCGTATGTGGTGGAAGAGTGAGTTTTTAACCAGAAGATAAACTCTATTCGTGGTTTTCCTTGACGTAATATTGCAGTAACTGAACCATATAGTAGATTTTCTTGTACGTCTCGGTTATAAATTCTTTCATCGGCTTGTTTGCGGCGCTTTCTATCTCTTTCCAGTTGAGTATCATCTCGTGGTGAGGCTTGGCCAGATCGTCGATCATGCCCCGAAGGTGGCGGCCGATGCCGATAAGGTTGGTGGCCGACTTGTTTACGAGGCCCAAGGCCTTTTCGTTGACGTCCTTGAGCAGCTGGCGAACGTATTTAAGCTGCTCCTTGTCGCGGTCGGTTTTCATTACCGCGCTGCGCAGGCGCGCGCCCATGTCGCCGTCGTCGGCCAGTTCGTCGTCGAATTTTATGATCTGCTCCGACACTTCCAGCAATGCGTGGTAGCCATCCGACAGCTGCTGCGACTGCACGCTGGTGGACCATTGCCCGCGGATGATGAGCAGGTCCACGAGTTCGCGGATATCCTTCTTGAAATAATCGATCAGGTACGCCTTGAGGAAGTTCATAGCCGCAGTCTGGGTAAAGCCGCCGAGCATTTTCTTGGCATAGGGCATATTGGCTTTTTCTGTGTAATTCTTGAGGCGCAGGACTATCGTGGTGCCGAATACCGCGTTGGCAAGTTCATCGATCTTGCTGCTTCGGCGCTCCTGGGAGATTTTCTGCACCAGCATGGTCGTCTGGTTCTTGAGTTTTTCTATAAACGGTTCGACAATGCGCTCCCCGGATATCCTGGGAGAAAAGCTCAGGTAGGGGTCTTGTTTATCGTATCTGACGATGTTCTCCAGAATGCCGCTCGTGCGCACGTCCTTGATTGCCGGAACCAGCTTGAGCCAGGTGTCGATCTGGATGACTTCCATGTTGCGGTACTGCTTGAGCGCTTCGAAGATGCGTTTCCAATCTGCGTCCAGGTTTAGGCCCAAGAGGACTTCAAGGAAATCGGCGATATCCTCCGAGACATAGTCGCTGGAGATGGCTTCGAATTTCGGGTTATAGGTAAACGATCGCTCGGCTATGTTGGAGTCGAATTTCTTGAGCAGGAAAAAAAAGTCGAAGTTTATGAAATTGATGAACGACAGTATTGTGTTGTAGGCGGTATCGATCTGCAAGGATTTTTCCACATCGAAGGCCGAAAAGAAATTGATCATGTCGCCCTTGATCATCTCCTGGAGGTCTTTAACCGCCATGGAATTGGCTTTTTCGTTGATATATGTATCGGTAAGATGGTCGGCAAGCTCGCGCTGCTCCTTGGTAAGGAAGCTTTCTATGACGAATGCCTTGAGCACGCCGCTGGTGGATGCGTTGTTCAGCGAAACCTGGGCCGGAGCTATGGCTTTGTACACTTCGTAGAAAAACTTGGCCAGTGGAACTTGCGTTTCCAGCGTTTTGGGCTTGTAAAAGCGGTAACCCGCATGGGTCAGGTTTTTGGACAGCTGACGGAGTACGCGTTTTTTCTCTGCGTCGGCAGAGCCCATCCCCATGAACATGCTGACGATTTTATGAAAAAAACCTTCCGCTTGCGGTTTTTTGCTTGAAGAAGCTGTATCCCCATCTCGAGGAAGGTCAAGTTTGCTCGCCATATTCACAAACTTTACTATGAGGGAAGCTCCACGTCAATAAGCATTGACGCGAAAGCTTTCCAATCAGTCGCCGGAATGCTCAGTTACTGGTGTAATTTCTCCCGAATAGAAGTTTTGCATGCCCGAGGCGGTTTGAATCAACAGTGCCCCATTACGGTTCAAACCGCGGAGTATCCCATCGCATCTTGTTTCCTTCGAGTCGGCAAGCCCGGCCTTAAAAGTAACGGGCATATCCTTGAAGGCTAAATTCGCGGAAACTACGGCATGCCAATCCGCCTGCCTGGAATAAAAGCTCCATAGGCGGGCCAGGATGTATTCCAGTATTCGTCGGCGCTGGGGAATAAAGCCGTAGGCCTGCAAAAAAGACACCGGTTTTGTCCGGTAAGCACCGGGGAATGCGCTTTGGCCCAGGTTTAGTCCGATTCCGGCGAATACCGTGGAACCCGAGCGCTCGCATAGTATTCCCGCGAGTTTTTGCCTGTTCCAGAGTATGTCATTAGGCCATTTGATGGATAGCAGGCTTTGACCCGGTAGAAGCGTTCCGGGCCGGGATACATTTTCGGCAAGTAAATCCTCTATGGCGCACAAAAGGGCGGCTCCGCTTAGGAGAGGTGCTACACTTGCCAAGTCGTCGGCTGTTTCGGTCCAGATTGTGCACAGGAGGCTTGCATCCGGTTCCGACAGCCATGCGCGACCTTCCAGGCGCCCTCTTCCCTCGCTCTGGTAATCGGCGTATACGCAGCCGTTTTTGGACCCGGCTTGGGAAAGAGCCCTGGCATCATGCATGGTGCTCGTGGTAGCGCCTGAGTGCCAGAAGCTAAAGTCCGGCCAGGGCGAATCTCCGGCGAATCGTTTCATTCGCTTCATTATAGAAAAAAGTACGGTTGATGAACAGCTCCGCGGTGAACCGGCGCGCGGGCTTGGTTGTGTTTTTGGCCATCCTGCGATATCCTACAGGCTGTTCGCTCGGTTTTACTCGATGAAACCCTGCGGCGGTGCCGTCTTTCGGTGCCGTACCCAGAGCACATATGCGTGCGACGGGTACGACGCGGCAGGAAACTCGGCCGGAAAGGAATAGAGCCATGTGCGGCATAGTAGCTTATTCGGGGCCAAAACAAGCCTCGCGCATTCTCGTCGAGGGGCTCAAGCGCCTCGAATATCGCGGATACGATTCCGCAGGGGTCGCGGTTCAGGATGAATCCACCGGAGATGAGCGGAACGCTCCACTGGTAGTCATAAAGCAGATCGGCAAAATAGCCACGCTGCGGCAGGCCGTGCCCAGGGAAATGCCGGGCCATTGCGGCATCGGCCACACGCGCTGGGCAACCCATGGCGGCGTTACCGACGCCAACTCGCACCCGCACACCAATATGGCGGGAACCATTGCCATCGTGCACAACGGCATAATAGAGAACTACATGGCCCTTAAGGAGATGCTGGAGAAAGACGGTGTCGTTTTTAAAAGCGAGACCGACAGCGAGGTAATTGCCCACCTGGTCTCATACCATTATGACGGCGACCTCGAAGCGGCCCTAAAGGCGGCGCTCAAGCACCTCAAAGGTACCTACGGCATCGCCTGCGTACACGCCTGCGAACCCGGGCGCATAGTGGGTGCCCGTAACGGCAGCCCGCTGGTTGTTGGCGTGGGGGAAGGGGAGATGTTCCTGGCCAGCGATGTAACGGCCATGCTTGCGCATACCAAGCGCGTTGTCTACCTGAACGACGGCGAGGTGGTTTCCATAGTATCCCATGACTTTCGCATAAGCGACGGTGCCGACCGAAGGGTGGACCCCAAGATAGACCACGTTACCTGGGAGCTCGATTCCATAGAAAAAGAAGGCTTCGGCTGCTACATGGAAAAGGAGATTTTCGAGCAGCCCCGGTCGATCGAGCGCGCATTGTCCGGCCGCATGGATTTCGAGAACGGCACCGCCAAGCTGGGTGGACTCAACCTGTCCAAGAAAGAGCTGCATGCCATGGAGCGCGTCCGCGTCATCGCGGCGGGAACCAGCTGGCATGCGGGTCTCATAGGCTGCCTGCTCATGGAATCCGTCGCGCGCCTGCCGGCAATCGCCGAGCTTGCAAGCGAGCTGCGCTACCGTAATCCCGTCGTGGAGCAGGGAACCCTGTATTTCGCCGTGTCGCAGAGCGGCGAGACCGCCGATACCCTGTATGCCATGCGCGAGGTGCAGCGCCGCGGAGGCACGGTACTGGGTATCTGCAATGTTGTAGGTGCCACTATCGCGCGGGAGAGCGACGGCGGCGTGTACGTGCACTCGGGACCCGAGATAGCCGTCGCGTCCACCAAGGCATTTACCAGCCAGCTGGCGGTTTTTTACCTCCTGGCGCTTTCGCAGGCGCGCATGCACGATATGTCCCACCACGAAGGCGAGAAATTCCTGGCCCAGCTCAAGTCTATACCCAAGGCTGTGGAAAAAGCCCTGCTGCAGCGAGACAAAGTGCAGGCAATCGCCAAGAAATACTGCCATTTCAAGGACTTTTTGTTCCTTGGCAGGGGGCTTTTATACCCCATTGCCCTTGAAGGCGCCCTTAAGCTCAAGGAAATTTCATATATACACGCGGAAGGCTACGCAGCCGGCGAGATAAAGCACGGACCCATAGCGCTGGTAAGCCCGGATACGCCCAGCGTGTTTCTCGTTCCCAACGACCACCTGCGGGAGAAGACAATCAGTAACATGAAGGAGATCAAGGCGCGGGGCGGGCCGGTAATCGCCATTGCGGACGAAGGCGACACGCTGGTGGCATCCATCGCCGACGACTTTATTCCGCTGCCCTCCGTGGATTCTAAGTTTCAACCCTTTACCATGATAATTCCCATGCAGCTCTTCGCCTATTTCTGCGCCCTGGAACTAGGCAGGGACGTGGACCAGCCGCGCAACCTTGCCAAAAGCGTTACGGTGGAATGAAAACCCCGATATCGGCGGCACGGAACGCAAGGCATATAGTGTCGGCCTGCTGCTGCGCCCTGATTGCCGGTATCTCATCATGCTCGCAGAACGGGGCGGGAAGCGCAAACATAGCGCCGGCTTTGGCTGCGAGCTCCTCGGCTCCAGAGGCAAATGCGCCTTTGGTGTCGAGGGTTTTGGTGATCAAAGGCTTGAAAAAAGACCGTGCGCTGCTTGTCCGGGGCAGCGAGATTGTGCGTGGACTGCCCCTTGCGGCGGAGAATGCGGTTCCCGCGCTCTACGGAGAATATGTTTTTGGTCTTGATGCGCTTGCTATCGGTGAGAGTAACCCATTATATGAAGCTTCCGTTTCCTATCTGCTGTTTCGCGTCTGGTATACGGCAACGCCGCTTACACTTGGGGAAGACTGGAACAGGGAGGCGCTCAAAGGCTTTCCGGCGGGGGTGTCAGTATCCCGAAGGGAGCTGCAGGAGGCTAAACGGGAAGTATGGCTGTTCGATGGGCCTGCTTTTCGATTATTCCTTGAAACACCCCTGGGTTTCGAAAAATCAAGCGCTTTTTTACGCGTATTCAGCGAACGATTTTCCTACTATGCCCGCTATGCCGCATCGACCATGGATTTTTCCTTTCCCGCCCAGGTGGACTTGTAGGCGAGTATTCTTTCAAGTCAATGCACTCCTGGATGTTTCGCGCAGAGGCGCAGAGGCGCAAAGGACGCAAGGAGGAATAGAAAGCAGAGGAAGCGATGTGGGATGGGCTTGAATTTTTCTTCCTTAGCGGCCTCTGCGCCTTTGCGCTAAAACTTTCTGGACTGCTTCAAGATGTTTCGCGCAGAGGCGCAAAGGACGCAAGGAGGAATAGAAAGCAGAAGAAGTGATGTGGGATTGGCTTGAATTTTTCTTCCTTAGCGGCCTCTGCGCCTTTGCGCGAAAGCTTTCTTGACTGCTTCAAGATGTTTCGCGCAGAGGCGCAGAGGCGCAAAGGACGCAAGGAGGAATAGAAAGCTGAAGAAGCGATCTGGGAGGCGCTCAGCCGATGCCTGGCTGCTTTTTGGGCTTATAGGCAGCTGCTTTTTCGGAGGCTACCTTGTTTCCGCCCGTATCCCTGGAATAAAGCAGGGCTTTGTCCGCCCTGGCACGAAGAGAGTCGAAGTCATCGTTTATGGAATAGCTGGCAACGCCGAAACTAGCCGTGTACTTTATGCAGGTTTCGGCCAGGTGCATCGTTTCGCGCTCGAACTTGGCCCTGATGCGCTCGGCTACGGCAGCCGCGCCTTCTATTCCGGTGTGGGGCAGAAGCAGTGCGAATTCTTCATCGCCGAATCTAGCCAGGCGGTCGGTGGATCGGAGTCCTTTTGCGGCAAGTCTGCTTGAGTTTTGCAGAATGGCCGCAGTGGAATCAGGGCCGTGCGTATCGCTTAAGAGCTTAAAATGATCCAGGTCGTATATGATAAAACCGAGGTCGTCCGGATAATGGCTGAGCCGCCGGGTTTCCTGCAGGAATAGTTCCATGAAGGCGCCGCGGCTCAGGGCGCCAGTAAGCGGGTCGGCCTCTGAGATCTGCCTGATTTCGCCGGCGAGACGGGCATTTTCAAGTGCGGACCCGGCGGAGACGCAGAGTTCGTTCAAGATTCCCCTGTGATGCTCGTCATAGGCCGCAGGCTGCCTGCTTCGCACCGAAACAAGCGCGATGACCCTGTTTTGGAACCATACCGGGCAATACAAACCCGATGCCATCGATTCTTCGCCTTCGTCGTTCTTCCGGCGGGAAAGCATATCGGGACAATAGATCAGCAAGTCCTTTTCTATATCGCTACTCAGTATGTCCCTGCCTGTGCGGACGCAGTAAGCGGAAAGACAGTCCTGCGCAAGCACGGATACGGCGCAGGGCTCCCGGTTTTTATTGTTTTCCATGCAGTAGCGGTATTCCAGTTTTTGCGTATCCCGGCGGTATAATGCAAGGGAAAAAGCGTGGACTGGCATAAGCTTGGCTGCTTGACTATGCAGTATGCCGCCGATGGCCGCTTCGTCCAACGTTTCGTCCGCCTGCGCCTGCGCTTCGCCGGCGATACTATCCACTGTGGCTTGTTCCATGATGATAGTATAGTAGGAAGTCCGGGACAATTCAAACCATCTGTACCAGAGTTCCTCTTTTATTTATACTGCCTGCATGAAACGACTATGCCTTTTTGCCTTTGCTTTTGTTTGGTGCATTCCCCTTTGTGCCCAGGCCGACTGGTTTGGCCGCTGGAACGGCACCATGGAATTCGAGGACGGCAGTTTACCCGTGAGCCTGCGCCTGTGCGAGGGCGGCTCGCTTCTGGATATACCCAGCCAGGAGCTGTACGGCTTTCCCTCGTCGTCGGTGCAGCTTTCTCCTGGCACGATCGAGGCAGTATTCCCTTTCGGTTCCGCCAAGCTTGTGTTTATTGGGAAGCGCACGGGGGCAAAAGTCGAAGGCAGTTTCAATAACGGCCAGAGCGGGGGAACCCTGAGCCTGACGCTTGAGCGTCCTGCGCCTGTGCTCGGGGAAACGAGCCTTTCTATGGCCATTAAGGGAGGGAAACTGCCCGGAACGCTCTTGCTTCCGAAGGTATCGACTGCTGTTCCCCTGATCATCTTGCACGCCGGTCTTGGCGTAATGGACCGCAACGGCAATAATTACAACCTAAAGGGTAAAAACGACGCGCTGGCGATGCTCGCGGAATCGCTGAAGATGGCCGGGGTGGCCACGTATCGATACGACAAGCGCGGTGCCGGCGAGGCTTTCTGGATGGTATCCGGGGAGAAGGCTTTAAGCCCCAACAGCTGGACGGCTGATCTTGTGGCATGTACCGATTATTTTGCCAAAGATAAGCGCTTTTCCGGAGTCTGGCTGTTTGGCCTGGGCGATGGAGCCCTTGTGGCAAGCGCGGCGGCAAATCGCACGGTATCCGCAGCCGGCCTGATACTGGCCTGCGCCAATTCGGACAGCGCGCCGGAGACCTATGGCAAGGCTATAGCGGAGGCTCCGGCGGAGTTTCAGGCGGAGGGAAACGCGATCCTGGCCTCGCTCAAGGCGGGCAGAACCGTGGCAGCGGTCGGCTCGTTCTATGCGGCCTCGTTTAGGCCCAGCTTTCAGCCTTATCTGGTGGAATTGTTCAAGTACGATATCAAGAAAGAACTGGCGGCCTTCAAGGGCAGGGTGCTGGTAATTCAGGGTGACCGGGACATGCAGGCCACCATGGGCGATTACCTGCGCCTGATGGCGGCCTCCCCGGGGGCGAAAGGTTTTGTGATTCCCGAAATGAATCATGTGCTCAAGCTCGTTTCGCCTTTTGTGGATGAAAACGAGAGGGCTTTTTCCGACCCGGCCTTTCCCGTGCCCCTTGAGCTGGTAGAAGCCATCCGGGGATTCGTTTCGGGTAATTGATACGGTGCCGGTTTCCCAGGCGTCAGTGGAGCAGGCCGGCAAACGCGGCAATGTCGGCGGCGTCCAGTCTAAAGCCCGCTACGGAAACGAAGCGCGAATCGATGCGCCAGATAGCGTCATCCAGGATAGTCGCGGCTTTTTGCGGCCATAGCTTGTGCGCGGCGCCATAGAGCATGAGCCTGCACAGGGGGGAAAACATCAGTGCGCTCGTGTCGCTGTCGAACTCGAAACTCATGTACATGGCATAGGCGCTTTTTTCCGGACCTGTGCCGCTTACAATCATGGATAATAGCGGCAGGTTAACATCGTCTAGCGGCATGCCTGCCTGCAGGTTTTGCGCAGGTTTGCGGATATACAGGGCAAAAGGCGAATCCCAGACTTTGCGCCAGGACTCGGGGATGGGGTTTTGGGTTTGCTGTTTTGTGCCGGCCGTTTTGGCGGAAGGATGCAGGGAAGCGTTTACCATGGAACTCAGGTTTCCCAGTGGTGCCGTACCAAGAAGCAGGGTATTCGTGTCGATTCCCGTTAAAAACAGTGGGCTTGGCTTGAAAACCCATTCTTTTCCGCGTTTTTCCCAGGATTTATCCAATGCTAAAGCCATTTCCATGCCGTATCCTGGATAGTTTCCCCGTGCCAAGGCAAAGAGAAAACCTGTAGGGCTGCCGGAAAAAGCCGGGGTAAAGGCGATATACAGGGTGCTGGTTCTGTCCAGAAAAGGCTTTACTCCTCCCTTAAATCCCCCTTGATCCTGGGCTATGGAAGCAAAAAAGGGTAGGGTGTCTTTTAAGAATGCGGAGTCCAGCCTTGCATAGGCATAAGCGTTTTGCGGGAGCAGCATTTCGGCGGCTAAAGACTGCGGTGAAGATGTACGGCTGGCACAGGAAAGCGCAAGCAGGGCGGCACCTAGCGCGCCTGCCAGCGCTGCGGCTCTGACTAATTTACCATTCATACCAGTAACC
The DNA here is from genome assembly GCA_031402655.1 of Spirochaetota bacterium. Lineage (GTDB taxonomy): Bacteria > Spirochaetota > Spirochaetia > Treponematales > UBA12059 > JANNSO01. Next base: position 1,121 of record JANNSO010000102.1, on the reverse strand, counting down.
CTTCCTTTGCATACAGCTTTTGCATCTCTTTCTGCTGGACTATTGCCGCCTGGTTCCAATGGTACAGAGCGCTTTGGAAAAATTCGGGACCGCCCTTGACATTCAAGGCTGCATCCGTCGCGCCGAGAGAGCTTTTTACCTGGCTTTTAAGCCATGCGAGCTTGTCATAACCCTGCATACCAGAAAACGCGGAGTCCGGGGCAACGATGCCGGCGGCATGGGTCCAGGCAGTCGCCGACCACGGCGACATCCGATAGTTGATGACATAATCCGCCAGGCGCTCATCGGTGGATGGCGAACGCCAGATTCCGGCAAGCTTGTCCAGTACCAGTTCTTCGTCGGCGAATGATTTTTTCATGTAGATGCACAGGTATCGATAGATTTTTCCTGCAGCCTCGATGAATCGAGCATTGTTGTCGATGCGGCACTGCCTGGCATCGAGCCGTGGGTCATTCCAGATTTTGCCGATTTGATCGGGTGAGGAAAACGCGTGCAGATGCCCGGCCGCAGGCAGCCCTAAAGAGCCGCCGCTCTGGCCAAGGTCGTTCCAGTCTTCCACGAGGCCCGAAAAATTCTGGTGCGCCCAGCTGTCGGCGAAAGAGTGCAGGGCAATGCCAATTCTGTACAGGTTGCGGCTTAGCAGAGCGGCGATCAGGTTTTGCCTGACTAGAATTCCGTTGGGAACTACGTTGAAGCGGTTGCCTGCGCCATCCAGCCTGTTTGGGGAAGGCATTCCCTCGTTGCCGGGAATAAAGTGGAACGGCAGGTATATGCCGCGCCGCACCTCGTCGTTCCAAAACAGGTAATTCTGGGTAACGATAAGCTCTATGCGTTCGCCATCTGCCTGCACGACGAAGGGCAGCATGGCGTTGTCGACGTATTGCGACGAGCCTGCAAGCAGGTTCGCGTCGGATTCCGGAAAGCCGGCTTCCAGTGCGAGCGCATATATGGAATAATAGTGAAACTCCGCATTCATGGCTTAGAGGCTATCACGCGAAGCCTTTGTCGACAATACTCGCCCTTAACAGGCTGTTGAAAAAGCTTGTTGCTTTGTCAACAGCCTTCAACATTCCTCGCATTTGATTACAAATGCTACGGTAATGTTACATTTTGGAAGTGTT
>JANNSO010000101.1:0-29735 GCA_031402655.1 Spirochaetota bacterium | reverse complement strand
CCTTGCCTATGTCGTGCAGGCATGCCAGGGTTATGTATCCGTCAAGCTGCTCGTCAGTTATATTTATTTTACCTGTGGACAAAAGTTCCCTCGCCAGCAACCCGACATAATGCGACGAGCGGCGGATGTGGCTGCCCGTGCCTATGTCGCGGAGTTCCGTGATGGACGCGAGCGTCTCGATGAAGGATCTCTGGATGCGCATGACTGATTCCGCGCGCTGGCGCAGGCGAATCTCGAGCGCCAGTATCTTTTCCTGCTCCTCGCTTACCCGGTTGTCCAGGAATTTCTCGCGCCCGCGCGACAGGGCTCCCTGGACTTCCAGCTGCATATAGGCTCGTCGCGAGGCGGAGGCTTCTTCCCATCTGCCCAGACTTTCCAGCGCTTGGGCTTGCAGGGTAAATAGCCTTCCGCGCAGCAGGAACGATTGCCTTTCTGGTTCGACGTCCAAAAGTCGCGCGAAAATTTCCACGGCTTCTTCGGTCCTGCCAAGGAACATGCGCAATTCTCCCAGATGCATGTGCGTATCCGCGACAAACATGGTATCGCCCGTTTTTGCGTGTATTTCGATGGCTTCCAGATATGCTTTTTCCGCTTCTTCGGGCCTATGGAGGGCGCATAACGCCTTACCCCTCATATCCAGCGCATCGCACAGCACGAACTCAGATTCCTGCTCGCGCGCCATTTTAATCGCCATATCGAGCGTAGACAGCGCTTCTTCGCTTCTGCCCGATTCGGCGAGTGAGGAGCCTATGTTCGCGTGAATCTGCGCGAGAGTCGGACTAGGCCCGACGCAAAGCGCGAGCGCGCGGCGGAGATATTCCAGGGCTTTGCCGAATTGCCCCAGATCGTTCATGGCAAGGCCGATATTGTTCAGGAGACTGATTTTTTCGCCAAGATTCGAATCTTTGCGAAGCGCACGCAGGGCTTCCAGAAAATATGTTATCGAAATATCCGAGAATCCTAAATGCTGGTAGGCGGTTCCGAGCAGGTTCAGGATCTCGGGAATCTGGCGGTCCTGGCCAAAATGGGCGACGATGTCCTTGCGGGCCAGCTCCGCTACGCTGATTGCCTCATGGAAATTACCCTGTCGCACTTTCGAAGTGCCTATGGCGTACCACGAGCGCGACAGGGCGGGGAAGTCGTGTTCCTCCTGTGCCCTCGCCAGCGAGAGCAGGGCTTGTTCCTTGCCTGATTCGCGATTTTCTAGTATCAGTTCAAGCGCCGCGCTCGCTTCCTCGAAAGCCGTTTTTTCAAATTTTTCATGGTGAACTGTCTTTTCGTACATAGCTGTAATTATACCCTTGTAAAATAGCTGTGTCAAACGCGGTGAAACAATTCCCACATCAGGATGGCACCCGCTGCGGCGACGTTGAGGGAGTCTATGCCGGTAGCCATGGGGATTGCCACGGCCGCATCGCAGGCGGCAACGACATCAGCGGGGAGCCCCCAGCCTTCGTTGCCAAGCACCAGGGCTGTGGACCCGGCGGCTTGGGCCATGGCGCGGGCTTGTGCCGGCCCAAGGGCGCCTGCTGCAAGCGCGGCTGCCATGATGCATCCGCCCGGCGCTAGATTTTTCCGGATCGCTTCCATGGTATCGACGCGCATAATCTCTACGGACAGGGCGCATCCCATGCTCGCTCGCAGCGCCTTGCGCCCCAGGTGATCGGCGCAGCCGGGACCCAGATATACGCGGGAGGCACCCAAAGCCGCGGCGCTGCGTATAAGCGTTCCCAGGTTGTCCGGATCGCTTACCTGCCAGAGAGCCAGGGAATGGGGACAGGGCTCGGTCGCGCCATCGCGATCGGCGAAGGAGTTGTTCGCAGGGCGCCTGGCCAGCGCTATCGCGCCGCGATGAAAAGCGAATCCGACGAGGCGTTCCATAGTGGGCCTGTCCATGACTATAACGGGAAAAGCCTCCCTGCCACCGGCCGCTGCCGAGCACCTACGCCACAGCTGTTCATCGGCGGGCACGCAGATAAGGGATTCGATTTGAATCCCTGCGCCGAGCGCTTTTTCTATGACCAGCCGCCCTTCGCAGACGAACAGGCCTTCGCGCGCATAGTCGCGGTCGCGAAGGCCGGAGAAAAGTTTTTCGGCTTGGATCTCCATGCGGCTCCCCCAGCGGTATACGAAGTAGTATTTTTCAGAATGGAACTCAATTTAAAAATCTTTTATACCATATAAAACGAGGTAGAGCCAGCAGGAGAGCTCCGAAAGCTGTAAGCTCCTAGAGCTTCCCGGTATTGCTTGACCAGCGCTTGAATCGGCGCTATTTTTGAGTAAAGGTAAGCTCTAATAACCCTGTTGGTTATCAGAGGGTCCTTGCTGATTCCTTACAGGAATCAGGTCTTTTAACAGGGTGTTGAAAAACCTCGGATGAGGATTTTCAACACTTCCAAAATGTAACATTACCGTAGCATTTGTAAACAAATGCGAGGAATGTTTAAGGCTGTTGGAAAAGCCACAAGCTTTTTCAACAGCCTGTTAATGGTTGACCTCTCAAAACTGAAGTTTTTAGAGGTCTCCTAAACCCGCAGGCACAATCTCGCAGGAGAATCGGCGCGGCGGCGGGCATCCAAATTTTGCGGAGGTCGCATGCAGTACAGCGACATAGGGCGCCACAAAGCGCTCTTCGGTGAGTACACCGAGTTACGCGTTCAGGAAAACAGATCCCTGGGGATTGGCCTTCTGAACGGCGATATTATTCGAAACGCGAAAGGCGCCCAGGGCGGCGTATCCGCCAGGGTTTTTAAGAATGGCGTCTGGGGCTTTTCCTCGTCTCCTGCCGTTACGGACGCTGAAATCAAGGCAAGCATCGCCAATGCCACCGCGAATGCCAGGTTTCTGGCGGCCAAAGAAGGACGAGGCGCATCGGTATTGCCTTCCCGCTCCGCAAAAGCCCGGCATGGCCTGGGTACGGGCAAAGCGCGGCTGACTCAAAAAGAGCTTATCGATTTTGCCAGGAACATAGACTCCTACGTGACCGGAAAATTCCCCGCGCTTAAATCCCGCATGGTTAACGTTTCCTGCCTCGATATGGAGAAGACCATGCTCAGTTCGGACGGCAGCGAGGCGTATTCGCTGGTGCCTCGCGCCCTTGTAGTCGTGTCCATGACAACCGAGGCCCATGGCGAGCCGGTGGATCTCTATGATGTATTCGGCGGTCTTGGCCAGTTCGAGGACGTGTTCTCCGATCCCGCAGCTCTGTATGCCCAGGTGGACAGGCTGGGCGAGCGACTCATGCAGAAAGCCGGGGGTGTCTACGCAAAGCCCGGCGTTTTCGATGTGGTGCTGGATTCCGATCTCGCCGGAATCCTGGCGCACGAGGCCATCGGCCACACCGTGGAAGCGGACCTCGTGCTGGGCGGTTCGGTGGCCGCCGATTACATGGGCAAGGTAGTCGCCAGCCCGCTGGTCACCCTCGTGGACTTCGCGCATACCGCGCTGGGCAGGACCTGTCCCGTGCCGCTCTGGGTTGACGACGAGGGAACCGAAGCGCGCGACGCGGTACTTATCGACAAAGGCGTGCTCAAGACATACATGCACAACAAGGAATCCGCCCTGCATTTCGGCGCGGAGCCCACGGGCAACGCGCGCGCGTACGGTTTCTACGACGAGCCGCTCATCCGCATGCGGAATACCGCCATACTCCCGGGCACCAGCAGGCTCGACGACATGATAGCGAGCGTCGACGACGGTTATTATTTCTTAAGATCATCCAATGGGCAGGCCGATTCCACGAGCGAGTTCATGTTCGGCGTGGTGATGGGCTACGAGATCAAGAACGGCAAGCTGGGATCCGCCGTCAAGGATTGCACCATCTCCGGCGTGGCCTTCGACATGCTCAAGACGATAACCATGGTGTCCGGCGACATGAGCTGGACGGCGGCGGGCATGTGCGGCAAGAAGCAGTCCATACCCGTGGGCATGGGCGGACCGGCGATCAAGTGCCGCATCAACGTAGGAGGCAGGGCATGAGCGGAGAAGCATTCAACGGCATGGAGATAGTGCGCAAGGCGGTGGAAGCCCTCAAGGCAGCCGGCGCGGACAAGAGCCAGGCGAGCCTCTCGCGCTCTGAGCAGAGCGAGCTGAACGTGGACGCGGGGAAGCTCTCGCTGTACCGCACCACCGTCAACGTATCGCTGGGCCTGTACGCCCTGTCCGGCACGCGCAAGGGCACGGTATCGCTGAACAAGTACGACGACGCCTCCATAAAGGCGGCCGCGGAGGAAGCCGTATCCATGGCCCGCTCCAGCGAGAGCGACGACGCCAACGACATTTCCCCCGCGCGGGCGCTGGAGCGCTTCGACCACGGCGACAGGCAGCCGGATTCCGAAAAGATGTACGCCCGCCTCACCGAGTTCCTGGATTACACGAAAAGTAAATATCCTATAACTAAACTCGAGCAGAGCATACTGGACTTTTCCGCGGGGGCAAGCTTCTACGCCAACTCCAACGGAGCCGAGTTCGAGGAACTGTCGGGCATGTACGGCTTCCAGGCGATGTTTACGAGCAAGGACGGCGAAAATGCCTCGAGCTTCAACTATTCCGGCGCTTCGCACAGGAGCCTGGACAAGGCCCTCAAGGATTGGGGAACCGTGGACGAGCTGATGCGGCAGTCCGCCGAGCAGACGGTAACCAGTACGGTTGAAGGCTCCTTCATAGGCGACCTCGTCATAAGCCCCGATTGCCTGGGCGACTTCGTGGGCATGCTGGACGGCGTGTACACCAGCGACTATCCTTTGATAACCGGCGTCTCTCCCTGGAAGGACAAGCTTGGCACCCGGGTAATATCACCCTTGATCACGATACGATCGGAGCCCAATGGACCTCTCATCGAGGCGGGTTACGGCTATACCGGCGACGGCTTCCGGGCCGAAAATTGCGTGCTTATAGAGAACGGCGTGCTCAAGAGCAATACGCTCAGCCGCTATGCCGCCAAAAAAACGGGAAAGAGCCGCTGCGTATCCGGAGGGGGAGCCATCAGCGTCGACGCAGGGGACAAGTCCTACGGGGACATGGTCAAGTCCATTAAGAAAGGTTTGCTTTTGGCACGTTTTTCCGGAGGCAGCCCGTCGGAGAACGGCGACTTCTCGGGCGTGGCCAAGAACTCATACCTTATCGAGGACGGCAGGATAGTGCGCCCCGTCAGCGAGACCATGGTTGCGGGAAACCTTGCCGAGCTGTTCATGTCCATAAGCGCGGTCTCGCGCGAGCGCGTCAATTACGGTTCTGCCTGCCTGCCCTGGGTCGTGGCTGGCGGGGTGACCGTATCGGGTAAATAAACCGGGTCGCGACCGGGTATTCGAAGATTTTCCGGATTTCATCCGACGGGAGCCCGCATCCGCAGGCTCCCGTTATCGGCGTGTCCTCCCTTGCAGTTCAGGCTGAATAGGACTAAGGTTGACGTAAGCGAGTCCGAATCATTCGCCGGTCGATCGCATGCACCGATTCCGCCGAATGGTAAACCTCGCCTTTGCCGTATTTGAGCCCTGAAAAGAGGGAATCCATGAACAAACCTACCCGAAAAACGATACTTCTCGTCGAGGATGAGGCGATCATAGCCCTTGGCCAGAAAATGTTCCTGGAAAAATACGGGTATAAAGTCATGACCATCAATACCGGCGAGAAAGCGGTCGAGATCATGAAACGCGAGGCCGATACGGAATTCGCCTTTTTACCCGACAGCAAGAAGGAACCCCTGGAAAAGATAGGCTATACCGTCGTACTCGCGGATACGGCCGAGAAGGCCGTAAAGATATTCTCCGAGGACGCCAGCATCGACCTCGTCCTCATGGATATCGACCTCGGCCCGGGTATGGACGGAACCGAGGCGGCGGAGATCATCCTGCGGCAGAGAGAGATTCCCATCCTGTTCCTCTCGAGCCATATCGAGCCTGAAATCGTGGCCAAGACCGAGAAGATAACGTCCTATGGCTATGTCGTAAAAAACTCGAGCATCACCGTGCTGGACGCGTCCATAAAGATGGCCTTCAAGCTTTTCAAGGCTTACGGCGACCTTAAAAAAGAATTACTCGAGCGCAAGACCTTGGACGACAGGCTCAAATTCTCGGAGTCGAAATACCGCATGCTTTTCGAGACATCGGCCGAAGGCATACTCATCCTCGACGCCGGAAGCGGGATGATAGTCAACGTAAACCCGTTCCTCATCGACCTTTTGGGCTACTCCTTCGACTCCTTCATGGGAAAGACGATTTGGGACCTGGGCATCCTCGGGGATATCGTGGGCAACAAGGACAAATTCCTCGAGCTTACCGAGAACAGGTACGTACGCTACGAGAACCTGCCGCTGGAGACGGTGGACGGCCGGATCATCGACGTGGAGTTCATCAGCAACGTGTACGAGGCGGCGGGCAAGAAACTCATCCAGTGCAACATACGCGACATAACCGAGCGCAAGGAAACGGAGCTCGGCCTCGAGGTCGCGAGGCTGCAGCTCGCGGCGCTCAAGGCGGAGGCGGACGATATCGGCGAATTTTCGCAAAGCGTCATAAACACGGTTCGGGAGCCGCTGATCTCATTGGACGAGGATTTGCGGGTGGTGACGGTAAGCCGTTCGTTCTACGAATTCTTCAAGGTAAAGCCCATCGAGACAGTGGGCAAGCTTATATACGACCTTGGCAACAAGCAGTGGGACATCCCGAAACTTCGAGAGCTGCTGGAGAAAATCCTGCCCCAGCGGACTTCGTTCGAAAATTACGAGGTGGAACACGATTTCGTCGCGATAGGTCCGCGAACCATGCTCCTCAACGCGCGGCAGATACGGCAAGCCCACGGCAAGAAAAAAATAATCCTGCTGGCGATCGAGGATATAAGCGAGCGGAGGATCGCCGAGAAAAAAATCAAGGCGCTGCTCGACGAGAAGGATACGATCCTCAAGGAAGTGCACCACCGCACCAAAAACAGCATGAACACCATAATAAGCCTGCTCAGGCTCCAATCCGGAATGCTGGCGGATCCAGTGTCGATTGAGGCGCTCAGGGACACGGAAAGCCGCGTCCAGAGCATGATGGTGCTCTACGATAAACTGTATCGCTCCGTAGATTATGGAGAAGTCTCGGTAAGGATGTACCTGTCGTCGCTGGTGGATGAAATACTGAGTAATTTTCCGAGCGCTGATTCCATCGAGATGACCAAGGAGCTGGACGATTTTCCGATCGACGCGAAATCCCTGCAGTCGATAGGAATCATCGTGAACGAGCTTTTGACCAACATCATGAAATACGCGTTCCCGGAAAAGACCGGCAGGCGCATATGGGTAGGCGCCGCCCTGACGGGGACGAAGGCTTCCATTACGGTACGCGACAACGGCAAAGGCATTCCCGAAGGCATAAGCTTCGAGAACTCCTGTGGTTTCGGCCTTATGCTCGTGCGTACCTTGACCGAACAGATCGGCGGGACGATACGCATGATACGGGAAAAAGGAACGACGGTCGTCCTGGAATTCGAGCTGCCGCGGCAAGGGCGATAGGCTCGGGATGGAGCATGCCATGTTCGACCTGGAATCCGAAAGCATTAAAAACCTCCATATAGGAACCTGTAGCTGGAAGTATCCCTCTTGGCAAGGACTCGTCTACTCGGCGCGCTTCGCTAATCCGGCTTTAACGCATTTTTAACGCCACACTCCATTATTTTAACGGTGCCTCTATGGAGCATGCCTCGTCGCATCGGTAAATTCATGGTACCGGATAGGCGAGAGCATTGCCCTTTTCGGCAAGGAGAGTGCTTCTATGTACGTTTTAATCGCAGGAAGCGGAAAACTGGGCGCCGGGTTGGCTAAGACCCTCGTAGCGGAACGTTACGACGTGGCAATAATAGATTTCCCCGTTGAGACCAGCGAGCTCGGCTCGGGATTCGACGGCTTGGTCGTAGAGGGAAGCCCAATGGACCGGGATACGCTCGAGCTTGCCGGGATACGTAAGGCGGATCTATTCGTCGCGGCCACCTCGGACGACAATCTCAACGCGGCCTTGCTTCTGCTGGTGGACGCATTCTATAAAGTGCCCTCCAAGGTCGCTCGGTTCGTGGATCCGGAGCGGGAGCGCTTTTATTCCGGGCTCGGCTACGAGACGATCTGCCCTACCTCGACGGGAATCAACCAGATATTGGATAAGCTTCGTACCAGCCAGTTTTCCGCCTTGAACGCCACCATCGATCCGTCGATGGTCTGCGTATTGCCGCGCGAAGAGTGGCTCGGAAAGCCCGTCGACGGCATCGGCATGCCCAAAGGAAGGAAATGCGTCGGGATCGTGCGCTCCGGCTGCATGAAGGCGCTGGACAGGTCCCTGCGGGTGACTGAGGGCGATACCCTGGTGCTTGCCAGGAAAGGTAGCGGGGGAATATGAAAACGGTATTGATAGTCGGGGCGGGCAAGGTCGGCTACCACCTGGCGAAGCTGCTGTCGTCGAGCGGTTACCGCGTCGCGCTCATGGACAAGGATAAGCAGGCATGCAGGAAGATAGCGGACGAGCTCGAGCTGGTAGCCGTAGTGGGCGACGGGACCGAGATAGACGCGCTCGGCGATTGCCACGCGCATGACGCGGATTATATCGTCGCCGCTACCGGCAGGGACGAGGACAACCTGGCCATTTGCCTGATAGCGAAGCGACATTACGAGTGTCCGCGGACCATCGGGAGGATCATCGACCCGCGCAACGCCGAATTGTATCGGCTGCAGGGAGTGGACGCCACCATAGACGCGACGACGATGGCCGCGCGCACCATCATGGACCTCATGCCCGCGAACGGGATGAGGCTTTTTTCCATCTTCGAGTCCGGGGACGTTTCGCTCGCCGAATTCGAGGTGGCCGAAGACTCTCCGGTCCGCGGAAAGAAGGTTTCCGAACTTTCCCTTCCCGGCGATTGCCTGCTGATAGCGGTGATACGCGACGGGAAGGTGGAGTTTCCCCGCGGCTCTACCGTGATCGACCAGAGCGATCGGGTGCTCGCGCTGGCCAGGCCAAAGTCCCTTGACGGGCTTAGGTTGTTTTTCCTGGGACGATCGCCATGAAGGCGCGCCTTGGATTCCGATACGCCAAGGTCGAGTCCTCGATCCTGGGCATCGCGGCGGAACTTATTTTAGCCGTGGCGATAATCGCCGTCGGCATCGTTCTTTGCTGCGCGATAACGCTGGTACCGTGACATGACTTTCAAGCCGACCTTCAAGGATATCAGGATCGTGCTGTCGTTCTGCGGGAACGTTTTGATAGCGATAGGATTCCTCAACTTTATTCCCCTGCTCGTCTCGCTCGCCTGGGGCGAGTGGTCCGCAGCCCTCGATTTCGCGATAGGCGCGGGGGCTGGGCTGGCTCTGGGCCTTTCGCTCGCGTCGCTCAAGGCCAAAGACCGCAAGCCGCTGTGGGTGCACGGCATGGCCGCCGCTGCCCTGTCCTGGCTGATGGCGATGGCCCTCGCGGCGATCCCGTACTGGCTGTCGGGTACCTACGCGTCGTTCCTGGACGCCATGTTCGATACGATGAGCGGATTTACCACCACGGGACTGTCGTTGAACCTGGACCTCGACCACGCGTCGCTCGGCCTCAATACCTGGCGCCACCTCGTTACCTTCGTGGGCGGGCAAGGCGTCATCGTGCTGGCTTTGGCGTTCCTGGTAAGCAAGCCCGCGGGGGGTTATCAACTCTACGTCGGGGAAGGCAAGGACGAGCGCCTTCTGCCGAGCGTCATGCATACCTCCAAGGCGATCTGGCGCATAAGCCTCGTCTATCTGGCGCTCGGGACCTTCGTGCTTTTCTGCGCGGGCTTATCCATGGGGTTAAAGGCGGACAGAGCCTTCCTGCACGCCTCGTGGATGTTCATGTCGTCCTGGAGCACCGGCGGATTCGCCCCGATGTCGCAAAACATCCTCTACTACCACAGCGCGGTCTACGAGGCGCTGACCATGGTATTCTTCCTGATTGGATCATTCAACTTCGCGCTTCACTATGCCGTCTGGACCGGCAACAGGAAAGAGCTTCGCAGGAACCTCGAGCTTAGCTCGTTCCTGATCACCCTGTCGATATCGACGGTTGCCGGGTGTTTCTTTTTATTCAGGGGCGCTGTCTACCCCGAGGCCGTTTCCCTCGTCCGCAAGGGCTTCTACCTCATCGCCTCGGGGCATACGACCACGGGGTTAATGAATGTTTACGCGCGCCAGTTCGTCCTCGAGTGGGGCGACGCGGCGCTGGTCGTCATGATCGCCGTGATGCTCATAGGAGGTTCCGCCTGCTCGACGGCGGGCGGCTTCAAAGGCTTGCGCATGGGTTTGATCTGGAAGGGCATCACCAGGGAAACGAGGCGGCTTCTGGCGTCGAATTCGGCCGTGATCGAGCAATCCTACCTGTACCACGGCAGGAAGCTGCTCGACGACGGCCAGCTGAGGTCCGCCTCGCTCATCGTAATACTGTACTGCGCGTCGTTCGCGCTCGCCTCTCTTGCCGGAGTCGCCGCCGGCTACCCTGCGCTGGACGCGGCGTTCGAGGCAGCCTCGGTATCGGGAAACGTAGGATTCAGCATCGGGGTAACGTCGCCGACGATGCCCGATGCGCTGAAAATAGTGTATATTATCGTTATGTGGGCGGGACGGCTCGAATTCATGGCGGTATTGACGCTGGCCGGCTTTATCAAGGCGCTATTCAGGGGTATCAAATGAGGCACGCGGAGCGTTTGCTTTTATTGTTGCTTTTCTCGATTATCCTATGCGTCGCGGGATTTTCGCTCGAGTCGAAGCCGGTGGATGTCCCCATCGGCGCGAATGCCTTGATAGAAAACGCCAAGGCGCTGGACGGAACTGTAATCCGCTTCAGAGGCGAGGCGATCGGCGACGTCTTCCCCCGGGGGGAATACAGCTGGGTAAACCTGTCGGACGGAACCGCGGCCATCGGGGTCTGGATTGCCGGGAACCTCGTTCCCGAGGGGATGACGCTCGGCTCGTGGAAGGCAAAGGGAACCGTTGTCGAGATAGTCGGCACTTTCCATCGCGCTTGCCTGGAGCACGGGGGTGACCTCGATATACACGCAGGCGCCGTAGTCGCTCTATCCCCCGGCAGCGGCACGGAACGGCCGATAGGGTGGGGTCGGGCGGCGCTTGCCGGCCTTTTAGCGCTGGCGGCGATTCTCGCGGGTATTCGGTATTCGCGGCTGAAGACCTCCGTAGCCGAAGGAAAAAAAGGGGTGACAGCTACGTGACCGAGCAGGAATCCCTCCTGAAAGACAAATTCCTGGTCGCCGTGGGAAGCGCTCCCAGTTCCTCGAACGTAGTTCGCTGGGCAACCCGCTTTGCCTTGGCGACCGGAGCCGAATGCGTGGCTCTATCGGTAGAGACCGATAAAGCCTTGAGCCGCGACGCGAGGGAGCGTCTGGACCGAAACCTGTCGCTTGCCCGAACCCTCGGCGCGCGCGTAGAGACCGCGCATGACGACGACGTCGCGGGTACAATCGTCGCGGTAGCCCGGGAATGCGGGGCGACGATGATAATCGTCGGCAAGTCCGGGCTGTCGTCCCGTTTCCTCTTTCCCTTTGGGGCAGGCGTGTCCGACCGTATCGTGCGGGAGTCGGGCACCATACCGGTAACGGTCATACAGGATTTGGCGGAATCCGGAATAGCTTCTTCCCCGAAACCCCGGAGAAGCGCCTCGAGGAGAGCCGGTCTAGAGTTTCTCGCCGTTACCGGAATTTTCCTGGGCTTGGTATTGCTCGGCCACCTGTTGGTTCCGTTCGTTACCTACCGCGGCATAGCCATGATATTCCTGATCCCGGTGATAGGGCTTTCTTTTTTCGCGCCGGCGCGGCTCATAGCCGCCTTCGCCCTGTTCTCGGCTCTCGCTCTTAATTATTTCTTTATCCCGCCGCTCTATACGCTCTCGATCGATTCCTTGGAGGATTGGCTGCTTTTCGCGACCTATTTCTTTGCCGCCATCGTGACGGGAAGTCTCGTGACGAGGCTGAAAAGCCGCGAAGCCATGATCGTAAAACGGCAGGGTTCTACCGCCTTCCTGCTGGGCGCCGCCGAAAACATGGCGTCGTGCAGTTCGGTAGAAAGCACCGTAGGTATCGCGAAGCGCCTGATCGAAAAGCATTTCGGCCTCGGCGCGGCGATCTACGCGACCGATTGCCCCTATGTTCCCGATCCCGCCCAGGCGGCGTTCGCGCGATCGTTCGAGGAGGAAGCCAAGCTTTCGCTCTCGGGCTGCATCAGGGAAATAGATGTAAGCCCCAAAATGCGCCTGCGCATAATACCGAGCAGCACGGGATCCGAGCCCGTGGTAGCGATAGGCATCGAGCTGCCCGAGTCTTGGGTCTGGACCGTATCCGACGACGCGCTCGTCGCGTCGCTGGGAAACATTTTATCCTTGATCGTGCTTCGGGAGCGGTCCGACGCCATTTCGCGGGTTTCTCGCCTGGAGCTGGAATCCCAGCGGCTCGCGAAAGTCCTTCTTGATTCCGTCTCCCACGAGATGCGAACGCCGCTGACGGCGGTAACCGGCTCCCTGAGCGCATTGAGCGATCCCGCCATCGCCGGAAACGCCGCTTCGAGGACCGGCCTCGTCGAGGTAGCGCTTTCCTCCGCCGCGACGCTTAACCGCGTGGTGGAGGATTTGATTTCCGTGGGCAGGATAGAGTCGGGAATGCTCAGGCTCAAGAAAGAAAAAGTCGAGCTTTCCGAAATACAGGAGAGCGCGCTCATCGAGGCGGAGGTATCGCTGAAAGGCCGGACCGTAACGACCGGGGACTCGCATCCCTCAAGGATGGTAAACGTAGACGTTCCCCTTACGATAAGGCTTGTCTCCAATCTCCTTCGCAACGCCGGAAAATACTCAATCCCGGGCGCTCCCATAAGGCTATCGCTTACGGTCGAGGGAACCTCGCTCGCGATGGAAGTCCGCGATTGCGGGCCGGGCGTCGCGCAAGATCGCCTGCAGCACCTGTTCGAGAAATTCAGGCGATGCGAGCAGCCGCAGCCAGGGGGCTTGGGGCTGGGCTTGGCCATATGCAAGGGAATAACGGAGGCCCACGGCGGCGCAATTTCCGCGATTCCCGGGGTCGGGGAGTTTACGGTTCGCGTAGTCTATCCCGATTGCGCGCTGCCGGAACCGGACGCGGGAACGGGACGAAACAAATGAGGATTCTGATAATCGACGACGAGGCGCAGATACTCCGCATGCTCGAGATCGCCTTCGCGAGCAAAGGGTGGGAAACGTGCTCGGCGACCGACGCGAACGACGGCTTGGACGCGACGCGCGTCTTCAAGCCGGATATTCTTCTCCTGGACCTCAATTTACCCGATATTTCCGGCGAGGAGGCATTGAGGCGGCTCAGGACGTGGAGCACGGTTCCTGTAATCGTCATATCGGTCCGCGACGCGGAGGAGGATATCGTGCGCCTGCTGGAAAGCGGAGCCGACGACTACGTGACCAAGCCCTTCTACCTGAACGTGCTCATGGCCCGGATTCTCGCGGTGCATCGAAGAAGGTCCGCCGACCAGGAGCTTACGTACCGCTCGGGTGACGTCGTTTTCGAGTCGGGAAGCAGGGATCTTCGCGTCGGAAATGCCGTCGAGCACATGACCCCGACGGAATACGCGATTTTCTCCATGCTCGCCAGGCATGCCGGCAAGATCGTGACCCGCGACCGTTTGCTTAAGGAAGTCTGGGGCGCTTCCTGGGCGGCCGAGGAAGGAAACCTTCGCGTCTATATCGGGGCGCTGCGGAAAAAGATCGAGGGCAATCCTTCCAAGCCGGAACTGCTCCTCACCGAGCCCGGCGTGGGCTATCGGCTCAAGTCTCCCGATTCCGACTCGGAGTGACACATTCCGCCCCCAGCGAGAATACCATGCAGGTAGCGTCGTCCAGCTGGGGCATCGAGCCTTGATGGGCGGCCAGCATGCCCTGCATGGCGCCTATCAGGTCCTCTTTCGCATCTATCGCCTGGCGGGCCGTCTCGAGCATCCTCCCGGTTCCCAGCTCGGTTTCGTTTTTATCTTCCTGCTCGGTCAGGCCGTCCGTATTTACCATGACGCGGTCTCCGGGCAAAAGCCGCACCTTTACGATTTTAGGGTCGAGGTTCGTCTCGATGCCAAGGGGCAGGTTGATGACAGGCAGCTTGAGCGGCCCCATGCGGCCGTTACGGTAAATCCAGTTGAGGCCGTGCCCCATGTCGGCGATTTCCGCGACTCCGTCGGTAACGTCCACGATCATGAAGAACCCCGTCAGGTATTTTTCCAGCCGGAACGTGCCGATGAGGGCTTCGTTCAACTGCAGGAGCAGGCTGCGCAGTCCCTTGGAAAAATCGTAGAACCGCAGGACGCCCCAAAGCAGCGCGGTAAGAATCGAGGCCGCCGCGCCTTTTCCGCTCACGTCGCCGGCCGCTATGAAAACTTTACCGTTTCCCAGGTCCGTCATGTGGTGGAAGTCACCGCCCAATCCCTTTGCGGATTGCGAGAACGCTTCATACCTCCAGCCTTCCCCCGCATGGCGGTCTTCTCCGTGAACGAGCCGTTCCTGGAGCGCGGCCGCCATCGACATGTCCTCCTGCGATAAGATGGACAGGTAGAACAGCAGGTCCTTGGAAGAAAATATCCCCGCGAATTCCCCCGCGTTTCCCACGACCAAATAGTAGGAGACAACGGAAAGGTCTATCTTGTCGCGGATGCTTTGCGCCACCCGGAACAGGTTGTCATGCCGGTCGAATGTTTCGGCATCCTCGACTATTTCCGATATCGGCCGCTTGGACAGGACTTCCCTGCCAAATGGCTTTCCAAGCATGCCGAACAGCCCCATGCGCGAAATTATTCCGACGGCTGCGCCTTGTTCGTCCACCACGCCCACCGACATGAGTTCGGGTTTCCTGTGGAATTCGGCGGCGAGGTCGGAGACCGTCGTCTTGCCGCTCGTGTGCCAGAAACTGGACGCGACCCGGAGCAGCGAGGCTCCGTAGGTTTTTCCCGGCGCGGCCAGGAATACGCGGCCGCGCAGTGACTCTTCTGTTTCCATGTGTTTGCATCCGCCTCTGCGCTACAATAACCGCGGAATGTTAAATCTCGGTTAATCCATCGGGCTTCTTGGCGCTTTAACGAGAATCTAACGCCGCGAGGATACACTCCCGCGCAGGGGGAATCCATGGAAATTATCGTAGAGCGTCACGATACGGCGAACGCGGTCTCCGTCAAGGTAGTGGGAGAGTTGGACCTGTATTCCGCGCCGGCGTTCTGCAAAGCCGCGATGGATGCGACGATGGAGGGACCGTCGATACTGGTACTCGATTTGAGCGCCTTGGAATACCTCGATTCGTCGGGTGTAGGAACCATCATTCAATTATTGCAGCAGGCCAGGAAGCGAGGCGGGGAGCTTCGGGTAGCCGGGTTGGCCGGCTCCGCCCTCAAGGTTCTCAAGATGACGAATATCCTGCAGATACTCAAGACCTATCCCGACGGGAAAAGCGCGCTGATGCAATCGCGGGAACCGGGATTCTTCCCGATAAAGGCGAACGCATGAAAAACCCGGTGATCATAAGGAAGCTGATAGTCGACGAACGCAACGAACTGTTCGACGCCCAGGGGATGAAGCTCTACGAGTTTGAAAGCGATTACTCCAAGGTTCGCGAGTTTACCAGGCTCGTCCTTTCCGATTGCCCCGCGGCCTTCCGCGAGGGGAATCTTCTTTCGCAGCAGGTTTCCGAATTGATAAAGAACGGCATCAAGCACGGCAATGGGCGGGATCGCGACAAGAAACTTTTCGTGTGGTGCGACACGAGGAAACGCGTCCGGGTAATAGTGGAGGACGAGGGGGAGGGGTTCAAGGACCTTGATACATGGAATGCGTTCTATCTCGAAAGGCAGATGGCCCTGAACGAAGGAC
Organism: Spirochaetota bacterium; assembly: GCA_031402655.1. Taxonomy (GTDB): domain Bacteria; phylum Spirochaetota; class Spirochaetia; order Treponematales; family UBA12059; genus JANNSO01. The sequence goes on along the minus strand of JANNSO010000101.1, from coordinate 13,863 downwards.
GTTTCGACGATTTTCTCGCCTTGGCAAGTTACCGAAGCGCTTCGAGCAAGGACGAGGACGGCGGAAACAGCCTCATCGCGGCGCTCGAATATTGGAACGGCGGAATGATCTATAACGCGAAGAAGAACAAAGTCGGCGTTTTGCGATGGTACGCGCAGGGCAGCGGAAAAGAGTAGCCGTCGCCGATTTTTAACCTGAATTTTATTCAAGCTTAATAAATAATTATTCATGCCCGGTTATCATGGCGGGCATGAAGATGCCGATTCTATGCTTCATGCTCGCCTGCGCCGCCTGCGCCGCGAGCCTGCAAGCGCAAAACACATACGATTCCGCGGCGTGCGCCGCCCGCCTCGCGGGAATCCTCATTGCCAGCTATGACGGCAAGCCCGCGGAAGGCCCGGTGGAAGCGGCGGTCAAGTATTTCGGGAGGTCGGGTTATATAAACCTTCTGCAGACTTGGATGAAGGAAAGGCATGACCTTGAAGGCTTTACCCCCAAGATTGACATGGTCTACCAGGGAGTGCTCAGCCGGGTGCGGACCGACGCGCCGTGGCTCGCCCTGACTTTCGAGGAGGCGGTGCTGGAGTTGACCAAGGTAGCGCTGCTCAACCTCGAGATCTATCACGAGGCTCTCATGTTCTCCCGCCCCAAGCCCGAACTATCGTTGATAACGCCGGACGACGTTAGCGGATCCGTCCTGCGCATTGATTACAAAACGAGGATATTCGCCCTTATCGGCAGGGAAGAATCGGCCAAGGATAAGATACGGTCGATCCTGACCGAACCTGTACTGTCTCCTAAACTGGGATTTTATATTTATCTGTTCGACGTGATATCGGGAATGAGGAAAAAATCCCTCGAAGCCCTGCGCAGCTCGCTTGCGAGCGTGAAAATATGACTTGCCGGTAATCGGGGAAGGCGCTTTATGAGGTTTTCAAAATTTTTCGATTCCTTCAGTGGCTTGCGCGAGAGCAGCCCCGTGCGTTACCCTCGAGACAAACGAAAAACGGCCTCTTTCCCCGTGTCTGTTCACGTCCGGCCCGGCTTTGCAGGGCAAAGGGCTTTCCATGATGGAAATAAGCGACGGCAAACTGCGCATGGTGCGCTGGACCAATTCTGGAGATATTTCGAAGGCTCGCCAGGCGGGATCGCTTCGGGTGGAGGAATTCGAGCCATCGGGGATAACGCGCTGCGTTCTCGCGGAGACCGACCTTTGCGCGCTCAAGGACAGGATCCCAAGGACCCCGTCCGTTTCGGTCAACTCCGGCTCTTAGCCTTCAAATATTCGTAAATCTTTTCCTGGCAGCGGATCTTCCGCGTTCCTGCTTGATTATACTCGTTTTTCTGCGTTGCATCGACGATGCGCGATTTGACGTTGTCTTCCCATGCCAGTTCGAACATGTCCCGAAGCTCGAGCCTCAAGTCTACGGCTACTATCGGGCACGCGATTTCTATTCTCTTGTCGAGGTTCCTCGGAAGCAGGTCCGCCGAGGAGATAAAGCACTTTTCCTCCCCTCCGTTGCAGAAAAAGAAAACTCGCGAATGCTCCAGATATTTGTCGACTATCGAGCGCGCCTCGATGTTTTCCGAAAGCCCGGCGATTCCCGGAACCAAAGAGAACATGCTTCGTACGATCAGCCGTATCTTTACCCCGGCGGCGGAGGCTTTGTAGAGGAGTTTTGCGATAGCCTGGTCGGAGAGGTTGTTGACTTTGACGTCTATATAAGCCTGCGTCCCCGCCTTGGCGTTTTCCGTCTCCTTGAGTATGCGATGCTCGAGCGTGGAGCGCAGGGAGTACGGAGAGACCTTGAGGCTCTTGAAATCGTAGCGCTGGTAGACGTTCTCGAAAAGCTGGAATAACTTGTGCGCGTCTTCTGTGATAATTTTATTACTTGTAAGCAGGCAGTCGTCGGTATAGAGCCATGCGGTGTCCTCGTTGAAGTTTCCCGTCGCTATGGCGCAGTATCGCTCCGTTTGCCCGGCGCGTCCGCGTCCTTCGACGAGGATGAGTTTGCTATGCACCTTGAGGCCGGGTATGCCGAAGATGACGCTCGCACCCTCCTCCCGCAGGCGCTTTGCCGAGTCGATGTTGTTAATCTCGTCGAAGCGCGCTTGCAGCTCAAGGAGGACCGTAACGGTTTTTCCGTTGCGCACGGCGTTTATGAGTGCGTTGACTATGCCTGAATTTTTTGCCACCCTGTACAGCGTTATCTTGACGGAACGCACTTTTGGGTCGAGCGACGCCTCGCGAAGCAGGTCGATCATGTGGTTGAACGAGTGGTATGGATAATGGAGCATCACGTCCTGTTTGCGGATAACGTCGAAGATGGAACGTTTTCCCGCAAGTGCGGGGTGCTGGATCTGGGCCGGATAAACGAGGATTTTTTCGTCCAGCACGTCGGGGAAATTCTTGAAGTCCCTGAAGTTATGGTAGCGGGCTCCCGGAATAACCGTGTCCTCGGTGCGGAATTTGAGTTTTTTTAAAAGAAACGCCAGCATCTCCTTGGGCATGAGCTCGTCGTAGCTCAGCCGAACGGGTCTGCCTGTCTTGCGCTTGCGAACCGATTTGTTGATTTTTTCCGGGAGGCTCTCGGACAGATCGTCGCCGAGGTCCAGTTCGGCGTCACGGGTAATCTTGAAGTCGAAAGCCCTGAAGCCCGAGAATCCGCCTGAAGAAAATATCTCGGGAAGCCCGAAGCGGATGACGTCGTCGAGCATGATGATGCTGGATGTCCCCGGTTTGCAGGGCAGCAGCACGAATCGCTCCATCTCGTCGCTTGGAATCTCTATGATCGAGTATAGTACGTTTTTTTTCGGATTGGCGGAGACCAGCTCTATCATCAGAAATACGCCGCGATCTTCGAGGTCGGGCATTTTTACGCCCCGGTTGAGGATTACGGGGAAGATGTGCGGGCGAACTTTTTCCTTGAGAAGACTTTCCACGAACAGTATCTGCTCTTCGCCGAGCATGGTTTCATCGACAAAAAACGCGTTTCGCTTTTCAAGATCGGAGATGATGGATCTATAGATGGCCTCGTACTGTTTTTGATGCTCCATGACCGTCCGCTGAGTCTCGGCAAGGACCAGCGCGGGGTCCGCCCCGTAGAGCCTGGTACCCCTTTTCCCGAGTGCGGAAAGGCGTTTCAGCGTAGCGACCCGCGTCTCGAAGAATTCATCCATATTAGAGGAATATATTCCCAGGAAGTGGATGCGCTGGATCAGCGGCACGGAGGTATCGGAGGCTTCCTGGAGCACCCGAGCGTTGAACGAAAGCCAACTGACCTCCTTGGGTATGAAGTCGCGAATCTTAAATTCCGTTCCCGGGCATGCAATCGCCGAAACTTGTCCCGATCGAGCGGGCGTGCGCGAGGAGGGGAAGGTTGAGCGGAACGCTTTTTACCTTGCCCGAGACTTCGGACAGCGGAATCTGGGTAAGCTCGTTATTGACGATAGCGGCCATCGTGCCGAATACTCCCCGGCTGGCAAGGTCCGCCGCATATGCTCCGAGCCTCGTTGCGATTATCCTGTCCGCGGGCGAAGGCGAACCGCCGCGCTGGATGTATCCCAATATGGTTTCCCTGGTTTCCAGATCCGCGAACTTCGAGATCGAGCGGGAGATATAGCCGGCGGCGGTGCCGGATTCCCGGGGATAGTCGATGCCTTCCGCCACGACGACGATCGAGTAGGGCTTTCCCGACCGTGCCCTCTCGGCAAGCGTGGAACAAACGGCCGAAATAGAATAGGGTATCTCGGGTATCAGTATGACGTCGCCGCCTCCCGCGATTCCGGAATGCAGCGCAAGCCAGCCGGCGTGGTGCCCCATGGTCTCGACGACCATGATGCGCCTGTGCGAATTGGCGGTAGTGTGTATTTTGTCCAAGGCATCGCAGATATTGTTGATCGCCGAGTCGAACCCGAAGGAGATATCGGTTCCCCATACATCGTTGTCTATGGTTTTTGGCATCCCGATTATGTTCAAGCCTAGCTTGGAGAGGCGGTTGGCAGTCTTTTGCGTGCCGTTCCCTCCTATGCATACGAGGCAATCGAGGTTGCGGCGCGCGTATGTTTCCGCGATGATTTCGGGTTTGGATTTTACCAGGTCGTAGACGCGTTCGTCCTTGAAGGGCTTTTCCCTTGACGTTCCCAGGATCGTGCCGCCCAAGGTAAGGATTCCGGACAGGTCGGACTCGGTTAGTTCCACGCAGTCATCCTGGATGAGACCGGAAAAACCGGAGCGAAAGCCGAACACTTTCATGCCGTATTTGATTATCGCGGCTTTTCCCACGCCCCGTATCGCGGCGTTCAAACCCGGGCAATCGCCTCCGGCGGTCAATATCCCAATTTTCATGCACATTACTTCTTTATAACAGTAATTGATTTACCCGAGGTGCGGATCCTGTTAGGATATCGTTAAATGTCGTCAAGGGTTCCAGAAATCGCGGGCATGGGGCCATGCTTCCGATTGGCTCCGATTTAACCTTAAACTAACAGGAATCTTGCAAAAAAATATTTACCCTCCGTTATCATCGGACCGCGAGGAGTACTATACCATGAGCAAGAAAAACAGCGGAATACTGGAAACGGCCGGGAAATGGCTGGAAAAAAACGCCGAAACCGGTGTCGCCCTCAAGCCGGCGCTGGCGGCCTTGGAATTGGCCGAGCTGGCGGTGAAGGAAGCGGCGATAGTCAAGGATAAAATGATCGAATCGCTCGAAGCCAGAAAAAAAGCGATCCAGGACTTGACCGTTGCTATCGATAAGGCCAAGACGGAGAAAAAATTGAAGGCTAAGGAATCACGGCTGCAAGCCAAGCTTGCCTCGCTTTCTGCCAAGGACTAGGAAAACCCTATGCCAGCGAGCGTTCCGCCGTGCCGGCCGTTTCCGCGAAATCCGGCCAGCGAAGGGAGTAGAAGGGCTGAGGCGCCGCCCAGCCCCTGACCATGGCCATGCGCCTGGAAGCTCTCCAGCGTCCGAACAGCTCGGGGCTCTCCATGCCCGCCCTGAAGAGCGCGTTTACGCAGAGAGATTCCTCGGTGGCCATTTTTTCCAGGCGAAAGGTAAAATCGATTCCCTGTCCAAGCGCATCCAGCACGAGACCGGACCCCGAGGGAAACTCGACGAGATGGATATGCGTAACGAAACTGAGCACGACGCGGAAGCGGATGCCCAGTACCGGGTGGTTCTCGCGCATGTAGCGTTCGAAGCGCTCCACCTGGGAGAGTATGAGCTTGGTGGAGCGCAGAGGCGGGATGACTTTAGGGCGGTTGTCGTTCAAGGAAACGGGCAGGTAGGCGAAAGCTGCATCGCCGAGGAATTTCCTTACGGCCGGGTGCTCCAAATCGAGCTTGGCGATAATGCCGTCGATCAGGCTGTTGAACGCCTCGTAAAAATAAATGAAGCGCCGCTTCCAGTCGGTGTGCAGAGATTTCATCGTGGTGGAATCGATTATGTCCAGAAGGATGCAAAAACCGTTTCCCTGTGTTTCGGGAAGTCTCGGCTGCGCCATGAACTGGCTTAACATATTCAGGTCTGCTGGTTTCATGCTTGTATCATCGCTCTTGCATGTTACGTTTTAGTTACGGTGTCGTTAGTTTCAGGCGAGTTGCCCCGCCGCCGGCACGGCCTTCAACTCATGCTTGACTCTCCGGATGAAGGGCTCGATAATGGCGGCGATCGCAACATCGCCAATAGCCCGGTCGCACGTTGCAGGGAGTTACCTTGAATAAAAAGAAAAACGCGATAATCGTGGCGGCCGCGCTTTTGCTGGCGAATTGCGCATCGGTACGGCTGCCGCCGCCGGAAGGGGAGCTGCCGGTCGGTACGGCCAAATTCGATTTAATCGACGTTGGCCGTGATGAGAACTACAATCCGGCAAATCCTTCGAAGCGAAGGATATCCATCCAGGCGTGGTATCCCGCGGACAGTACAGAATCATGCAGGCAAGATTATTACATCAGCCCGGATCTTGGCCGGGCGATGCAAAAATACATGGGCATCCCGTCGTTTATCATAGGGAAAGGTCAATACTCGAATTCGTACATCGACGCGCCGGTATCGAGCGGGCAAAAAAAATATCCGGTCATACTATTCAATCACGGCTATGGATCGTATGGCGGACAGAATTATTCGCAAATGGAGATGCTTGCGAGGAAGGGCTTCATCGTCTTCAGCATCAGTCATCCCCATACTACGATACTTACGGAATTCGCGGATGGCACTGCGCTCGAAAGATCCGAGAACTCCTATTGGGCAAACATGAAAGAGTTGCAGAAAGATATCAACAAGACGGGATTGACCTATAAATACCATCTGGAAAAAATAAGGCGGGAGCCTTTGGCTGCGGAAAAGCAAGCCGTTCTTTTTGAGCTGAGCCATGGACCGATGTATGCGGATTTGCAGGGCGATTTTGATACATGGGTGGACGATACCGTTTTTGTAGTGGATTCAATCGAAGGAATCGATAGGACCCCAGGAATATTATTCGAAAAGTTCGATCTTTCCAATATAGGCGTTTATGGCCATTCATTCGGCGGGTCGGTCGCCGCGGAGGTAGCGCTCAGGATTCCCTCGAAAGTGAAGGCCGGAATAAATCTGGACGGTCCGTGTTTAATCTATGAAGATCCTAAGTCCATAGCCCTGCGAATTCCGTTCATGTTCGTGTATAGCACGGATCTCAAAATTGGCGCCGTCCTCTGCAATCAATCCGGAATCAACGATGCGTATTATCTCGAGTCGGAATCCGAATGCTATTCGGCGACCCTGGCAGGTTCCGGCCATCACAATTTTTCCGATATGACGTATATCGGCATCCTGAAGAATTTTTCGATGCTGGGACCCATAAACGGCAGGCGTGCCGGCTTGATAAACGATATGCTTGTATCATCGTTTTTCGAGAAATACCTCAAGACGCCCGGGATCGGACCCGTGGACTTTCGACCGTATCCGGAACTGGCGATAGCGAGCAGGCAGCATAGATAATTCCAAGCGGTACCTCAGGATTTTGATTGCCGAGAGCATCCTGGTCTATTCGAGAACAGCTTGAAGCTACTGGAAAAAACACCCTTCGACGCCTGCGTCGACCTGGGCATGCGCTTCGCCGACGACCCCAACTGCAGGGCCTGCGGCGAGCACCTGCTCTGGGTGGGGCGCAGATGATTGTTTTCCTTGTCTGTGCGGCCATCAATGCTTATATTCCTACCATCGTTGATTTGGTCTGACTCCCGTCGCCCCACAGGGAATGGGACAGAGCCTGAAAGGAAAGAACATGAAGGGTCTCGTCGTTTACAATGGAAAGTATGGATCCACCGAGCAATACGCCGCGTGGATAGGGGAAAGCCTGGGGTTGCCCGTTCGTAAAGCAGGCAAGGTGAGCGTGCGGGAGCTTGAATCCGCGGATTACCTGGTTATAGGAAGCAGCGTGCATATGGGCAAGCTTACCGCCTCCGGGAAACTGAAGCGCTGGTGGCCCATACTCGCCAAGAAGAAAGTCTTTTTTTACACCACGTCAGGAACCCCTGCGGACGAGCGCGTCGCGCTGGAGCGATACCTTGCGGCCAGCGTGCCCGCTCGCCTGCCCGGACATATTTTGTATCCCGCCGGCGGCCGGATAGACTATTCCAAGTACTCCCCTATCTTGAAAATGCTGATGCGAAACGTAGCCAGGTCGGAGTTCATGAATAGTCACCCGGGTGAGGCTGTTCCAGCGGATATCGGCACCAAGGTTATGGATGCAGTGGACCGTACCTGGATAGAGCCTCTGATCCGCGATGCAAAAGCCCTGAAGTAACGCACAGCAAAAAAAAACGACTCGTCGATCTGGCCGATGACCCTCCCTCTTGGTCATCGGTCGGTTTTTGCTTTACGGGGAACATCCCTGATTTTGTGGCGCAATTTTCCGTACGGTGCTAGTATTGGGCATGGACAAAAAATCGCTGTCGGAACGTGATATCTTGGTACAATTTGAAGAAACATAAAAGACACTGTTTACAATTTTCTGTGTTTCAGTGATAATTCCATATTTAGATGAGGCTCAGTCATAAGCCATGATCTGAGCAACAAGGAGTAAAGAATGAAAGATAAGCCAACCATCATTAATTACTGCAATTTCCTCACTTTTATCATCTATTTTCTGATTGCCCTAATACCGATTCAGATGGTTCTGTTCGCTCTTTTCCCCCATCCTGGTACAATCGTCGGCTGGTTTACTCTTTTTAGGGACTCTCCAATAGTCGGTTTTATCGGGTTTGATGTTGTTTATATATTTAGTAATATTCTCATGGTTTTTTTCTATATTTCTCTATTAATTATTCTTAAAGATAAAATTACGAACCAAACAATTTTTGCATTAATCCTTTCATTTATCAGTATAACCATATACTTCTCATCCAATAGGACGATTGAGATGTTTAACATTGCCAATAGATATTTTGAGGCAACTACAGAGACCCAGCAAATTTCGTTCATTGCAGCTGGCGAGTTGTTGCTTAGCGTTTACAAAGGCACAGCTTACTTCATTTATTATGTCTTGAATGGATTGTCGCTCATTCTACTGTTCAACTCATTTAAAGATATCGACATCTTCTCCAAGCGAACCACAGTCACAGGATTGATTTCAGGATTCTTGATGTTGATTCCTGCTACTGTCGGAATAGTTGGAATGATCGTTTCATTGGCATCGTTGATACCTTGGATCATTACTTGCATCTTTCTTGCAAGTGACATTAGAAAATTCAAGAACCTGACGGTTGCATCAAGTTGATTCGCCTATTGTCACGGTTTGCGCAGTCGCTTCGCTCTTGGCGCGCAAACCACGCCAATGTATGGATCACAACGTAAGCAAATGTTAGATAGACCTTTCGAACAGAAGAGGAAAACGGCTATTAGATGCATTAACCCAAGTGAATTTAATCGAGCTGAGGAAATTGCTTGGTATGCAAACACGAATGAATACTATGAAGCAAAAGATGCGTTTGATTTGTGCAGAAATCAGTGTGTCGGTTCTTTTAAAAATAATAAAATGGCGCTTATTATTTTGGATTTTCAGCTGAGGAATTCTACCTTAAGAATAACCATGCTTTCATCGAATACTGGTTATGAATATCCTTCTTTCCCTATTGTTTTGTTGCTAATAAAAAATAATGGCAAATATGATCTGGATCAATTCAAAGAAATGATTATTTTGCATAAATCTGAAGGCTATTTGAGGTTTTTTGAGAAGGACGGAAGTTGGGGATTAATATATTTGGAGGTTTTACATCTAACATCAAGTGCAGCCTGACCACGGAGGCAAAAAAATATTAGTTTTGTCTGGGAGATTTTATATGAGTAGTGATCATCTATCTGTAACGAACTCTGCTGCTATTCCAGTCCAAAACCTTACACGCCCTAACTCCAATGCCGCCGAAAAAATGCTCTGGTATTTGAAAATTTCTGGACTTGGGGTATGCCTCCTTGGCATAGTTTATGGTCTTGTTCGCTAGGATATGGAAAGAACTTAGTGAGCCAGGAGGAAAGTACATGAAAAATAGTATCGCAATTTACAAATCCTCAGACAAAGAAATACAGCTTGAAGTACGGTTTGAAGAAGACTCCGTATGGCTTTCGCAGCAGCAAATGGCATCGCTTTTTGAGCAGACGAAACAAAATATAAGCTTGCATATAAATAATTGCTTTAAAGAAGAGGAATTAGATCGAAATTCAACTGTCAAGGAATCCTTGATAGTTCAAACTGAAGGCGAAAGAACCGTAAAAAGAACCGTAGATTACTATAATCTCGATGTCATCATATCAGTCGGGTATAGGGTTAAATCAAAGCGCGGTACCCAGTTTCGCCAATGGGCCACAAAACGATTGCGGGAGTATTTGGTCGATGGTTATGCCATAAACCAGAGACGGCTGGAAGAACGTAATCTCCAGCTAAAGCACTTAAAAGAAGGTTTTTCCATCTTGCATCGTGCTATCGAACATCAGGCAAAGGCCTTGGAGGATGCAAACAATCTTACCGACTTGCTTGAAAGGTTTTCTTCCGGGCTTTTGTTGCTCGATGACTACGATCATGAAACCCTTGATGCAAAAGGCAAAACCAGCCACCCAGTCGTGCGTGTCGGCAAAGAGCAGTATTTTGCCTTGATTGATGCCATGCGGAACGAGTTTTCGTCCGATGTGTTCGGTAAACCTAAAGATACCAGTTTCGACAGTTCCATACATCAGATTTATCAATCGTTCAACGGAAAAGAATTGTATCCTACGCTTGAAGAAAAAGCTGCGGTGCTTCTGTACCTGATAGTCAAGAATCACTCGTTTGTCGATGGCAATAAGCGAATCGCTGCTGTGTGTTTTCTCTATTTTCTTGAACAAAACGGGCTGCTGTACAATTCGTCAGGTACCTCTTTGATCGGTAACGATGCCCTGGCTTCTATCACCCTGTTTATCGCCGTGAGCAAGCCTGCAGAAATGGATACGGTTAAAAAAGTTATAATCAGCATGCTGAACAGAAACGGAGGAAAATAATGGAACCGTTTATCAGGAAAGCCCCGCATTTTTCCTTGTGCGGCTTGAACTGCTGCCTTTGTCCAAGATTTAATACGGAAGGAAAGTCAAAGTGTCCAGGTTGCGGCGGAGTTGATTTCGCCGAGCAGCATCCTACCTGTGCTGTGGCGACATGCAACAGGAAACATGACGGCGTCGAGTATTGCTTTCTGTGCGGCCAGTACCCCTGCGCAAAATACGAAACGGAGAGCGCCTGCGATTCATTCATCTCCTATAGAAGTGTCAAGGAAAACTTTAAAGAAGCGAAAGCCGATTTGGCGCAATTCAAAAAGACCCTGGCAAGGAGATTTTGGATCTTGCAGACGCTGTTGTCGCGCTTCAACGACGGGAAATCAAAGGGCATCTATTGTCTTATATCCAATGATATGCCCATCGAAGATTTGGAGCTGGTAGTGGAGCTGGCGGAAAAGCTTCCGCAGGAAATGGATATTAAGGAAAAGGCAAAATTAATAAAAAAAGAGATAGAAAAAATAGAGATAAAGCTTGGGGTTGAGTATAAATTGCGGAATGCCAAAACGTAATGTCTTTACCCAAAGTTCAAAGTTGACTTCGTGCTGCATCGAAAGCACTCGTATTAGGAGGCAATTATGGATGAGAACGCGCTTGCTCGGGGATTGAAAAGCCAATTGACCGCCAGCCTGCTGATGCTGAAGGATTGCATCGATCGATGCCCCCAGAAAGAATGGCATGAACGGCATAACGACTATCCATTTTCCCAAGTCACCTTTCATGCGCTTTTTGATTGCGACCTTAATATGAGCGAAAGCGAACAAGAACTGAAGGCGCAGCGAATTCACGAAGAGCATAAAGAAGAATTCGGAGATTATGAGGAGCTTGAGGGACGCATTGCCGCTAAAGTATATGAGAGGGTGTTCATCCAAAAATATTACCTGCATTGTTTGGCAAAAATAACCGAAGCACTCGATAAAAAAACAATTGAAGAACTCCTGATTTCGGATAGCGACTATTATAAGACGATGGCAAAAATGGAGCGATATGTAAATTGCATCCGGCATACGCAGCACCATGCGGCGCAGCTCGGGTTGAGGCTGCAGTTCATAAGCGGAACGGAAATGGAATGGGTCGGCCGGGCAGATGCTTAAAAGCGCGCCGGACCTAACCCCGGTGAGGAGGTACGCATGGGTAACTTAAAGATTATCGAGCACATCTCGCTTGACGGCGTCATTCAAGGACCGGGCGGAAAATACGAGGATACAAGCAATGGATTCAGCCGTGGGGGATGGATTGCCGACTATGCCGACGATATTTTAGGCGCATATATAAAAGAAATAATGGGTTCCGATTTTAATTTATTGCTGGGAAGGCATACCTACGATGCGTGGGCTGCATATTGGCCGCTGCATGACGATATTTGGCCAAAGGCTAATTCCGCGACGAAGTATGTCGCTTCTAATACTTTACTGGCCGGCGATTGGAAGAATACCGTTGTGCTTTCCGGGAATGTTACCGATCAAATAAAGAAGATCAAAAACGAAAGCGGAAAAGAAATCCATGTATGGGGAAGCGGCACTCTTGTTCAGCTCCTCTTGAAAAACGCCGTGGCCGATACGTTAAGCTTAATGATCTATCCTGTGGTATTGGGCGGTGGCAAGCGATTGTTCCAGGATTCCTCGCTTCAAGGCGCATATACCGTGGTAAACTCGTTTTGCACGCCAAAGGGCGTTATAGTCGCGGAATACGAATTGGCTTAGGCTCGGGGCATGCCCCTGCTTATGGCTTGTCGAACGCAGGAGGAGTTACGCGATGGATTTAATTAATCCCGTTTTCATAGGCCTTGGTTCCCCGATAAACGCGAACTCGGCCAATGCCTACACCGGTTTTCGGGAGAATTACGCCAGATCGATTCCCGTTCCCCAAGCGATCGTCGTTATTTCCGCGCATTGGCAAACGGAGGGTACTTTCCTAACGGGAAACCTCGGCCAAGGCAGATATATGATTTTTACGGCTTTCCCGATGCGCTGTAAAAGCTTGCATATTCGCCTCGCGGATCGCGCGAAATCGCGGAATTTATACAGGCCGAAAATATCGGTATCGAAATCGACCTTGCCCGGGGTATCGACCATGCCGGCTGGGCTGTCGTAAAGCATATGTACCTGGATCAAGATGTTCCCCTGCTCGAAATGAGTCTGGATGTGCGAAAGACAAATGCGGAGCATTTCGCGTTGGGCGGCTTATTGGGCCGATCTCGTAGCCGGGGGATATTATTCCTCGGCTGCGGTAACGTTATCCATAACCTGTCGGATATAAGCTTCGATGAAAAAGAAAAACCGTTCGCCTGGGCCGTCGACAGCGAGGCTTTTTCCTGGCGGGGACCGGCTCCCTATGTTTTCGCCGCCGTTCCCGAGGGTTGTCGTATGGCTGGGGATGCATACCCGTAAGCGTTACGATAGGAAAGACGGAATGGAAGACCTCCCTGATGCCCAAAGACGGGAAGTATCTGCTTCCCTTGAAAACGGCCGTTCAGCGGTCGGAAAGAATAACATGCGGTGATCGCCTGCATATCGTCATGGAGCTTGCATGACGGAGTCGGCGGCCGCGGCAAGGAGTACGGAATGAATGGTTTTTTCAGTGCCCTGCGCGTAAAGAACGCGAATCCGGTAATGTCATTCGAGAACCTGCATAGAAGCATCGGAGTATTGGGCATGGCATTGCCGCTGATTTGCTTTCTTGGCGGATTATTGGTTATGGGTCTCAAGCTCGGTCCGTCGATAAGCTCGTATTATTACACCAACGTTCGGGACGCGTTCGAAGGCATTTTGGTCTGCGTCGGGCTGTTTTTGATTACGTATCGGGGATATGAGCGCATCGATGATATCGTCTCTACTTCTACCGGAGTTTTCGGATTCGGTATCGCGCTATTCCCCTGCTTTAATAATGCGGTAAAGAATACCGGGTTTTTGCGTTTGGACATCGGTACTTCGAATACCCTGCACATAATCTGCGCAGGAACCTTTTTCTTTTTGCTGGCGGTTAACTCTATCTTTATATTTACGCTTACGGACGGCAAAAAAAAGCCCACCAGGAAGAAAAAAATAAGGAATGGAATTTATATAGTCAGCGGCTTGGTGATAATCGCCTGTCTGATACTATCCGGAATACTGCATTTCGCATACGGACAGGATTATTTGGATACCAAGACCTGGGTGTTTATTTTGGAGACGATACTGCTCGAGGCTTTCGGGATTTCCTGGCTCGTAAAAGGCAAGACGCTGTTCCGGGATTGACGGAATTATGTCAGAGGAGTCGCGGCTTTCCACTCCCGGTAATACTGATTGCTCCTGCGCTCCATGCCGAT
>JANNSO010000100.1:0-33418 GCA_031402655.1 Spirochaetota bacterium | reverse complement strand
GCTGGAGCAGCAGCGCCTGCCTGGCCTCTCCCAGCATGTCGGAAGAATCGTTCGAGGCAGAACCATCCACCGCCAAACCCACGGGAATTCCCCTGTCCAGCATTTCACGCACCCTGCAAATTCCGGAACCAAGGCGCATGTTGGAAGACGGGCAGTGAGCCACCCCGGTCCCCGTGCGCGCCAGTACCTCGAGCTCTTCATCATTGAAATGTATGCCGTGGGCATACCAGACATCGTTTCCAACGAAGCCGCAATCTTCCATTACCTTTAGCGGACGCCTGCCATACATCTGGACGCAAAACTCGTCCTCGTCCTGCGTCTCCGCCAGATGGGTGTGGAGTCGCGCCCCGTAGCGCCTTGCCAGTTCGGCCGAGTCGCGCATGCTCTTCTCGGAGACGGAAAACGGGGAACAAGGCGCGAGGGCCAGCTTGCGCATGGCATCCGGCGCCTTGTCATGATATTTTTTTAACGCCTCTTCGCTCTGGGCAAGGATGATTCCCTCGTCCTGCACCACTGAATCGGGGGGAAGCCCGCCGTCTTTCTTTGACCGCGACATGGAGCCGCGCGTCGGCGCGAAACGCAACCCTATCTCGGCCGCCGCCTTGAACTGAAGGCCGGGCAAGTCCTCCCTGAATCCCTGCGGATACAGATAATGGTGGTCGGTGCTGAGCGTACAGCCGGTTTTTGCCAGTTCGGCAAGCGCCAGCATGCTGGACCAGTATACCGCTTCCTCATCCACTCCCTTCCAGACCTCGTATAAATATACGAGCCATTTAAAAAGCTTCGCGTCCTGGACAGCCGGTATATTCCTGGTAAGCGTCTGGTAGAAATGGTGGTGCGTATTTACCATTCCCGGCATTACCGCGTGCCGCGAGGCATCCAGGACTTCGCAACCCGGGGGAACGGGAATCGATTTGGAAATTTTTTTTATCCGGTTATTTTCTATTAATATGTCGACTCCGAAAAGGTCGTCCCCCGACGATCCTGCATCCTTTCCTGCTCCGTATTTTGGACAGATAACCCGGAAACAGTTTTGAAGCAGAATCACTTCTGGACCTCCGCATTGAAGTCTTTGATCATCTGGTCCAGTGCCTGCGACTGCCCGCGCAATCCGCCCCAGTAGGCGCGGTGATCATCCCACTGCGCGCGCAGCTCGTTGACGTCCTTGCCTTGCTGCTCGATCCAGGTGAAATATTTAAGCTGATGCACTCGCCTCTTGTCTACCTGCGAAAGTTCGAGGAAGTGGTCTACGGAAATTCCGGCCAGCCTGTCGAGATCCCGATCGGCCTGGCGCTGGTCGTAGGCGCCACGCTCCGCCGCAAGTTCCTCGAGACGGCTCTGATACATTACCATTGAATCCGTAAACATGGTAAAGACGACGTCGTCCTCGGTAAGTTCATAATACTTCGCGAATTTTATCGCGCCAATCAGGTTCCCCACTCCCGAGATGCCGAGCAAATCCAGCTTTTCAAGGACGTCGTCCTTGACGCCGGCCGCCTTGAGCGCTTTGTGTCCGACGGGATCGTTGAACAGCCTGATGAAGCGTACGCACAGTTCATCGTCAACGCCGATCGCGGCATCGGTCTCGCGGAAATTGTGGATCCATGGAATATGCTTATCGCCTATTCCCTCGATTCGATGGTCGCCAAAACCGTTTTCCAGTATCGTGGGGCACTGGAGCGCCTCTGCGACGGCGACGCGCGCTCCGGGGAAATTATCGCGAAGATAGCTGCCCGCGCCCATCGTTCCCGCCGAGCCCGAGGATAATACCGCGCCGGCCACGTGGCTGCCCTCTCCGGCGATCTTCTTGAATACTTCTGCCATGGCGGGACCGGTAACGGAGTAGTGCCACAGATGATTCGGCAACTGGTCGAACTGGTTGAAGATAACAGCATCGGGCCTCGTGCGCTCGAGCTCGATGCACTTGTCGAATATTTCCTTAACATTCGATTCGCAGCCAGGCGTCGCGATGACTTCCTCGGCCATCGTCTTGAGCCAGGTAAAACGCTCCTTGCTCATGCCCGCGGGAAGAATGGCTATGGATGGACAGGAGAGAAGCCGGGAAATGTACGCTCCGCCGCGGCAGTAATTTCCGGTCGATGGCCACACGGCCTTTTTGGTAGTCGGATCGAATCTCCCTGTTACCAATTCCGGCAAAAGACAGGAAAGCGCGGCGCCGACCTTGTGCGCTCCCGTAGGAAACCACTTTCCCACCAATCCCACTATGCGGGCGCGGGTTCCGGTAATTTCTTTCGGAAGCTCCACGAAATTCACTCCGCCGTATTGGCCTCCTTTTTCTTTGGGCTCATTATGCCAATTGACGCGGAAAAGATTTCGGCTGTGTACATCCCATAATCCTATATCCTTGAGTTCGTCCTTCACCGATTGCGGAATCTTCGACGGATCGCGCATCTGCTCGTATGTCGGCAGTATTATTCCTTTTTCCTTGCATCTCTGGATGTTTTTCTTCCTGCCCTGCTCGTTGACCCTCAAATCGATCATGTCGTACTCCTTGTAAGTAAAATATTATTACGCATTATATCTCGAGCGCTTTCATGGCGCCCGCTATGTCTTTCAAGCCCGATCCCGTGATCATCACGACTACCGTATCCGTATTTTTGAGGCTTTCACGCGATTTTACGAAACCTGCCCATGCCGTTGAGGCGCTTGGTTCGGCGAACAAACCGGCTTTCGACGAAAGTTCCAACTGGCTGGCGAGAATTTCCGTGTCGCTTACTACTACCGCCCTGCCCCCGTGCTTCTGGAGTTTTAGCAGCGCATGCGTGCCGTTTCGAGGAACGTCCACGGAAATCGAATCGGCCACGGTGTCGCTGGGTACCGGCTTTCCGAAGCTTCCGGCAATCAACGCCCTTGCCAGCGCGCTTGAGCCGGCGGCCTGGCAGGCCCAAACTGTCGGAACCTTCTCAATTCGCCCAAGCCTCACCAGGTCTTCAAACCCTTTGTACAGGCCGGCCAGTATTACGCCGTCCCCGACGGCGACGAATACATGATCCGGTGCTATAAATTGTTTACCGGAAGATCCGTTTGAACGAACCTTGGCTATATCCCGGACAATCTCGAACGCCACCGTTTTCTTACCTTCTATGGTCAATGGATTATATGCGGTATTCCTTGACAGAACACCGGTCGCTTTGCTGTATTCGAGAGAGGTTTCAAAAGCGACGTCGTAGCTCGCGTCTACTTCCTTTAACACGGCGCCGTATTGCAAAACCTGGACGCGTTTCGCCTGCGGTGCCTTTTTGGGGAGAAAAACCGTAATCTTAAGACCGCATGCGGCACCGACGCAGGCCATCGAGGATGCTGCGTTTCCCGTGCTTGCCAGCGCTATCTCGCTGATGCCGTGCTGCTTAGCGAAGGCGGCTACGAGAAAGGACGCGCGATCCTTGAATGAACCGCTGGGCTCGCAGGTATCGTCCTTTATATACAGGTTATGGAACCCCGTCGCTTCGCGCAGGCGCGGGACTTGCCACAGAGGAGTATTTCCCACCGGCAGGGGGGGAAAGAATTTTCCATCCACAGGCAGGGGAATGTCATCCGCGCTTCCGGTGAAGTTTCCTTCCCACCGGCATTCGAGTACGCCTTCGAGCGGTCGGTCCGGCTTTTGCCCGGCCGCGCAGCCATCGCAGAGGTATCGACCCGGTTCGGTCTTGTATTCCGCTCCGCACGCAGGGCATTTATAAAACCAGCGCACGGCTATTTGGCCGCCGATTCCAGGGCATAGGGCAGAGCCGCATAAAAAGCCGCGGCCTTCCATAAATCATCGACACGGGTAATTTCATTGGGCGCATGCGCCTGGTTTTCGTCGCCCGGGCCAAAGCCTATGCTGGGGATGCCATGGCGTCCCGCGACAGCCACCGCGTTGGTGCTGAAAGTCCACTTGTCCACAATGGGAGCCTTGCCGAATACCGCCTCGTGCGCCGCGGTGCCAGCCTTGACGAACGGGTGGTCGGCAGGAAATTTCCAGGTAGGAAAATATAACTCCTGCCCGAATTTCCTTCCCGTCCAGCTTGGAATGTCGTAGGTGGGCATCCGTACCTCCGCGCCTTCCACTCCCGCCGCGGCTATCACATCCTTAACCTGCTGGATGGCCATTTCCTGCGTCTCGCCCCAGGTAAGCCGCCTGTCCAGGTACAGCATGGCCTGGTCCGGAACGGCGCACTGGGATGGCCCGTGCACGTCTATCTTCGAAACGACCACGGTGCCCTTCCCCAGAAATCCGTCGTCGTCGGGCTGCAGGTCAGAGTTCAGTTTTTCGAGCGCAAGGGCAGCCCTGGCCGCCTTATACGCTGCCGACACGCCGCGTTCCGGTGCCGACCCGTGGCAGGAAACGCCCTTCAGATACACTTCCATTTCCATCCGGCCGCGGTGTCCCCGGTACAGTTTCAAGGTAGTCGGCTCGGTGGACACGAACAAATCCGGAATGAATTTCTCTTCGTCTATAAGGTATTTCCAGCACAATCCGTCGCAGTCTTCCTCTATGATGGTAAAAGCGAACCAGATGCTGTACTCGCCTTTGTAACCAAGCTCTTTGAGGATTCTTCCGGCCGTTATCATCGAGGCGGCTCCGCCGGTTTGGTCGCTGGTACCGCGGCCGTGAACAAGCCCATTTTCGATATCGCCTGAAAACGGGTCTTTTTTCCACTGAGCCCTGTCGCCGATTCCGACGGTGTCGATGTGTGCATCGAATACCAGTTTCTTTGGCCCGTTGCCTATCCGCGCAAGGAGATTTCCCAGGCCATCCACGCGAACTTCGTCGAAGCCGACCTTTTCGCACATGGCTTTCAGGAAGCCGATGCGCTCCTTCTCCTTGTTACTCATCGCAGGGACCTTGATAATATCGGACAGATTTTTCGCGGTCCAGTCTTTGTAAGCTTCCGCTTTTGCCCTTATCTCGCTTCCGTTAAGCATGCTCATCACAGCGCCTCCATGTTCTTCCATAAACGTTTCGCGTCTTCACGGCCTCGGGCCATTATTGCCTGGGCATCGAAGAGCGTCTTTCTATCCTTCATTACAAATTTCCCCGCAACCATCGTGGAGCTTACCATGCGCGAACTCATCCCGAAAGCCGCATGGCCGGCCACATTTTCGGAAAGCAACGGCGTCGGCGGGTCATAATCCCAGAAAGTCAGGTCTGCCTGATAGCCCGCTTCGACGCGTCCGAATTTCTTCCCGGGAAAATATCGCCCGAGCAAGCGGTTCCCGTTCTGCAGCATCTTGAGGAAAGCGTCCATCCAAAGGGAACCTCCGGCGTCCTTATGCTTAAAAAAAGCGAAGTTTGCTTCACTTATCATGTCGGAACCGATGCCGTCGGTTCCGAGCACCGCATTCTCGAAAAGCGGCAGCTGCGCATTGTAGCCGACATTGTTGTTCATATTCGACCGGGCATTATGGGCTAGAAAGCATCCACGTTCGTTTACCAGGGGAATCTCGTCAGGGCTTAAGAACAGTCCGTGCCCGAGTATGGTTTTGTCTCCAAGCAAGCCGGCTTTGTCCAGGCGCCGGATAATATCCATGCCAAAACGGTAGCGGGAATCCACTGCGTCGAATTTATCCTCGGCGACATGGATGTGAAGCCCGCGCGCTGTTTCCCCGCAGGCTGCGGCGAGTCCGGTCAGCGTCTCGTCCCCTACGGTAAAGGGCGCATGAGCGCCGACCGCAGCCTCGACAAGAGGCTCCCGGCCGCCGGCCTTTTCGGCATCGACCGATTTCGCGAAGCGAACATTCTCGCGTATCCCCGCCTTTGCATCCGGCAGACCGTTGCGGTCGCTCGTCTCGTAGCAAAGAATGCCCCTTAACCCTACCGTATCGAAACCTTCCCTCAGCACCGATAAAGAACCGTCGATAAACGAGGGGCTCGCATGATGGTCCACCACGGATGTAATGCCGCACATCGCCGCCTCTGCCGCACCTGCCATCCCGCTCGAGCGCACGATACCTTCGTCGATCGCCCGGTCGAGTCGCCACCAGAGGTTTTTGAGCTGCTGCGTAAAATCCTTGGCCGGAGCGATATCCACCATAAGTCCGCGGGCAAGCATGGAGTAAAAATGATTATGCGAACATACGAGGCCCGGGCTTACGTAGCCCCCCGAATCGATTCGTTCCGCACCCGGATATTTGGCCGCCAGTTTTACTCCTGTTTCGACGATAAGGCCGCCGTCGATGACCACGTCGAGCGGAAGCGAGACGGATCCGGGAAAAAAATGTATAACACGAATATTCTCGAGTAGTGTCATCGATTGCCTCCGGATATCAGATACTTATGCCTTGTAAACATTTCGCCCGCCATCGAAACGAGGGCAGTTTGATTTGTCGCGTCGGCCCAATCCGGCCATGGCAGCAGTTTAATGGCTTCTTCTTTCCCCGGGGAAAACCGCACGAGAAGATCCGGGGCAGCCATGTCTCCCAGGAAACTGAAGCCCGCGTTCGTGCTGGCGCGCAGATCGCTTTCGCCGCTGAACAGCGTGGGCTTTCCGGAGAATGGCTCACCCTCAAAGGGACAGAAAAACCCGCAGTTGCCGCATTCGTTGCACAGGTCGTCGACATGCAAAATCTGCAGCATCTGTTTCAATGCTCCCTCGGCGCTTGCCATGACCGGCAAGGCAAAATTAGCCCGGTTGGGACAAACCTCGACGCAACGGAGGCAGGCGGCTCCGCAAGTCATGCAGCGCTCCGCCTCGCGCTGTATCCATTCCTTCGTGTGCCTGGAGTCTATTGTCGTTTCCTTCAGGCTCGGCAAGTAAGCGCCGCGCCTGGAAAGCGCCTCCCTATCCGGCTGGTGAATTCCCATGGCCGGCCCATTGACGGATATTCCAGCCGCGTTAAGAATGCTTTGCGAAGCCTTCCTGCCATCGGCAATGCCGGCGATTATGGTCGCCGGACCGCGGCGCGCGTCCCCAACGACGAATACGAAAGGAATATTGCTGGACATCGAAGTTTCGTCGACCGCCGGCCGGCCGTCCCTGCCTACGTCGATACCGAGTTTATCGAACAAAGAACGGTCCGGCAATTCTCCGATGGCCGTGATGATAAGGTCGCAATCGAGTCTCCGCGTCCTGGCCGACGACACGGGAGCCCGTCTGCCGCTTGCATCCGGCTCTCCCAGCTCCATCTCCCGCACGAGCAGGCAGGATCTGCCCGTTCCGGCGATTTGTTCCATGGATTCAGGAAGCGAAAGCTCGCCATACCCGACCCCGTCGGCCAGCGCACCCTCGAACTCCTCGAGATCCGCGGGCATTTCCGCGAGGGTTCGCCGATATAAAATAGTAACCGAAGGCTTGCCCGGCAGCCTGGCGGCGACCCGGGCGGCATCCATCGCCGTATTGCCCCCTCCCGCCACTACCACGTTGCGGGCATGGTCGAAAAGCGACGATTTCTCGTGCGCAGCCTGCAAAAACTCGAGCGCGTCAAGCGATTTTATGCCCGAGCCGCCGAGCGTCATGGCGCGCGGGACAGGCGCCCCCGTTGCCAGGACAAAGGAGCTGAACCCTTCGGCCTTCAACGCGGCTATATCTATCGTGCCCGACCAGCCGAAGCGAAACTCGGCTCCCATTGCCCGTATGCGGTCTATGTCGGAGGCGATGTCTTCGCGCGATATTCTAAACTGCGGGATAACGTTTGCGGGGATGCCCCCTGCGCTTGCGGCATTTTCGAACACGGTAACCGGATAGCCTTCGAGAGCAAGATAGTGCGCACAGGACAGCCCGGCGGGACCGGCTCCGAAAACGGCGGTCTTTCCTTTTCCCTGAATGGCGCTTTTAGGTTTGGGAGGAAGCGAGCAGGCCATGGCGCAAGCCATCTTCATCGCCCTTATCTCTACCGGCCCTTCGTAGTCGACGCGCGAACAGGCATACATGCACTGGTGATCGCAAAGCATGCCGGTTATATGAGGCAACGGGTTATCTTCATAGATAATAGCCAGGGCGTTTTCGCTTTCTCCCCGCGCGAGCGCCTTAATGTATGCGGGAGGCTTTTGTCCCGCAGGACACGCTTCCTTGCAAGGCGCGGCAAAGCAATCCGTCAGGGGAAGAAGCTTTTTAATTACAGTTTCGCCTTTTTTATAATCGCCCCGATATACAGGGTCCTTCAGAGCCGCAGCGGCGAGCATCCCCAGTTTATCCGCATCGGGAAATCGCGGAATTTTTACGCCGGGTTCCTTAGAAACCAGCACCTTTACCGCAGCATCGGCAATAGCTTCTATCCGCAGATATCCACCGGGCTTAAGGATTTCGGTGGCGAATGTC
Organism: Spirochaetota bacterium; assembly: GCA_031402655.1. GTDB lineage: Bacteria > Spirochaetota > Spirochaetia > Treponematales > UBA12059 > JANNSO01. Next base: position 25,157 of record JANNSO010000100.1, on the reverse strand, counting down.
AGCGGCCCGAGCCCTGCGGAAAAGCACGCTCCGGCGTTGTGCGCCGAAATACCGCCGCAGAAGGAAAACGCAAGGGGCTCGGAAAGGGCAGCGGCCAGTTTTGCCGCCAAACGGATGGTTATCGGAAACAAGGCGCGACCGGACATATATCGTTCGGACCCGGGCAGGCGATTTTTGTCGTTGGTATTTGCCAGTGTATTGGACAGCTTTATGCCGAATGCGACTCCCTTCCGCAAGGCTTTTCCGCGTAGGGAGGCAATGAGGGCCAGCGCACCGTCGAACTGCAGGTCATGCTCGAAGCCGGAACGGGAAATTTCTATTCTCTGCCAGCCTGTGGCATCCAGAATTCCGCGGGCTGCGTCGTAGCCGAGCAAGGTAGGGTTAAGTTTTATGTATGTATCGAAACCTTTTTCCTCGATAAGGTAGCTGCCTATGCGTTCTATCTCGGCAGGGGGGCAGCCGTGCATCGTCGAGAGAGTTACCGAATGGACGAGTTTTTTCGGGATGGATTTTATGGCAAGACCGGCTCGCCGGGCTCCGGCGGCTCCAAACGCCTTGGCGAACGACGGAGCATCTATCGCTTCCCCCGCCTCGCGCACAGCGCTCTCCCAAACCGCCGTCTTTTCGGGAAATCGCATCCCTTCTATAAAAGCGTCGACTTTTTTGCCCTTGATGCCGTCGAGGGTATACCCCACGGACATATTGAACATGAGCGATCCCGGACTTTCGCAGAGAGCGGCACGCAGTACGTGAATGGCAACCCAGCCGCGCACATACTCCGCCAAGGCTTCCTCGAGCAGCAATTCCGTGGACCATTCCGTGTTATGGCCTTCGTCCATGGCGTCGATGCACGGCTTGTCGATTTCAAGCCTGTCGTTTTCCTGAATAGTTTTAAGCTCGAATACCCGCGACCCCGCAAGCCAGGCCGCCACGAGGTTAGGCGCTATCTGGGTATGCGGTCCCGCCGCCGGCCCGACAGGCAAGCCGATTTGCACGCCGTTTACCGAAAAACCCGGCGATTTTCTTTCCAGTTCCAGGACTCTTTCCACAAGTTCCCCGGGAATATCGAATATGCTTTTCCTGGCTTCCCATTCGCCGATGATTCTTGCCATGAGTTCTTTCATGGGAAGAGATTTCATTAGTTTGCTCACGAACACCCCCAGATCAAATGTTTGCCATATCCCGCAGCGACGCAAATCCCGCTTTGCGGGACTCCGACGCGTTCCGATTCGCTCGCCATCCACACCATCCGACCGCGGACCAGGGTCATTCGCACCGACCCGCTCAGCTTCAAACCTTCAAACGGCGTTATAGTTCCTTTACTCAGCAGGTCTTTCCCCGACACCCTGTATTCGCCCCGCGGGTCCACGAGAACGAGATCGGCGTCCTTTCCCACCCGGATGGATCCTTTTGCCCCGGACAGGCCATAGCGGTCGGCCGCGGCTCCGCCTGTAACACGGAGAAAAGACTTCAGGCTCAGGCGATTTTTCCGGTAGCCTTCCGAATATACGTAGGGGAACAGAGTGCCGGTACCCGGGATTCCCCCGTAGTCCGTCCAGGGGGAACCAGTGTGTTTTTCCGCCTCCGGCGCGGGGGCGTGGTCGCTTGCCACGAAGGCGATGGCTCCCTCCGCCAGCAGCTCCCAAAGCCGGCCTGACTGCCCGCGCGACTTTACCGGAGGAGTCGTCTTGAGCGCTGATTTTTTTGTTACAAAATCATCACGGGAAAACTCGAGGTAGTGCGGGCAGGTTTCGCAGGTAGCCCCCCTATCCATGCCGTCGAGCCCGAAGCCCAGGAGGTCGGCGACCTCGGAAGTGCCCACGTGCACAATGTGGAGCTTCGGCGAGTTTTTCCCCGCAAGGGCAAGCGCCTGCGCGGCCGCGACAGTTTCGGCCAGCTCCGGCCGGGAATCGCAATAGTCGTCCCATGTTGCCGCCCTTCCCTCCCGAAGCGCCTGCGCCTTCATATAGCCCGTCGCGGGGTACACTATGCCCGGGTCCTCCGAATGCAGGAGCAGCGGCCGGCCGAGGCTGGCGGCCTTCGCAAGGGCGCGGTTGAAGCCAAAGTGGTCCAGCTCGGTAAACGTATCCATCCCGGAAATAAAATAACATTTATAACCCACGACGAAAGGTGCGAGATCGACCATGTCCACCGACAGTGCGGATTCGATGCTGTCCCCGGATACGCCACCGAACAAGGCGAAATCGACGACGCTGCGGCCGGCAATCGCCTTGAGTTTGGCTTTCAGGTTTTCCAGCGTCGTTACCGGAGGCAGCGAGGTGCAGGGCATGTCGATTACGGTTGTTACTCCGCCCCTGGCTGCAGCCATGGACCCGTGAAAGAAATCCTCGCGATGCGTAAAACCCGGCTCGTTGAAATGTACGTGCGGGTCGATGGCTCCAGGATACATCTCCAGGGCGCTGACATCGAAAACTTCCTCGCCGTCTTCCGGAACGAAATCGGAAGCTATGCCCACGATTTTTTCACCGCGGATGCGAATATCCATTTTTCGCAGAAAATCCTCGTCGGGCAGGGCACAGGAAGCTTTCTTGAGTATCATTAGCTTGCCTCCGTAAGAAATAGTAACGCCTTTTCGGGAGTCATGGGAAGATCGAAAAAAGCGGCCTTGCCGGGTCTGGCCGCCTTGAGCGCCGCCATTACGGCGAAATAGCCGGCTATGCCGTACATCAGAGGAGGCTCGCCTACTGCCTTGGAATTGGAAACCGCCTTCGGATTGGGCTTTTCGTAGAATTCAACGCTCATCCGCGGCATGAATTCGTTGTCAGGCAGTTTATAGGTAGACAGCGTGTCTGAAACAAGGCGTCCGCCATCGTCGAATTTAAGTTCTTCCAGCGCGGCCCATCCCAGCCCCTGGGCAAAAGCGCCTTCTATCTGGCCCATGTCCACAAGGGGGTCCAGCGACTCGCCCGTATCGTGGACCAGGATCGCATCGTCGAATTTGTAGGTTCCTCTAACTACATCAAGCGTAGCCGTAAGCACCGCGCAGCCATACACGTGATAGCAGAACGGCGAGCCCTGTTCCGTCTTCAAGTCGTAATGGAGGCCCGGCGTCGCGTAAAATCCGTGAGCCGAAAGGTCTACCCGCTGTTCATACGCGGCGCTTACGAGCTGGCCGAAAGTCATCCCCGCCTCGACGGAAACCGCGCCTGATACTTTTATAACCCTGCCGTCCCTTACCGCCAGATCCGCAGCGGGCAGGCCAAGCTTTCCGGCGGCCACCACGAGCAGGCGCGAGCGGAGCTGGTCGCAGGCGACTTTCGCCGCCATGCCGTTGATGTCCGTACCCGTGCTCGCGGCGGTAGGCATGGTATTGGCTACGGTGCTTGTCCGCGTGGGCTCCACCCGTACGGATTCCACCCCGATACCCAAGGCTCGGGCCGCTATGATCGCCATTTTCCAGCCGACGCCCTGTCCCATCTCCACGGCTCCCGTGCTTACGCCCACCGAGCCGTCATTGTAAATGTGAACGAGAGCGCCTCCCTGGTTCATCATGATTTTCGTAAAGCTGATGCCGAAGCAGAGCGGAAAAACCGCCGCGCCTTTCTTGAACGCGGCGTTGGTTTTGTTAAATGTTATAATTTCCTTGCTTAAATTCGGCCAATCGGAATTCTTCATGCACAGCGCGAAGATCTCTTGACCGCGGGCGTCTTCCACCGGCATTCCGTAGTGGAATACATCCCCGGTGGCAAGAAGGTTTTTCTCCTGGATCGTAAGCGCATCGACTCCCAGGGCCTCCGCCGCCTTTTGTATGGCGCATTCGATCACGAACAGGCCCTGAGGCCCGCCGAATCCGCGAAATGCGGTAAAGGGAACCAGGTTGGTGCGGCACATCGTCCCGGTAACCCGCATGTTCGGGATATGGTAGGCTCCGGCCGCGTGGAAAAGCGTACGGGGAAGTATGGCGGGGGACAGATCGGTGGCCCCGCCTGAATTCTGATAGAAATCAGCCTCGAACGCCAGGATTTTGCCTTCCGCGCCGAGTCCGATCTTAAAATCCGACGAATAGGGATGGCGCTTGCCTGTAACGACCATGTCATCGTGCCGGTTTAGATATATTTTTACGGTTTTACCGGTTTTGAATGCACCGAGGGCGGCCAGGGCTGCCCAGGGCGCCGCCTGGTCTTCTTTTCCGCCGAAGGCGCCGCCCAACCTGCGCGCCTCGACTTCCACGAGGTTCATGGGCAAGCCGAGTATCCGCGACAGTATTTTCTGCACGCCCGAGGGTCCCTGGGTGCCGGACACTATTCTTACGCCGCCGCAGTCGTCCGGCGTCGCGACCGCTCCCTGAGTCTCAAGGTACACGTGTTCCTGGCCGCCAGACTCCGCGCGCCCGCTTACCACCACCGCGCAGCCCTTGTAAGCGGCTTCGGGATCCCCCATGCGCTGGGTGCGGGGGCTTAATATAATATCACCGTTTGCGAAAGCCTCGCGCGGGTCCAAGACCGGCTTTAGTTCGACAACTCCCTGGATGACGACCCTTGCCGCCGCTTTCCTGGCCATGGACTTGGTCTGGGCGAGCACAAGTGCGACTATCTGCCCGCGGTAATGCCATTCGCCCTCCGCCAGCAAAGGCTCGTCCATTACGGCGGTGCCGAGCTGGTTTTCGCCGGGAATGTCCGCGGCGGTAAACACCCTCACGGAAGGATTAAAAGCCAATGCGGCGGCGACATCGAGACCCGAAAACTTTCCTCTCGCGCACGGAGAAACAACGATTGCTCCATGCAGCATGCCGCAACCCTCGGGCATATCGTCCATGTAAACCGTTTTTCCCTGTACATTTAGCATTGCATCGGCGTTTCGTTTCATGACAGCAAGTCCTCTTCCAGATGAAGCTCCGGCCACAGACGCATAAAATGCGCCCAGCATAAACGCTCGAGAAGGCGTTTTCTGTACATGGCCGATCCGCGCACGTCGCTTAAGGGCGTCCCCGAATCATAGGCAACCTTACCCGCGGCGCGGGCGAGTTGTGCATCCGGTTTTTTGCCGGCCAGAAGTTTTTCGATCGCGGGCAGGCGCAAGGGCGTGGCGGCGATTCCGCCCGCCGAAAAAACCGCTTCCGCTATCGATCCATCGGGGCTCATCGTTACGGCCATGGCCGTATTGACGCTCGCAATGTCCAGCCTCGCCCGCTTGGCGACTTTCTCGAAACTGAATCTAACCGGGTTCGAGCTCAAGCGCAGGCAGATGACACGCTCATCGCCGCCCATGTCGATTTTTTTATATGCGATAAAAAATTTATCCAGGGGAACTTCGCGTACACTGCCCCGGGCATCGCCCAATACGAGCGTCGTGCCAAGCGCAAGAAGCATCGCGGTCATGTCGGCTATCGGCGAGGCGTTGGCGATGTTGCCGGCGAGCGTCGCCCGGTTGCGTATGGGAAGGCTGGCTACGGTCTGGGCGAAACGGCTAATCCCCGGCGCTTTTTCTTCCATAAGCGAGGATTCGAAAAAATCCGTCGCCGTTACCGAGCACCCGATTTCTATCATGTCGGTTTTATCGAGCCTGATCTTCCGTATCTGCCGCGTTCCAGGGTCTTGATCGGCGTAGAACAAGCTCAGTTCGGGCTGCGGATCGGGATTCCTTACGAAGAAATCCGTGCCTCCGCCGATATAAGGCCCGACCCTTGCGGAAAACTCCGGGGGAACGCTCTGCGATGCGGGGCATACGGCGCTTTTCATTGATGCTGCAAGCGCGGGGGGAAGTACCTTGCGCGCGGCAAGCACATCCAGACGCTCATCCAATCCGGCAGGCAGGTCGGAGAAATTTTTGACAAGGCGCTCAGCCGCGCGTCGAATCGAGCCATAGCCCGTGCATCTGCACAGATTGCCTTCTACGGCCACCATTGCCGATACCGGATCGACCTTCGTTCCCGCAACCAGGAAATTGGTAAGCGCAAGCACGAAGCCAGGCGAGCAGAATCCGCACTGGCTGGCCCCTTCGTCCAGCATTGCTTCCATGACCGGAGTAAGCCCCAGGCTTGCCAGGCCCTCGATGGTAACGATATGCCGGCCGTCCAGCTCGCTCAGCGCGAGCGTACATGAAGTGACGGCAAGCCATTCCATCCCACCCGAGGCTCCCGGCCCGCCCATCATCACGAGGCACGCTCCGCAGTCTCCCTCCCGGCACCCTTCCTTGGTGCCTTTGAGGCCGGCGACGTTGCGTATCCAGTCCAAGGCCAGACTTTCCTCATGCAGCGCTATCGAGAAATCCGTCCCGTTCAGCCTGAAACGAATCGTTTTATCCATGATACATCCTCAATGCAGCGAGAATTAAAGCTTCATAACACGGCATGGTTTTCAAAGGGTATTCTCCTTTTGAGAATTCTGTACAAACAGCGAAACGGCTTTGAAAGCGTCCACATCCACAAGGCCGGTGTTGGTAATTTTAAGCGACGGTATGACCGGCAGCGCCATGAACGACAACGTCATAAGCGGCGAATCGCCGGGAATCCCTTCCTTCTCGAAATACGCTTCGAACCCCGCAAGGCTTTCGAGCACCGCTGCGAGCGGCTTGTCGCTCATGAGGCCGGCTATCGGCAAGGCAAGTTCAGCCAGAATTTCCTCGCCGTCGGTAACCACGTAGCCGCCCTTCATGGCGTTGAGGCGCCGTACCGCCTTGAATATGGATGCGTCGTCCACTCCGGCTACGATCATGTTATGCGAGTCGTGGCTTACGGTTGAACCTATGGCTCCGCGCTTTAGCCCCAGGCCACGGATAAAACCCTTGCCTATGGAACCCGAGCCGGTATGCCGCTCTATCACGAAAATCTTGAGTATGTCGCGTTCCGTGTCGGACTCGCAGAATCCCGCCGAGACTTTTGGCCTCGCTGTGGATTTCCCGGTGATGATGGACCCTGCCTTGGCTTCGATTACGCGCACCGCCCCGCCTTCGTCGGGAATCCGGAAGTCGGTAGCCTCCAGCCATTTTACGTTTACCGAATCGCGAAGCAGCGGCGTCCTGCGTTCTTCCTTCTGGAAACCGTCCCAGGCTTTTTCCACGACGCCGTTTTTAGCCACCAGCACTCCAGATTTAAACAGGTAATCGGCATGAAAATCCCTGTCATCGGCAAAAGCCACGAGGTCGGCGCGGTATCCCGGTGCTATTGCTCCATTGCGCCGCAAGCCGTAATACTGCGCCGCGTTGTGGGATGCCATGCGCATGGCCGACAAAAGGGGTACGCCGCCCGCAAGCAGAGCCCGCACGGCCGCGTCGATATGTCCTTCCGAAAAAATATCGTTAGGGTGCCTGTCGTCGGTGCAGAGCATCATGCGGTGCACGGTTTCGCCGTTCATCGCCGGAATAAGATTTTCCAGGTCGCGCGCGCCCGAGCCCATACGAGCCATGATCCACATGCCCTTGGCGATTTTCTCGCGCGCTTCCTCCGGCGTTGTAGCCTCGTGGTCGCTGCGAATGCCCGTAAGCACGTAAGCGGAAAGATCCTTGCCCGAAAGTCCGGGGGCATGGCCGTCCAGGGGCTTCCCCGCTTCCCAGAAAAGGGACAGCTTGTCGAGCACGCGCGGGTCGCCCCCAAGCACGCCGGGGTAATTCATCATCTCGCCCAGGCCCAGCACGCGGCTTTCGCGCACGAAGGGAGCCAGGTCCGAAGCGTAGAGGGCGGCGCCCGCAGTGTCGAAATCGGTGGCGGGAACGCAGGACGGCGCCATGATATAAACATCGAGAGGCAATCCTTCCGAGGCGCGCAGCATCCAGAGTATTCCGTCGTATCCAAGGACGTTGGCTATCTCGTGCGGATCCGCGATGACGGTACTGGTGCCAAGGGGGTTTACCAGCCGGGCAAACTCATAGGGAGCGAGCAGGCTGGATTCGATATGCACATGCGCGTCGACGAGACCGGGAGCCAGGAATCGCCCGTCCATGTCGATGGAAGATTTTGCTTCGAGACCATCCCCGACACCTACGATGTAGGCTCCGCGGAGAGACACGGTACGCGGCTCGGTTATTGCGCCGCTGAAAAAATCCAGCACGCGGCAATTGGTGAGATTTAAATCCGCGGGGACCTTTCCCCGGGCGGCTTCTATAAAGTCAGATTTAAGCATTGCCTCTTCTTTCCGGTTAACAGGGGGCTGTTATTGTATCAAATACTGCCGCTTTGTCAAACAATTTCGAATAGTATAAAAAGATTTAATGCTTGCATTATGCGAAAAGTGCGGATAAAGTTGAACGTTGAGCAAATTTATTTCCCAGGAGGATTTTGATGGAAAAGTTTTTCAAACTAAAGGAAAACGGCACAAAGGTCAGTACCGAGCTGCTGGCAGGCGTTACGACCTTCTTTACGATGGCGTATATCATCTTCGTAAACCCGTCCATATTGTCGGCCACCGGCATGCCATACCTCGGCGTGTTTCTGGCTACCATCATCGCGGCGGCCGTAGGCACCCTGTTCATGGGTCTCTTCGCCAACGTTCCCTACGCCCTGGCACCGGGTATGGGGCTCAACGCGTTTTTTACCTTTACCGTCTGCTTCGCACTCGGGTTTAAGTGGCAGGAAGCCCTTGCCCTCGTGTTCATATGCGGAATCGTCAACATCATCATCACGGTAACAAGGGTACGCAAGGAAATAATCAAGTCTATCCCCACCTCCCTGCAGCATGCCATAGGCGGCGGCATCGGCGTATTCATCGCCTATATCGGCATCAAGGAATCCAACTTCCTCAAATTTACCTCTGAATCCTTCAATATAATCAGCGTAAATGGCCAACCATTCGACCCCAAAGGCACTTTCTCCAATATTTTTGCCTTCGTGACCGATGGCGACATCATTCCCGCGCTGGTAAACTTCTCCTCCAAAGGTGCGATACTCGCCCTTATCGGCCTCGTAATCATCATCCTGCTCATGGTCCTGAAAGTCAAAGGATCCATACTTATCGGCATTATCGCCACGACGCTCATCGGCATACCCATGGGTATAGTCAACCTGTCCGGCGCCGCGATCGACCCCGCATCATGGGGAAAAGCATTCAGCGACCTCGGCGTCACCTTCGGCGCCGCCTTCGGAAACCCCGGCTTCGGCTCCCTGTTCGCCGACCCGGCCAGGATACCGCTGGTAATCCTGACTATCTTCGCTTTCAGCCTCTCGGATACCTTCGACACCATCGGTACCTTCATCGGCACCGGCCGCGCCACGGGAATCTTTACCGATGCCGACATGAAGTCGCTTACCAGCTCCAAAGGCTTCAGCTCCAAGATGGACAAAGCCCTGTTCGCCGACTCCATCGCCACCTCGGTAGGCGCGATTTTCGGCACATCCAACACAACCACGTACATCGAAAGCGCATCGGGAATCGAAGCGGGCGGAAAAACCGGGCTTACCTCGGTTTTCACCGGCATCCTGTTCCTGCTCTGCATTTTCCTGGCTCCTATCGCCGGCCTTGTGCCTGCGTTTGCCACGGCCCCCGCGCTCATCGTGGTAGGTATCCTGATGATGGGCTCCTTCGCCAAGATCCAGTGGGACAACTTCGAGGAAGCCGTACCCGCTTTCTTCGCGGCCATCTTGATGGCATTCTGCTACAACATCTCCTACGGCATCGCGTCCGCCTTTATTTTCTTCTGCCTCATCAAGCTGGTTCGCGGCAAGGGCAAGGAAGTTCACCCGATACTCTATGGCGCAACCGTGTTGTTTATTCTTAACTTCGTGATCATGGCAGTCAAGAATCTATAGTTTTTTATAAGGACCTCTCAATACTGAAGTATTCAGAGGTCCTCTTATTGGAGGTTCTCTTTAGCCTGGCTGCGTCGGGCTGAATCGGGGGGCGAAACGGTCCTCCGATTTTTTTTTTGGAGGAAGTCATGACGATTAAAAACGGCATCGCGCTCATAGCGGCACTGGCATGCGGAATGGGTTTTCTCGCGGCTCAAACCGGCGATTCGAGGATTACCGAAGTTACGGTTTATACCGACAGGGCCATGGTTACCCGCGAGTCCGTCGTGGCGCTCAAAGGCGGCGACCAGAGCGTATTAATAGACAACCTGCCGCAAAGCATCGATCCGGCCAGCATACAGGTTTCCGGCAAGGGCGCCTTTACGCTCCGCGACATTAAATTTACCACGAAATACCTCGCCGTCACCAACTCGGAACGGCAAAAAGCCTTGCTGGCGGAAAAAAAGAAGTATGACGATTCGATAGCCCTCAAGTCGGATAAAATCAGGGAAGCCGAGAGCGAGAGGGTTTTCGTGGAAGGCATAACAAAGAAGCTTACCGCTGCATCCTCGGAACCAGGTGCGCCGGTACTCGATCCCGACAAATGGATAAGCATGGTCAAGTTCTACCGTGAAAAACTCACCGCCGTAAACGATGAGGTAAGGATACACAAAAAAGACATCGCCGATCTCCAGGAAGAATCCGCCAGGGTGGCGCGCGAGCTGCAGTCCCTGGGAAACCCCGGCGGCAGGACAGTAAACCAGCTGGAAATTTCCGTAGGTGCGGCCGGCGCAAGTTCCGCGACGCTCGCAATCAAGTACATAGTACGCGGCTGTTCCTGGAAACCCGATTATGCGCTCCGGGCCGATTCCGCGGCAAAAAAGGTTTCGCTTACCTATAACGCGCAGGTTCGCCAAAGCAGCGGCGAGGATTGGTCGGCGGTCAGCCTTGCTCTTTCTACCGCCAAGCCGCAGTTGAACGGCCGCCTGCCCGAGCTGAACCCCTGGTATCTGGATGTCTACAAACCTTCGCCGCCAATGTCTTTCAGTACAGGCGCAGGCATGCCTGCACCCTCTCCGCCGGCCGCTGCGATGGACAAGTCCAGGGCGGAAAGTTCCAGGCTCGCGGAAACCGACAGTACGCCGGCAATGGAGTACCAGGTAGCGCAAACGCAGGCAGGCGCCACCTCCGTGCTGTTTGCGCTTCCGGGAAAAAGCACCATCCTGAGCGACAACAAGGAATACCGCGTAACGGTGGCCATCGCGGAGCTGAGCGGCAAGTTCGCGTATTCCGCGGTTCCCAAGCTTTCGCCTTTTGTCTACCTGCGCGCCAATGTAATCAATACTTCCGAATACCCCTTTTTGCCCGGACTCACCCACGTATTTCTGGACGGAGCCTACGTAACGGATGCAAGCATGGCCTTCATCGCCCCCGGGCAGGAATTCTTCGCCGATCTTGGCATCGACGAATCCATCAAGGTAGAACGCAAGCTGATTAAACGCAACGAGGAAAAACCCGGCGTGTTCAGCTCGAAGATCCTTGTCGGCTTTGAATATGCGCTGGTACTCAAGAGCAATAAAAAAACCGCTGAAACCATCTCCGTTTCCGATCAGCTGCCCCTGCCGCGCAACGACCAGATCGTCGTGCTGCAGGTCCTGCCGCCGTACACAAAGGATACCGACACCCTTAAAAAAACGGATCAGGGTGAACTGACCTGGACGCTGGTGCTCGAACCGGGAAAAGAGCTGACGCTGCCCTTGAAATTCACGGTTGAATATCCCAAGGGCACCACTATAAGCGGGATAGATTGATTTCCTGCCGATGCAGCTTTTTGATACCAGGTTTTTGTTTTAGATTACTCGCGCCCGATTATTGACAAAAGCCCCCATAGTCATACTAATTAATGACGGGGCATACTGTCAGCGGTGGGGTACTATGGCACTTGAGTCGAACCAGGATCGGGTAAAGCAGGAGGCCTCACTCTATATCCAACTGGGTACGCTGATGAACAAAGTTCGATCGCCCGAGAATCGCGCGGCAGTACAAAAAATCGTTGACTCCCGCGCCGCCCTGCCCGAAAAAATTTCCCGGATCGAAGACCTGGACAACGCGGCCAAAGCCAGGCGGCACAAAATTTTCATCCTTGACGGCGATAACGTCCTTAAGTCGACCAACAAGGGTAAAAGCGTGGAACATGCCCTCAAAAATCGGAGCCATTTAAAAATGGAACCAATCCGGATCGGGTTTTTTAAGTATTTTTTCAAAGAGCGAAGCATCTTGATCAGGGCGGCAAAGCGGGGCGATTTTTTGCGCTGCGGTTTTTTTTCGGTAGAATTCAAGCGCAACACCTTGCAGTCACTGCAAGACACGGTACTCAGGCACTACAATCCACTACTCCTCGAAGCCTGCGATTTTGTATTGCAGGAAGGCTGGCGTTATTTAACAAAACAGGAATACAATCTTGCCGCCGCCCTCAGGCACCTTGTCCATCAAGTACTCCATTGCGAGTTCAAGTCGGCAGCGCTACCGGGAGGCACCCTTGGCCGCTTTGGGGAACTGGAAAGCAGCTGGCTGTTTTTTCAATCTGCGGCAAATCTTCCCGACATGACAATCGATGCATTTGGTCGAGTCCTGGGATTAAGCGCCAGATTGGGAAAATTGCAAAGCGGCATTTCGGATACAATAGCTACGCTGCTGTTTCCCAATCGAATATCGCCGGCCATCGCCGACTTTGTTCTGGCTCTCAACATGCAGCGAAGCCGCCGCGCGTTGGCTATTAAGGATTTAATCAGGCCAAGCAGCGAACTGTACTTGGCAATGGATGATTTTGATTGCACCCCAAGCGTGCAAAGCGACATTAACGAGGCAATCGCCGAAACCGCGAGGCATCTGGCGGAAACAAGCAAAAAGCTCCTCGATTTCAGCCGCCTTAAATTTTACTTGCCTACAGGCCCGGAAAACACTACGGAATTCCTCGCGCTCAAGCTGTTTTACTGTTCCTATACCGGGCAAAGCTCCGATCAATTCGAAAGCTTTTCCGAAAACACCCTTGCTTTTTCCTGCACCCTGATTCAAGCATTCCTGCAAAGCGCCGAGCCCCTGCTTTATCGCTTTAAACTTCGCTCTCCTGCCGAAAAACAAGGTTCCCCGGAGCGTTACAGCCTGGACTATGAAGGCTCCCGCATGCGCTTCCTGTACGAAAAATTACTGACGCTGCAAACTGTCCTGCCGGTGTTGCCGCAATCCCGGTTTCAATCGCTGTGCCTGGGAAGCCAGGATCCGAGTCAACCTGAGGTCGAAGCGCTTAAATTGCTCGACGAGCTTTCCGGGCTGTTTTTTAAGTGCGGCCAAAAGCTGAGCCTTGTCGCTGCCGCCGCGGCTTCGCTTGCCGAAACCGGGGTAATGGACGCCAACGCAAAAACGAATAAGCTCGACGCACTCGATCCCTTTCTTCTTGAACGGCTTGCCGACAGGGACACATTCATTAGTTCCACGACGATAGCCTACCTAAGCGCCACATGGTTTCTAAACCCCGAAATTCTAGAAATGCTTAAAAACGAGCGCATATTGGGCAACGAACGCAAAGGCCTCATTCAAAAAATAGATAGGCTTGCCAACAGGGAACAGTGGCAGGTTTTAAATGAGCAACTGGACATGGAAATACAGGAAACACCGGTTTAGCGCTAAAGAGCTCCCCTTCAGCCTTTTCTGCATCCCTGTAGATACCGGCGCGAAAGCAGAAGACCTTCATCCTCGCGCGCTCCGCAGTAGACAGGATCATGTCCGCCCTCGATGTCCACCGTCCCGTCATAGCCAGAGGCATCAAGTATTGAATAGAGCCGCTTCCAGTCGCAGTCCCCGAAACCGGGAAAGCGAAACGTGCCTGTCGGCGCGGAACCGGTCATACCGTTGCGGCTAAGGTTCGCCGCGTCCAGCGCGCCATCCTTTCCATGCACATGCAGCACCCGTCCAACGCAGTATTCAAGCTGCGCATAGGGATCGGCAAGGGCGAGCAGCGCGTGACCCGGTTCCCATTCGATTCCCCAGGAAGTGGAGGACAGCGCATGTTCCATCAAGTCCCAGGCATCCGGGTTGATGGCTATATTCCAGCTGCCGGTTTTCCAGTTTCCACCCATCCGGCAGTTTTCGAAGGCGAGACGTACGCCGGACTGCTCTGCCTCCTCCAGGAGGGGCGAAAAAAAATCCTTCCATGCCCCGATGCACTGGTCGACCGGCTTTCCGGGAATGCGCCCGGCAAAACCCGAAACAAGAGGGGTACCGAACCGGGGCGCGAGACGCACGAGATCGCGCCATGCCCGGGCTGTGGCTTCCGCGCCTTCGTCGGCGGAAAGCACATTGCCGTAAATGCTCAAAGCCGAAACCCGTATGCCAAGCGCGGCAATTTCGTCGGACAGGCGCGCGAGGTCCGCATCGCCCGTATGCTGCCAGAACGAAAGGGAGAAGGACTCGAAGCCCTGCGCTTTCAACAGGGAAATTCGTTGAGCCGGCCGCTCGCTGCCATCGACTATCACACCTAAAGGAATCATGACTGTGCCTCCAGAAGCCGTTGCACATCGTCCAGGAGGCACTGCACCGCATGCCCGTCCTGCCCGCGTGCCGAGAGTCGCTCGGATTCGCCGGATAGAACCTTACCCTGCACGAGAGCGATAAAATCCTCGTAGGATCCCGCAACGCTCTCACCCTTGCACTCGACGGCGCCGGTTCCCAGAACGCTCGATAAAAGGACAGAGTCCCTGCTCCGGTCAAGATCCACGTCGAGCGTCCCCTTGTCGCCGGTCACCGTAAAAAAGAGGTGGTCAAGATGACCCGCCGCCCTGCGGCTCATCTCGAAGCGCAGCGGAAAACGGACGCCGGAACCAGTGCCGAACCCTTGGCAGACAAGCTCCTCCCATGCGCCCCCGACACCGTCGGTTCGCTTAGTCTTCGACCCTGCGGCGGTTTCCAAGGAAAGGGAAACGCCGTGAAGCACGAAGCGGGCGATATCGAACAGGTGGCTGCCGAGATCCCCGAGCACCCCAAAGCAGCTTGCCGATTCGCTTGTCCGCCAGCGCCAGCGTTCTTCGGTTTTCCAGGCCCCCCAGCTCGAATCTACCAGCCAGCTCTGGAGATACGAAAAATCGGCGCCGCTAACGGCCCCGACAGCGCCTTCAAGGACGAGGCGACGGGCAAGGCATACTGCGCTCGAATTGCGTTTTGAAAAGTTGACTGCGAGCGGGAGGCCGCAGTCCCGGTAGCTGGCAAGAATGGCGGAACTTTCGCGAGCATCCATCGCCATGGGTTTTTCGAGGAACAGCGGCAGCCGGTACATGCCTGCAAGAAGTGCAACCTCCGCGTGGCCCGCATCGGCAAGAGCGCAGGTAAGCGCGTCGCAGCCGCGAGCTTCGAAAAAAGACTCGAGTCGGGAATGGGGATTCGCGATATTCCACTGCGCCGCAAAACGCGCCGCACGCAAAGGATCGCGGTCGAAGCAGGCAGTAAGCGTTACCCCGGGCAGGGCGGAAAACTTTTTGGCGTGATATGCGCCCATACTGCCGCAGCCGATGATACCCAATCTAATCACGGTTTTTCCTCCCACTTTAACACTTCCATCCTGTTAGTGGTGAGCTGCCAGTCCGGTCGACTCGCGCACGACGAATCCCGTGTCGAGCCAACAGTGCACCGGCTCTTCTTTCTGTCCGCGTAAAATGCCTATGAGCTGCTCGACCGCCTCGAAGCCCGTCCTTGTAATTGGATTGTCTACGGTCGAGAGCGTGGGCTTCAGATCCTTGGCCGGCTGCAGGTTGTCATAGCCTATAACGCTGATATCGTGCGGCACCCGGATGTTTTTTTCGTCGCAGTATTGCAGCACGCCCTGCGCCGCGCGGTCGGAACTGGTCATTATCACGGTGGGTGGAGCGCTCCCGGTAAGAATCTCGGCGGCGCACTTATATCCGGAACTGCGGGAAAAATCCCCGCCGGCCACGCATGTATCCACGGCGAATTCCGCGCTCAGCATATTGAAGGCGGCCAGGCGGTCGACGGCGTTCCGGTACCGCAGGTCGCCGCCGATGTAGCCCACGCGGCGGTGACCCAGATTGTATGCGTGGGAGAAAGCCAGCCTCATGCCGGCAAGGGGAAGCGCATCGACGCTGTTAAGTTCGTCGTGGTAATTGTTTACCAGAATAAACGGAATCCCGTCGCGCTTCAGCTTGAGGAAGGGTTCGAAATCCGCCCGGCTTATCGCGAAAATAAGTCCGTCGTAGGTCCGGCTTTTTATAAGCGCGTGGTAGTCGCGGAAAGTAGTCTCCACCTTGTCGAGCACTATGGTAATCGAGTACCCGTGCTTGTCCGCGCCCAGGACGACCCCGTCGAGCAGCTCCGGGAAATATGCGCGGGAAAAAGGAGGAAAGGAAGCATAGGATGGAATGATGAGGCCAAGGGTGAATGTCTGCATTTTCGCGAACAGGGAAGCCTGTCTCGACGGTATGTATTCGAGGGCGGCCGCTGCGTCGCGAACCCGCTCCTTGACGCATTGCGTTATAAGCGGGGAATCGGACAGGGACCGGGAAACGGTGGATTCGGCTACGCCTGCCAGGCGTGCGACATCTGCGCGGGTTGGCTTTGGGTTCATTTTCCGGATACTGCCATGCAGTCAGTATATCCTATAACGGGTACAAAAATACAGATGGGAAACGGGGTCGCGTCCGAAAAATTCGGCGGAATCAGGCCGCGACCCCGGATAAAACAGTTAAGTCCGCTTTTCTTTCAGTTTGCCCTCTGCGCTTCGGATAGCCACCAATGCGTCTGTAAAAGGCTTATTGTAGGTTGTGCAGCCGACATTCTGCTGGCGTATAAGCAGTTCGATGCAGTTGTCGCAGGCGGTGCACCACTTGATCTCTTCCTCCCGGCCTTCCAGGTATTTTACGGGAAGATAGGGATCGGCAAAGGATTGCCGACCGAGGGCGATCATGTCGGTGACATTGTCCTTGATATTCTTGTTCCCCCAGAAGAACAAAGTGTTTTCTTCCTTGTTCCGGGCCTGCAGTTTGTTGTTGCCCTTGTTGAACACGGAATAGGCCGAACCGATGACGACCGCTTTTTTCAAGACGTCCTTGGCTGCTTTCTGGAAGGTATGATGCAGGTAAACCTGGTCGGGGATGTCCTTGTCGGGCTGAGACAGCGCAAGGGTGATCGATGGGCTCCCGGCCGACTGGAGGATGAACGAGGCGCCCCGGTCTTCGAGACCCTTGATTAGATCGAGCGGTTCGCGAAGGTCCAGGATGGCGTTGTCGGGTCCGGCCGAACCCTGACCGCCGGGGAAGCCCTCATAGAAAGAGACCTTGGAGCCGATCAGGAAATTCTCGTCACTGACCGCCTTTTTGATCCGTTCGATCATGTCGAAGGCAAACTGCCGGCGGTTCTCCCAGGAACCGCCGTATTTCCATTTGCGGTCGTTGTAGGGGCGCAGAATCTGCGAACCGAGGTATCCATGGCAGAGCTTCATGTCGATGCCGTCCGCTCCGGCGTCATGGGCGATCTTCGCGGACAGGGCAAACTGGTCGATTATCTTTTCCACATCGTCTTCGGACAGCATATCGCCGCCGAAACCGGGTAGCGGCTTGACGCACACCCGCCGGGAAAACTTGGGATTGCTCAACTCGCCTGAATGGGTCAGCTGGAACAGCAGGAGGGATTTGTCGTTGACCTTCCTCATTTCGCTTATGAAGGCGGCGAGCGGTTTCTCGTTTTGCGGCATGACGGACAATTGGAACTGGCGCGCCCGGCTTTCATACCCGACGGTTATGGCCTCCAGAACCACGATGCCCGCTCCGCCCTCGAATAGGTTCCGATACCGGGCATAGGTGTTTTTTCCCGGATTGCCGTTTTCGTCCGCATCGCAGCATTCCATCGCGTTTATCACAAAGCGGTTTGGCGCGGTCTTGCTCCCGATCTTGATGGGTGTTCCCAGGGGTGTTTCATTGTGCATAGTCATTCCTCCAAAGGATTAGAATTGATCTGCTTTTATGCTACACCCCAAACTCCCGCCGCATAATCCCGGTTAAGATACTGGTTGTTACCGGTAAAAACCCGGTATTCGCCGACCGCTTCCGCGCTGCGAAAGATGGCCCGTGCTTTCTCGTTGACGTAATAAGCTGGTTTCTCGAAATTATCCATGAGCAGGGGACAGAGGTCCCTTCCATATAAACAGGCTGTTGAAAAAGCTTGTTGCTTTGTCAACAGCCTTCAACATTCCTCGCATTTGATTACAAATGCTACGGTAATGTTACATTTTGGAAGTGTTGAAAATCCTCATCCGAGGATTTTCAACACCCTGTTAAAGCTATTTTACGGATATATCGCCGAAATCGAGACGCGAACCCAGCAAAAAAGACCGCAAATTCCGGTCCCCGGGTTTGATTCCCAATTTCTGCCGGATATTGCCGCGATGGAAATCGATCGTCTTGCAGGACAGGCAAAGGGCTTCGGCAAGCTCCTTCGTGGTCCTGCCCTCACGGATCATCGCCATGACCTGGATCTCACGCGAGGTGAAATCATCCAGGCCGGAAGAGCCCTCCAGATGAGGCCCGATGATGTTCTCGAACAGGCTTTCGACCAGGGACATCATGCCGGACTCCATCGATTTGTCCGGGAAAAAAGTCCGCAGTTGCCTGAGTACCGGTTTTATGTATTTCTGGACATTGTGCGAGATGGTCTTTTCGATATCCTGTTTTTCCGCTTCCTTTTGATTGACAAACTTCCGCAAGAGCTGGTTCTGTTCCTTCAGCCGGTCAATGTCGCCCTGCAGCGAAACAAGCCTTGCATAAAGGTCCATTTCGCAGGTGATGTCCTTTACATATTCAACCACTCCGACTATCCGCCGGTCGTCGAGTACGGGAAAGGCCTGTACGTCATGCCAGCCCGAAGCGTTTTTCGGCTCGTTACGGTAGGCGACCACCTCCCGCGAAGCCACCCCTGTTTTCAGGGCCTGGAGCGTCGGACAGGTCGCGCATGGTCCCGTACGGTCATGGTATACGCCATAGCACTTCTCGCCGCAGATTGTTTTCCTGTGCGCATACCACGTTTGCATCGTAAAATTGACTGTAAGTATGTTCAAGCTGCAGTCAAGGACGCTGATGCCATCCAGGACCGAATTGAAGATGTTGCCGCTTTGCCGGAAGGTTTCCCTGACATCCTGCATCGCATAGGACTTGTCGGGATTGAACTGGTTGGTATTGTGCTGCATATAGAGACGGATGGCATTGACCATGGTCATGGCTGTACTCCAGATAATCGCACCATCTAAATTTTCGCTTTACGGGAAAGCCGGGCAGCCTCGCGACGGCCCGGCAGGGAATCGGAAAATCAGAACATCGACTTGGGATCGTAGTACTTGCTGGCATTTTCCTTGGTAATCAATTCAGATGCGATGATGATCTTGGAGGGTATCTTCTGCTGGATGAAGCCGGGCAGATTCTGGCCGCGTGCGCCCAACAGTGCCACGTTAATGGCCGGATAGATCATGTTCGGATGATAGGTGACATCGACGGGGATCATAGGATTGGAACCGTCCATGACGGTCTTGATCATTTCCTTGGATCCTGCGCCACCGAGCATCAGCTTGATTTCCTTGCGTCCGGATTCCTTGTATGCCTGGAGCACACCCTTGAGGATATCGTCGTCCTGCGCCCATACGGCGTCGATCTGCTTGTATTTCTGGAGGAAGGTCTGCATTACTTCCAGACCCTTCTGGGTGCTCCAGTCGGCGGGTTGGGATTCCAGGATTTCGATTCCGGGGAACTTGGTCTTCATGACGCTCTTGAAAGTATCTACGCGCTCGGAATTGATGACGCAGGGAATGCCTTCCAGAATAACCATCTTGCCTTTGCCGCCCATTGCCTTGCCCATGTACTCGGCGGAAACGCGTCCCAGACCGGGATTGTCTCCGGCGAGATACACATCCTGGACTTCTTCTGTCAGACCGCGGTCGACAGACACGATATAAATGCCCTTTTCCTTGGCTTTCTTGATGGCGGGAGTGACGGTGGCCGAATCATAGGCCAGTACGATAATGGCATTAACTTTCTTGACGATAAGGTCTTCTACGTCTGAGACCTGTTTCTGGGGCGAATCTGCAAGGCTGAGGGTGAATTCGACATTCTTGTCCTTGGCCATGATGTCCTTGATCGCCTGCTGTGCGAAGTAGACCACGCCACCGGTCCAACCATGGTCGGCGCTGGGGATGGAGATCCCGATTTTCACCTTTGCCTGGGCGAAGGAAGGCATAGCGATTGCGACCATAATTGCCGCAACAAAAAGTAACTTCTTCATCTTGTCCTCCTGATGACAGTTAATGAAACCGGAGCCCTATCCCGCCCAAGGCAGCACTGGCAACGGTGTAAAACCAAATTCAAGCCCGCGAGCCGGACTTCGAGGATCCCCGCTGGATAAACACGGCCGCAATGATGACCAGACCCTTAACCATTCCCTGCAGATAGGCGCTCACGCTGAGCATGTTCATCATGTTATTGATGATGCCCAGTATTGCCGCGCCGATCACGACTCCCCAAATAGTTCCCCGGCCGCCCTTCATCGGGGTTCCACCGATTACGACTGCCGCTATGGCATCCAGTTCGAAACTGACCGCGGTATTGGAAGAATTGACCGAGTTCATGCGGGCCGACAGCATAACCGACGAGATGCCCACCATGATTCCGGTTATCACGTAGGTCAGCAACCTGATGCGGTCTACAGGTATCGCCGAAAACTGCGCAACCTTTTCGTTGGAGCCTACCGCGCAGACATAGCGCCCGTAACGGGTACGATTGAGCAAAACGCTCAGCAGGAAAGCCAGGATAAAAAAGATCCAGACAGTAGTCGGCACGCCGAGTACCGAACTCATGCCAAAATCCCCGAAGACCGTGCTTTGCGAGATAAACTGTCCGGCATTGCCTATGTACAGGGTCAGGGAGCGGAAGATTGCCAGCGTGCCGAGCGTAACGATGAAAGGGGCGACCCGTCCCTTGGTAATCATGATACCGTTGAAGAAACCGGCCGCCGCTCCGACGATCAGGGCAGTGGCAAAAGCCGCGAGCACTACAAAAGCAGAGTCGCCGAACAGGCCGACGACCTGATTGACCACCAGCACGCAAATTGCGCCGATTAAAGCGGTCATCGAGCCGACTGAAAGGTCGATCCCGCCCGCGATTATAATGAAGGCCATACCCAGCGCTATGATCCCGGAATAGGAAACCTGCTTCAGGATGTTAAAGACATTTTCGATCTGGAGAAAATAGGGGCTCGCGATGGATGAGATTATAAAAAGAATGGCCAGGGCAAAAAACGAAAGGGCGTTCTCCGTCCTTATTTGCTTGTTGATGAAAGGGATCCGCATCTTAAAGGCCTCCTGTAATGCCTGTGGCGTAAAACATTATTTCGTTTTCGTTGATGTGGTCACCTTCGACCTGGCCGACGATGCGGCCTTCTTTCATGACAATCACCCGTGTGCACATGCCGATGATTTCTTCCAGTTCGCTGGAAATGAACATGACGGCCAGACCTTGATCCGCGAGAGCGCGAATGAAGGAATAGATATCGCTTTTGGCCTTTACGTCGACGCCTCGGGTTGGTTCGTCGACGATGAGCACTCGTGGATTGGTATCGATGCTTTTGGCCAGCGCTATTTTCTGCTGGTTGCCGCCGGACAGGTTTTCCAGCCTTGCATCGATTGACGGAGTCTTCACCTTGAACTGGTCAATATAGAACCTGGTCTTTTCCAGCTCTTTCCGGAAATCGATAAGCGGCCTGGCATAATCGGCTAGAGACACCAGGGTGACATTCACCGTAACGGCAAATTCCGAAAGGACACCCGAACCTTGACGGTCCTCGGAAAGGTACGAAATTCCAGCCTCAACCGCCTTTGTGGGTTTACCCAGGGGCAAAGGCCTGCCTTCTACCCAAATTGTACCGGAGGATGCTTTCCTTATCCCCATGATGACCTCGGCGATCTCGGTTCTTCCAGCGCCGATCAGGCCCGAAAAGCCCAGGATTTCCCCGGCCCGAATCTCGAAACTGACATCATGGATGGCACCCGGAGAGGACAGACCGGCCACTTTGAATGCGACCCTGTCCGTTCCCGCTGACTTTGCCGGGAAAATCTGGTTAAGTTCGCGACCAACCATCCGCTGCGCCATGGTGCCTATGTCCATCGCGCCTATCTCTTCCAGACAGATGAACTCACCGTCCCGCAGCACCATCACGCGGTCGCAGATGTGTTTGACTTCCTTCAGCTTGTGGGAGATATAGATCAGAGTCACTCCCTTGGCCTTCAATCGTTCCATCAGCCGAAACAGGATGGCTATCTCGTGGCTGGTCAACACCGTAGTCGGTTCGTCCAGAATGAGCAGCTTTGAATCAAAGGCGATGGCCTTGGCTATCTCCACCATCTGTTTCTGGGCGACGGATAAATCCTGGATGCGGGCTGTCGGATCGATAGTGGCAGCATCCAGCTCAGAGAGCAATTCTCTGGTGCGGGCAATCATCTTTTTGGTATCCAGGAGTTTGCTTGGCTTGCACAGTTCCGAACCAAGGAAAATGTTTTCATAGACGCTGAGATCGGCTACCAGGTTGAATTCCTGGGGAATCAGGCTGATTCCGATGCGTCGGGCGTCTGCCGCTCCATTGATGGCCACCGGCACTCCGTCAAACAGGATGCGGCCGGCTGTAGGCGTGTAAATACCCGACAGGATCTTGATGAAGGTGGACTTTCCTGCACCATTTTCCCCTACCAGACCAAGTATTTCTCCCGCCCGGATGGATACCGAGATGTTCGAGAGTACTTCGACCGAGGAAAAGGATTTGCTGATGCCTTCGGTCTGGACCAGGGTTTCGATCATTGCTTCAGTGCCTCGTCAAACGCCAGAGTGGACGGAGCGAAGTCGGTTCGGCGCGTGAATTCAAGGGCTTCTTTGGCACCGAATTCGCGTTCCATTCCGGAATCCTCCCATTCGATGGAAAGCGGCCCCTGATAATTGATGGCATTGAGCTCTCGAATGATGTTTTCGAAGTCGACATTCCCGTGTCCGAGCGAGCGGAAGTTCCATCCGCGGCGATTGTCGCCGAACGCGAGATGGCTGCCTATGATGCTCGAACGGCCGTCCAGGGTTACCGCGGCGTCCTTCATGTGCACATGGTAGATGCGGTCCGGGAAATCCCTGATAAAAAGGTGAGGCGTCATGCCCTGCCAGATGAGGTGGCTTGGGTCGAAATTGAAGCCGAGGGTCTTGCGGAATTTAAAAGCCTCCAGGAGGCGCTTGGCGGTGTAGAAATCGAAGGCGATTTCGGTGGGATGCACTTCGAGGGCAAACTTGACGCCGCAGGCATCGAACTCGTCCAGTATGGGGGTCCACAAACGCACGATTTCCGCGAAGGCGTTCTCTATCATTTCGTCGCTTGTCTGGGGAAAGGAATACCAGTATTTCCACACAGGCGAGCCCATAAAGCCGGTTACAACCTTGCAGCCCATTTCCTTCGCCGCCCGGGCTGTCGCCTTCATTTCGTCGATGGCCCATTCCCGGATCTTGTCGGGTTTTCCCTTGCAGTCGGCCGGAACGAAGTTGTCGAGCCGCGGATCCCACAAGTCGCCTACGCACTGGCCGGCAAGGTGCGCACCGAGCGCCCATACCGTAAGTCCGTTCGCGGCCAGCACTGCTTTTTTCTTTTGCACGTAGGCAGGATCTTTGGCAGCCTGGCGGACGTCCATATGGTCGCCCCAGCATGCAATTTCGACACCGTCGTATCCCATGGTCTTGAGCTTGGAGCACAAGGTCTCGAAGGGAAGGTCGGCCCATTGGCCGGAAAACAACGTTACTTTACGTGACATGGCATACCTCTCAAATCGTTGGGTATTTCTGAAAAACTTAAGTTTTCAGAGCTCTCCTGTAGTTTTTTTTTCAATCAAGATGCACCCAGACGGAACCTTTCCGGGAGCTTTCTACGCATTTGCTTATAAAAGTAACGCCCTCAAGTCCGTTTGCGACGGTCTGAAAATCCATCTCTTCAGCCGCGATAGGGCGTTTTTCCACCCGGGCAAGCAGGGTGCGGCAGAAGGCGGCATACACATTGGCAAATGCCTCGAAATAGCCTTCGGGGTGGCCGGAGGGTATCCGGGAAAAACCCTGCGCATGCGCAACAAAGGGATCGCGCCCGCGAGACCAGACTTCGCCGGGCTTTCCAAGCATGGCAACTTTAAGGTAGTTCGGATTTTCTTGCGCCCATTCGAGACTGCCCTTGCTGCCATACACGCGGATGCGCAGGGCATTGTCGCTGCCGATGGCAATCTGGCTGGACCAATAGAGACCTTTTGCTCCGCCTTCATACTCGACCATAATGCTGGCATTGTCGTCCAGAACCCGTCCGGGAAGGAATATGTCCAAGCGCGCGCACAGACGGCTGATCTTGAGTCCGCTGATGTAGTGGACAAGGTTTTCGACATGGCTGCCGATATCGCCCACGCAGTTGGATTTGCCGGTTTGAGCCGGATCGGTCCGCCAGGCTGCCTGGCGCTGGCCGCTGGCCTCGAGCGGAGTGGCAAGCCACTCCTGAGCGTATTCGGCATTTATGAAACGTATGTCGCCAAGCTCGCCCGAGGCTACCATGGCGCGTGCCTGCTTAACCGCAGGATATCCGGTATAGGTATAGGTTACGCAAAACAGCAGGTCTTTCGCTTTGGCCAGTGCGATCAGCTCTTCTGCTTCCGCTATCTCGAAGCACAGGGGCTTGTCGCACACTACATTGATGCCTGCCTGCAAAAAGGTTCGCGCGATGGAATAATGGGATGCATTCGGCGTGACTATAACCACAAAATCGATTCCGTCGCTCCGTGCCGCCTCTTTTTTGGCCATTTCGGTCGCGTCGGCATACAGCCGGTCATCGGCTACTCCGAGTGCCTCGCCGGTGAAGCGGGTAATGGCCGGATCCCGGGAAAAACAGCCAGCCTGGATAAGCGCCAGACCGTCAAGGGCTATTGCCTTGCGGTGCACGCCGCCGATAAATGAACCTTCGCCGCCGCCGACCATGCCGTATGTAAGGCCGCCCGAACCAGAACGGGTACTACCCCCTTCTATCATTTCTTCCCCCTCGCAATGCACCCGCGTGCATAAACTATTGGGGGTACTATACACCCGCTTTTTTGTATTGTAAAGAAAAAAATGCAACTATTTATTTAGGAAGATTTGCAAAAAAACTGTCATCTATGTGCTGTGTAGACCATCGGGATGGACAAGGCGGAAAAGTAATTCCTGTCCGCCACAAACAAAAACATGTCGCAGATGCCACTGCGCCTCCTCCTTTAACAGGCTGTTGAAAAAGCTTGTGGCTTTTCCAACAACCTTAAACATTCCTCGCATTTGATTACAAATGCTACGGTAATGTTACATTTTGGAAGTGTTGAAAATCCTCATCCGAGGTTTTTCAACACCCT
>JANNSO010000099.1:0-11689 GCA_031402655.1 Spirochaetota bacterium | reverse complement strand
TAGAGGCTATCACGCGAAGCCTTTGTCGACAATACTCGCCCTTAACAGGCTGTTGAAAAAGCTTGTTGCTTTGTCAACAGCCTTCAACATTCCTCGCATTTGATTACAAATGCTACGGTAATGTTACATTTTGGAAGTGTTGAAAATCCTCATCCGAGGTTTTTCAACACCCTGTTAATGCCCGCGTATTGCCCTTGAGCCCTGCATGCAGTAATATCGTAAATAAATTTGCGATCGGGGAGACATGCAGCATGGCGCAGGAATATAGTTTTTCGATGCTCAAGCCGGGGGTGCTCCAGAGGCGCATCGTAGGCGAAATAATCTCCCGGATCGAAAAAAAAGGACTGGATATCCACGCAGCAAAGATAATGCTTATACCGGTGGATCAGGCAGAGGCCCATTACCGGGAGCATGCGGACAAAAGCTTTTTTCGCCCGCTGGTGGATTATATTACCAGCGGACCCGTGCTTGTCATGATTATCGGGGGCGATGACGCCGTGGCCACCCTGCGCAAACTCTGCGGCCCCACCAAGGTTGAAGATGCGCTACCAGGCACCATACGCGGCGACTTTGCCGATCATACCCGAAAAAATATCATCCATGCCTCGGATACCCTGGAAAGCGCGCAGCGCGAAATTTCCCTGTTTTTCAGCAAGTCGGAATGTATTGAATGGAAGGACGGCAATGATGAGTGGATCTGATTTACCCTTATGGGATCTTTCTTCGGTGTATCCGGGCTTTGACTCGAACGAGTACAAAGCGGCCAAGGACGAGCTGATCGCTTTGTGCACCGCGTACGAAGCTCATGTAAGTGCGCCTTTTGCCGATTTTAAAGCCTGGCTCAAAACATCGCTGGACTACATTAACGACGCAGGCAGCCTCGCGGATACGCTTGGCGCATATACCTATGCAAGCTATTCGGTGGATACGCGCGATAAAACGGCAACTGCGGAATTGAATGCGATCGACGAGCTTTCCCTGCCCCTGAAGCGGGCCGATGTCCTGTTCAAGAATGTGCTGGCGGCCAATAGCGCCGAGGCGCTGCTCTTGCGTTCAAGCCCAGAGTTCTCCCGCTTCGCCTTTTTTATAGATGACGAGTTGTTCTGGCAAACC
Organism: Spirochaetota bacterium; assembly: GCA_031402655.1. Classification (GTDB taxonomy): domain Bacteria; phylum Spirochaetota; class Spirochaetia; order Treponematales; family UBA12059; genus JANNSO01. Next base: position 10,576 of record JANNSO010000099.1, on the reverse strand, counting down.
AGGCAGATGGCTCCTGAGTTGGAAGACCTTGCCGCGGACCTCGGCCGCTGCGGCGCGGATGCGTGGGGACGCCTGCAGGAAACCGTATCCAGCAATGCCAGCGCCGAGTGGGATGAAGTCTCAGGCGAACGCAAGACCGTTATCCAGCTGCGGTCCCTGGCCTTCGACAAGGACCGCGGCGTCCGGCAGAAGGCGTACGCCAAGGAGTTGTCGGTTTGGAAGGCCGTTGCGATTCCCATGGCCGCGGCGCTTAACGGAGTCAAGGGCTTTACGCTGAGCCTGGGCAGGCGGCGTGGTTGGAAGGATCCGCTGGATCGCTCGGTGGAGCAGGCGCGGATTACGCGCAAAACCCTCGATTCGCTTATACTGGCCATGGAAGAATCGCTTCCGGCCTGGAGGCGCTACCTCAAGGCAAAGGCTTCTTTCCTGGGGAATCCCTCCTGCGCGTTCTACGATATTTTCGCCCCCGTAGGCGAAGTTACAAAAATATATACATGGGATGAAACGCGGGACTTTATCATAGACAAGTTCAATGTTTTTTCCAAGGACATGGGCGAATTCGCCGCCGGCGCTTTCTCGAAAAACTGGCTGGACGCAAGGCCGCGCGAGGGCAAGGTGGGTGGGGCCTACTGCATCGGCTTTCCGCGGGCGCGCAGTTCGCGCATCATGTGCAACTTCGCGGGCAGCTTCGACTCCCTTACCACCGTGGCGCATGAGCTTGGCCATGCCTACCACGGACATCTCTTGCGAGACGAGCCCTACGCCCTGACGCATTATCCCATGACGCTCGCCGAAACCGCCAGTATTTTCGCCGAGACCATCGTATTCGAAAACGCAATGACCACGGCCGGACCGGATGAAAAACTCAGTCTCATCGAGACCAACCTGCAGGGAGGCTGCCAGATTCTCGTGGACATACTGTCGCGCTTCTATTTCGAGCAGTCCGTATTCGAGCGCAGGCAGAAGGGCGACCTCTCGCCGGACGAGCTGTGCGAGCTCATGATCGATGCCCAAAAACGGACCTACGGCGACGGACTCGACGCTTCGGCGCTGCACCCCTACATGTGGGCGGTAAAGGGGCATTATTACAGCCAGGGCTTATCTTATTATAACTTCCCCTATGCGTTCGGCCAGCTGTTCGGGCTGGGCTTGTATGCGCGTTCGAGGGAGCAGGGCCCTTCCTTCGCGGACACGTACCGGAACCTGCTTATGGACACGGGCAAGGCCAGCGCTGTGGCCGTAACCAAAGCCGCAGGCTTCGATATCGAGACTCCCGCTTTCTGGCGTTCGGGCGTTTCCGTCTTTACAAGGCAGATAGAATCCTTCGAAGCCCTCGTCGCGGAAAGAAAGGGAAGCTGAATGACCCAAGCGACGGCGGACGAAAAAAAGCGCAAGGCCTGGAAGCTGCCTTCCATTCACCTTCCGGGAAAAGGCAGGACTGCAAGCGTGGGCGTAATAGGGGCGGGAGCCTGGGGAACGGCCGTGGCCAAGGCGCTCGCGGAAAACGGGCACGACGTCATCCTGTGGGCGCTGGAGAAGGAAACCGCGGAGGCGATCAACGAACGCCACGAAAATACGGCTTTCCTTCCCGGCGTTACGCTGCCGGACAACCTGAAGGCTTGTACGGATCCACTTGAGGCCGCGCTGGATAAGGATGCCATATTCCTTGCCGTACCTTCACCGTACCTGCTGCCCACGGTAAAGCGGATTCTGTCGGTTCATAATATAATGGAAGGCAGGACGCTCATCGGCGTGCTCACCAAGGGATTCATAGAAACGGAACGAGGCTCGCGCCTTATAGTCGAGACGCTGGAAGACTACCTGCCCGGTTTTTACCGAGGCAACCTTGTCTATATATCCGGACCAAGCCATGCCGAGGAAGTTTCGCGCGGCCTTATGACGGGTCTCGTGGCGGCCAGCGCCAACGGAAGGAACGCCATACGCGTGCGCGAGCTCCTGCAGACGCGTTACCTGCTTGTCTACCCATCGCTGGACATCATAGGCGTGCAGGTGTGCGGCGCCGTAAAAAACGTCGTTGCCATAGCCTTCGGCATGCTGGACACGCTTAAGGGCGAGTCGCAGTCCTTCGGCGACAATACCGAGTCCCTGCTGCTCGCGGCGGGCCTCAACGAGATACAGATTTTCGGTCAGGCGCTCGGAGCCACGCATCCGGAAACCTTTACTTCCATCGCCGGCGTGGGAGACCTCGACGTAACGTGCCGATCCATCCACGGGCGCAACAGGCGCTTTGGCCGCGACATCATAGAAACGAACATCCTCGACCAGTTCAAGAATTCCGACGACCTCGTGGAACGCATCCGGCTCGTAGGCTACCTGCCCGAAGGCGCCGTGGCAGCGCGTTTCGTAAGGAAGATCGCCATGGAGAAGAAGCTGTCCATGCCCATCTGCCTCGGTGTGTATAAAATACTTAACAAAGAGATAAAGCCCCGGGAGTTCATCGAGGATTACCTTTCCAGCCTGGGGACTAAGGTAAGGTAAGCGGGGAATATTGGGCACGGCGGCACGTTGAGGCTGCTAGAAGGTCCGGGTGCCCATTTTACGCTGGCTTCTCCGCGGCGCGCTAGCGGATGATCGACGACGCGCGGGTGGCGTTCGGCTTTTTTTCCGCCTCGGTTCGCCGCTTAATCATCTTGTTCATGCGTTTCATGCGGGCTTTCTGCGACTGGCGGGCCAGCGGATCGGTCCTGGTGGCCGTAAACTCCGCTTCGCGCTTGAGCTTGAGCCAGCTGTCGTAGCGTTCGCGGGTAATGGCGCCGTTCTCGAGCGCTTCCCGTACCGCGCATCCCGGCTCGGTTTCGTGGGCGCAGTCCGCGAATTTGCAGTTCCGCGCCGCCTCGTCGAACTCTCCGAACACGCTGTCTATGCTGTCCTGCGAAACCCAGAGCTGCACTTCCCGGAGGCCGGGCGTATCGATGATAAGCGCGCCGCCTTTCAGCCTAAACAGGGTTCTGCTCGTCGTAGTGTGCCTGCCCCGCTGGTCGTAGGACTTTACCGCCCCCGTATCCCGAAGCTCGGCGCCGGCCAGCGCATTCAGCAGCGTGCTCTTTCCCGAGCCCGAAGACCCCAGCATGATTACCGTGGAGCCTGGGACGAGGCGGCTTTCGAGCTGATCCAGGCCCTTGCCCTCCGGCGCGCAGACCGCGTAGACGGGAACTCCTGGACAGGCGAGCTCCGCCTCTACGATCAAATCGCCGACCGAGTCTCCCGCGATGTCCGACTTCGTTATGACGACCACCGGCTGCGCCCCCGATTCCCAGGTGAGCGCGGCATAGCGCTCGATGCGGCGGACATTGAAGTCGCTGCCCGCCGCCACCACGATAAAGGCGGTATCGATATTGGCGGCGAGCACTTGGCGTTCCACCCGGTCGTGGGCGGTGTCTCCTTTCGCCTTGCGGGCAAAGGTCGTCTTGCGGGGAAGGACGGCCTCCACGACGAGCATGCCTTCGCCATCGGCGTCTCCGCGCACGGCAAGCCAATCGCCGGTCGCGGGGAGTTCGCTCGAGTCTTCTGTTTCGTGCAGGAGCCTGCCCGACAGCACGGCTTCGCGCTCCTGAATCGTCCCGTTCGCGTCCTTGCGGATTACCAGAAACGATCCCCTGCGGGTTTCGATGACGCGCGCCGCTTCTAGTTCGGCCTTTGCGCCCATCGTCGCCAGGACATTGGTAAAAAATTTATCCCAACCCCAGGCGGTCAGCGGGTCGTGTTCGCGACTTCCGTTTTCGTTGCATGTTTCATAAAGTATGTACATAATAATATTCCCGTCTTTGCGGGCCTTCCGGCCATAAGCGAGCCAGCTTATGGACTTGTCGCCGGGCACGGAAATACCGCCGCCTGGCGTGTCGATATTACATGCCGCGCCAAAAAGGCTCCGCGCGCACATAATCAATACAAGTGTTGTTTGTGTCCGGGGTTTGTCGGGGGAGGGGAAAACAGACAGGAAAACGATTTTTTAAAAACTACCTGCAGAACAAGCTTGTCTTAAAGCGCCTTCCCCCGGTGTCCGGAGATTACAACTGTGGATACTCTCATTAAACGCCTCCATGGAATTTATTTCGTACGCCGCCGCATACTCCCTGCACTATAGAATCGCCGGCCTTAATCGTCAAGCGTAGAGTATTTTTTAAATTATCTTTTACGCATTGCAGGCAAGTTCAGCGAAATTCGTTGAACTCGTAGTTGATTCTGCCATCGTCGAGCACTCGCATCCCCGCATGACCTGCGACGGAGTCACGACGCCGGCTTGCGAAGGTTTCAGCATGTATGGCCACGTTGCGTTTTAAGCAGCGTTGATTTTTATTCTGTCTACCAAATATTCGAAATTTCAAATTTTAATTACTTTAGCTCTATTTCTACCATTTTGACACCATTGAAGGTGCTGATACTTCACAAACAGGTAGTAGTGAGCGAGAAATATTATTCTGTCTAGTTGTAACCTTTCATTCAATTCGTTGACATTGTGGAAATAAAAGGTAGTATATAGGGAGATTGTGGGATAAAGTGGGAAGTTGCGGGAAGGGGTGTCATGGAACTGGTTACAGGCGAGTTTAAGAATACCTTGGATGACAAGGGACGCATTTCTCTACCGGCCAAATTACGCGCCGGTCTTGAGGGAAACGTTCTGGTCGTTACCCAGGGTGTGGATAAATGCCTGTGGTTGTTTACCCCCGAGCGCTGGGCGTCCCTTTCCGAGCAGTTGTTTGCTACAACAAGCCTGTTCCAACAGCAGTCGCGCATCATGCAGCGGCGCATCATCGCCCCCGCCCAGGAAGTCGAGATTGACAAGGCCGGGCGCATAGCGATACCGCAGTCGCTGCGCGAGTATGCCGGTCTTTCCAAGGACTGCGTCGTTTTGGGCATTACCAGGCGGCTGGAAATTTGGGATGTGGATACTTATCGTTCATGGCTTGATGCCACGGAAGCGGAATTTGCCGCTGCCTCCGAGGCTCTCGATATTCAGAATTTGTAAGGATGTTATGGTGAACGGCGGACATGTGTCGGTGCTTTTGCAGGAAACGCTCGACCTTCTGACTACGAAGAATCCCCGCCCCCTCATGGTGGACGCAACGCTCGGCCTGGCCGGGCATTCGTCGGCTTTTCTGGAACGATACCCGAATCTCCGCTTGATCGGCGTGGATGCGGATGCGGAGGTCCAGGCCATAGCCAGGGCTCGCCTTGAGCCTTACGGAGAGCGGGTTCGTCTTTTTAACTGTTTTTTTGACGATTTTTTCGCTGACTTTCAAGGAAAAGGCGAAAAACCGGATATTATACTCTTCGATTTTGGCATGTCCATGTATCATTTCAGGGAAGCGAGGCGGGGGTTCAGCCTGCAGAGCGAGGAAGTCCTCGATATGCGGCTGAATCCTTCAACTGGGAGGTCCGCCTCGGCTCTCATCAATGAAGTGGACGAGCGAGAACTGATGCATGTACTCAACGACTACGGCGAAGAGCCTTTCGCCAAGCGCATCGCCCAGGCAATCGTGCGCGAAAGAGCGTCCAGCCCCATTACTACTACGACCCGCCTGGCGGACATCGTCAAGGGTGCCGTGCCGGCCAAGGTTCGCTATGGACGAACGCACCCGGCTACGCGCACGTTTCAGGCTATCCGGATTTGCGTCAACGACGAGCTTGGACGCATCGGTCGCGCTTTGAACCAGGCGATAGAGTGCCTGGCTCCCGATGGCGTTCTGGGGGCGATAAGCTTCCACTCGCTGGAGGACAGGATCGTAAAAAAAGCGTTTCGCGAGCGTGAAATCAAGGTTATACGGGACAAATTCAAGCCCGACGTGGTTTCGCCGATACCTACAACAGAGGGTATGCGCGGCCTTTTACTCGTAACCAGAAAGCCTATTGAGCCTGGCGCGGCAGAAGTGTCGGCTAATCCCCCGTCGCGGAGCGCCAAACTGCGCGTTGCGCGCGCGGGTCCCGAGCCATACCCGGGAAGGTCCGTATGATGAAACGATTGCTCGCAGCTGTATTAATTTTAGTGGTTCCCCTGTTGCTCGTGCTTGTGGTTGCCCAAAGCGGTCGGCATTATGCCGTTGTAGCCGAACTGCGAAAGCTCGAAAAAACTCAATCCGTCTGGATAGAAGAGAATCGCAAACTGCTTTCGAACATGGCGCTTGCCGGCTCCCGAGCACGCATCGATGCTTCGATGAAGGCAGCAGAAGGCTATGCCCCCCTGGGTCCGGCCAATACCCTGCGCATCGAGATAAGCCCAACGAAGGGGCGTCTCGATGGATAAGATAAACGCCGGTCCCGACCTTGCCTGGTTTGCCGCTTCGTGCGGCGCCGTCCTGCATGGCGACAATTATGGATTCGAGCGAGTCGAGACCGATTCCCGCGTCGCCTCCGGCGATTCCCTGTTTGTAGCGCTGAAAGGCGAGCGGGTAGACGGCCACGATTTTATTTCCGGCGCTTGCGACCGGGGATGCAGGTGCTTTCTTGTAGAATCCGCTTGGTATAACGCAAACAAGGGTATATTCGGTTCCGGCCAGGCTTTTTTAGTCGCGACAAACACCCTGGAGGCACTGCAGGCGGCGGCACGAGCCTGGCGCATAGCCTGCGAGGCGGGCAATGACAGGAGGTCCGTGCCGCTGCTCAAAATAGGCGTTACCGGATCATCGGGAAAGACAACCGTTAAAGAGTTGATCGCCAATATAATGGAATCATTCAAATCCACGATCAGAAACCCCGGGAACCTGAATTCCGAAATAGGGCTGCCCGCATCCATGTTTTTGATACGTCCCTGGCACGAAGTCGCCGTATTCGAAATGGGAATCAACCGCATAGGCGAGATGGATAAGCTCGTGGAGATATTCGAGCCCGATTGTGCATTGATTACCAACATAGGCACGGCCCATATAGGCCTGCTTGGAGGATCGAAACAGGGTATCGCCGATCAAAAAAAGCGGATCGCAAGCGGCTTTTCAGGGAACGGCAGGCTGTTCGTATGGGAAGAAGATTCGCTGCGCGATTATCTGCGGGAAGAAATACAGGGCGGCACCTATACCTTCGGCCCGCGCTCGACGGACGGATTCGAAGGTGCGCGTACCCGCGGCCTGGACGGCTGGCTGCTCCAGTATAAGGGGCTTGTTATAAATTTTGCACTTCCCGGTGCGCATAACCTCCTTGACGCGCTTGCGGCGATTTCTCTCGCCGTACGCTGCGGTGCTTCCCCCGATGCAGTAAAAAAGGGACTCGAAAAAGCCGTCGCGCTCTTTGGACGTTCTGAAATACTGCATGGCGACATTACCGTCGTAAACGACTGCTATAACGCCAATGCCGAAAGCGTCGCCGCCGCCATCGAATTCTGCGATGCCGTCGAGACGAACGGCCGTAAAATTTACGTGCTTGGCTCCATGAAGGAATTAGGCGAGGAATCTAAAAGCGCCCACGAGAAGGTCGGTTTATCCGCCTCGCGTTCCAATGCATCGCGCGTGCTGTTTTACGGGGCGGAAGCGCTTTGGGCATACGAAGCCGCCGCGGGATCGTCCGATCCCGTCGCGGGCAGATTCTTCCATACCAACGATTACGAAACTCTGGCGAGCGAGCTGGCGCAAAGCGCAAGGTCCGGCGATGTCGTGTTGATCAAGGCAAGCCGGTCCCTTGCGCTCGAGCGCCTGGCCATGCAAATAAGCGGCAAGGGGGCTGAGCATGTTTCTTGAATGGATTTACCCCCTGGTAAAGTATTTTTCAGGGCTTAACGTATTTCGGTACCTTACGTTCCGCTCGGCTTATGCCGCGGTAAGCGCATTGCTGATTGCATTTCTGTTCGGTCCTTTCATCATCGAGAAAATGCGCAAGCTCAAATTCGGGCAATCGGTGCGGCTCGATGGACCGCAGACTCATCTCACAAAAAGCGGAACCCCAACGATGGGTGGACTCCTGATTCTAGCTTCCGTTGCGGTTGCGGTACTTCTCTGGGTGGATTTGCACAGCGTATATACCTGGGTGTGCATGGGTTCGATGCTTGGATTCGGGGCCGTAGGCTTCATGGACGACTGGCTGAAAATCAAGAGGAAGAATTCCGACGGCTTATCCGCGAGGATGAAACTGATCTTGCAGTTCGTCGTCGCGGGGGCTGCCGTTATGGTGTTATATTTTTTTAGGACTCCCGACACCACGATGCTTTACATTCCTTTCTTCAAGAACGCCATCGTTGACCTGAGCTTTTTTTGGGTACCCATCGCCATCGTCTATGTCATGGCTTGGTCCAATGCCGTCAACCTTACCGACGGTATCGACAGCCTGGCCGCCGGGCTCGTGATTATGGCCATGATAGCATTCGCGATACTGACATACGTCAGCGGAAGGCCGGACTGGGCCTCCTATCTGGGCATTCCCTTTATCCGCGGGGCTGGCGAGCTTACCGTATTTACATTGGCTCTCATCGGTTCGTGCGTCGGGTTCCTTTGGTTTAATGCGCATCCGGCGGAAATATTCATGGGCGATGTCGGTTCGCTGAGCCTCGGGGGCGTCCTGGCCGTTCTTGCCCTTGTCGTAAAAAAAGAGGTTCTGCTATTCATAATCGGCGGCGTTTTCGTGCTTGAGGAAGCATCCGTCATAATCCAGGTGCTATATTTTAAAGCCACCAAAGGCAGGCGCATATTCAAGATGGCGCCGCTTCACCATCATTTCGAGCTTCTCGGATGGAAAGAAACGAAAGTAGTTACCCGATTCTGGATACTGGGCGGTTTGTTCGCACTCGTCGCGTTGTCGACGTTGAAGATTCAGTAGAGCGCAGCCCGTCGGGATTTCCCGGGAAAGGAGTACATGTGGCAGTAAGCTTCAGCATGGAAAACCGAAATGCAAAAAATCCCGCCGACATGGTCATGCTGGCATGCATACTCCTTCTCGCGGGCATCGGCGTGGCGACGCTGTATTCGGCGTCTTACGGCTATGCGGTAACGCTGCAGAAACCCCCGGGGTATTTTGCGATGAGGCAGATAACGTATTTCCTGCCCATGGCCATCGTGATTTTCCTGGCGTGCGCTTTCGTGCCGCTTTCTTTTATGAGGACATATGCGGCCTTGCTTGTATTTATCCTGCTGCTGATGCTTATCCTCCCTTTCGTGCCCGGCTTGGGCATAACGAAGAACGGAGCCCCACGGTGGTTCGGGTTCGGAGGCTTGCAGTTCCAGCCATCCGAACTCTTCAAGCCGGTATTGATATTTTACCTGGCCCATATTTTCTCCAAAAAAGAGGGAAAGCTTCCCGACGTGGTCAATTCGATATTGCCGCCTTTGCTTATAACCGTCGCCGGCGTAAGCCTTGTGCTGCTGCAAAAAGATTTCTCCACGGCGATGCTCATCGGTAGCCTGGCCATGATAATGTTCTGGATCGCCGAAGTTCCCCTGGCTTTTTTCGGAGCGGCGGTATCGATCGGCGTTCCGCTCGCCGGCTTGAACGTCCTTACCAGTGACTACCGCCTCAAGCGCGTTCTTGGATTCCTTGCCCCTACCTTCGACCCTGCGGATATTTCCTATCAGGTAAACAGTTCCCTACGGGCAATCCGGTCCGGGGGCTTGTTCGGAAAGGGAATCGGCGGTGGAACCCTCAAGCTGCGCAGCATACCCGAAGTGCAATCGGATTTCGTGTTTGCCGCATGGGTCGAGGAAACGGGATTCGCCGGAGTCCTTTTATTTATTGGCCTCTGGTCGCTTTTTTTGTATAGGGCATATCGCCTGGCCATGCAGAGCCAGGATTCGTTCGCATCCTCGCTCGTGTTCGGCCTGGCCTCGTATCTGGGGCTTCAAACCATCATCAATATTTCCGTCGCAGGCGGACTCGTTCCGGCAACCGGCGTTCCATTGCCCTTTTTCTCGGCCGGAGGCTCATCGATTCTTTCCGTGGCCGTAGCCTCGGGCTTGATCTTCCAGTGCTCGATGCGGGAAGAGGGTTTAAAGCATGTCTGAGTATGTGTGGCGCGAACCTGCAATGAAAAAATCCGCGGTAAGTGAAGCGCGTTTGGAATCGGGGGGAAATTCCCTTTCCGCCGGGGAAATGGTCAAAACCCGTCCGGGCAGGGGCTTTACCGTCTTGGTGGCCGTCCTGGCCTTTTCCCTGAGTATTCTCTGTTATATTTTTTTGTGGGTTCCTTTTACCGAAGTAAAGGAAGTGCATATCAAGGGCAGTTCCACGCTTTCGGATTCAGAGGTGATGGTATGGATGGGAGTCCCGGCAAAATCATCCATTTTCAGCCTCGACACGCAAGCCCTCGCCCGTTCCATCATGGGCAATCCCCGGGTGCTCGGTGCATCGCTCGTAAAGCGATTTCCGTCGGCCTTGCTGGTAACCATCATCGAGCGGGAAGCTCTGGCCCTTGTCTATGCGCGGGACGCCGGGGGGCGCATCAGCGCGCACTGCGTAGATGCGCAGGGAGTCGTATTCGCGGCTCCGGATTCCGTTATATGCCGCGACAGGCTGCCTATACTGTCCGGGATAGAAATACGAAGCCTGCGTTACGGAATGAAGCTGGACGACAGGATGCTCCCGGTCCTTTCCTCCCTCTCCAAGTTAGCTAAAGATAACATAGCGCTGCTGTCCGGCATTTCCG
>JANNSO010000098.1:0-43266 GCA_031402655.1 Spirochaetota bacterium | reverse complement strand
CCTTGATGGAGTGCGCCGCCAGGAATACTTTATTAACCAGAGCTTCGTCTATGTTGGCGCCGCCCTCTTCGATGCGCAGCAAGTCGACTTCTATGGTAACCAGATGCTCGCGGCACTCGGTTATAAATACTTGCAGTACTTCGTCATCCATTTCTTCCATCGGATTAATCCTTCCCCGGTGCGCTGGCATGCAGCCGGTCTACCAGCCGCATGCTTTGGAGCAGCTTCATGATATCTACGCAGACATTGGTCATGCGAATGCTTCCCGCCATGGGGCCAAGGCTGTTGTTTGCGGCAACAAGCAGGCCGATGCCCGTTGAATCCAGCGTCGCGGTGTCGGCAAGGTTAAAGACGATTATAGTAACGCCGGCGGCAAGTTCCTCTCTCAGCAGGTTTTGCAAGCTCGGAACTTCCACGGCGGTTAATTTTGCCCCTAATGCTACCAATGCCTCGCAACCGTCGCGCTTTATTCCAAAATCAGCCATATATCGCTCCTTTTATCGCTTTCTTTATCCATAGCGTAACTTGATTACCCTTGCAATTGTAATGCATGCGCCGGGCGTAATGCAAACCGATGGCCAGTCCGCGTCCGGAGGTAGCATCGTCTTCCGGCTGCGATTTTTTCTTTAGCCGCCAGTTAAACCCCGGCCCTTGATCCGTAACCTGGATTTTTATCCAGCTTCGATTTATACGCACCGTCACTTTTGCGTGCTTGTCCGAAGCGGAGGCGTGCCCGTGCAGTATGGCGTTATTTACGAATTCGCGCAGCAGCAAATCCACCGCAAACGCGTGTTCGCTTTCGCCGCGATTATCCAGCATGGTTTTTGCGTCGGCGCACAGAGCATCCACTTGCCCCAGGTCGGACACGACGTAAAGCAGTTTTTCGCTTTTAATCACACTTCTATCCCCAGGAGCACTATGTCGTCCTCGGGCACGGCCTGTGCGCTGAGGGAGTTGACGATGGACAGTACCGCTTTCTTTAGCGACAGTGTCGAAGTCTCGCGGCATGCTTTTTCCAGAGCGGCCATTCCCTGGTCGCGCGGACAGTCCATCTCGATAAGGCCGTCGGAATACAGGAATATCCGGTCCCCAGCCTCGACGGAAATCTCGATCTGGCTAAATACAGGGTCGGGGAAAATACCCAGGAGGTCGCCTTCCTGCGGCAGTATCCTGGCCTCGCCGGTTTTTGCGGAAAACAGAATGGCGGAAGGATGTCCGGCGCTGATAAGCGTAAGCTTGTTGCTGGCGCGGTTGAGGCGCGCATGCATCGCCGTAAAGTAGGAGCCTTCGGGCAACAGGCGCAACAGGGAGCCGTTGATTCTTTTGCAGATATCCAGGGGTTCGTACAGTATCGAGGAATACTCGGAAAGCAGCGTCTTAAAGGACACTGTCCACAATGCGGTTCCCAGGTCGTGTCCGCTGGCATCGGCCACGATGTAGTCGGTAATGCGGTTTCCCGAAAGTATTACGTCGTAGAAATCCCCGCCAGCCTGGAGTGCTTGCTTCATGCAAACCTGGAATCCGGCCTCGGGCATGTCCTCGGGTTGCGGCATGAACGATTTCTGGGTGGACGCCAGCCGGTGTATGCGCTCGTCCTGCAGCTCGCCCAGCAATTTGTACGCGGCGCGAAGGCGCAGGTGCGTTCGAACCCTGGCCAAAACTTCCGCGCCGGCCAGCGGCTTCGTGATGTAATCCACCGCGCCTGCCGCAAAGCCCCGAACCTTGATGTCCACGTCGTCGCTGCTGGAAATAAAAATCAGGGGAATCCCGGACAAAACTGAATCTGCCGCCATTTTTTGGCAAAGGTCGAGACCGTTGCCGTCGGGCAGGTTTACGTCCATGAGGACCAAAGACACCGACTCGCCGCGGATCAGCCTCTCGGCGCTTGCCAGGTCGTACGCGCACATGGTCTTGAACCCGGCTTTGCGAAGCAGGCTGTCCAGGATCAGCGTGGTGGGAATATCGTCGTCCACGATGAGGATATTCGTCATGCCAGTTCCGCCTCGATGAGGGTTTCCAGGACGGTCCATTCCGCGGTCATCGCTTCAAATGTTTTCTTAAGCTCCGGGCTGCCCTTCTTATGCTGAAGCTCCAGATTTTTTGTAAGCTGCGCCAGAGCGTTGAATGTCATGGTAAGGCATGAGCCCTTTAGCTTGTGGGCGGTTTTTTTTATCACTTCTCCGTTGTCGTCCTCCAGGGCGAGCCCTAAAATCGCAATCTGCCTTTTTATGTCCGAAGCAGCCGTAAGCAATTCTATGTAAAGCTCCCTGTCGTTATCGAGCATTGCCGCCAATGCTTCCTTGTCAAAGCTTTTAAGACGGCCGGCGATCGGGGTTTTGCCAAGGTATCGTTGAAGCAGGGGAATAAGGAGGTTGGCGTTTATAGGTTTCGCAAGAAAATCGTCCATGCCGGCAGCCGTGCATGTATCCCGCTCTGCGCTAAGCTCTCCTGCCGTAAGCGCTATGATGGGAACATGCCTTCCTGAATTGCCTTCCCTGGCGCGAATTAAAATCGCCGCCGCGATGCCGTCCATCTCGGGCATCTGAATGTCCATCAGTATTATGTCGATACTGTTTTTCTCTGCCTGCTGCACCGCTTCCCGCCCGTTTCCGGCCTCAAGGATTTGCGCCTCCGGGAGTGCCCTGGAGATTAATGCTTTTAGGAGCAGGAGGTTCGTCCTCACGTCTTCCGCGATAAGGATAATCCACTTTCGCCCCGTTCTTGAATCTGAAGCCCGGGCGTCTACGGCTTCCCGTGCATGGGCAGCCGCCGCTTCAATAAACTTGCCCATGGCATGTCGGTTAAGCTTTCGCTCTTCGATTTTTTGCGGTGGGGACTTGGAATGTTTTTGCTTGTTTCCCTTTTGCCCGGAGAATTGCTTCAGGGTTTCGTTTCCGCCATTAATCGCTATCCTACCAGTGCGTAAAGACTGGATATTTAACCCGTTCATTTCCACGATTGCCGAATTCAACTCCCAAAAGCGGTAATCCACTGGTTTTCCCTTGTCGTCTCGGCATGGTTTATGGAACTCATAGCCTAAAAGAGCTGTTTTGAGCATGTTTTTATGTAAAACCGGACTCATAACATAACTCCATAGTTTTACTATAGTGCATTTAAGTTTCAGGTGCAAATTTTATTGGCTAATTTACCCGGATAGCCATGGTCAATGGCCTCCGCCGCCGGGATTTTTAATATAGGGGACCTCGAAAAACTTCAGTTTTGCGAGGTCGACCATAAAAAACCTGATTCCTGTAAGGAATCAGTGAGGCGCCTCTGATAACCAACAGGGTTATCAGAGGTGCCCTATAGAGCCTCAAGCGCTTCTTTTAATTGTTTGAATCGTTCCCGTAATGGCGCCAAGAGCAGGCTGACGGTTTCGATTGAGCCTCCTTTGCAGGCATTCTCCATCTCGGTCGCCGTTTCCCGCATGGCGATTCCGCTCATGTTCGCGGAGGCTCCCTTGATTTTATGGGCGATGCTTTGCGCGCTTACCAGGTTTCGGAACTCGGCAGCCCTTGCCAGCTTTTCCATCTGGTCGGGCATGTCTTGCGTAAACATGTCGATTAACTGTCGCGCAAGTTCCCTGTCGTTCATCGTTCGTTCGAGGAACGATTCCCTGTCGAAAATGGGTGTGCTCGCTTTTTCGGCTTTTTCAGGCCCCGCTTCGGCTGGGTCCATCTCTTCCAACTCCGGCAAATCAAGCGCTGATTCCGCACCGGGCGTTCCGCTTTCTTTGTCGTGCAGCCAAAACTCCAGCATTGCTTGCAGGCTCGAAGGTTCCACCGGCTTGCTCAGGTAGTCGTCCATGCCGGCGGCGATGCATTTTTCGCGTTCGCCCTGCATCGCGTTTGCCGTCATGGCGACTATCGGAATACGAGGTGATAAATTATTCTTTTCTTCGATTCGTATTTTCGCCGTCGCCTCGTAACCGTCCATTTCGGGCATCTGGCAATCCATCAGGATTAGATTGTATGTTTGCTTTTTCAAGGCCTCGAGGGCTTCCAGTCCATTCGATGCGGTATCCGCCCGGTACCCGATTTTTTGAAGCAGCTTAAGGGCTACAAGCTGGTTCGTCGGATTGTCCTCCGCAAGCAGTATGCGCAGCCTGCTTTTTCTGAACTCGGAAACAGTATATTTTGTTATCAGCCCGCCGGCCTCCCGTTTCCTGCCCGCGACAAGGGCCAGGCAGTCGCGGAATTGCGACTCGCGCAAAGGCGTGGTAAGGTAGCCCGAAAATCCAATGCCGGACAGCATGGCCGCATCGCCCCTTTTTCCCATGGACGTTACCATTATTAGAAAGGTACCGTTCAGCACCGCGCTTTCTTTGATAAGCCTGCCAAGCCGCGAGCCGTCCATGGCGGGCAATTCCATTTCCAGAATGGCTACGGAAAAAGGGTCTCCCCCCAAGGCTGCTTCCTGCAGCAGGGTCATGGCCGCGTCGCCGTCCTTTGCCTCCCGGAATCGGCAGCCCCAGGATGCAAGCATGGAACAGGCAAGTTCGCGTTCGGCGTCATGGTTGTCCGCTACCAGTACTTTCAGGCCGGTCAGGTTTGCGAAGGTGGGAAGCGAGGTCAACTCACCCGCATCCCTTTTTTTAAACGCGGCGGTAAACCAGAAGGTTGATCCCGCTCCTTCCCGGCTCTCCATCCCGATGGTTCCGCCCATGAGTTCCGCCAGCTGCTTTGAAATGGCCAGGCCCAGGCCGGTGCCTCCGTATTTTCTGTTCGTGGAGTTGTCCGCCTGGAAAAACGAGGAGAACAGTCCCCCTTGTTTTTCAAGGGTTATCCCGATGCCGGTATCGCTGACCGAAAAGCGCACGAGTACGCCCGAGTCCGTCTGGGACTCGATTTTTGCGTGGATCGCGACGCGGCCCCTGTCTGTAAACTTGATGGCATTGCCCGCCAGGTTGATTAGGATCTGCCGCAGGCGCCCGGGGTCTCCCTTGAGGTGAACCCCAAGGTCTGCTTCGATCTCGCAGGCTACCGTTATGTTTTTTTCATGCGCCTTGATGGACAGTATGTCCAGCGAGTCCTCGATGGTGACGCGCAGGTTGAAGTCTATTTCCTCCAGATCCATCTTGCCCGCCTCGATTTTGGAGAAATCCAGTATGTCGTTGAGCAGGGCAAGCAGGGAGTCGCCGCTGGTGCGCACTGTTTTTACGTAACGGCGCTGTTCCTCGCTGAGGTTTGTGTCGAGGAGCAATCGCGTCATCCCGATGATGCCGTTCATCGGGGTGCGTATCTCGTGGCTCATGGTGGCCAGGAACTGGGACTTTGCCTTGTTGGCAGCGTCTGCCTGCACCGCCAGGTCGTTGTCGCGGGCTATGGCGCTCTGGAGTCGCCTGTTTGTGTCCTGCAGGACCGCCTCCACCCGCTTGCGCTCGGTGATGTCGCGCCAGGAACAATAAAAAAGCTGCCTGCCGTTGGCCATCACAGGCGATAGACAAGCTTCGACAAAAAAATCCCTGCCGTCGAAGCGACGGTGCAGCCATTCGAAGGTGCATGCCTCGTTTATTTGGGTTTCCGCCGTTTTTGTGTAGACGGATGCATCCGATGCGGTACCGTCTGCCTGTACGGCGGGGGATATTTCTGCAACCGTCCGCCCTATAATCTGCTTACGGCTTCCACCCAGCGCAAGCTCGGCTGCGCGGTTGCAGTCCACGATTATGCCCATGTCCAGGAAAAGGTAGGCCTCGGGTGAGCTTTCGAACATGACGCGGTGCTTTTCTTCGCTGTCCCGCAGCAATGCCTGCTGCCCGAGGATTGTACGATCCGTTCTGCCCAGCAAGGCAACGAGAAACCAAAACAAGAGCACGAATATCGAGATTGATCCTATGCTGCCAAGGAGTAGCACTCGCGCCGCGATGGCTTTTCCCTCGCTTATGTCAATGAGAAAGATTATATAAGCCGCGGAGTTTCCTCCCGCATCGAGCAGTTCCGAGATGTCGGGCCGCCAAATTTTTTGGTTAAACTCGATGTCCTTCGATGCGTCCAGAGTCGCCAGCAGGGGCACGGCCTCCTTGGGAAAAGGTACCAGCGAAGAATACGCAAGGGCCTTGTCCGCCAAAAGTTCCCATTCAACGGATCGGCTCATTTGCGCCATGCTGGCTTCGAATGCTGTTCGTTCCAGCATGCTTTTGTCCAGCAGCATGGCGATTTCCACGCCCGGGCTCCGGTGCAGTTCCGCGAGGGTTTCCTCTATTTCCGTGCCCAGTTCCAAGTAGCCCGTAAGCGTGGAGCCATCGTATACCGGGTGTACCGATCGCAGGGTAAAGTAACCGCGGAAACCAAGTTCCAAGCCCGTAAAACTTTTCCCCGTGCGTGCGGCTTCTTGGAGTGTAAAACGTTTTATTAAATCGTCCTGGGTGCTTTTGGGGTCGTGGACTCGGAGCAGGCAGGTGTTGTCTGGCCGCAGAAAATAGAAATGGGTTATTTTATGATTATCCCGCAGCTTCCTGAACAGCGGCTCGTAGTCCCGAAGCAGGGTTTCTCCGTCACCGGCTTTCATGGCATCCCGAAGGCCTTTGTCCTGCAATATCACTTCGGCCACCGCGTTCAGGGTTTTTGACTGTTCCGCCAGCAGCAAAAGCATCAGGCTCCGCGCATGGTCTATGCGCGCCTGGGTAAGATCCTCAAGGCGGCCGTAGCTTCCCCTGGTCATTATCGCGGAGAACACGGCAACCAGAATCAGAAAGGAAAGCGTGAGCGGAGCCAGCAGTTTTGAGCGTATCGGTTTTAGGTGTTTTACGGTATCGGGTTCGCTACGCCGTTGCATCGGGTACCTGGAACTCCACTGTATACTTAAGCCCGCCGCTCCCTTCGATTCGTATCGTACCGCCGATTTGCGCCACCAGCAGGCTTATCAACTGCATGCCAAAACCGCCTGAGTTCGAAAAGTCGACAGATTCCGGAAGCCCAACGCCGTTGTCTTTATAAACGATGGTAACCAGGTTATTTATTATTTCTGCGCTCAAAAAGATGGACCCGCCGGTTTTATCGCTGAAGGCATACTTCATCGAGTTCGTAATCATTTCGTTGACGATGATTCCCAATGAGGAAAGCGTTTTTGCGCTTAGCGTAAAGTCGGCGATGCGCAGTTCCGTTTTTGTGCCTTGGCCGTTTGGGAATACCTCCAAAATCTGTTTGACCAGGTTGGGGAAATATTGATTGAGTTTCAGGTTGTTGAAGCCCTGCGATAGATAAAGTCTGTCATAGAGCAGCATCATGCTTCGCACCCGGCTTGCGGCATCGGCGAGTATGCTTTGAGCGCTCTTGTCCGATGGCTCTCCTGCCTGCAGCGACAGCATGCTTGTAATGACGCTCATGTTATTTTTTATGCGGTGGTGGACTTCCTTGAGCACGATTTCCTTTTCTTCGAGCAGAGCCTGTATTTGTTTTTCAGCCTGCATGCGCTCGGAAATATCTATGGAGATGCCGCCCAGCAGCAATGGTTTGCCCTGGATGCGTATCGGAAACTTGATGGTCTGGTAGGAATGCATGACGCCAAGCGTGTCCGGCATCGATTCTATTATTTTCATGGTGCCCGTTTCCAGTACCTTGATGTCGTCCGCCGCCATCTGCTGCCCCACCTCCGAGGCTACGAGCTCCTGGGTGGTTTTGCCGTTCCAGTCTTGGGGCGGCAGCAGATCCTGCAGGTATTTGTTTATGAAAATTGTGCGGCCGTCGTTGTCCTTTATGAATGTGGCTGCCGGAAGGTTGAGCATGAATTCCGCGAACTGGGCCTCTCTGACGCTCAGGATTTCTTCCGTTTTTTTCTGCTCGGTAATGTCGAAGAAGGCAGCGACGAAATGATCCTGTTTGTACTGGTACCCCACGCAGTCATACCACTTGTCGTTAAACTCCAGGTATTGCTGGAAGCGTATCTCCTTGCCGCGCTTGGCCACCTCGCCGAAGGTGCCTATCCAGTCGAACGGGCTTTTTTCTATGCCCGGGAAGGCTTCGGTTACGAGCTTGCCCACGGGATTAACGCCGGTGAGCTTTAGATAACTTTCATTGGCATCGATGAAAAAATAATCCACCGGCTTGCCTGCTTCGTCGTAAATCATCCGGTGATACGCTACGCCGATGGGGCCTTTCTCGAAAAGGGCCCTGAAGGTTTCCTCGCTTTCCTGAAGCTCGATTTCGCGTTTTATAAGCTCGTTTTGGGTCTCGATAAGCTCCTCGTTGGATACCTGCATTTCCTCGTACGCAGCCTCGATGTCCATGCGCTGCTTCTGGATATTCTGTTGCGCGTCAAAAAGCTTGAAGGCCATTTTTATGGATGCGATCAATACGGTCTCGCCCGAATTTTTTACGATGTAGCCGTATGAAGTAATCCCCTCGGTTTTTTCCACAACTTCGATCTCGGTATGGGACGACAGGAATACCAGGGGAATTTCGTGCTTTTCAAGTATCAGGGTTGCGGCCCTTGTCCCATCGATACCGATGCCAAGGTCGATATCCATGAGTATAAGATCGATGTCCGGCGTCTCGTTTACCAGCTCTACCGCTGTTTCTCCGCTGCTGGCGGTAATGACATTGAAGCCGTGGTTAGAAAGCAATAATTTTCCCGCTAGCGCGATAATAACTTCATCTTCCACGAGGAGTATCGTTTTTTTAATGCCTGCTGACCTCATATAAGCTCCCGCTGCCACTTGTCTCCCTACAGTATAGTTGACCGGAATTGATTTATCGAGGGCAATACGTGATTTTTAGCCAAAAATTGTTAGCTCAAGGCTAAAAACGTACCTTCTAAGGGCTGGTCTTTTATGCTCTTTATTTTGATAATCAAGTAAATCGCCAAATACCGTTTCAACCAACAAAATAGCGTTTCAAATTTCACCCAAATTCGCCCTGCATGGCTTGCGCAACACAGTTTTAATGGTATACTTTGTGTAACAAGCATTTTTATAGGAGCAGGCATGTCGTGTACCGTACTTGTCATTAACCCTGGGTCCACAACGACCAAAATAGGCGTTTTTGAAGGTGACAAAGAGTTGTTTACAGAGAATGTGGCACATTCCGCGGAAGAAATAGCCGCTTTTCCAACCATCGCGTCACAATATGCATTTCGCGAAAAACACATACGCGCAGCCCTGGAAAAACGCGGTTTTGAAATAAAGAAACTCGCTTGCGTCGTTGGTCGAGGCGGTCTTTTGGATCCTATTCCCGGCGGCGTCTATGCGGTTTCCAAGGCAATGAAGGAAGAGCTGCTGGCGGCCAAAAACGGCGAGCACGCATCCAACCTGGGCGGACTCATCGCCGATGCGCTGGCGGCCGAGATTGGCGTTCCCGCATTCATCGCAGACCCGGTCGTCGTGGACGAGCTGGACGATGTGGCTCGCATCTACGGGCATAAGCTGTTCAGGAAGCGCTCCATATTCCACGCCTTAAACCAGAAAGCGGTCGCCAGGCGCTGGTGCCGCGAGAACGAAAAAAAATATAGCGACGTCAATTTGATAGTGGCGCACATGGGCGGCGGCGTCTCCGTAGGCCTTCATAAAAAGGGCCGGATAGTCGACGTGAACAACGCCCTTAACGGCGAAGGTCCTTTCAGCCCCGAGCGCGCCGGTACCTTGCCCGCAGGGCAGCTCGCCTCGCTTTGTTTTTCGGGCAAGTATACCGAGAAGGAAGTGCTCAAGATGATAACCGGGCAGGGCGGACTCGTGAGCCTTTCGGATACCAACGACATGCGCGTGCTCGAGGCCCGCTACCTTAAAGGGGAACCCGAAAGCGTGCTTGTCTATAAGGCATTTATTTATAACATGGGCAAGGCTATCGGCGCGCTGGCGGCCGCGGCGGGCGGCAAGGTGGACGGCATCGTCATAACCGGAGGCATAGCCCACGGCAAACCCATCCAGGACGGCATAAGAGAAATGACCGGCTGGATAGCGCCGAATACGGTCTACCCCGGCGAAGGCGAATTGGAAGCGCTCGCGCAGGCGGGCTTAAGCGTTCTGTCCGGCGAAATAAAGGCTCAGGTGTACAAAGCATGAAAACCATACAGGAAATTATCGAAGGCGCAAAAAAGGCCGGCAAAAAGCGCATCGCGCTGGCGGCCGCACAGGAAGAATCCGCGCTGGAAGCCGCACTTGACGCATACAAGCACGGATTGGCCGAGACGATACTGATAGGAGATACCGCAGCCATCAAGGAGCTTGCGAAGTCCATGGGTGCGGACATAGGCGCGTTCCATATAATAGAAGAAAAGGATTATGCCAGGGCAGCCGCAAAGGCAGTCGAACTTGTTAAATCCGGGGAAGCGGACTTGGTCATGAAAGGCATACTGGACACATCCGTGTTGCTCAAGGCCGTCCTGAACAAGGAGAACGGCCTGAATACCGGCAGGCTCACGAGCCATGTCGCTGTCATGCAGGTGCCCACCTACCACAAACTGCTTTTCGTCACGGATGCGGCAATTAATATTAACCCCGATATTCCAGCCAAGCTGGACATCATCGCAAACGCGGTGCAGGTGGCCAAGGGCTTGGGCATAGATACGCCTAAAGTAGCCTTGCTTGCCGCCGTGGAAAAGGTCTACCCCGAGAAGATGCCCTGTACTGCGGACGCAGCCATCATCACCCTGATGAACAGGCGCGGCCAGGTAAAAGGCTGCATCGTAGACGGCCCGCTTGCCTTGGACAACGCCATCAGCGCGGAGAGCGCCAGGATCAAGAACTTGGTATCAGATGTAGCGGGTGACGCCGATATTTTAGTGGCTCCCGATATCGAAGCAGGCAACATCCTGTATAAGTGCCTCTTGGACTTGGGGCAGGCAAAAGGCGCGTGTATCGTGGTGGGAGCCGCCAAGCCGGTAATCCTGACAAGCCGCGCCGACAGTGCCGAGACCAAGCTGGCCAGCATAGCGTTGGCGATATTGTCACTCTAGGGGATTTTTACCACAGAGGCACAGAGAGAATGAGTGAGAAAGTAGGAAGGATAAAGAAGGTTAATTTTTTTGAGTCTTTCTTTATCTTTTTTATCTCTTCATCCTCTCTCTCTCTGCTCTGTGCCTCTGTGTCTCTGTGGTGGAATTACGAGTTTAATGTGATTTTTTGGTAACAGCCGAGTTGAAATGGTAAGGAGTACATATGGCTAACAAAGGCAAGCCCGAGATAGATCGGGAGCGCTGCAAAGGGTGCCTCCTCTGCGTGCGTGCGTGTCCCACCAAGGTTCTTGATGCGGATGCCACGGCAAACTCATGGGGCTATTATCCGTCCAAGGTTGTGGCCTTGGACAAGTGTATCGCATGCGGCAATTGCTATCAGGTGTGCCCTGACTGCGCGATTACCGTTTACAAGCTGTAAGGAGGCTATCATGGCAGAAGAAAAACGCCTCATGAAGGGTAACGAGGCAATCGCCGAAGCGGCAATCAGAGCAGGTTGTACCGCATATTTTGGATACCCGATAACCCCGCAGAATGAACTTACCGCATACATGGCCAAGCACATGCTGGACAAAAAGCGAACTTTTATTCAGGCGGAAAGCGAAGTCTCCGCGATCAACATGGTCTATGGTGCGGCAGCGGTAGGCGTAAGGGCAATGACCAGTTCCTCAAGCCCGGGCATATCGCTCAAGCAGGAAGGAATAAGTTACGCCTGCGGCGCTGATCTCCCCATGGTCGTCGTCAATGTGGCGCGTTCGGGTCCGGGACTCGGCGGAATTTCTCCCGGGCAGGCCGATTACTTTCAGTCAACCCGCGGCGGCGGACACGGCGATTACTATCATATCGTGCTGGCTCCCAAGAGCGTGCAGGAAGCGGCGGATCTTACCTTCGAAGCCTTTGAGCTGGCAGACCAGTGGCGCATGCCGGCCATGATCCTGGCGGATGGCCTTATCGGCCAGATGATGGAGGGCGTCGTACAGCCCGAGCCCATCGACCCCAAGAGCCTGCCCCGGAAATCCTGGGCTTCCGGCCGACAGGCCGAAACGCATCGTCCGGTCAACCATATTTCTTCCATTAATCTCGTTCCCGCGGAACTGGAAAAATCCGTCATATCGCGCTTCAAGCGCTACGACGAGATGAAGTCCAAGCTGCAGCGTTACGAGGAAGTAAATATCGACAAGGCCGAGATCGTGCTTGTGGCCTACGGAACCTCGGCGCGTATCTGCCTTGGGGCATTGGAAATGGCCAAGAAGCTGGGTATCGAAGTTGGACTTTTCCGCCCCATCACCCTGTGGCCGTTCCCGGAGACCCGCATGCTGGAGCTTGCCGACAAGGGCAAGCGCTTCATGGCAGTGGAGATGAGCATGGGCCAGATGGTGGAAGACGTCCGCCTGTCCACCAGGGGAAAGAGCGAAGTGCTTTTTTATGGCCGATGCGGGGGTATGATTCCCACCGAAGAAGAAGTGCTCGCGGAAATCCGCCGCGTGTTAAAAAAATAGCAAGAACATTTTCAAAACGCAAGTTTTGAAAATTCTTAAGAAGTGATTTGAAACATTTTCAATACGCAAGCATTGAAAATTCTTAAGAAGGAGTTACACATGGAACTTATTTACGGCCATCCCAAGAGCCTGAAGCCTATACAGACCAAGTACTGCCCCGGCTGCGGCCACGGCACCATACACCGTCTTATTTGCGAGGTTATAGACGAGCTGGGCATACAGGAACATTCCATCATTACCAATCCCGTCGGCTGCTCTATCTGGGCGGATCTGTATTTTGATTTCGATTCCGTTCAACCTCCCCACGGGCGAACCCCGGCGGCCGCTACTGGCATCAAGCGGGTGTTGCCCGATCATCTGGTCATCTGCTACCAGGGCGACGGCGACCTTGCCGCGATCGGCACCGCGGAGATTATCCACGCAGCCAACCGCGGCGAAAAATTTACCACCATTTTCGTCAACAACGCTATTTACGGCATGACCGGCGGACAGATGGCTCCCACTACCCTGATCGGTCAGAAGGCCACCACTGCGCCCAATGGTCGCGACCCCGGCGAGGCGGGCATGGGTTACCCTATACAGGTCTGCGAGATGCTTGCCACGCTGGGCGGTACAAAATATCTGGCGCGCGGCTCCGTAAACAATGCGGCCAACGTGCGCAAGACCAAGCAATACATCAAGAAGGCTTTCGAGGCGCAGTTGCGGGGAGAGGGATTTACCATGGTGGAAATCCTTTCGCCATGCCCGACGAACTGGGGCATGGATCCTCGGGACAGCACCGTATGGCTCGAGGACAACATGATTCCGTTTTACAAGCTCGGCGAGATCAAGAATACCCTGGCGGGAACCGAAGGAGGCCTCGCCTCCTCCAATGCTGTAGGAGGCGGAAAATGACCGAAAAAACATTCATGGCCGGCTTCGGCGGCCAAGGCATCATCTCGCTTGGAATGCTCTGGGTTTACTGCGGCATGAAGGAAGGGCAGGAAGTTACTTTCTTTCCCTTCTACGGCGCGGAGAAGCGCGGAGGCGTAGCGCGCGCCAGCGTTATAATTTCTTCCAACGAAATCGCGAGTCCGCTCGTAACCACTCCCGATTCGGCTATAGTCATGAACCTGGATTCGCTCCCTCTCTGCGAAGAGTGCCTCAAGCCCAACGGCATAATGCTCATCAATTCCAGCCTCGTAAAAGTGGACACCAAGCGCAAGGATGTCCGTGTCATCAAGGTGCCGTGCAACGAGATCGCCGAAAAAATCGGTGACGGCAAGATAGCCAATATGGTAATGATGGGAGCGCTTTCCAAGGCTACCGGGGCGGTAAAACTGGATAAACTCGAAGCCGTGCTCAAGACATTCTTTCCCGAAAGCAAGCACAAGTTCATACCCCTGAACATGAAGGCGATCGAGGAGGGGATGAAGGCGGTACAGTAAAGTTATAATTCAGGAAATTTTTACCACAGAGACACAGAGACACAGAGGAAGTCCTGAGGCAAGCTCAGGAGGAAGTCGCGTTGTTTCGTGGGTCGGTTGAAACGTGGAAAGAAAAGGCCGCTCCGGAAGGGGCGGCTTTGTTATATGAAAGTGCCATTAAGAGAAGATAACTTGCGGTCAGTCGAACAGGGGTTTGGGTTCGGCGAAAAAATATCCCTGGCCGTAGTCCACGTCCAGGAGGTCGAGTTTATTTCTTATAGCTTCGTTTTTCACGAATTCCGCGATGGTCTTCAAGCCCATTACGTGGCTTATCTCGTTGATGGATTCGACCATGGTAAAGCTGATAAGGCTTTCGTCTATGTTCTGCACGAAAGAGCCGTCGATTTTGACGTAGTCAACCGGCAGGTTGCGCAGGTACCCGAACGACGAGAAACCCGCGCCAAAGTCGTCGAGGGCAAAGGTAAAGCCCACGCTCTTGAGCTTGTTGATAAACCTAGTGGCGTAGGAAAGGTTCTGTATGGCGGCGGTTTCCGTTATCTCGAAACAGAAATCCGAGGCGGACAGCGCGTACTTCGTTAGGTAATACATGATCGCGTCGATCAATGTTTCGTCCAGCAGCGAAGGTCCGGAAAGATTGACCGAGAACACGGAATCGACAAGCGGCGATTTCTGGTCCTGCAATATCCGGAATGATCGCATGGAGTTTTCCACTACCCAGCGGTCTATTTGCGGCATCAGGTTGTAGCGCTCCGCAGCGGGAATGAATTCATCGGGGCGGGCTATGCTGCCGTCTTCGTTGACGAGGCGCAGAAGTATTTCCAGCTTGGGTCTGAGTATGGCGTTTTTGCCCAGCGGTACTATCGGCTGGTAATAGAGGATAAAGCGGTTTTCCTCCACCGCGCGGTTAATTTTTCCTATCCATTCCATGTCGCCCCGTCTGCGCCTGAACTTGGATTCCTGCGCCTCGAAAACCGTGGTCTTCGTTCCGCCTTCCTCCTTGGAGATATGGCATGCGTCGTCTGCCGCCGCGAGCACCGAGTGAATGTCCCCCACGTCCTTGTCCAGGGGGACGATGCCTATGGAAAGGCTCAGGGGGAAGCTTACTTTCTGCCAACTGAAGCGCTGCTGCTGCAAGGCTTCCTGCAGCCGCGTCGCGACGTTCTTCGAGTCCTGAATGTCGCAGTTCATGAGTATGATGGCGAATTCGTCGCCCCCAATCCTGGCCGAAATATCGCTTCTCTGGATTGTGGTCTGGATATGGCTGGCAACCTGCCGCAGGATTTCGTCGCCGGCAAGGGCGCCGCAGGTATCGTTTACCGCCTTGAATCGGTCCACATCCATAATCACCAGCGAGTGGGATGCGTTCGTCAACTTTACGTTCTTTATTATTTCGCCGAGCTTATAGCTGAATTCCTCGCGGTTGGAAAGGCCGGTGAGATTGTCGTGGCTGGATTGATAGCTTATCGTCTCCGACATCCGCTTTATCTCGGTAATATCGCGCAGCGTAATGACGAAACCGTCGGTAAAGTTTTCCCTCTGGTTTATCCGGGTGATTGAGCCGTCCACTATCAGGCTTTGGCCCAGGGCATTGCGTACGGTAACATCTTGTATAAACACGGGACGATCGTCGATGCGCGCAGTGTACGAGAGCAAATCCAGCTGTGTTTTTGGATCCACCAAAACCAGGAATTGGGAAATGTTTTTGCCGCGCGCGGTATCTTCCTTGAAGCCGGTGATGGTTTCGGCGATAGGGTTCATGAACTGGATATTCAGGTCCATGTCGGTGGCGATGATTCCATCGTTGATGGAATGCAGGATGGCGCTGAACAGGCGTTCCTGCTTGGTCAGCTTTCCTTCTATGCGGTGCTTGTACAGGGCAATATCTATGGTCGTGTAGAGTTCCCGTTCCTTGAAGGGTTTAAGAATATATCCGTAGGGCTCCACGGCCTTGGCGCGCTCCAGCGTTTTTTCGTCGGTATATGCAGTTAGAAAAATGAAGGGCGTATCCTGGTGGCTTTTGATTATGCCCGCTGCGTCGATGCCGTCCATGGGGCCCACCAGCATTATGTCCATTAGAATTATGTCCGGCCGGAGTTCTTTTGCCAGTTTAACCGCGGTTGCACCGTCGCCTGCCATACCCACTACAACGTATCCAAATCGTTCAAGGCGGCGCTGCAAGTCTATAGCGATGATTTTTTCGTCTTCCACGATCAGAATACGTTCATTGTTCATCCGGTAGCTCCGCCTTCTCCAAGTGTATGTCAGACTCAATTATATCCAATTCCGCTCAAGATGCCAGTCTTTTTACTAAAAATTGTCAAGCTGCCTGAGTAAACAGGATTCGCGCGAGTGCGCCTATGAGGCCGGCGGCAAGAATAATCCAAATCGGGTTTATTTTTGTAAAAATGCTTAAAAAAAACGCCGCAATCGCAAAGGCCGCATTTTGCCAGGATTGGACCATGGCAGGAGCAAACGCCCATAATGTCATGATTAACAGGCCTAATGTGCCTGATTTTAGCGCTTCCGTCAGGCTTTTTTGCCTTTTACCCGCTTTTTTCAAGGAAAAGCCTGTTAGGGCCAGGGCCAGGCAGACAGGAACGGTTAGCACTGATACGGTGGCAAGTACTGCACCCCAAAAGCCGTAAAGCCGGTATCCCACCATGGTGGCCGCATTTAGTGCCACGGGCCCGGGAGTAATCTGTGCCAAGGCGACAAGGTCAGAAAATGCCTGTGGGCTCATCCAGCCCTGCGCCAGGATATCGGTGCGAATAATTCCTACGATTGTCCAGCCTCCCCCAAAAGAAGCCGCGCCTATTTTTAAAAAAACAAGCATAAGATTCAGCATTTGCGCATCTCGATTAGCCAGGCGATGCCCACGAGCGCGAAAAAGGCGGGGACGGCAAAATCGCCTGCCAGAATCATGCCCACCGCCCCGAGGGAGGTAAGCGCTATCCGGGAAACACTCCAGATACGTTTTTTAATCATGTTAAAAACCAATGCCGCCACGAGTCCTGGAACCACGGCATACGAACCTTCCAAAAAGCCGCGAATAAAGGGAATTTCGCCGACTGTCGCCAGTACGCCGGAAAGTAGGAGTATCGACGCGAAAGGCGGGATGATTACCCCGATCATGGCTGCGAAAAAGCCGGGCATACCACCGATTCGACGGCCGACGAACATGGCTGTATTGAGGGCCAGGGGGCCGGGGATGCTTTGCGCGGCTGCGAAAAGGTCGTAAAAATCGCCTTCGGAAAGCCAGCGTTTTTTTTCGAGCGCGCGTTGAATAACCGGTACCATTACATAGCCGCCCCCGATGGTAAGTGCGGAGATACGGAAGAATTCGATGAATATAAGGAATATCCCCGGTTTTTTTTCGTTCATGCAAGCTCCCGAAAAAATGGCTGAGCCTGGGTAGCGAGGCTCTCCGTTAATATTATATCAGTTATCTTCGATTCCTCGCCGCTGCGGAGAAAGTGGACGTAAGCCGCGCACGGAACGCCGAAAATATCGCCGGCGGATTCCCTGTATACGGCCAGTTGGAATGAGTGGCTCCCCTGGACGACAAGCCTGTCCGTTTTAAAATCGATGACGGTCGCCGAGTTTTTGTCGCCGTACACCATGTCCATGATGCCCGAAACAAAGACGGGCATTTTTCCGGCCTCGCCGCGCCAGATAAAAGGATATTCCAGAAAGAAAAAAGAATCGGAGCCTGGCGTGCCGCTTTTCTCGAAGGCCGTCCGGGCTTGGAGTCCACGGGAAGATAGGGAGAACGCCCTGGCCAGCTCGAGTGCTTCCGCCAGTATGGTTTCTCGGTTTTGTTGGCCGAGCCTTGCCAGCTTTGCAGAGATTCGCCTGTCCGGCTCGGGTACCGCCTGGGGAGCTGTAATGAGCGCTCCGGTAAAACTATGACACAGAGTTCCGAAGTCTGCCTCGGAAAATTCTTCGCGCGCCGCTTTTTTCTCTTCCGGGATCGGGCTTGCTTCATCCTGTCCGCTGCGCGAAACGTAGTCGACGGAAGTTTTACGCGCCGCTTCGGTTACGGACCAGCGAGCCTGCCTGGAAAATACCGCGAAGGCTGGCCGGGCGGCCACATCCAGTATTTCACTCGTGCTCCCGCCTTGGCTGGATGCCTGGAGCATGGAGTACTCCGTTATGCTGCGCGAGGATATCTTCGCCGACACGGGGGTTCCCGATATCGGCGCTGTCCCGCTGTCGCCTGATTCTAGATGGGGCCAGGCCTTGAACAGCATGGATCGGAAGCTTTTTCCCTGGACGTCGTTGGTACGGGGCTTGGGAGAGCTGCAGTAGAGTCGGGAAATCGCCCGGGTACATGCGACATAGAACAGCCTGATAGTCTCGGCCTGCTGCTCGTCCATGTGTTTTGCCGAGTATTTCTTGCCCATGCGGCGAAGGTCCGAGTCTATTGCCGCAATGGTGTTGACGGCGATCCCGTCGGCATCGAGAAGGCGAATGGACGGGCCGAAACTTTTAGTAACCTTGCAGGCTTCAGATCTGCCATTTGTGCCTACATTGTTCAGCCCCGGCAAAAATACAACGGGATATTCGAGGCCTTTGCTGGCGTGGATGGTAAGCAGCGAAACTCCTTTTGTCTCTTCCCGGAAAGGATTCGTCTCGTCGAGTTTCTCCACCGTTCCCAGCTTTGCCTCGAGTTCGTTTACGAATCCTGCCAGGCGCTGCTCGCGTTTGTCCGCGTCGTTTGCCATTGCCCAAAGGTAATCGAAATGTTCGGCATAGGAATGGTTCTTGCCGTCCTTCAACACGTTCCAGCGCAAGCCGCCTTCGTACCACAGCCATGAAACGATTTCCGCGAGGCTCGCGGTGTCCGCCATGAGCGTAATTTTTTTCAGCATGGCGTCTGCGGCGGCATAGGCGCGGGCGTCGGCATCGGGGAATTTTTCGCCGGGGAAGGAGAATGCTGTTTGACCCGGTGATGAAAGAATAAGCGAAACCGTATCGTCCGACAGGCGCGCGAACGGACCCCGGAGTACGGCTGCGAAGGATAAAGAGTCGTCAGGATAAACGGCAAGCCGCAGCATGCAGAATATGTCGCCAAAAATCGACTCCGCGTACAGGCCCGTCGTAGTCTTGGATGTATAGGGTATGTGGAATAAGCGAAAATATCTTTCGATAAGGTGCTGTTTCGCGGTGCTTCGGAACAATACGCAGATATCCTCATAGCCGCATTGCCTGGCCAGCCTGGCTCCGCCGGGGGCTCCCTTGCCTGTTATCAATTCTTTATTGCCTACAATATCCCGGATGCTTTGCGCAATATGCCAAGCCTCGGCCTCCGAAGGCGTCAATAAATCATCTGTTTCGGATTCGTCTATTTCTGCGGTTTCGGCGTATGAAACAACCGGCTCCACTCCGACTGTGGCCGGTCCCGCGCCCAGAGCGGTAAATCTTGCCTCATACTCGAGCGGCGCTTCCTCTGGAAGCGGCGCATCGAGAGGATACGGCGCTTCCAGTGGATGCGGGGGCATCAGAACTGAAAATGTCGAGTTGAAAAAGCTGACCAAAGCGGGTTCGGAACGCCAGTTTACCAGTAGCTTGTGATCGCCTATGCCCCCTGGCGTTTCCAGCAGTTCCGTGGAAAGGCTTTTGAATACGGACACATCGGCATTTCTGAATGCATAGATGCTCTGTTTCTCGTCGCCCACGAAAAAAAGCTTTCCCGGACTCAATTCGGCGGGCAAGGGCACCGAGCTCGAGCAGGATGCCGGTGTTTCCGCGAGGAGGTAAAGCAGCTCTTTCTGCAGCAGATTGTCATCCTGGAATTCGTCCACCATTATCGCATCAAATTTATTCTTATACCACTGCCTAAGCGTTGTATCCTGCTCCAGCGTTTTTTTTGCCATATAGGCCACGTCGGCAAATCCCAGGATGCCGCTTTTTATCCGCTCCTCGATTGCCTGTTTTACGAAGCCCTGAAGGAATGCGTCGAGTTCCGCGAAATTATTTTCCAATAATGCATCGCAGCAAAGTACCAGTATGCCCGCAATGTCCTTTGCCTGATCGGCTATCGAGGCATAATAAACTGGACCATCGGAATTCCCGCTGGGCTTGGAAAGGTTATTTATTTTGTTATACTTTTTTTTCGCTTCGGAATAATCTTCCCGTCTGCTATCGTCTGGAGGCAAAAGGGGCAGGGTGGAAGCTTCGAGTGCCCATGCCTTTGCCGCTTTTGCCCCCCCGAATTCCATGGAAGCCCCGGGAAGCATAAGGTCGAGCACCTGCCTGTGCAAGGTGTCCATGGTGGAGAGAATGTTTTTTTTCGTATCGGTATTTTTACGAAATCCAAAAAGACCGTCCCTTGATTTGCTTACCGATACCAGCCCGTCGATAGCCCCTTGGAAGCCATTGGCCGCAATATATGAGCCGGCCAGTTTTTCTTCGCGCTTTTCAAGGAGGTAGCCCAGCGCGAGTTTTTCCATGGAGGCGTCCGCGGCAAGCTCGTCAATGGAGAAGTCCGGCGGAAATCCCCAGTGCATGCAGCCGTTCCTGGCAATGCCGGAGCAGAAGGAGTCAAGCGTGGAAACAGGAGCCGAACCGAACACGGCGAGTGCCTCGCGAAAGACCCTGTCGTCAAGGGCGCATTGCCGCATCATCGCATAGATGCGCTCGTGCATTTCCGTGGCGGCCTTATTGGTGAATGTAAGGCAGAGTATCCGCTCCGGTGTTAAGTTTTTTTCTTTTACCAAGTGCAGGTAGCGGATGGCCAGGACCCGCGTCTTTCCCGAGCCTGCTCCCGCGGATACAATGGTGTTTCGCCCGTCGAGTACCGCTGGCAACTGTTGTTCGGCATCGAGACCCGACAGAAGTTTTTCCCATTGTGTCATGCTTAGCGTACCGTATACCTTTCGCGGCATACCGGCCGCAAGTCGCAATTTTCGCAGACTGTTTCCTGTTCCGCCGCTGACGGCGTGTAAATTGCACCTGTCCTGACAATTTTAGCCGTACTTGCGCAGGAAGCCATGACGGCGTCCTTGAGCCTTGGCAGGTCCTCGATTTGCGAAACCGATTTTTTGCCCGTGCCTATCGCCACGCAGGTTTTTCTGGACAGTGTTTTTTCTTCTATGGAAAAATAGATCGCGGCCTCTATTTTATGGCTCATCGCTTCAAGGAGCATCGCGTATATGGGCATCTGGATTTTTTCCATCGTGCCGGTTTCCGAAAGCATCAGCTGGTTTTTTGCGGGCATCTTGTTTTTTTTGTAATCAAGCAGCAGCACGGTTTTTTCTACCCTTTCCGCGTTTGCAGTCGTTTTTTCGCAGACTAAGTCCGGTCTGCCGGTCAGCCTGACCTTGCAATCCGCGATGTCGAGACTAAAGAAATCTGAGTCGGCATATAGGGGAATGCAGGAATCCAGGATACGACGCAGGCCGACCAGGGATAGTTCCAGGTTTTTTACCAAGGCTGGCCGCATGGATTGCAGCATTAAAGCTGGAAACGGCCCATTTTTTTGCTCAAACGATCGTATCGTTACATCGAGATATGCAGAAAGGTTTTTATCGCCCGGTCTGGCCGTTTCTCCTTCGTCCACGGCGTCTACGATACTGGCTCCGTTTACGGCGAGTTCTCCGAACAGCAAGGCCAGGGTGTCGTGGTACACCGAGCCTATCATGAGCGAATCTATGAACGACAGGCCGCTTACTATTGGCTTAAGGTGGAACGAAGAGGAAAATATCCGTTTAAAGGGGCAGGAAAGATACGCTTCTATGCTGGAATCGCTCAAGCGCAGAAATCCATCGCTGCTTTGCAAGTCGATTATGGACTCGCAGACCGCTCGAGGAAGGAAAGCGGCGTTAATTTTTTTTGCCCCCGCGAAGTCCGGTCCGGGCATCCGGCAGGCGGCTGCGCTGGCTGCCTGCGCCGACTTTTTCTGGAGCGGGAACGCATGGTTTTTCTTTGCGTGTTTATGCACCGGATTTCCGTCTAGATTCGGTAGCCAGTCCGTGAAGGCGTAATTCCAGGGAATTTCCTCCGGCGGAAGCGCTTCCAGAGCAGGGTGGGGAGGCCGTACGCCCTCGGGACCCTGTTCGGCGAAACTCATAAAAACCGTTTCGCCTGAGGTCGAGAGCAGGCGAAGGAGGCCCGCGGAAATATCGGTATCGGAAACTGATGCAAGCTCGCGCTCGTCGTCTCTCAGGAATCCAAGCGGCCTGGAAAGTGCGACGGCGGCATTCTCCGACACGTTAAGCACGAAATGAAGCGCGGGAAAAGAGGCTGCTGCCACGGGAAATTTATATACTGCGATTCCGGTTTCTGCCGAAATCGGAAGGTATTTCGTCTCCTGCAGCTGCTGATAAAAAAGTTCGGCCGCTTTCTCTATCCTGGAAACCCCGACGGTTTCGGCTGCTTCGTGCAGTTCGTCCAGGAGGATGACGCATCGGGCTATTTCGTCGTCCTGAATTTTCGTAAGCATGGTTTCATCGAGGCAAGCTTTCCTGAATGAATCGAATGCCTGGCGAACTTTAAGGAACGATGTTGCCTCCGCGAGCGCCGCCGCCCCGTTTTTTATGCGGCGGTAAAGATTTATTACCTTTTTTGGCGCCGAACGATCCATGGATCGCTCCCAAATATCTCCCGAAGCGCCGGGAATAGGCGCTATAACATGCTTGCGCAAACCGGTATCCACAAGCGCGCGCGCGCCGAGCGGGTCGGCGAATGTCCTGGACTTGTCGAGTATCAGTCTCTGTATGGAATCGAATGAGCAGGTGCTCGTCGCGACATCGAGCAGGTCATGGAGCAGCTTGCCCCCCGAGCTTATGCTCAATGGTTTGGCTTCGCGTATGTCCAGGGGAATACCCGCGATTCTTGCCTCGCGCGACAGTACAGGAATCATGGCTTGCGGAGATGCAACGCTGATGGTTATCTCCGAGGGGTCGGTGCCGGCAAGGACGGCCTGCCTTATTTTTACCAATACGGCCCTGATTTCCTGCAAGGTCGTGGAAAATTTCGCCGCAAATATAGGCTTGTGGTTTTCCCGGTGGCATAGGCGCAGCTCTGCGCGTGGTATCCCCTCGACAGCTTGCGAATATTCGTTCCAGTCCTCGGTTAGATCTGGATAGAATAAAAAGTATTTATTTGTAACATCCGATGCGCGGCGTTCAAGCCAGCTTGCCTCGTAGAGCCCGTGGCTGTCCAGGAATTCGGCATACAGTTCGCGGATTACTTTCCATTCATCAACAAGGGGGGTTCCGGTTTTCGGAAGCGAGTGCAGTGACGGAAGCGCTGCTGCCAGGTGCCGGGTAAAGCCAAGCGAAAATTCATTCCTGTCATGGGGAATAATATGCCGCAAAAACGGGGCGTCCCGGTTGCGGCTCAAGAGGTCGCGCGAGAAAATGGTCCTAAGTACGCGGGACGACGGTCGCTCCGTCCTCTCGCCCTCGAAAACCTTGCGCTTAAAAGCATCCCAGCTGATAAACCGGTTTAGAGGCAGCGCTTTCCTTCCGCTGATGCGCAACGTTCTGGCCAACCAGGACGCGGCGGCTATTTCGCTGTGAAAAACAAAGACGCTCGCGTTGTTTTCCAGCTCCCGGATAATGTCCCTCTCGATGATTTTAGTCATCGAGCCCTTATCTTTCCCCGGCGCTGTTTTTTTTATAGCCGGAGGATTCCCGGAATAGCTCGAGGTTCCATCCTGCCTCCTGCGCATTTTTTTGCAGCGGCGAGCAAATATTTTGTAGTAGTCCGCTAAGCGCATCGTCAACCGTTTTTTTATTCGCTTCATCGCGGGGCGTGGGCCGTAAAACCGAGAAGCATGCGGCCAAAGCAAGCACAAACTCGAATTGTTCCTTGTTGAACCAGGTTTGCCCCTGCCATGTGTTTATGCCCAGCAGTGCTGTTGCTTCCGGGTTTCCCAGTACAGCCTCGATGAGAGCCTCCGTCGTTTCCGTACGGACTTCAAGAAAGGGCAGGGATGCGAAAGCTAAGTATACTATTTTGTCAGCGCCTTCCCGCTCGAAACCGGATGCGACAAGCGCTTCGCTTAGTTTTCTGTCGAGGCCGAAATTATGCAGCGCTTTTGCCGCAGCGGCAGGCGGCGAAACCGCTGCTTCGGAATAACCTGGAATGACGGGCGGGATGGCCGATTGAATCGCCTCGAGGATTATGCACAGGCGGACTGTCGCCGACAGGGCTGTTTGCTGCGATGGCGAAAAAGTAATTATTTTTTGAGCGGAAAGAGAAAGCTCAAGTTCGGGCGCAAGCGCGAAGGCTTTTTCGGCTTTCTGCGCGCTTGCGGCGATTTGTTTTTCGGATTCCTTCTGCGAAGCCGGAATCAGGAGCTCGCTCTGGCTCAAGAGATTTTGGATGGCATCGGCGATTTGCGAGGCAACGGGCTGCGATTCTTTTTTTGTCGCTTCCATAAAAAGGGTTTTGCCGAAGGCAGCGTCCCAGATGCCGTACAGGTCTTCGTGCTCGATGTCCTGCATCGCCGCGTTCATGTCCGGGACGCCGGCTCCGCTTAGCCTGGAAAAAAGTTTCGTATAGGCGCGGCTGGCCGTGTCCTCCACCTCGGAAAAATTGAGGAATACCTGGGCTTCGAAACCATTAAGGGATATGTACATCCCGCTTGAATGGATGCTGTCCGATCTGCGGAGATACCACAGCCGCGTTTTCTGCGCCTGCATGACGAGGAATTTTCCGCTGCCGCGGGAAAGGCTCAGGGCGTTCCCTATCGTCGTTTCGACGAGCGAGCGGCATCCGTCGGGTTGTTTTTCTGCCCAGGGGCACGAGTTGTGGATGGTTCCGGAACTGCGCTCCCACGCGTTGTTGAACAGCACGAGTGCGCGCTCCGTTCCATGGCCATTGGTAAACGCGTAGATATTCTCGTCTACGCCGCCATCCTGGGCGTACACGTTGTAAAGCGCGAAATGCTCGACGCCCGAGAACAGATAGCGGCGCTTCAGCAATGGGAATATCTCGTTCTCGTGCCGGTAAACGAGATTGCCGTCGGCGCTCTCGTCCTTGTAGGCGCGGCGGTATTCCATGCCGTACTTCTCGGAGAAACCTTCGACCTGCCCGTGTCCGAACATGGGAAGTCCCGGAAGCGTCGCCATGAGGGTGCAGACGCCGATGTAGTGGTCGTCCTTGCCGAACTGCGCCACGGCGGTTTCCTCGTCGGGATTGTTCATGAAGTTGACGAATCGCTTCAATATGTCCTTGTCGAATTCCTGCGTGTTCTTTATGGTGTCGCGGTATTTCTTGTTTTCCTTCTGGCGCAGCATGTTCATGAATGCCGAATTGTAGACGCGATGCATGCCGAGCGTGCGCACGAAATATCCTTCCATCATCCAGAAGGCCTCGGCGAGCAGCAGCGTATCGGGAGTTTCCCTGGCGCAGGTGTCCACGACCTCTCGCCAGAATTCCTCGGGCATGCGCCGGTCGAATTCGTCGCGCCGCATGGAGTATTCGCCGCGGCTCGCGATGTCTCCTCCGTGTCCGGGCTCGGGGTACCACAGGCGCCTGAAATGCCGCTTGGCCATTATCATGGCCGCATCGAAGCGGATTATGGAGAAGTTGCGCGCCACGTGCAGTATGCGCTCGATGACCGCCTCCCGCGCTTCGGGTTTAAGGAAGTCTATCTGCGCGGTATCGTTCCAGGGCATGCTCGTGCCGTCGTTGCCGTGATAAATATATCGCGTATCCCCCGTGGCAAAGTCCACGCGCTTGAAAACCACGGCGGCGTCCCGCTTGTCGTAGTAATGGTCCTCGAGCCATATGCCTATGCCGGGGTCCCGCGAGAGGTTCTCTCCGCTGAAGCTGTATCCGGGAAACGGGACTCCCGGCCTCTGTATGAACAAGTCCGGTCGGCCGCGCACCCAGGCGGAATCTATTCCGGTGTGGTTGGGAACCATGTCCGCGGCAAGGCGAATCCCTCGGATTCCCGCGCGGTGGCGCAGGTTTTCCAGTGCGCCCCAGCCGCCGAGTTCTTCGGCTATCTCGTAATCGAACAATGCATAGGCGCTGGCGGCCGCCTCGGGGTTTCCGCACAGCTCCTTGATGCGCCGGCTGGCATCGCTTCGTTCCCATAGGCCGATGAGCCACAGCGCGTTGAAGCCGCGCGCGGCCAGGGTGTCCAGCTCCCCGTCCGGGATGGCGTCCAGCGTGCGAATGTCGCGCAGGTAACGTTTTGATAACTGGTCGAGCCAGACAAGTATGCTTTTCGCCATCATAACGACGCGCGGCATCCAGTCCTTGTCCATGGTGAATCGTTCGTATTCGTGTTCGCTTTTCTCGAAAGACAATACCTGAGAAGGGCCTGGCCCCGGCGGAAAGGCGGGCTTTTCCTCCTCGGCGAGCATGTCCACGCCGCCAAGCAGCTTGTCAAGGTAGCTGCCGATCAAGAGCCCCCAGCGCTTTCTAACGAATGCAAGTTGCCCCGAAAGCGAATCGGGGGAGTTTTTCATGGGCGCCCGCAACAGGCTGGCCAGGTCTTCCAAACCCGGACCGAATCCGGGCAGCTTCCGGAATGACGCTTCAAACGCGACTAGAGCCCTGTCCATCGGAAACTTGTCCCGCAAACCGCTGTCCTCAAACAAGAATCGGTAAGGGGCAAACGCCGGATTCTCGTTGGCGAGCCGCACGAGAAACATTTCCTCGATGGCGAGCTGCGCGTTTGGAATATCGCCGGTGGATGCGGCCAGCCAGGATGCGGCGCTCAATTTGCCGTCAAATACGTCCTTGGGCGGAAAATGGTCGAGAAAACCTATGAGCAAGGCAGTGGTTTGAAGATCGCCGATGGATTGCACGACCTCCTGCAAGGCTATGCCAAATGCGTTTGCATTGATAGTCGCGCGGTAGAAATTACAGACGACATGGGAAATTTCGTGGAGGATGGCCATGGCGTTTAAGGCGCCAGCCTTGACCGGATCGTGGCCGGGCCTCAGTGAGTTCAGTTTCTCGGCCAGCTGCCTTGAGCCGAAGAAATCGGCGAATATAATCGAACCGGAGCTGGTAAACTCCATCGCATGCAAGCCAAACCGTATGCGTGATGTACTCGAGACGGGAAAAGCCTTTTCCGCCGCCGCGGCGGGCAGCCCGGCGGCGGCGTTCGTCAAGCCGGAGAATTGCATGGAAAGAGACATCCTCGGTTTTTGCGTCATGGCTTATTCTCCTCTTTCAAATAATACTCTACACCGTCGATGTTGTCACGCAGTAGGATTTAGCCCTTGGTTCTGACCAGCAGCGAAAGCAGCCAGGCCAGGCCATACAAGGACGGCAGATGCCCCAGGTAGATGACCAGCGAATGCCTCCCGGCGAAGGCAAGTTGTCGCAGCGGAAACGCCAGTGGTTTTGCGTCCGTATCGACGCGTGCGGAGGAGGAAGCGGAAGCTCGCGTCTTAAGCGCGTCGATGGTGAGCGGATAAAGGGCGATGCCGGCAAAAAACCAGGCTGCCCAGGGCAACAAGGGAAGATAATCCGCGGGATAAAGATTTTTGGGCCGTAATCCCAGCCAGGATAACCAGGGCCAGCTAAAACTGTAACGCCCTAAAACCAGGCCGGCCGTCAGAGTAAGCACGGCCGCAAAGGCAGCGATGAGCGCTCGCTTGCGCAAAGGCCAGGCAATCAGGTAGCAGACGGTAATCAAATGCAATACGCCGAAAAAAACAAAGCCGGTTTTGCCAAAGGCAAAAACGGTAACGACGGTAATGATGACTGAGACCATCCCCAGCTTCAAGGCTCGTTTGGCCATAGCACGGTAGCTCGCCGCGATTTTAAATGCGGGCGCTGGCCGCGACTGAGCCGCATAGCTCCAGCCCGCAAGCAGCACGAAGCCGGCGGCCGTGAAGCGCGCAAACCACCACCAGAATCCGGACCACAAATCTACGGTGCTGAATTTAAACATGACAGCGATATACAGCGCATGAAAAACCACCATGCACAGAATTAAAATGCCCCGGGCAGTATCGACGGCTGCGATTCTTTTTGATCCGCTCAAAGCGATTTCTCCCTGACGGCAGAGACCTGATCGGGAATCTCGACGGTAAACGTGGTGCCGATTCCTTCTTTGGAGCTGAAGGAAATGCTCCCGCCGAGGTATCGTTCGCATAACAGTTTCATGCTGTAGGTACCGTAACCCCGCCCCTTGCCCTTTGTGGTAAACGAGCGTTGAAAAACGCGGAGGCTGGATTCGGGACTGAGCAGCGATGAGTTCCAGACCCGGATGACGATTCCTCCGTTTCCGGGCTCAAAGCCGATTCCCACGGTTTCGCCGGAACCAGAAGCCTCCAGCGCGTTTTTTACCATGTTGACGACGACGCGCCGCAGCAGCACGGGGTCCGTCCGCATCGTAAGGTCACGGGAGTCTTCGTTTTTTTTGAGGCGTATGTTCTTGCCGTACAGTGCATAGGCAAATATTTTAATAACTTCCTGTACGAGGCTGTCGATGGAAACCAGGGAGAGCCGCGTCGAAAGCTCGCCGCTTTCGGCTTCCTGAAGTGCCTTGTGCGACTGTATCTCATCCACAAGCTGTTCAGTCGCCGCATCCATCAAGTCCAAGTATTCCCGGTGCGGGTCCTCGTCCTGCATGTCCATTAGGGTCATAAGCGAGCGGATGCCATTGATCGTATTGCCTATATCGTGGTAAAAAATTCTCTCGAGCACTTCATGCCGTTTTTTCTGGGACTCGTCCTGAGCGGTAAGGATAACGAACTGCTCAGCTTGAAACACCAGGTTTTTGCTCCATACCAGAAGGTCAAGCGCTTCGAAGCGGAATTCCTCATCCCGCTGTATTACCCATTCTTCGATATCCTCGTCCTTGCGCAAGGCTTCCAGAAACGCCTTCGGCGCTCCGCAAAACCCGCAGAGGCTCGATCCGCCGCAGCCCGTAGGAGTTTCCGCCGCATGGATGCATCCGAAGGCCTCACCCGGGCGCAGGCTTATGCCCGATTTGCCTCCCAACGCCTGGATAACCATTTTATTTTCCCATACGATCTGGCGGGACGTATTCAATACGAATACGAGCAGAGGCATACTCTCGAAAATAGCGATGGATAGATTTTCCTCGAGTAATTTTTGCTGACGGATAATTTCGGCGGGAAGCTCCCGCAGGCTAAGGCTGCGCTGCTCATTGTTTAAGTGGCCTGGGCTTGTAATCATCGTTCCATCCTGCTTGTTTTATTGCCTGTCATAGTACTTGACATTATATGCATATTTCGTCAACTTACTTATGGGCACTCGTAATTCTAATGCAACTCTACGTTAAACCAGTTCAGGAAAAATCACAAGCGCAGATAGTATTTTACTTAAAGGGAGGCTTTTTGTGTCCATCGCGGTAGAGCATGACAAGCGCAAGCAGGAAATCCTGGAAAAAGCCCTCGACGTATTTGTTCAAGAAGGCTATACCGATACGACCTTTCAGAAAATCTCCGACCGATGCGGAATTACCCGCACTATCCTGTATTTATATTTCAAGAACAAACGGGAAATATTTATTTTCAGCCTAAAGCGATTTACCGAGCTCCTGGAAGCCGAGATAAGCGCGATAGCAGGCGATGCCGGCATTGCTTCCGCGGCCAAGCTTCATGCGCTCGCGGACATAATCGTAAACCATTGCGC
The DNA here is from genome assembly GCA_031402655.1 of Spirochaetota bacterium. Classification (GTDB taxonomy): domain Bacteria; phylum Spirochaetota; class Spirochaetia; order Treponematales; family UBA12059; genus JANNSO01. The sequence goes on along the minus strand of JANNSO010000098.1, from coordinate 13,874 downwards.
CACGCATGCCAAACTTTTTTCGGTCATCAGCGACTATCTTTCCCACCTTCGCCGGACGGGAGTCGATCCCTACGAGCGGGTCCGCCGCCGCACAATTCGCATGCGGCACATCATTTCGGGAATAGTCATAGCCGGCCAGAAAAACGGCGAGCTTGCAAAAGTGCCGGTGCGTAACGTCGCGGATCTTTTCTATACCGTAGTCGAGGCGGCTTTTTTTCGCATTGCCGTACTTAACAGGGTCGAATCCGGCGACCTTGCCGACACTATCCATCTGCTTGTCGACCGTATCCGGCTCAATGCGGACTGATGGACTCCCGAGAGGATCACATGCTTAGAAAACCTTCCTGGCTCAAAGTCTCCATACCGCTAGGTGCCCGCTGGAAATCCATGAGCGAGCTTGTCGCCAGGCGCGGCCTTCATACCGTTTGCGACGAAGCATCCTGCCCAAACATGGCGGAATGCTGGGCCTGCGGAACGGCTACCTTCATGGTGCTCGGCGGTGTGTGCACGCGCGGATGCCGGTTTTGCGCAGTGGCCACCGGAAAGGCGGGCAGTGCGGTCAATGAGGACGAAAGCGAACAGCTGGCACTGGCCGTCAAGGAGCTGGGGCTCAAATATGCCGTAATAACCAGCGTGGACCGCGACGATTTGCCCGATCGCGGGGCGGCGCATTTTGCGCGTTGCGTAAGCGCCGTCAAGGCGAGCAACCCCGGGGTAAAAGTGGAAGTGCTTATTCCCGATTTCCGGAATTCCGAGCTGGATATCCTTGTGGCATCCGGGCCGGATGTGATTGCCCATAATATCGAAACCGTGCGGCGCCTTCAGAATGTGCGTGATGCCCGCGCCAGCATGGATATTTCCCTGGAAACCCTTAGCCAGGCAAAGCAAAAGTCCGGGCGACTCACCAAGTCCAGCCTGCTCATCGGCCTGGGTGAGACCCTGGATGAACTCGCCTCCGCCATGGATGAACTGCGGACTGCCGGTTGTGATATTCTTGTCATGGGTCAATACCTGCAGCCTACGAAGCTGCAGTTGCCAGTTTTTGAATACGTGAGTCCCGAGCGCTTTGAGAAATATGCCCTGCTTGCCCGGGCTAAAGGCTTCTCTTCCGTGGTATCCAGTCCGCTGGCTCGAACGAGCTATCATGCGGCGGAGAGTTTTACGGGGACAGGCACCGGGGAGAGTTTTACGGTGACAGGCACCGGGGAATCGGCATGACGGGAAGCTATATCGGCAAGGCTAAAGGCGGGAAACTGTTACGCCTTGGCTTGAGCTGGCAGGGAACTACGGTGGAAGCCCTGCAGATACGCGGTGATTTTTTTGCCCACCCCGAAGAGGGTTTCGACAAACTGGAACGCTCCCTGCAGGGAATCCCCTTGCGGGACGTACGATTGCTGTACGAACGGGGTCTGGTTGCCTATGGCGTAACCGTCTACGGAATTCTTCCCGAGGATCTGGAAGACGCGCTAAACGATATTCTTTCAAGATCCAAGGGAGCAAGCACATGAAATTCAGGTACCTGGAGACATCCTTCCATAATGCGTCCTGGAATATGGCTCTGGACGAGGCTATCCTGGAATCCGTCGGCGCGGAAAAAGTGTCCCCTACGCTTCGCTTTTATGCCTGGAAGCCGGCAGCGGTTTCCATAGGCTATTTCCAGGGCATCAATGACGAGGTTGATGTGGAGGCTTGCAGACTGCGGGATGTCGACGTAGTACGCCGGGTTACGGGAGGCGGGGCGGTGTTCCATTCGCAAGAGCTTACCTACAGCCTGGTAATGCCCGAGAATTACGGATTCGCCTCGGGAGATATACTTTCGAGCTATCGTACGATTTGCGGTGGCGTAATTATGGGTCTCGCTCAGCTTGGAATCAATGCCCGGTTTGCCCCTATCAACGACGTGGTCGCCGATGGCAGGAAGTTGTCCGGAAATGCGCAGATGCGAAAACACGGTTGTATTTTGCAGCATGGCACCATTCTTCTGTCGGTGGATGTGGATGAAATGTTCATGCTGCTCAAGGTGCCAAGCGAGAAACTCAAAGGTAAGCTGATACAGGAAGCAAAGGAACGGGTTTCGTCGGTGTCGCAGATCCTGGGACGAGACCTTGGCTACGAAGAAGCCGTTCCCGCATTCAAGGCGGGTTTTGCACAGTCCATGCAAATGTCGCTGGTCGACGAAAACCCCTCCGATACCGAATTGCTGCGCGCGGAAGTTTTGTCGCAGGAGAAATTCGGCAGTCCGGAGTGGACCAACAAGCGCTTTTAACAGGCTGTTGAAAAAGCTTGTTGCTTTGTCAACAGCCTTCAACATTCCTCGCATTTGATTACAAATGCTACGTTAATGTTACATTTTGGAAGTGTTGAAAATCCTCATCCGAGGTTTTTCAACACCCTGTTAAAGCGCGGGTACCCGGGATCAGTTTTTTGGAGAGCGGATCTTAACGCTTGCCATGCGGGTATCGGCGGTAAATTGCGCAACAACCTGCGCCTCGAAAAGAGCCTCGAGGTTTGCGCGATAATTGGTAATCCTGAAAATATATCCAAGCGTGGCTTCGGGTGTGCCGCCTTTTCGTACGCGGGTAAGGCCGGCGTTGTACATGGCCAGCGCGCTTATATCGTTTTTTCCCTGCTCAAGGCAAAAAGCCAGGTGTGACAGGCCAAGGCGAATATTAGTCTCGGGCACATAAAAAGCCTCGACGCTAAGCTTGGGAAACGATTTTGAGTTAAGCTGAAATATGCCGCGATCTATGGAATCCTTGTTGCGGTTTATCGCATTCGGATTATAGCGGCTTTCCTCGAAAGCAAGCGCAAAAGCCAAGCCGGGCGCCACGTTTTTTTTCTGCGCTTCGGTGAGTATAATTTCGCTGATTTCATGCGAGCCGGTCAGCGAGGCAAAAAACAGCAGGGTTGCGTTTCTTGTTTGGCTGTCTTCGAAGAAGGTGCTTATGTGATCGACTCCGCGAAGAGCTTTAAGCGCGCCGGGGAATTCCTCGACGGACAGGTTACTCAGCTCCTGAAAGTTGCTGGGTATGTACAAGGATTGTCCATTGCGTTCACCGCTGCATGCTGCCAGGGTAAAAATAAGTGCTAAAGTAATAAACAGAAAGAAAATAGCAAGGTATGGCTTCCGTTTTTGTGCGGTTTGCATGAAAATAATGCGCCTCCATGAAAGTGCTGCGATGTATCGCAAGGTATGGGCATTGTACTGATATTTTCCCGAGCGTCAAGATGTCTGGGCTTAGGCATGGATTCTTAGCATTACTCAAGAGTCTGTAATTTTGGGAATGCCTTTTGCACGCTCTGTGCAAGCTTTAAGCGGTCAAATGGTTTTTCCAGAACGCCGGCAAGAGGTCTGCCTTCGAACTTTTCCTGAATTCTTGCATCGTTTAAGCCGGTGGAAATCATTACCGGGATTTTCGGAAAGAGAGACCGCAGCTCGCAATACATGTCAAACCCGTCTTTGTCGGGCATGTTCAGGTCGATTATGGCTCCATCCACGCTACCGCCGATTTCTTTAAGGCGCTTGATTCCCTCGTTACAGGAACTTGCAGCTATCGTTGCAAATCCCAGGCTCTGCAGCATCAATACGGTAGTTCTTTTTACCGCTTCCTCGTCGTCTACAACCAGAATTCTGCCGCTGAGCACAGGAAGAATACCGGATTCGCCTATCGCCCCTGCGCCTGCTACAGCCGGCACTGTCTCCAGCAAGGGGAATATCGCGCTAAAGGCAGAACCGCTGCCAAGGGTACTGTTAACGAGTATGCAGCCTTGATGCGACTTGATAATGCCGGCGATGGCTGCAAGCCCAAGCCCGCGGCCGGTTTTTTTGGTCGTAAAGAAAGGATCGAAAATCCTATCCATGGTTCGCGCTTCGATGCCGCTGCCTGAGTCTTTTACTTCGATAAGCGCGTAGCGGCCGGGGGGCAGTTCGGCTCCAGCGCGTGCCGTAGACAGTATGTCCGAGCCCAGGCTTTCGGAAAGAACCCGGATGGAAATGGCTTTGCCCGAATGACCCGAGGCTTCCGCCGCGTTTATGGCCAGGTTCATGACGATTTGCCTGATCTGCACAGGATCTCCCTTGATTTTTATGGCGGCGTCCGGCAGGGAGAACTTGGCGGGAGTGATCTTGGGAATCGTCGCTTCGATAAGCGGTTTCATGTCGCCCAGCAGTTTTACCAAATCGATTTCTTCCATACTGAGGGCGCTTCTTCCAGAGAAGTCCAGCATCCTGCGAGCCAGTTCCCCGGCCTGTTTTGCGGTACTTATTGCTTCGCGTAGACCCTTGACTACCTCCGCGTTGTCTTCTATTGATATTATGCAAATTTCCAACGCGCCGATTATGCCCGTAAGGAGATTGTTAAAATCATGGGCGACACCGCCGGCCATGAGGGCGAGGCTTTCGTAATTCTGTGTTTTAACCATTCGCGCTTCCAAGCGTCGCCGTTCCTCTTCAAGGCGAGCCCGCTCTTCCATGTCCTTGACCAGTTGACGGTTTGCAAGCAGGAGGCTTTCGTTGGATTTGCCAAGATCGGCATTCAAACCGGTAAGCTCGACAGTTTTTTTGCGAACCACTACCCTCAATTGGAATATCCAGATTCCGGTTAAAAAGGCGGCAAGTAGCAATGTTCCAGCGGTAATATAGATGGGTAGAGCCCATTTTTGAAGAAAGCCGATCTCCGCGACGTATGTTATGCCCAGCCATTTTTTATAAATTCGGGCTAGAACGCCGGATTCCTTGGCACTGGTCAGGCCTTTTTGCAAGATGGATACAAGCATCAGATTACCGCGGGCAACCGCCATGCAATCTATTCCCGTATACAAAGGATCGGCTACTTTTTTTATGCTCTGGGTAAGATTTTCGTCGAACAAATAATACAAAACGATTTGTTCATCCCCGATTAGGGCGTCTGCTTCCCCGTTTGCCACAAGGTTCAAGGCTGATGGGAAATCGTTGGTATATATCCATTCCACAGGCAGTTTTTTTTCGGCAAAGTACTCGATGGCATAGTCACCCCTCTGTACGGCAATATGCTTTCCGAGTAAATCGCCCATCTCCAGTATGTCGGTGCGTTCGGTTTTAACAAAAATCGATGCAGGCACGGAAAACACTTCGTCAGTAAAATCGAATCGCTGTTTTCGCTCTGCGCTCTCGAAAATGCCGGTCATCGCGTCCGCGGTGCCTATTAAGACAGCCTGCTGCGCGGCGGCAAAGGGCATGGGCTTGAAAACGGCCGTAAAACCGTATTCGGTGGCTATCCAGCGGATAAGCTCAATGGCCATTCCCGAATATTCTCCCCGTTTCGGATGCACGAATTCGAAGGGCGGGTAGGATGTTTGTCCTGCAAAAATAATTTCCGGCTTGCTAGTCAGCCACGCTTTTTCCGCTTCGCTCAGTTTTTCCTGGGATACAAGCGCAGGGGCGCCTAGTGCTATCACCAGTGCCATTGCAATAAATTTTAATTTCATGAATTCCACTATAAGACAGTTTTAATAAAAATGCCAACTATTTAGCCGGGTTTCCCCTCGCCGCATTGACGAACACACGGCCAGCGGGCAATAATCGGCACGGAGAATTACCGCCATGATGGAAAAGCTTTCACAGAAATTCAGCGATATCTTCCGGACGATAGGCGGCAAGTCCGCCATTTCGGAAAAAAATATAGAGGAAGCCGTAGAACAGATAAAAATGGCCCTGCTCGAGGCGGATGTAAACCTTCGGGTAGTCCGTCGTTTCGTAAATGCCACCATAGAGGAAGCCCGGGGCGACAAGGTTCTGCGTTCCGTAACTCCCGGCCAGCAGTTTATAAAAATCGTCCACGACCGCATGGTAGCCCTTTTAGGCGATACCCGGCAGGATCTTGTCCTTAAAAACCCCGATACCCTGAGCGTCATCCTGCTCGTGGGTCTGCAGGGATCGGGCAAGACCACAAGCGCCGCAAAGCTTGGCTTGCATCTTAAAAACAAGGGCCGCCGGGTTCTGCTTGTCGCCTGTGACCTTGTACGGCCCGCTGCCGTGGAGCAGTTGGCGGTATTGGCGGCTCAAGTAGGCGTCGCGATTCATAGAGAATCGGGAACCGATACTCTCGCTATCGCAAAAAACGCCCTTGCCCTGGCAAAAAAAGAGCTATTCGATACGGTTATTGTGGATACCACCGGGCGCATGCAGGCCGACGAGAGCATGATGCACGAGCTTGAGCGCATGCGCGACTTGGTAAAGCCGGATGAAACCCTGCTTGTAGCCGATGCCATGACCGGGCAAAGCGCGGTGGATATCGCCAAGGCCTTCAATGAGCGCATCGGAATTTCCGGCGTTATCCTGTCCAAGTTCGATTCTGATACCCGGGGCGGCGCAGCGCTCTCCCTTAAGGCCGTTACCGACAAGCCCATCAAGTTTATAGGCGTTTCGGAAAAACCCGAAGGCCTGGAGCCCTTTCATCCGGAGCGAATCGCAAGCCGAATCCTGGGAATGGGCGACGTAGTTTCGCTGGTCGAGAAGGCTCAAGCCACCATCGACGAAAAAGAAGCCCACGCGCTTGAGCAGAAACTGGTTAACGAGTCCTTTACCCTGCAGGATTACCTGGACCAGATACGTCGCGTAAAAAAAATGGGCTCGCTTAAGAGTCTAATTGAAATGATGCCTGGTTTAGCCGGGCAGATAAACGAAGATCAGCTGAACGAAGAGGACATGAAGCGCGAAGAAGCTATAATCCTATCCATGACCAAAAAAGAACGGGATAATTACCTTATAATCGGTCCCACGCGTCGTTCTCGCATAGCCAGAGGTTCGGGAACCTCGTCGGGAGAAGTTGGCCGGCTTATCAAAAAGTTCGAGAAATCCCGCCTTATGATGAAGAAGGCCGTAAAGAACAAGAAAATGACGGAAAAAATGATGGGCGGCATGGCTTAGTTTCTCTATATGCACCTTTACACGCCCGACGGTTTTTAGGTATACTCACGACGCTTCCTAGAGAAAATTCAATTCGTTTGACGAATTGAATTTGACTGCTATTGCGGTTGCCTTGTTTTCGAGGTGCCTTTAAGAAAGAAATGGAGACGTAACAATATGTCCAGACAATGTGATATTTGCGGCAAGGGAACCATATTTGGAAACACCGTAAGCCATGCTAAAAACAGGGTTCGCAGAACCTGGCGTCCCAATCTCGTCGGTTTAAGGACGATGATAGGCGGCACGGTAATTTCTCTTAAGATTTGCACCCGCTGCCTCAAGGCAAACAAAGTCGTCAAGCACGTTTAAAAGACGCCCGGCTAAAGAGTGTCTTTCCAGCTTACGAATAAGAAAGCCGTCTTTTTAGACGGCTTTTTGTATTTGTTCCAATTTTCTGTTGCGAAACCATAGCAGAATATCCGCACTAACCATTGCTGCATTGATTATGTAGAGGAAGAGTACGTCGTCGTAGCGGTATATAATTTTATTTGCCATGCCTGCACCGTATCCAACAAGTATCACCACAAGAAATAAAAGGCTTTTTCCCGAGTTCTTTCTGGATTTATACGATTTAACAATAGAAAAAGGCCAAGCTGCGCCAAAACACAAGAGCATCACTACTTCAAAAACGCTCATGGTACTTAGCGCTTGAGTATGGACAAAACCCGTTCAAGGACCTTTTTTCGATCCAGCGGTTTTACAATATAGCTTTTTGCGCCCAGCAGCAGCGATTTCTTGACGATGTCTTCCTTACCAAGGGCGCTTACCATAATGATGCACGCGTTTTTATCATACTCGAGGATTTTTTCAAGCGCGGTAACGCCATCCATCTGGGGCATGGTTATGTCCATGGTTACCAGATCTATCCCCGGGGAAAGTTCTTTATACTTTTCCAGGCCCTGAAGGCCGTCCGAAGCCGTGGCAATAACGTTAAAGCCTTCAGATGTCAAAATTTGACCGAGTTGTTTCGCGATAAACATGGAATCGTCTACAATCATGACGCGGTAGGGAGTACCTTCTGGTTTTAGCCCTTCAGGCTTCTTGTCGTTCAGATTGGGCATATCAGATTTTGCGATCATGGTTTCGTACGCTCCTTGTTATCCGAGCTAAAAAATGTTCGAAGAATAAAGTTCTTCATTACGAGCAATGCCTAAATTTATAGTGCATGAACAGAAAATTCGCAAGGGGTAAGTTAAAGTTTTGCATGAAGCCTGCTTGTTTTGCCGGATAAAATGATGGTCGGCCGGGAATATCCCCAAGACTGGCTTTAAAGCAGCTCTTTCTTTATATTAATAGGCTTTTAACGATGGTGCCACTTGACGATGCAAGGTACCCCGTGCATAATCTTGCAAAGCCCTTTTATGGCAATTCGTATTCGGCGTATTGCCGGTTTAGTAAGGAGACCAACGGTGCCCTGCGGAAGAAAACGTAAGCTCAAGAAGATAGCAACGCACAAGCGGAAGAAAAAGAAGAGAAAGAATCGACATAAGACCCGCAAATAATGTGCGCTATCACATGGAAACGGCCATTCTTCGGAATCTGGCCGTTTTTTTATGCCCTGAGAGCATGCTTGACGCACGCGAGATTTTTTGATGATAATGAGAGCATGAGAATTTCGACAGTTCGTACGATCAATTCACTCAATAATAACGGAACCGCTTCCGGCGGGTGCCTTGTTATCGTATGAACTGACGGTTCAGTTGGTATACAAGCGGCACCGAAAGGTGCCGCTTTTTTTGTCTTCAGGGTTGAACCCGATAAAGCGATTTATTATCCGAGAGCGAGGAGTGTGGCATGTATCAGCGTTTATCGGCCGGTTGCAGCCGGTTCAAAAATATAAACTCGAGGTATTTTTGGGTTTCGCTCGCGGCGGAAGGCTTAAGCTTTACGCTTCATGGAGGGTGCCGGCCACCAGCCGGCTTTTTTATAGCCGCCGTTCTTCGCGGGGGCATGAAAGGAAATGGATATGTTTATCGTAACGGCGGATATCAGCCGCCATATAGGGGAAAGTATAAGCGTTCGCGGATGGCTTGCGGCAAAATACGTCAAAGGCAAAATCGCGTTTTTACAAATGAGGGACGGCTCGGGATTGATTCAGCTCGTCTGCGAAGCCGGAAAAATCAGCGAATCGGATTTTGAGCAACTTGCCTCTTTGCCGCTGGAATCGGCGATCGAAGCCGACGGACTCGTGGTTCGGCCCGAAGTAAAGGATTCCAGCGAGATTCAAGTGGCTGCGCTGCGGCTTTTTCCCTCCGCGGGCGAGTATCCCATCGGCCGCAAGGAACACGGCCCGGAATTTCTCATGGACCAGCGGCATCTATGGATACGCTCGCCCAAGCAGGCGGCTTACCTGCGAATCCGCAGCAGTCTCGAGTTCGCCTGTACCGAATTTCTGCACGGTGAAGGTTTTTTCAGGTTCGACTCGCCCCTCATAACGCCTACCGCCTGCGAGGGCACCACGGATCTGTTTACGTTGGATTACTTCGGGGAACCGGCCTACCTGTCGCAAAGCGCGCAGCTGTACAGCGAGGCCGGCATCGCCGCCCTGGGCAAGGTGTACAGCTTTGGGCCGTGCTTCAGGGCCGAGAAATCCAAGACCAGGAGGCATCTTACCGAGTTCTGGGGCGTAGAGCCCGAGATGGCCTGGATAGGCGCGGAAGAGAACATGGCCTTCCAGGAGCGCTTCATACGCGCGATCCTGGCAAAAGTGGCCAAAGAACGGGAATCGGATTTGCTGTTCATCGACAGGAAGCCCGAGGATTTGCTTTTCCGGGAAAAAAGCTTTCCGGTGCTGGTGTACGGCGAAGCGGAAAAAATGCTGGCTCAGAGCGGCTTACCTCTTGTCTGGGGGCAGGACCTGTCGGTGGAGCAGGAGGAATGGCTGACGCATCGTTTCGACACTCCGTTTTTCATCTACAAGTATCCGGTGCAGTGCCGGGCGTTTTATATCGAGCCCGACCCCGAGCGGCCCGAGCTTGCCTTGTCCAGCGATTGCCTGATGCACGGAGGCTTCGGCGAAATAATCACCGGCGGCCAAAGGGCTTCGGATTACGAATTCCTGAAGAGGCGCATCCTGGAGCAGGGGCTTAAGCTCGAAGATTTCGGCTGGTACCTGGACCTGCGCAAGTACGGTTCGGTGACGCATTCCGGATTCGGCATGGGCATCGAGCGCATGATGCGCTGGATTTGCGGAATCCACCATATCCGCGAGACGATACCGTTTGCGCGCACGCTCAAGCGCTGTTCGCCGTAACGCTGTTCGCCGTAACGCCCTTCGCCAAAACGGTGTCCTCGGCCGGCCATCGTCGGGATTCGGCTGCCCCGGGAAAGACAAATCCGGGGCAGCCGTTCTTCTGTTGCGGCCCGGCGGTTCAGAGCAGCGGGATGCCCCTTCGTTCGCAGTCGTCGCGCATGCTCTTGGGCCACAAGCCGACCTGTATCTCGCCGATGTGCGCCTTGCGCAGGAAGTGCATGCACAGCCGCGACTGGCCGATGCCTCCGCCGATGCAGAGGGGCAGTTTGCCTTGAAGCAGCTCCTGGTGGAAGTAAAGATTTTTTCGCTTTTCCTGATTTGACAGAACAAGCTGCCGTTCCAGAGCTGCGGGATCCACGCGAATACCCATGGATGAAAGCTCCATCGACCGTCCCAGGGTTTCGTTCCACAGGATGATGTCGCCGTTCAGGCCGCTGTAACCCGGCGACGTTGGGGTAGACCAGTCGTCGTAGTCCGGGGCGCGGCCGTCGTGCGCAACGCCGTCGGAGAGCTTTCCACCGATGCCGATTAGAAACACGGCGCCGTATTCTTTCGCCAGCGCGTCTTCCCGCTCCTTTGGGCACAGCGAGGGGAAGCGGTCCTGGGCATCCTGTGCGTGGATAAAGGTTATGCGGTCGGGCAGCGTTATGGGGAGGCCTGAGTAGCGGTCGTGCAGGTGGAACTCCAGGCGCTTGAGTGCGGCGAATATTTTTCCCACGATTACCTTGAGGAAATCCAGATTCCTGTCCTGCGCCTCGATAACGCGCTCCCAATCCCACTGGTCCACATACAGCGAATGCAGCTCATCCAGGGTTTCGTCCGCCCGGATGGCGTTCATGTCGGTGTAAAGCCCAAAGCCGGGCAGGAAGCCGTATTGCGCCAGAGCCATCCGTTTCCATTTGGCAAGCGAGTGGACCACCTCCGCGCGCGCATCTCCCAGCGCCTTTACGGGAAACGATACCGGACGTTCGGTACCGTTGAGGTCGTCATTCAGGCCGGTTCCAGAAAGCACGAACAGCGGAGCGGTTACCCTCGATAGGTTTAGCTCGCTTGCAAGATTCATCTGGAAAAATTCTTTTATTACGCGGATGGCGTGCTCCGTCTCCTTGAGGGAGAGACTCGGCGAATAGGTTTTTTGCTCGATGGCGATCATGGATAACTCCTTGCCGATATGGTAGGGAACTTGCTCGTATACTGTCAATATGATTGCGAATTAATACTGTTGATGATAATATAGCATGTATAATGGAGATTTTAAGCCGAATTATCAACAGGAGGTTGCATGGAAGAGGTAAACTGCCAAATCGATGAATTAGACCGGGAAATACTGCGGATTCTTCAGCAGGATGCGCGCGCCTCATATCTGGAAATCGCGAGGAAATTCAACGTTGCGGGCGGAACCATCCATGCCAGGCTGGCGAAAATGCGCGATGAAGGCTTGATCATCGGCTCTCGAATAACACTGGACTATGCCAAACTGGGTTACACGGTAAGCGCCTTCATCGGCATAAAATTGGTGCGCGCACACGATTGCGGCACGCTGATGGAGAAGCTGCGGGCCATCGATGAAGTAACCGAGGTGCATTATACGACCGGCGCATACAGCCTGTTCATCAAGATAATGGCAAAGTCGATGAAAGACCTTCATACTTTCCTATTCGAGCGCTTGCAGGGACTCGACGAAATCCAGTCTACGGAAACCTTCGTTATATTGGATACGTCGATGCAGCGGGAACTGCCTTTGTAGGAAATTTCAATCCGGGAACGGATTGAAATTAGATTAACAGGCTGTTGAAAAAGCTTGTTGCTTTGTCAACAGCCTTCAACATTCCTCGCATTTGATTACAAATGCTACGGTAATGTTACATTTTGGAAGTGTTGAAAATCCTCATCCGAGGTTTTTCAACACCCTATTAATGGGCTGCCCAAGAGTTCAATCCTGGAAAATACCTGCTCGAGATAGTCGTGGCGCAGCACATAGCGCGTACACTCGCTTCCTTCCAGTCTTTCTTTTTCTAATGCTTCGCGTTCCAGGTATTCCCGTGTATCGTGCGATTTCGTCCAATGCACCAGGCGAATCGAATCACCGGAGATCTCGATCGCGGTTATGCCGTTTTTTCCGGTCGCGCAGCCGGAGTTGAAGACGCAGGGTATCATCAGGTCCTCTTTTTCGTACAGGCTGCGGGACAGGCTGAACTTCCGGTCTTTCTTTCCCAACCGCTTGAGTTCCATGCGGTAAACTTTGACGAGTCCGGCGATTTCTTCGCGGTGCGCGGGTGCGGCATGCGCGTATTCGCGCAGCTGTTCTTCGACGGCCCAGCGCAGGCTGTCGTATTTGGAGAGAGACTCGAAAAGCGGCCGGTGCGTGTGCCCGGAAACGGAGACCATCCCGAGCTTCTTGGATGCTTTATAAATTCTTTTTTCGGTCTTGAAGCGAAATCGAAAATCCTTCGAGATGCTCGAGTTTTTGAGCTTGAGCGGTTTTGCGAGGTAGCGAAGCGCGAAATCCATCAGCGGGTTGAGTTTCACGAAAAAACCTGAAGCCTGGTGGCCGTGGAAGGCGACCAATTTACGCGTTCCACGCTCCAGCACGAGGGCGTGGAGCAATTCGTATGGCTGGTGCTCGATGGCCTGCAGCGCCATGTCATGATTTCCCAGAATTTTCCGCAATGCTCCGAGCCCGGCGAACAGGTCGAATATGGCATAAAGCCCGCTCCAGGCGGATCGAATCTCGGCGTAGCGGAATTTGCCCAGATCTTCGATGTCTCCGTTCAGTACCAATACAAAGCCCTGCTCGAGGTAGTGGTTCAGCATGGCCTCCACGAGTTCGCGGTTGTGCGCCAGATCGTCGGCGCTTCCGCCGTCGCCCATGTGGAGGTCGCTGAGGAAAATATAGCGCGAATCGCTTTTGAGCTCTTCCCTGGGCGAAGACTCGACCATGGCGGCGAACGCGCGGAAAAATTTATGGAATTTCATCGTTACCCTCCCTGCCATCATGCAAGAAGGGGATGAGGATTACGTTAAGGGGTCGTGAAAAAACGGTTAACAGGCTGTTGAAAAAGCTTGTGGCCTTTACCGGCGGCTTTTCCGCGAAATCCTAACCAAACAGTAATTGAAACTTAACAGCGGGGCATTATGGTGATCCCATGAAAACAATAGCGCTCGCCGCCAACGGAGAAGGATTCGGACATGCCGCCCGCATGGTCAGCCTCGTGCAGGGACTCGAGGGACGGTATCGGATCGTATTGTACGTTCCGTCGACTATCGTCGCCTTCCTCAAGGATAAGCTTGACATGCGGAATTCCTCCTCGATAAAGCTGGAAACGATACCGGGCTTCCTGTTTTCTAAAAAAAACGACTGCGTGCGATATTTCCGGACCGTAAAGCGGAACCTTCCCCTTATCGTCTCCCTGCGATCCCGGGTTGCCTCGATCAGGAAGAGCATGAGGCACGAACGCGTCGATGCCTTGATTTCGGATTTCGAACCTTTGTCGACATGGGCGGCCAAGGCACTCGGAATTCCCGCCCTTCAGGTAAACCACCCTGGCATAGTGCTGCGCAGCCCGTCCATTCGCCCGGACGCCCTGCTGGCCAAGGCGGTGGCCGCGCTCATGATGGGCAGCTGCGACAGGCGGCTGATTATAAGTTTCTATAACGGCGACGTCGGGCCGGTGG
>JANNSO010000097.1:0-2362 GCA_031402655.1 Spirochaetota bacterium | reverse complement strand
AAGAAAACGAGGCGATCGCGGCGATCCATCCCGACTACGAAGGCGCGGATTTCGGCCAGTACCTCCGCGTGGTAGACTCGCCCAATCCCATGCACCGTCTTTGGAACGACACGCCATGGCTCAAGTATCGCCTCGCCTACGGCTGCTATTGGAAGCGCTGCGCATTCTGCGACACGCAGCTGCATTACATAAACCATTACGAAGCGGTAAACCTCGATGCACTGCTTGCGGCTGCCGAAAAGGCAGGCAGCCGTACCGGCCTGTACGGGATTCACTTTACCGACGAAGCCATGCCTCCCGCAATCGTGCGTGCGTTCGCCGCAGCCAACGAAAAGAGGTCCCGGCCCTTTACGTTCTGGGGTAACGCGCGATTCGACCGGGCATGGACGGCGGAACTCTGCGCCTTTGCCTCGGCGCGCGGTCTTGTGGCCGTTTCGGGAGGCATAGAAATTGCGACTGGCTCGGGGCTTGAAATCGTGGACAAGGGCTTTACGCTGGCATCACTCGTGCGATGCCTGGACAACTTGAAGCGCGCCGGGATACTGGTGCACGCCTACCTGATTTACGGGTTTCCCGGCCAAAGCGACCGCGACATAGCCGACTCCGCCGAGATGGTTCGCGCGCTGCTGGCGGAAGGCCTCATCGATTCGGCGTTCTGGCACCGCTTCGTCCTGACACGGCATTCGAGAATCTACGCAGACTGGGAAGCGGGAAAGTTTCCCGATCTCAAGCCGATTAAGCCGGTATCACGCTTCGCCCTGAACGACTTGCGCTTCGAGGGCGAAGAACGCTACGAAAAATGGTCGGCTCCGTTGGACGCAGCCTTGTCCGCATGGTCTGACTTTGGCCTGAGCGACAAACCACTCGCCGCGTTCCTCCCCCGCGAACTGCCGCGTCCAAAAATCGACGCGGCGGCCATAATCAAAGACGCGCTGGCCCTGGTCAAAGACGCTCCCTGACGGGACTCTTACTGCATCTGCCCGGCTTGCTACTGTTTCTTGGCTGCCGCAACCCTGATCATGTCCCAGACCTTCAGCCCAAGCGCCGCGATACCAAGAACAGCCAGGATACACACGGCGAGCCCGAGGTACACGGGCACCGTCCAGCCAAGCGCGCTTAGGAGAGCCGGAAGTATCCTCGAGCCGGGCTTAAGCCCCTGATCCTCATAGAGCGAGATCTTGATGGTGCAAAAGGAATTATTCTCGTTAAAATCCCCCAGGCTTACGCCCAGCTCCTGAATCTGCCCTTCGATCTCCAGGATGCGCGTTTCGAGATCGATTCTGTCCTTGAGCTCGGCACCGCTGTTTCGCAATGCCGAAAGACCGTCCCTCGTTTTTTCCAGCGAAAGCCTTCTGGCCTCAAGAGCCCTGAAATCCGCCGTCCTGTCTGTTTTCGTAACCACGATGCTTTCCAGTTTTCCCACGCCACGCAAGCTTTTCACCGTGGAATCAAAAGCATCGGGCACTACGCCCAATTCCAGATTCAATCTGCGGCTGCCTTCCAAGCCCGTAGAATCCTCAGCCTGCACGAGCGCCTTGGATTCCCGGATAACCGCGGCCAACGCCCCGGTATCCTTCGCCCAGTCCATGCTGGCGGAGCTCATGGTGGAAACGCGTTCGTATTTCTGTTCTACGATCTGCGTTGCCATCCCCGCCTGCGGGATATTCATTTTTGCGCTTGCATAATTTTTTCTGGCCTGGGAAATCCCTGTGGATGACTGCTCCATTTGATCGAAAACCGCGTTGTTCATGTTTCCTGCAAACCCGCCTATCGGCTTGCTTCCGAAGTTTTGCCTCAAGTCGACGATAAACTTTCCGGTAAACAGAAGGATAAAAACCAGAGCCGCCGCAATAAAAATAACATTTCTCTTCTTCATATGACACCTTCCTTTTATTGGGATGCTTCATTAGCAGGGTGTTGAAAATCCTCATCCGAGGTTTATCAACACCTGTTAGGAATGAATTTTTCGAAGTCCCCGAAGGCAAGTATAGCACAACGAGGAGAATTGAGCAAAATTACTAATTCCACTGCGCTTGCGGCATAGCATAAAACGCCTGGGAATCGTCAATTTCGGCGCGCACCTCCTGTGCGCTTTTCCTCCCGCTGGTCGGCGCTCTCTCGGTTCGACTCTTCTACCGCCCCGGTCGATAAAAAAACAATCCCCCATCTGCCGATGGGGGATTGTCTTTTCTTGGGTATGGGCGGTACAAGAGTCCCTTACGCATGATGCCTTCCATGGCATCACGCTCCAGGAACGCCTCGTTCGCTGGCGCGCACCTCCTGTGCGCTTTTCCTCCCGCTGGTCGGCGCTCTCTCGGTTCGACTCTTCTACCGCCCCGGTCGATAAAAAAACAATCCCCCA
>JANNSO010000096.1:0-61452 GCA_031402655.1 Spirochaetota bacterium | reverse complement strand
TCCCCCCGCCGGCCAGCCACATCGTCGTGCAATCGATGTGATGGTTATTGTTCAGACAGCAAAGCGGGTCGTCCACCGTTACGAACATGTTGCGGGCTTTGAGCTGGCGGTCCGCCATGACGTGCTCGATGTCGTTTACCGGTGCGCACGGGACGCCCGCGCTTTCCAGTTCCCTAAGCCAGTCTGCGGATGGGCGGCCGGAAAAAAGCCGTTCCAGCTCGGGGATTAGGTCGTTGTAGTTTTTAGTGCGCTCGCCGTTCGTGGCGAAGCGTTCGTCCGCGAACAGGTCCGGTCGGCGAACCGTGGAGCAAAACGCCTTCCAGAGAGCGTCGTTGCCGATGGCTATTACGAACCATGCGTCGCTGGCGCGAAACGCCTGGAACGGGGTAATGGTAGGATGACGGGATCCAAGCGGCTGCGGGGATTTTCCTTCTACCTGGTAGCGAACCAGGGCGTTTTCCAGTATTGCCAACTGGCAGTCCAGCATGGCTACGTCCACTTTCTGGCCGAACCCGGTTTTTTCGCGCTGGTAGAGGGCCGTAGTAATTCCCGTTGAACTAAATACGGCGGCGCCAATGTCGCCCATGGACAATCCCACGCGCGTGGGAGGAGAGTCCGGCCAGCCGGTGATGCTCATGACGCCGCCCATCGCCTGCACGAGTATGTCGTAGGCAGGGCGCTTGGAATCCGGGCCCGAGTGGCCGAAGCCCGACACGGCCGCATAGATGAGCCGGCTGTTGTCCGCCTTGAGGACGTCCCAGCCAAGGCCCAGCTTCTCCATGGTTCCGGGCCGGAAATTTTCCACCAGAACGTCGCACTTTTTGGCCAGGTCCCGGAGAATGCCCCTGCCCGATTCCGTCTTGAGGTCTATTGCTATACTTTCTTTACCGCGGTTCACGTTCATGAAGTACAGGCTCTGGCCGTTCTTGAAAGGACCGAAAGCGCGAGAATCGTCACCCGTACCGGGAACCTCCACCTTGATAACCGTGGCGCCGAGATCCGCCAGCATCATGGTGCAGAAGGGTCCTGCCAACACCCGGGTCAAATCGAGGACGATAACGCCCTCCAGCGGCTTAGACATAAAATCCTCCTACTCAAAAAGACCACAGAGGCACAGAGACACAGAGAAAAAAATTCTAAAATTTATTTTCCTCTCTGTGCCTCTGTGTCTCTGTGGTGGCATTCCCATTGTATTATTTTTTCTTAGCCTCTTCATGGAGCCATGCGGCTTTCGCGCCGGCTATGTCCCCGAATTTGGTCAGCTCGCATTTTGCTTTTTTTGCCATCAGCTTTTCGTAACGGTCATCTTCGACCATGGCCACGATGCGGGCCACGCTGGATTCGCCGTCGACGAGCCGCCAGGGGAAACAGCCTATGGTGCAGCGCTGGTTCAAGAGCAGGTCCATGTCTCCGCCCAGGCATTCCGCGTGTATGAGGCCGACGTTAAACATCTCGATGTGCATCAGCTGGTATTTGTCCTCGCTGAACACCTCGTCCAGGCTCTTGCCGTATTTTTTCTTGAAATGCTCGTCGCACTGCTTTGCCTGCTTGGGCATCCATTCGCGGATTTTCGTGTTCATCGGGTGGTCCGCGCTGCCGCAGTCGACGCCTATCCAGCGCAGTTTCTTGCGCTTGGCCCATTCGGCGAACTCGCGGTCGGGTCCGGGATGCTTGATCATGTAGCGTATCTCGTCGCCCGTGGGCTGGTCCCAGCCGTAATGGTGGAATCCGGTGTGGATGATAAGAATATCACCTTCCTTGACTTCCACGCGGTCTTCCACCATCTTGGACGTGTAGACGTCGTAATCTCCCGCGCAGTCGGATAGGTCTACGACGGCGCCATCGTGCACGAGAAAATCCATGTCGAGGCTGGCTATATCCTTGCCAGGCGTGTAAAAATGTATCTCGCCGTCGAGGTGGGTGCCGATATGGTTGGAGTGCGTCAGCAATTGGCCGTTAGCACCGTTGGGCGAGAGCCGCTTGAAGTACTTCATCTCCAGCGGTTCGTAGGTTGGCCAGGGCGGAGTACCTATCCCCAGCGGAATCGTCAAGTCGATCATCTTCATAAAAACCTCCTGAAAAATCTGGTAATGCTAAGCACAGAGGCACAGAGGCACAGAGGAATAAATAAAATATTAAAATTTTTATCTATTTGTCTTCTCTGTGCCTCTGTGTCTCAGTGGTTTCTATGTGTTATGTGCGTATTCCTTAGCGAAGGCCACCACGGCGTCCCTGAAAGCGCATTCCGGCGGTTTTACGAGGCCGGCGCCTACCATGCCTATGCCGGGATTCCTGTGGGCGATGCCGGTGTTGATGGCTGGCAGGATGCCGGTCTCCACTACCTTGCGGACGTCGATGGCGGTGGGGGTTCCCCGGAAATCGAGGGCGGGAATCTGGTACGCGTCGTTTTCGGTCTGGCATATCTCGTACATGCGGAGCGTGACGTTCAGCGCGTCCTGCGGCGAGCCCCCGACGAATTTAACGATGGCCGGAGCCGCGGCCATGGCGAATCCGCCGATGCCCGAAGTTTCGGTTATAACGGAATCACCTATGTCGCGCGCGGCGTCCGACGGTCCATAGCCGGGAAGGTACAGGCCTTCAACTACGCCCGCGGGTCCGGTAAACCAGCGTCCGGGCAAGCCAGAAAGCTTTATCCCGAACTCGGTGCCGTTCCTGGCCATTGTTGTAATAATCGTGCTGCCTTCTATGCCGGCCGCAGCGTCCACCGTGCATTTGGCGCTGGGCATGGTAAGGTTCAGGAAAAAATGGTCGTTGCCGTTAAGGAAGGCCAAAGCCTTTGCGATTTTTTCGCGAGGCCAGTCCAGCATGACGAGATGGGGAGCCAGTTCGCGAATCACGATCGACGTTCCCGCGCGGTTGCGATTGTGGCCTTCGTCCCCCATTTGCAAGACCTGGGCAATGAGGCTCTTCATGTCGATGGGGCCGCGCAGGGCTATTGCGGCGGAGAGCATGGGCGCAAGTTCGTCCCGCATCCACGCGAGTCGCTGTAGCACCTCGGCGGAATAGGCGCCGTACCTTAAGACTTTTCCAAGGCCTTCGTTGAGCGTGCAGTAAGCCCGGTTGCCGAAGCCTTTGTTCTCCAGGATCCAGACGGGCATGCTGGCCGTCATCACGCCGGCCATGGGTCCTACCGCATCGTGGTGATGGCAGGGTTCGAAGCGGATTTTTCCAGAGGCCGCGAGGGTTTCCGCTTCACCGGCATCCGAGGCGAGTCCTTCGTATAAGAGCCCCCCGATTATGGCGCCGCGAAGCGGACCGCACATGTCCTTCCAGGCAACGGGCGGACCGGCATGCAAGATGAGGTCGCGGGCCATTCCGGGCACGACGTCCAAGGCTGTGCCGATGCCGACTACCGTTGGTTTGGCGGCCAGTATGCGGCGGGCGGCTTCCGCGTTCGCCGCTTCCGCGTCCAGGGGCTTTCCGTCCCTGCCAAAGATTCCCGCCGCAATCGCGTCAAGGGCAGCTATGGTTTTGAGGTCTCCTCCGGCGGGCGGCCGCCAATCCACCTGCACCGTTTTGGCTCCTTCGGCGCTCAGGTTTTTCGCGAAGGATTCAAGGCCGATATTGATCGCGCGAAGTTCGGATGTGAATAATTTTTCTACGGCGTTGACGTTCATCGCTTGCCTCCCGCCAGTTCCGCTATTTCTATGGCGAGCAGAGCTGCGCGATAGTTCGAGGGCATCACTACAACGCCTTCGGCTTCAAGTTTGGCAACCTGCGCCTCGAAGTCCTGCGGGTCGCCGGCGGTTCCCGTAACCGATGCCACGACAGGCATGTAGCCACCCCTTGCCCTGGCTGCGGCCTTGGCTCCGGCAATGGCCTGTAGGCAAGCGCCTGCCGGGTCGGGATGCGAGCCGTAGCCGAGCACGACGTCGATTAGGATTACCGCGCAGGTTTCATCCCTGCCTTCGAGGCTGATTCTTTCCGCGCGGGCGGCAGGGTCGATCATGGGGTGGGGTTTGCCCACCGTAAATATGTCGTCGCCAAGGTCGATGACCGTGTGGCCCAGCGATTTTTTCGGGTCCGACAGCAGCCAGTTTTTATCGGTATGGTTGTTGGACCACACCCCGCCCAGGCTCGCATGCGCCAGGAAAAGAGTCTCGTCGGTAAGCGTGCCTCCGGTATAGAGGCCGCGGAGATATTTCTGCGCTGAAGACAATTTTGCGGATTCCTGTATAGCCAGCCGCTCTATCGTGGCTCTGCTGGGCCGGTTGTAGCGGTCGTTGCCGGAGTCTTCCGCTATCAGCTTTCGGGCAGCGGTGGAATCAAGTACGGTTGTCGCAAAAAGTGTAGCAAGCAGGGCTGCTTCCTCCAGGTCGTGCGCATAGGCAAGATGGGGTTCGTCGGTTCCAGGCGGAAGTCCCAGGAAGTGGGCGACGGCAGGTTTCCCGCTTGCGCGCAGGGCCGCGATTACTTTGGCCGCGACGTCCGGCGCGGGAGGCTTGCTGACGACGAGCATAACTTTCGTAGCCGGGTCGGCTGCGAGAGCCTCGATGGCAAAGAGGCTGGTCATGCCGCCGACCGCGGCGTTTTTCATGTCGCGCCCGCCGGTGCCTATGCCCTGGCTGATACCCGATCCGTAGCGGTCGATAAGGCAGGAAACTTCCTGAAGCCCGGTACCCGCCGCCGCCACGATGCCTATCGGACCTTTGCGCACGACGTTGGCAAAGCATAGCGGCTTGCCGTTTATAATGGCCGTTCCGCAGTCGGGACCCATCATGAGAAGGCCTTTTGAAACGGCGAGCGTCTTGAGCGAAATTTCTTCCTCAAGGGAGACATTGTCCGAGAACAGCATAACGTGAAGGCCTGCATCGAGAGCCTTGCGAGCTTCGCGGGCGGCATAGGCGCCGGGAACGGAGATAATCGCCATGTTCGCATCCGGATCAATCTTTTGCGCAGATTGGAGGGAGCCTGAGGATTGTATTCCCGCTCCGGAGGAATCGGTTTTTTTTCGGCGCGTAAGAGACTCGAATGCTTCCTTTATCGCTGCCTCCGAAGTGGATCCGTCCTGTGCCTCCACGGCTACGATCAGGTCGCCGGGAGTCAAATCGGCGAAATCCCGCGAGGCAAAACCCATTCCGGCCAGGAGTTCCAGGTTCATCGGTGTCGCCATGGCCACGACAGCCTCGCTTACCCCGGCCAGGCTCTTCAAGGCGCGGGCTGACAGCATAAGGAATACGGAGTCGTAGTAGGAGTCTTTCCGGACAGCAATTTGTTTCATCATACCACCTGAACGCGCAAGTATAGCACCCTGATTAAGTTTGCGAAAGCCCAAAATTCTTTTGTACAAAATTAAAAACCTCATGTATAATCACTTGTCCGCGATTATCGCGCGCCGGTTCTGCATTGGATGCACGACCAGATCTCAATCGAGTGTTCACGGGAGGATTTATGAGCGAGAAGAAGAGTTTCTGGAATTTCCTCGGCTTCAGGGCCGGGCAGAGCAAGGAAGGACTCTTGCCCGACGAGGCACCAAGCTTCGGCAAGCTTATCCTGTTTGCGCTTCAGCAATTCATCGTTATGTTTCCGGCCACGGTGCTCGTAGCCCTGCTTACGGGATTCCATGTCAGCACTACCATTTTCGCCTCGGGTTTCGCCACGTTGGGCTTTATCCTTGTAACCGGCGGAAAAATTCCCCTCTATTATGGAAGCTCGTTCTCCTACCTCGCGGCGATCGTCTCCATTACCGGGGTAAAATACGGCGTCATCGCCTCTGACGCGCTCATCAGCCAGGCGCAGTTCGGAATCATCATGTCCGGACTCGTTTCCATGCTCGCGGGATTCCTCGTAATCAAGGTTGGGATGGACAAGATCAACAAGATCCTTCCCGCCGCCGTTACCGGTTCCATCGCCATCGTAATCGGAATAACCCTCGCGGGAACCGCCATGGGCAATGCTTCCGCCAACTGGACCATCGCGCTCATCACCCTTGTTGCGACTATAATATTTTCGGTGTTCCTCAAAGGCGTGCTCGGCCAGCTGCCCATATTATTCGGCGTAGTTACCGGTTACGTTGCTTCCCTCATCATGGGCGTCGTCGATTTTACGCCCTTGACCTCGGCCGCATTTATCCAGGCTCCGCACTTTACGCTGCCTACCATTTCCTGGACCGCCGTGCTGGCCATCATGCCGATAGCCATCGCCACGATTCCCGAATCGACGGCTCACCTGTTCCAGATCGATATCTACGTAAACAACCTCGCTAAAAAACGCGGCGAGAAGGAATACAAGATAGCCGACAAGCTCGGCCGAAACCTTATCGGCGACGGCTTGGGCGACATGATCAGTTCCGTGTTCGGCGGACCCGCGGGTACCAATTACGGCGAGAATATTTCCACCATGGCAATCACCAAAGTGTTCTCTGTTCCCGTGCTTATCTGCTCGGCGATCCTGGCTATCCTGTTCAGCTTCTTCGGCAAATTCGCGGGAGCCATCAACACCATACCCGGTCCCGTCATCGGCGGCTTGTCCATCTACCTCTTCGGCGTCATAGCCGTGCAGGGCGTGGGCATCATGATCGAGAAAAAGGTAGACCTGTTCGACAACAAGAGCCTGGCGGTAATTTCCACCATACTGGTAATCGGCATCGGCGGAAGCTTCGCCTTCCCCAACGGCATGATTCCGCTTTTCGGAGCCCAGCTTCCCGCAATCGCCACCGCGGCGGTATGGGGCATAGTGCTCAACCTTCTTTTCATGATCAAGGGAAAGAAAAAATAACATAGGGTTGTAACTTTCTTTAGAACTAGAGCAGGCGCCGGGATTTATTTCCGGCGCTTTTGAAGTCCAGCAAGAAAGCCGGCTATCGCATCCTCGCCCGAAGTGGCTCCGTGAAGCAGAGCGGCGGAGACTGCCTTTTCGAGCGATTCCGGAAAAGTTTGGGCGCTTAAGGCGGCGCGCGACAAGTCTGCCAGGTACGCAGGGGGAATCCCCTCGATAGCCCCCAGAAGCAGGGCTCTGCCTGCGGCACTAGTCCGCTCGAGACGACCGGGCAGCCGTGAGCGCAATTCGGCTGCTGGCCTGGTGCAGACCCCGCCGCGAAGATCGAGCGCCGCCAGGTAACCCGCAAGCCAGTCGTCGCCCGCCGGGGTCGTTCCCGGGCCGAATCCTACGAGATTTACCGGAAAGTCGGGAGCCAGCTTAAGCCTGCGGAATGTTTTTGAAAAAATTCCCTCTGCATGGATTCCCTCCAATGGCCGGCCGGCGCGATGGGCTTGATCCACGGTCTGCCTGATAGCTAAGGCGGCAGAATTTACGGCGGCGGAATCTATCAGCTCTTCGCGCCGGCCGCGATGCCGTATACCCCATGCCATCGCGTCCGTTAAATCCAGCGCGGACAGGTTTATCCCCTCTTCGCCGGCATGGAGCAAGGCGAGACAGCCGCCTGAGTATGCGGCGAGCAGCTCTTTCTCCTGTGGCCCATCGAAATGCTTCCTTGCCTTGTCGCGGTAGTCAAAAAAATTCCGCGGGTGGCAGAAAGCCCTGGCCTCCATTCGCGTCTCCGAACCTACCAACGAAACGAGGGAGCCGTCGGGATGAAGCATCGATACTGCCACATCGAATACTCCGACTATCTTTGCCGTCCAGGGAGGGCAGGGAACCAGTGCGCCGATCAGGTTCTGCACTGGCTGCCCCCGCCCCGGAAGAGCGAAATTATGGTACTATTCGTGGTTTCTAAGCTCCGGCGCAGAACGGCACGAGCCCAAAGGAGACTTGGTAATCCAGTTGTCCACGGCTTCTTTCTTGTTGATGGCGCGCCACACATCCTCGAAGCGCATGGGCATGTGCATGATTTCGGCGCCGGTGGCTTTCTGGATGGCGTTGCCCAGCGCGGGAGCCACGCTTATCATCGAATGCTCGCCCACGCCGCGGGCTCCGTATGGTCCGTCTATCTGGGGGGTCTCCACGACGGCGCACTCGATTTCCAGGGGCAGGTCTTTTGCAGTGGGAATCTTGTTGTCGGTAAACGAGGGGTTCAGGAGCCTGCCCTGCTGATCGTAGATGTAGCCTTCGCAGATGGCCGTGCCCAAGCCCTGGATCATGCCTCCTATTGCCTGGCCTCGCACGATGTCGGGATTGATCGCCCTTCCCACGTCGTAAACGCTGCCGACTTTGAGGACGCGGTATTCGCCTGTTTCCCCGTTAACCTCCGCGATGATGCCGTGCGCGCCGAAGGTCCAGTCGAGGGCGGGGCTGCCTTCGCCCGTTTCCTTGTTAAGGTTGGACAGGCCCTGCGCGATATACCTGCCGACGCCTATGAGCGGTCCGCCGATGCCGTTGCCGTTGGGCATGGCATAGCCCACGGCCATCGATGCGAAAGTTATGAATTTTTTAGGGTGGTGCCTGATGTATACCTTGTCCGTATCGTGGAACAGGTCCCGGGGGTTGGCGTGCAGCGCTTCGGCCGCCACCGCGTAGGCGCACTGGAGCAAGTCTTCCGCTGCGAGTATCGCGGCGTTTCCCGACAGCAGGAGGCCTTTGGACGCCACCGTCTGCCAGTCGTAGGGGTCGCGGTCCGTGTCGTTCTCGAAAGCCACCTTTATTTTATCGATGGAGAATCCCAGGCGCTCGGCGACGATTTGCCTGATGGACGCGTAGGTTCCCTGGCCGTAGTCGGTCAGGGCAAGGTTAACCAGTACCGTGCCGTCTTCGTTCATCTTGAGCACAACGGCCGTCGCGGTAAACGGGGGCATGGCCGGCGCTTTCTGCAGCGCGGCCACGCCCTTGCCGATTTTCCAGCCGGTCTTCTTCTCGCGCGCCTTCTCGGCATCGGTAAGGGAGCCGTACCCGATCATGCGCGCCGCTTCCTCGATGCACTTGACCACGTTGCCCGTCGAAGGCTCTATTTCCTCTCCGGTTAATGTTTTTGAACCTGGCCGCAGCGCGTTCCTGAGGCGGAACTCCAAAGGGTCCATGCCGATGGCGCCGGCGACCAGCTCCATGTGGCGCTCTACGGCCCAGTGGAATTCAACGTGGCCGAAGCCCCGGTACGCCGTGCCGTAGGGCTTGTTCGTGTATATCGTGTAGGCGTCAATCCATGCGTTGGGAATCTCGTAGGGGCCGCCCGCCGAGTATCCGGAGGCGCGGGTCACGTTTACCGCGTAATCCGCATAGGCGCCCGAGTCCCAATACATGGTCATGTGCTGGGCCAATATCCTGCCTTCTGTGGATACCCCGGTCTTTATTCGGTAGGTAAGGGCGGAGCGGCAGGGCAGGAGGCTGAACTCCTCCTCGCGGCTTGCCTGGAACTTGCAGGGTTTTCCGCCGGCCTTGCGCGACAAAACGGCGCACAAGGGCTCGACGCCGATGCCGGCCTTGCCTCCGAAACCCCCTCCTACGTAGGGAATCTGCACGCGCACGCTGGTATGCGGCAGTTTGAAGGCGTGGCAGAAAAGATGGCGCACCGTAAACGGGCTCTGGGCGCTCGTCCATATCTGCACCTTGTCGCCCTTGCCCCATTGCACTATGGCGACGTGGGTCTCCATGGGAACATGCTGCACGGAGGGACAGGAATACTCGCGTTCTATAATCCACGCCGATTCCGCGAAGCCCTTGTCCACGTCGCCCTTGCGGAGTTTGGTGTGGTTCGCTATGTTGGTTCCGGGCTTGGGGGTAAAGGCGGCGGCCATGTACGAATAGCTGCCGAGGTCGGGGTGCACCAGCGGGGCGTCGGGCTTGAGGGCGTCCATGTGGTGCAGAACCGGAGTTAATATTTCATAAGTAACGTCGATGGCCTCTACGGCTGCCCGCGCCTGCTCGAGGGTGTCCGCCGCGACGGCCACCACGGCTTCGCCGTAATGACGGACTTGTCCCCGCGCGAGTATCCTCTTGTCCACCACGTACAGGCCAAGGTGGTAGTCCAGCTCGTCTCCGGTTACGATGGCGCGGACTCCCGGCAGGGCGGATGCTTTTCCGGTGTCTATGGCGATTATTTTGGCGCTTGCGTGGGGGCTCTTCTTGAGCTGCACATGGAGCATGCCCGGCAGGCTCATGTCGCTTACGTAGGTCGCTTCTCCGGTAAGCTTCTCGACCGTGTCCGGCCTGTCCGCCTTCTTGCCTACGTAGACCAGGACTTTTGTCTTGATTTCGTCAAACATGCCTGAGCTCCCCTTTCTCATTCGAGCGGCCGGTAAGGTCCAGCACGGCCTCGATTATCTGGGTGTAGCCGGTGCAGCGGCAAAAATTGCCCTCTATCGCCTCCTGGATTTCCGGAACCGACGGTTTGGGATTATCGCGTAATAATTCCTTTACCGACATGACCATGCCCGGAGTGCAGAACCCGCATTGCACGGCCTGGTTCGCCTCGAACGCCTTTTGAATGTCGGAAAGCGACGGCCCTTTTGCTTCCCCTTCTATCGTTTCTATCACGGCGCCGTCCGCCTCCGCGGCAAGCACCATGCAGGAGTTTACGACGCGGCCGTTCATGAACACGGTGCAGGCGCCGCATTCGCCCATGCCGCAGCCTTCCTTGGTGCCCATGAGGCCAAGACCCTCGCGCAAGAAACGAAGCAGCGTATGATGATCTGCGGCCTCCCGTTCGTAAAGCTGTCCGTTTACGCTTAGTTTTATCTTCATATTATGCCACCCCGCCAGGCGCGCCCGCCAACAGACGGCGTACGTATACGCCGATCATGTGCTGCCTGTATTCTTTTGTGCCCCGCACGTCGCTGATGGGCGACACGGCGGAAAGCACCTTGGCTACCGCGTCCGGGGGACTGTCCTTAGCTCCGACATTCCGCACGAGGACGGGAGTGGGCGCGGCGGAACTAACGCCGAAGCGCAGTTCTCCGTTAAGCCGCACCAGGAGAACTCCCACGATGCCAAGGTCGTGCCCCGCTATCCGTTTGAGCTTGAGGTATGAACCGGATGCATCGGCCGAGGTCGCCGGAATCACTATGGATTTTAAAAATTCTCCGGGCTTGAGCACCGTTTTTTTTACACCGGCGAAAAATTCGCTGAATGCCACCCTGCGTTCGTCGTCCCTGGAGCCTAGTATCGCTACCGCGTCCAGACAGAGGAGGGCGGGAGCCATGTCCGAGCAGGGAGAAGCGTTTACGACGTTGCCCGCCACGGTTGCCCTGTTTCTAATCTGGTGGCTCGCCAGTTCGTGCGCGCAGGAACAAAGCGAGGGGAATCTCCTGCGGGCTTCCGCGTTGCGAAGGAGGTCATTGATGCTGACCGCCGGACCCACCACCAAGCCATCCTTTTCGTCGAAGCGAATCTCGTCGGCCTTGGGTATTTTTTTAAGGTCTATGACCGATTTAAGCTTGATGCTGCCGTTGCGGATATTGGGTATGAGATCCGTGCCCCCGGCAAGTATTTTAGCCTCGGGACCGTGATCGAAGAGAGCTTTGCCAAGGTCCGAAAAGCTTTTAACCGCTATGTAGCGGAATTCGTATACCATTACAGCATACCTCCCTGCAAAAAAAATAGGATAGTTTCTATGTACCCTTTCCTCGCGTTTTTCGAAAAGACGGGTTTATCAGTTAAAACCGGAAACCGAAAGCTGTCAATCTTATTCGAGGAAATCTTATTCGAGGAAATATAAAGGGGAATTATGGCGCAAAGCTGCGGTTGCGGTTTCTAGGCGAAGATTGGCGGTCTTTACGTTCAAACGGGGAAAGAGTATACATGATGGTTGATTTCCCTTGATTCTTAAGAGGATGAAAATATGGCCGAATCGATGATCAATTCAGATGAGCGTTCTGCAGGGTTCCGGATACTGCTCGATGCGATGCTTGCAGGTACAGGCACAAAAACGCTCGTGGAAACGTACCGCGCGCTAATAGACTCCGCGAGACCGGAGGATCTTGTCCATGTCGTGGATTCTGCGGTTGCGGACGAGGTCGATTTAGAAACGCTCAAGGGGGCGGTTTCAAAATTGATAAATCTGCTTTCGGTCTCGCTGGTCCGGTATCGCCATGTTCCGCCTAAGGGCGAGCGTCTGTTTTCTAGCCTGCTGGCGGAAAACGAATCCATGCGCCATTTGCTGGAATCCGGAAAGCAGCTTGTGCTGCGGCTCAATGGCTCGTTTTCCGGCTCGGAGCCGGACGCGGACGCGGACGCACATCGGGTTTTGGCGCTGGCTGCGGTTCGCCGTTTGCAGGAAGAGCTTGCCGCGGTGGATATGCATTATAAAAAATTGGAGAATGTGCTTTTCCCCTGGTTTGAAAGGCGATACCCGCAATTCCGCTGCGTTCGCCTCTTGTGGGCAATCCACGACGATGCCCGGAACGGTCTTCGAGGCGTAGCCGCCCTGCTTTCTGCCGATATTCCGCTTGGAGCCGAAAAATTCGGGACAGAGCTCGCAAGCATCAATAAAATGCTGGGCAAGTTGTATTTCGACTTGAGTACGAACGCTTTTCGCGAGGAATGCGCATTGTTTCCCGTGATGGCAAATTTTTTAACTCCGGACGAAGGCGAAGCGCTTTTCGACGAAACGCTGTCTTATGGTTTCGCTTTTTCCCCCGAAGAATTGCGAAAGCGGTTTACCGGTATTCCGGCGAATGAAGCCGCGGCGTTTTATTGCAAAATGTCAGGGACAATAAGAACTATAGTGCCGGCCGCGAAAGTTTCAACCGAACCATTCCGGGGTTTTGCGGGTAGGACAGGCGCTCTGGGCAATGACGTGCTTTCGGCTATGTTTTCGGCAATTCCGCTGGATATGACCTTTGTGGATGCGGATGACAAAGTTGCGTGGTTTAGCGATTCTCCGCACCGTATTTTTGCGCGAAGTCCGGCCATAATCGGTCGTGACGTTCGCAATTGCCATCCGGGAGCCAGCGTTGGCCGGGTTATGGCCATCCTGGAAGCTTTCAAGCGCGGCGAAAAGGACAGCGAGGCTTTCTGGCTGGAGATGGGCTGCAAGTTTATCCATATTGAATATTTTGCGCTGCGTTCACCGCAAGGCGCATATTTGGGAACGCTCGAATGCAGCCAGGATTTAACGTCCAGGCGAAACCTGGCAGGCGAAAAACGGCTGTAAGCGCACAAGAGCCAAAATCTGCCTGCGCCAACTTCATTATTGATAGATTTATTGGATTCGGTGTATCCTAGGCATACCTCGTGCTGCAAGATCGTTAGGTTTCGGAAGCTGACGCGAAAAAGGGCATTTTCGACTGTTTCAGTACCACGGGGCTGGATTTTGCAGTGTTTATTCCGAAGTCGAAAGGTTGATAACCCTATGCACAAGTTTTTTTTCCCCGAACGGGACCGTATCGGCTTGCCGCTTTCGCTAAGCAAACGAATGCCCATCCTTATTAACCTGAATTTTATCCTGATAGCCTATTTTGCATTGGCAACCTATACAAGGTATAAGACAGACCCGACCTTACTGCTGCCCCTACTGCTGTCCGTCAACGGCACATCGGGGCTTTTCCTGATGTCTCTGGCATTGATCCGGCTTCGCAAATACATGATGGCATCGACTATATCCATAGTGGGCATTTTAATGGATACGCTGTGGCTGGGACTTTTTCTCCCCTTCACCGATGAGCGGGATCTCTACCGTCTGGCTCTTTATATTTTTGCGTCCTGCATAGTAAATAGCATGCTTTCGATACATATTCGCCAGATTGTGATATACGCGTTCGCGGCTTTTTTTATCTTGGCGGGAATCTCCATTTTAGTCTATGCTCCGCAAGTCGGCGGATTCAAAGGCGAGTTTATTACGGTATTTACCACCTTGTTTCTGGTATATTTCCCCTCGAACCTGGTTATTTACTTTACCGGCAAGCTGTCAGCGGACCTTATAAAGCTTGCCGAGAGCGAGCTTGCCACCAACAGGACAAAGGCTCTGGCGCTCGACGACCTTATCAAAAACGCAAAGGGTTCTTTGGAAATTGGCAAGACTCTGCTGGAGGCTTCTGCCGAGAGCCGCAGGCGAAGCCAGGGCATCATGCAATCTTTAAGCGCCTTGCGGGTGTCTTCCAAGGGCATGAGCAATGATTCCCGATGCACGGATGATGCCAACAAGGAAGTCGTGGAATACACGCGCATCATGCAGAAGTCGGTAACCAACCAGAATTCCTTCCTGGAACAGACCAGTTCCTCGGTTACCGAAATTATGGCCACAATCCAGAATATCGCGCTGCTTGCGGATCAGAAAAAAGCCATCATGGATGCCGTCCTTAAAAAAATCGAGATCCAGGGACAGGAGATCGAGCGTATCAACGGCAGTTTCGACAAGATTCGCAGCTCGTCCAAAGACGTGCAGGCCGTGGCTACCGGAATCCTGGATATTTCGGAAAAGACCAATATGCTCGCGATGAACGCGTCGATCGAGGCAGCCCACGCGGGAGCCTCGGGGAAAGGCTTCGCCGTAATATCCGGGGAAATACGCAAACTGTCGCTGGAGACTCAGGCCAGCACGAAATCCATCAGCGACGCGCTTTCCAGGAACGATATCGTGGTCAACGAAGCCTCATCCATCGTTTCCGCATACACCCAGCACATCAAGACCGTCGTCAACGACGTCCGGGACACATTCTACGCCATCGAGGAAATAATAAACGGGCTTGGCGAAATCTCGCATGGTACCAGCGACCTAACCAGCGCCACGGGCAACATGGTAAGCGTAGCCCATGATACGGAGGATGCCGTCAACAGTGTTGCCAGGAAAATCGACGAAAGCTCGGGCAGCGTGGAGCAAATTTCGAATTTCGCCTGTTCCCTGGAGGAAATGATAGGAACGCTCGAGGCTGATTTCCACGCGATCGAGAGAGTGCTCGAAAAGGTCGCCGACGTAGGCGACAGGAATATAAAGAATATTCAGAAGCTCGAGGCGGACATGGACAGGATTACGAAAAGCTGAGGATTCCCGGCGGAAGCCACCCAAAATAAAAATTCAGTTTCCCTTAAGGGCAGCTCTAATAACCCTATGGTTATCAGAGTTGCCTCGCTGATTCCTTACAGGAATCAGGTTTTTTAATGGTCAACCTCGTAAAACTGAAGTTTTTCGAGGTTCCCTTATGTTTCGAACGACTGCCGGATTTTGACGAGTCCTCCGAAGGCCTTCCATAAATCGCCGGAAAGCCAGCGGGGCGGATTGCTTGTTTTTCCGCGGCCGGAACCCATGTACAGCGGCGTGTTAATAATTTTTCCGTCTTTATCCTCATAGACTCCCGGGTGGCTCAGGTTCATGGAGGCGAGAACCACGCCGCGCGAGTAATCCGCGTGCAGGTAGGTAATGGTGCCGTCCGAATCAAGGGCTACGACGATTCCCGCGTGCGTAAGGGGGTCGTTGCCGAAAACCCCGTCGCCGTTTCTGTCCCAGGTGTTGTCCCAGAATACAATGTCGCCGATACCCGGGGACGCATCGGCAAGAAGAGCCTGGCGCGCCTCCAGGCTTTGGTACAGTATGCCGACTCCGTTGCCCGAAAACCTGCCAAAGTCGGCGCTTATGTCCAGGCCTGCGCCCCAGTAAGCCGCGCGTACCGTGCCGATGCAATCCAGGATAAAGGCTTTTCC
This sequence comes from Spirochaetota bacterium, assembly GCA_031402655.1. Classification (GTDB taxonomy): domain Bacteria; phylum Spirochaetota; class Spirochaetia; order Treponematales; family UBA12059; genus JANNSO01. The sequence goes on along the minus strand of JANNSO010000096.1, from coordinate 45,966 downwards.
CTTGATTGTAACCTTTGCTTCGGGTTTGTTTCCGATAAGGGAAGTTGCGGACTTTAGCAGGGCGTTGCGGAATTCCAAAGCAGCCGGCGGCTCTTGCAATGGCGGTTTTGGGTTTGACGAAAGACTGGAGCAGGAGAGCATGAGGCAGATTGCGATTCCAGCGGAAAGCCCGGATATTCTATGCATAGTGTGTAGCTTCCTTAATCTTTACTACAATAATATACCACAAAAATAAGATTCACTGCGACACATTGACTTTAAGTGTTCCTTGACCTACTATTGCCAGACGATTTTACGAATTTTGTCTAACATGGTGTTAAAAATCCTCGAATGAAGATCTTCAACACTTCCAAAATGTAGCATTTGTAATTAAATGCGAGGAATAGTTAAGGTTGTTGGAAAAGCAATAAGCTTTTTCAACAAGCTGCAAAAGGACAGGTATGGAACATCCAAGTATTATTCAAGGCGGCATGGGTGTTGGGGTTTCCGACTGGAAATTGGCACGCATGGTGGCAATGCAAGGCGCTCTGGGTGTTGTTTCAGGCACCGCTCTCGATGTGGTGATGGCAAGACGCCTGGAGCAAGGCGACCAGGATGGGCAGATGCGGCGCGCCCTGGCATGCTTTCCCGATAAACAGGTGGCGGAACAGATAGTATCTAAATATTACCGGCCCACGGGAACGGCGCAGACGCATGATTTTACTCCTGTCCGCATGCACGGCGTCCTAAGCGACTCATTGGAATCCACCCAGTTTTTTGGGGCGGAGGACAGCCAGGGAGACCTTGAAAAGCTAACTGTAGCCGCCAACTTTGCCGAGGTCTTTCTGGCCAAGGAAGGGCACGGCGGTGCCGTAGGCGTCAACTATCTGGAGAAGATTCAGCTGCCCAATCCCGCCTCGATCTACGGGGCGATGCTCGCCGGCGTCGATTATATCCTTATGGGCGCTGGTATCCCCTTGGAGATTCCCGGACTTTTGGATGGCTACGCCCGCGGCGAAACCGGCGAGCTCAAGGTGTTTTTTACCGGTGGGATCAAGGATGAAAAGCTGTCGATTAAGTTCGATCCAAAAACCGTTCTGAGTTCGCCTCCGCGGTCCATGAAGCGGCCCCTGTTTCTGGCCATTGTATCTTCGAATATTCTGGCTGCTACCATGGCTACGCGAGCCTCGGGCAAGGTGGATGGAATTGTGGTGGAGAATTATACAGCCGGCGGGCACAACGCTCCTCCCCGTGGAGTTCTTTCCCTTGATGCCCAGGGCGAACCTATTTATGGTCCCAAGGATACCGTCGACTACGCCCGCATGGCGGGACTCAATATCCCCTTTTGGCTCGGCGGTTCCTGCAGCATGCCCCAGTCGCTTATCGAATCGAAATCGGAAGGCGCCACCGGAATCCAGGTTGGAACCCTTTTCGCGTTTTGCCGCGAATCCGGTCTGCTTTCCGAAATAAAAAAGAAATTCCTTCAGGCGGTGGAAGCGGGCAAGGCTCTCGTGTTTACCCATCCCGAAGCCTCTCCTACCGGATTCCCTTTTAAGATAGCAGCCCTCAAGGATACGCTTTCCGAGAAGCTGGAGTTTCTGACCCGCAAGCGGGTTTGCAATATGGGCTATTTGGCCGAGCTGTATAGAAGCGCCGAGGGGAGGATAAGGTTCCGCTGTCCTGCCGAGCCGGAAGCTGCCTTTCAGGGCAAAGGCGGCGAAGGCGCGAAGGGCTTGAACGCGCGCTGCCTTTGCAATGCCCTGCTTGCCAACATAGGATTGGGTATGAGCTATGCGGGCAGCCGCCTCGAAAAACCCCTGCTTACCGTAGGCAAACACCTGGATTCGCTTCGCCTGCTCATTAAAAAAGCGGGTGCGGATTATTCGGCGGCCGATGTTATTAAGTTTTTACGTTCCGGCAGCGTGGATGGGCTCAAGTCATGAACGATACCGCCGTCGTGGTAACCGGTATGGGCATCGTATCCTGCAACGGTTTGTCAATGGAACAGTTTTGGAATAACTGCGTCGCCGGGGTCTCGGGAGCAGGCAGAATAACGGCATTCGACCCCGCGGCCTTTCACAGCCACATAGCCTGCGAAGTAAAATCGTTTAACCCCGACATCCGCATCTCCAAAAAGCAGTCGCAGCGCATGGCGAAATTCTCCCAATATGCCGTTTTTGCCGCCATTGAGGCAGTCGCCAACGCGGGCTTGGATATTCCCAACATGGATCCTTCGCGCATCGGCTGCATGGTAGGGTGCGCGGCCGGCGGATTCGACGTGCTCGAGGATCAGTTTGCGTCCTTCGCCAAAAACGGCCCCAAGAACGGCAACCCTTTGGCGGTGCCCAAGACGATTGCCAACATGGCCGCCTGCACCGTGGCCATCAACCTGGGCATAACAGGACCCAACATGGCTGTTTTAAGCGCGTGCGCCACGGGCGGGCATAACCTGGCCATGGCAAAAATGCTGATACAATCCGGCTACGCGGACGTGGTAATCGCCGGTGGTACGGAAGCATCCATAACGCCTCTGGTGGTGGATTCCTACGGCTGCATGCGCGTGCTTTCCACCCGTAACGACGACCCGCTACGGGCGAGCCGCCCCTTCGACCGCGACCGCGACGGCTTTGTAATCGGCGAAGGCGCGGGCATCATGGTGCTGGAAAGCCTGGCGCACGCACGTAAGCGGGGTGCCGGCATCCTGGGCGCGTTCATGGGCTTTGGCATGACCAGCGACGCGCAGAGCATAGCGATACCCGAACCCGAAGGAAAAGAAGCCGCCAGGGCAATGCAAAATGCGGTCGCCGACGGAGGCATAAACCTCGACGCGATCGACTATATCAACGCGCATGGAACCTCCACGGCCGTAAACGACGTCGTGGAGACAAAGGCCATACGCCGCGCCTTCGGTGCGCACGCGGACAAATTGTCCGTAAGCTCTACGAAGTCAATGATAGGCCATACCCTGGGTGCGGCCGGCGCCATCGAGGCAATTGTTACGGTCTTATCACTTCGTGATGGTATCGTTACCCCTACGATCAACCTGGAAAACCCGGATCCGGAATGTACGCTCGACTACACGGCCGGAACCGCAAGGCAGAGGCCGATCAAGTACGGGCTATCCAACTCGTTCGGGTTCGGCGGGCAGAATTGTTCGCTGCTGTTCGGCAAGGTGGAGTAGGGGTAGGTAGGTTTCTAAATGGAAATTTCATGAGGGCAACTTGAAAAACATGAGTTTTTTCGGGTTGCCTTCAGGGTTTTTACGGTTGGGGAAAATCAATCGGAAGAAATCAAAAAAGCCCTGCGTTGCTCCATTGACGTTCTGCACTTGAAGTCGGCATTGTGCATTTGATTTCAATTGAGCTATCTTTTGATAGTGACCTTTTTGGCACGCGGGGAGTTTATCAAGCTATTCGGTAAATGCCTCTGAGTTTGAAATCATGCTTAACAGAGTGCTCCCGCACAGATTAAAAAAACAAACGGAATTTTTTATTATCTGCTTTCCTTCAGGCTATTTTATTGAAATCTAATCCATTTATTAATTAAAAAACCAATACAATATTAATAGTTTTCTTGGTTAGGCAAGCTCATCTTTAATTTTATCGTAACTACCTCAATACATGAAAAAGCATCGAAATAATGTAAGGAACACCTAAGTGGTACAGAAAATCCTTAAAATCTTATGGTTTGACAGTTGAAAACCGGTTAAAACCCTGAAATTAGTATGTTTATACTAGTCACAACGCTTAAAAAGCAATATAGGATTTGCATCTAAACCTGAGGCGCTTGGTTGCATTTTGTTAAACCAGATTGAAAGGTTAAGGGAAGTTTTTTTCAAATCGTATCTGGAAGAATCGTTCTTTCAGGATATCGATGGGCTTTGAAGATTCGCCACTTATTAAGAATAATTTATAAAAAGTAGTTTATGTGGACATTATAGAATTACAGGCGCAAGAATTGTGGCAACAATGCCGCCATTATTCGCCTTTATAGTCTCGCGTACGCGTTAGTTCAAATAGGCATAATTTACGATCCTAATTTTGTCAGGTGAAGAAATAAATTCTTCGGAATTTATTTCTGTAGATTTCGCAATGGTTATTGGAGGTGGGCATGAAGGATAGGAATATGCCGTCGCAAGCTTTCGAGGATGGCGAGTTGGTATTTCTCGGCGATAGCTATACAAAGGGTAACTGCAGCGTAAATTATGTTGATCTTGTTAAAAATAAATTATCCGGTAGAAATATTAAGGTAACCAATGCCGGGATTAACGGAGAGCACTCTTTTGGAGCCCTGGCGAGATTGGAATCCCTCATTGCCGCAAAGCCCAAGTTCCTTACTATTTTCATAGGCGTAAATGACGTGCTTTTGGATTACTTTCCCTCAATAAAAAAAATGGCAAGCGTAGGTGGCCGCTTACCTAAAACCATGGATATTTCCCTGGCCGGATTTTCCGAGAATGTATCCAAAATGGTTCAAATGGCTCGAAAGGTTGAAGGATTGAGAATCTTGCTCGTGTCAATTCCGGTCCTAGGGGATAGCTTGGATAACAAAGTCAATGAAAAAGTAGAAGAGTATAATGAAGTCCTTCATGATTTGGCCTTGCAGCACGAGCTTAATTATCTTGATATTTTTAGCATTCAGGAGAGAGTGCTTGGAGAAAAGAAAATTAAACCCGTCTTTTCGGTTGATAAGGATATCTTTAACCACGTGTATTCCGCCATGTTCAGCCGGCATGTGCTCCGGCGCAGTTGGGATTCAATATCCCTTGCGAATGGAATGCTTTTCTCAATCGACGGCTTGCATTTAAACACAAGGGCCGCGGATATCATCGCTGATTATGTCATGGAGTTTATGTATGGAAAAGAACGGCGCAGAAATGGTTGATACCACATTATTTGCTTCTAGCACGGAAAGCATTTACAGCGAGTTTGACGGAAAGCTTGGAAGCAACACTATGTATATCGTAAGCATGGTAGATAAAGGCCTGCTTCCTGAAATAGTCAGGAAAAGCCTGGTCAGCCTGATTATCGATATTCCGCAAATCTCGTGCCACTTAAAAACAGGTTATAAACATGATTCGTGGGAGCCGCTTACCGCATTGGTCGTCGATTCTTTAATTGAATATGAGGAAGTCCCGGAATGCATGGATGGCGGATTTTTTGAAATGGCATACCTTCAGTTCACAGTGCGCAAGCCAGCAAAAATAAATCTGGGGGCATCCTCACCCATCAAGCTTACTATATTCCACTCGCAAAAAACCGCGGATCAACTTGTTGTTTTATCGGTGCACCATGCTCTTGCCGACGGTAGAGGCATATTCCAACTATTCAAGCTTTTCTGCGAGAAATATGCTGCTCTCGAGCACGGCCAAGAACCGGCGGCGATCGAAAACGTAAGGTCCATTTCAGAGTTTCTAAGCTCCCTGAAAATTCGCCAAATACTCGGAACGCTATTCCATAGTCTCGCTGGATTTTTTCAGCCTTTTCTCATGACGAATCTGAAACCGCTGCTTGAGAAAGACTCGGAATCAAAAACCTCTGGTGAAGGCGATACGACAGTCGAGCGCTTGGTGCTCGATCGCACCGCGATCAAGCAGTTGAGGAAATCGTTCGGCGAGGCTGAATACAGTCTTAACGATATCGTGCTGATGCTTACGTTGAGGTTGCTCGATCAATACAACGTGCGCCAAAGCATTTCCTCCCGCTACGTCGGAGTAGCCCTGGGAGTAGATGTAAGACGTTATTTTACGAGAGATATTACGAGCATATCGAATTACTCTGCGATGGAAATGTTCATAGTGTCCCGCAGGAGTCTCGCCAGCCCGGATGCGATGCGAAAGAAACTCGCTAAGATCAAAGTCGCAACCCTGGGATTGGGTTTTTTTATCCGTCCCTTGTTGACAAGTTTCTTCCCGATTGCTAAGCAAAAAGAGTTCATGAACAAATGGGCTCAAAATTTTATCGTCGAAGGATCGATAAGGATGGTGCAGACAACTAATATCGGTAAACTGGATGAGTACGCCGCAGCATTAGGCGAAAAAATCAGGGGCATGTCATTTATAGGTCCTGCCCCCCGATTTGGCTTTCCTGAAATTAGTGTGTCGGGTTTTAAGGGTGAAGTTACCATCTACTTTACTAAATATGACGACAAGCAGGGGCTGTGCACAAAAATGATGTCTGATTTCAATGCCATTCTCGAAGGAGCCGTCAAACATGCATGGTAAGACGACGGATTTATTTTTGCTGAAAATGATCCTTCGCGGAGTCTTTCGCCACAAGCGGAGAAATCTTAAATTTTTGCTTGTCCTTGTTTTTAGCATGTGCGCTACGATTTTTAGCCTGGCATTTCAGAATGCATTTCGCAACAGGTACTTGGATTTGGGTATTGATGCCAGGACTGCGCACATAACGATACTGCCAGCAAATTCTTCTTGGTTAAAAAAAACTTTTATTGCCTTGACAAATGAGGATCTAACGCTTCTATCTGTTACTGCCGAATTAAACGCCAAAATAAACGAGTTGCCCGAGGTCGAAATAGGCGCTCGAATTCTTGAAGTTGGAGGCGCTTTCTATGCTATGGATGGTAAAGCCCAATCGGGAGGCGCTGTGACAGGTGTTCCCCATGCCGCATATCAGCGTATATTTCCGGGTATTACACTTCTTGAAGGATCCAACGAAATTACGCCCGATCCTGCAAGCAAGGACGTACCCTTTGTTCGCTGGGGTATTCAGAGATTTGAAGCTGTCAAGAACATCGATCGTTTTGTAGCGGAAGATATTATTGTTTCTGGTTCTGCGCTAGAGCTCTTTTTGAAGCGTCTCCATTCCGATTTTCCGCTTCAGTGCGTTTCTGTATCCCCGGTGCTTGTGCTTAATGACCGTGTGCTAACTTGCTTAAATAGTATCGTGTTTAGTGACGGCTTAATAAGCCAAATACTCGTTGATCAATCCCTAATGATCGATTTAGAAACTGAAAATATAATTAGGCTCTACGCTGAGGTAAAGGTCGTTAAGCCAGCCGACCAAAGAAATTGGAATAAGCGGATCGTTCGAAGTCTATATCAGGCAGAATTGCGCGAGGTGGAGGAAAGCATAGCTTTATACAAACCGATGGGGTTAATCTTGGCGAATCCGCATGCCAACAAGGATGCTGCGCCTTCGCTTATGCCGATCCACTTCGCCGGATTCGTCGAGGGAATCCCGGAATTTTACGGTTATAATTTCGTTGATCTGGAAGTGTTACAGAAATCGCTGAAGCTTTCTATGGAGAATTGCACGTCGTATCTTGTTCGCTGCAAAGGGATGAGCGATATTCCGGTGGTAAGCGCAATTATAAAATCCTTATTGTTGGAGAGAGGCCTTGATTACGCAGTCGTTGATTATCGATATTTAGGAAATAAGACCCATATGCCAATCGCGATGGCGATAGACATAGTATTCACGCTGTTAAACGTGCTGTTTTTATCAGTATGCTTTCTTTTTGTGTCTTATAATGTAATGGTTTCTCTGCTCAGGAGGAGAAGGGAATTCGGAGTTCAACTTGTCCTAGGAATGAGCAGGCTAAAATGCGGAATTGTATATATCGGCGAAGTAGCTTTTGTCGTGTTTGTATCGTGGATTTTCGCGTCCGCAATCATGCTGGTAATCCTTGAAAATTTTACAAGCCATGGAATGCCTGGCATAGTTTTTTTTCCAAAAGGAATTCTGAAATTCTACCTTGAATTCCGCTACTTCGGTCTCGCACTGGTTTTAGTGGCTTTTTCTTCGATTGGAGCTACTTTAATCTCCTATGCAAAGTTACGTAAGATAGAAATTGTAAACTTGCTTATCGGCGAGTCAGCTGGTAGTGAAGCACAGATGTCGAAAAATATACTGTCCATTTTTAGGAATGTTAACTCTTCCCGCGCCTTATTCCTCAAAATAGCAATCCGGAATCTCTTTTCCAATAAGCGTAGGAATTTGATTATTTGCGTAATATTCGGCTCTATTATTTCAATGCTTTATCTGTTTTTGGCTTTTTCAGATGGAGCCATCTCTAATTTTCGAAAGGGCTTTCAAGCGATTAACAATCCGCGAGGCGATATCATGGCAACCAAGCGGGGATTTGCCGACGAATTACGGAGGTACCCCAGTTCAGAAGCGCTTCGCGAAATGACGCTAGAAAACGCTAATGCCATAATGGATAAGCTTCGTCAGTTGGATTATGTCGATTCTGCAATGATTAAGACAAATCCAGTTCCATTGAAGCTGTTCGCGAAAGACTCAACTTTTGCCGGTTTGAGTTTTCGTGGACTAGACGAGTCAATCCGTAGTTATATCGAATCGCGAATCGATATCGTGGAAGGTCGTTCTATCGCCCGTGGAGCTAAAAACGAATTGCTGCTGAATATTGCGAACAAAGACACGCTGGGCGTAATCGTAGGTGACTCGGTTACCGTGTTTGGAAATGATTTGTTCGGACATACAGTAATAGAAGACTTTGTGCTTGTCGGCTGGTACAAGCCGGAAATAGACAATCCTTTTCTGGCATTTGTGGCATTTGTTGATATGAAAGGATATACAGCCATTTCTGGGTATCGAGAAAACGAAATCTTTACGATTAACCTAGCGATCGATCATGGGTTTTCTCTCCAAAATGCGCAAAAAAAACTTACTGATTTATCTGCACTTAATAATTGGGATGCTGAGTTCAATGCTTTTGAAAATGTATACGCGCAGGATGACCAAAAATATGGCGCGGTAAAATTCATTATAATTTGCATTTCGGCCATGGTAATTATTTTTGTGATGATCGGAGTCATTAATATGATTCTAATAAATCTTTATGACCGAAGGAAGGAAATCGGTACTTATTACTGCATTGGAGCGGAAAAGTCGCTGCTGATCAAGAGTTATTCCGCCGAATTGACGATCCTAAACTTATTTGCATCGGTGTGTGGAATTCTACTGGGAATTAGCATCCAGTTTATAATAAATTCTCTGAACCTTACCACTACAAACCCCGGCATGCAGTTTGTATTTGGAGGTGATCAGTTCAGAATGGATTTCAACCCGGCATCGATAGCGGCACTTTTCATTATGACTGGTCTGATCTCGGCCGTGATGTCGATGTTGTCCCTTAGGAATTCTTTATCCGTTCCGCCGATCGCGGCACTCAGGGAGACTAAAGAATGAGGGAACAAACATCGGCATTTTTTGCTAGACTAGTTGTTATGGCTTTTAATATCGCTGTGTCGCCGTGCTTTGGTTTTACTCAGGATGCCGCTACCATTTTGAAAAAAATGGATGGGGTAATGAATAGAGAAGCGACTATGGAATGCAGTATGGAGGTGAAGGACATTAAAAATGAAAAGGAAACTATAGTAAAATACCATTTTTATATTAAGGCAAAAGAAAATAACAGAAAGCTCCTGATTAAATACACCTTGCCGCTGGATTACTCTTCACTGGAAGTATTGATGATCGGCAAGGATGTTTGGGTTTATGACCGACTAGTTGATAGAATCGTGCAAATTCCTTCGAACCTGGCTTTTGGCGGTACCGATATGGCTCATGGCGACTACCTTCGTCTTGACATTTCGCATAATTATTCCGGAAAAATCCTCAATGAAACCCCTGAATCCTGGAGTCTCCGACTGTTCGCGCTTTATAAAAGCAGCCCCTACTATTCAATCGAAGTCGAGGTTTCAAAAAAATATTACTATCCTGTAGCAATGCGCTTTTATGCCTCATCGGGAAAATTAATCAAGGTGGCGGAGTATTCAGAGGTGAAGCTAGTAAACGGTAGGCTTAAGCCTACTGCATACCTTTTCTACACGCCATATGATTCTAAGAGAAAAGTTGTGATGCGTATACTAAACGAAAGGGAAGAAGCAATTCCCGAGACTGTTTTTAATAAGTGGGCTATGAGAACCATCGTAGAATCTGAATTCTGAACAATCGATAGCGGAGGACTGCTAACATGATAGAGGCTGCTGGTTTGAGTAAATCCTATAAATTGGGAGAGGTTAAGGTTGATGCCCTCATGAACGTCAATCTTTCCATCGGGAAAGGTGAGTACTTGTGTATTGCCGGTGCATCAGGCTCGGGGAAATCAACCCTGCTTAACCTTCTGGGATTGATCGATAAACCTACCGGAGGGTGCTTAAGCTTCAACGGTAAAAACATTGCCGATCTCAGTGACGGGGACTTGCAAAGATTTAGGGCTACCCGCATAGCTTTTGTATTCCAGCATTTCAACCTTGTGCCAATTTTAAGCGCATATGAAAATATCGATTTACCATTGTTGCTGCAAAAAATTCCGTTGCAGGAGCGAAGGCTCCGGATCGATAGATTTACGGAGTTGGTAGGTATCAGGGATATTCTTGATCATCGACCGGATGAATTATCCGGCGGGCAGCAGCAGCGCGTCTCGATAGCAAGGGCGCTCGTAACTAATCCCGAGATTGTTTTGGCGGATGAACCAACGGCCAACCTGGATTCGACGAATAGCGAAATAGTGTTGAACTTGATGAAGGACCTGCAGCGGGATTCAAAAACCACCTTCGTAATTGCCACCCATGATAATAGTATCATGACCAAGGCAGATAAGGTTATCCTCCTGAAGGACGGCAAAATACTTACTGAAGCATAGACGTGAAATAGGGGGAAAGCTATGAGTAAAATATTGATCACTTATTGCACCAAGACCGGAACGACAAAGGAAATCGGGGAGAGAGTAGCGCTTATTCTATCCCGAATGGGCATCGAGGTTGACGTACTTGCGCTAAAGAAAGTAAAAGACTTTACCCCCTACACCGGAGTAATTATCGGTTCCCCGATCTATAGAATGAAAGTATTGATGGACTTAGAGTCATTTGTCGTCTCGAGAAGTTTGCCTCGCGGAAAAGTGTTCGGGTTGTTTTTTGTCTCGTATATAATTAAGACAGGGCGGATATTCTGGCGAAATTACATCCAGAAAAAAATTAATCAGGTTTCTTCGAATCTATCGCCAAGAATCACCGGTGTTTTTGGCGGTAAACTTTCTTGGAAGATGCCTTGGATTGCGAATTTCATCTTTGGCGTTCCTTCGGAATCTCCCGCCGACTTGAGAGATTGGACGAAGATAGACGCGTGGTCTGAAGAAGTTTTTAACGCAATAAATTTTAAGGAGGAAGACTTCGACTATACGTGGTAATGCCGCAATTTCTATAAGTCCAATTAGAGTTAGGCTCTTGGCCATGGGATTTTTCAGCGACAGAAATCCCAGGCGTGTGGAGGATTGTTTCTTGCTTGAACTTTAGCCGTGATGAAGCTGCAATACCCGGAAATTAATGTTGGAAGTTTAGGAGGCACCTTAAGGCTGGCTAGGAGAAGAGTGTAGTGATAGCCGGCATTCAATGGAGTTATATTATCGTAGTGGCTTATTTTTGGTTTTTCTAATTTTGCCGCAGGGCGAGGTATTTTTCAAACCTCAAAAAGCTATACTTTTTTACGGAATTAGATTAACTTGCAATTACTTATGACTTGCCACAATTTTTATTTTAGCTTAATAAACTATGGCTCGGTTCTTCGCCTCGAATTGATTAATAAGCTTGGGATTTGAAAGATTTTAAAAAAAATAAGTTGACAAGGCAAAATTGTCGTGGTTAAATTATGAATAAATATTAATAAGCCAGTTGCTTATTCGAATGGTTAAAAATTAGTTATTTCACAGGCGTCATTACTGGGTTCCGGCCGGGCTATGAATTTTAAAGGTTGAGGAGGGATTGATGAAAATGGATAACGCATTCCTCTTTCAGGGAGTTGGGACTGAGTATAGGAATTACTTGAATCTCCTAAGTGAAGACCAGCTTGATTCGCTGCATGCCCACTGCAAAAGTGTCGAATCTTTGCTGTCGATCGATATATGGACTTATTTATTTGAGTCCAAGCTTGGCTCGTATGAACCGTATTTTTATCAGTGGCTTTCGATCTATTCTATAGATTTTATCTTATCCCAAAACTTGATTTACTCCGGTGCTAAGCCGTCCGTCATTTCAGGTTATAGCCTGGGGTTGATTACCGCAATGGCCTGTTCTTCATCAATTTCATTTGAAACGGGAATTATATTGTTGCACTCGATCTACGAATACCTGAATGAAAATATTCTATCGAGTAAAGGGGCGATGATTGCAATAATAGGATTAGAATATGCCGTAGTAAAAGATCTGATACTTCAGGTCGGAGATAGCCAAGCCGGCATTGCAATAAAAAATAATCAATATTGTTTTATTGTTTCGGGAGAGAGTGAAACTATAGAATATTTAACGAAAGAAGCAATGCTCATCGGTGCGATAAAAGTCGTAAGACTTGATACCAATTTCGCCTTTCATACTGCCAGGCTAGAGTGCGGTATCGAAAAATTCACTAAGTGTGTTATGGAAAGAAATATTCGAGATAGCACGATTCCTATCCTTTCGGCGATCGACCAGCGCGTGCTGACATCCTCGAAGGAGCTTGAGTCGGAGTTGATTAAAAATATGAGTGCCCCCCTAGATTGGCATGCTTTAATCTTGAAAATAGGTTCGATGGGAGTTAACAGCTTTATAGAAGTCAGTTTGGATAGTTCGATTACGAAAACTTCCAAGATGATCAATTCCCAACACAAGTTTTATAATTATTCCAAGTATGTCAGCTCCAGCAATGGAGTTGGAAACGGAGTTGGATTTGAAGATTCTGATCGTATATCCCAAATTTAAAAAATTCCTCGAAACAAACACCGCAATTCTAAATGCGATTGGGTTGCCGATTTATGCGGATTATAAAGCGTTTCCTTCATTAGGAGTCCCTATACTAACCGCCCTTACACCAGATATACACGAGCTTTACTTCGTGGATGGGAATATTGATGACATACCTTACGAGGATAATTTTGACCTTGTTGCGATAAGTTGTTTTACCCCTCAAGCGAAACATGCATTCGAGGTAGCGTCAAAATTCAGGGTGCGCGGTACTCAAACTATTATGGGAGGGATATTCCCGTCGAATAATCCCGAAGCATGCCTCGAGTATTGCGAGTCTGTATTTATTGGCGAAGTGGAATTAGGGTGGGCGGAAGTGCTTGAGGACGCAGGCAGGGGGAGCTTAAAGAAAATCTATAAAGTTGGCTGTGGTTTTGACTTGTCAAAGTTCCCAATTCCCGATAGGCGTTTGTTCAAAGGAAAAAAAGGCTATGATTGGAGGCCTCTTTTGTTGCAGTGCTTTCGTGGTTGCTCGTATGGATGCGCATCCTGCGCAATTCCGTCCACGAATGGAAGCAGAATCAGAATGAGGCCAATCGAGAGTGTCATGGAGGAAATCGAGAGGGATGGCGACCTGGATGGTCTCTACCTGGGTGACGATCAGTTTCTGCTTCCCGATCCGGCTTTGGAGAAATATTCCCTGGATTTTTTTTCGGAACTCTCGAAGTTGCATTATAAAAAGAAGATCCTTATGAGCTCTTCTCCATTATTGAACAAGAATGATCGGCTTATGCGTTTGCTTCGAGACAGTGGGGTAAATACGCTTTACTTTGTCATGGGATGGGACCCCGTGAGTATTAGCGCTCTGTCCCTTAACCAGCCGCGCGAAGCGGAGGAAAGCATAAAGTACTTGAAGGACTGGGGATTCAATTTATTCGCATCTATTGGAGTCGGGTTGGATTTGGATACGCCGGAGATATTCCCCAGAATAGTTGATTTTCTAGGTCGCAATGATTTAAGGCATGCCGAGTTCTGGATCGTCACGCCGTTTCCTGGAACGCCGTCTTGGAGAAAATACCAGAAAACCAAGCGCATTGTTACGGAAGACTTCGATTTCTATAATGGTGCACATGCAGTTTTTACGCCGAAAAAGATGAGCGCTCTCCAGCTTGATGAAGGTTTTATATATTTATGGAAAGAACATTTTACCCGCGCGAAGCTCGATCCGGCCGAAGTGCTGGAGTTTTATACCCTGACTTCCGAATACAAGGATAAGCACGGAATCTGAGCGGAAGGTTTGAAGTGAATTTTAACGGGTACACGAGTCGGGAAGAAAGGACGGATTGTGGTGGTAATTCAAAAATCTGTATGCGATATAGAAGACGATACGGTACTCCGCGTAAACCTCAGTGATGGAAATATCACGTCAGATCATGTCTCTTTGGATCTCAGGAGGCATTACGTCGGCGGCGCAGGGATAAATACGAAATTTCTTTTTGACTCCCAGGCTATGAATCATGACGCCTTATCTGCAAGCAACTGCCTGATTTTCGGTATTGGCCCGGCTGTAGGAACTGGAGTTCTTGCGGGGAACCGCTGCACGATAACCGCGAAAAGTCCCTTGACAGGCTTGTATGGAGATTCCAATATCGGTGGTGATTTCACACTTAGGATGAGGGATGCACGGATAGCTCATATTGTTATTGAAGGGAAATCTCTGGATCCGGTTTACCTGCTTATAGCGGCTGACGGGACCTGCACTCTTCGTGATGCCAAGACCTTCTGGGGGGTTCCGACGGATACAGTTACGGACATGCTTGAAAAAGAACACGGCAAAGGTGCCGAAATTGCCTGCATCGGACCGGCGGGAGAGAAGTTAGTCAGATTCGCCGTGATCGTTATGTCTAAGTGCCATGTCGCAGGTCGTATGGGGATGGGCTGCGTGATGGGCTCAAAAAGATTGAAGGCAATTGTCATAGAGCGGAGATCAAATGTCGTTTTACCGGTATTCGATAAAGGAAAGCTGGATGCGCTCAAGAAGCTTTGGTTAGAAAATTGCAGGAGGTCGGTTGTATCAAAAATGGGGGAATTGGATGGTACTTTGTTCTTGATCGAAAAGTACGACAAGGTTCGCCACATGCCCATCATGAACTGTCAAGCCTCTCACCATAGTGACACAAAAAAAATATATTCCCAAAACTTCAAGAACAAATATCAGGTTAGCCGTCAAGCCTGTTTTGCATGTCCTGTCGGTTGCGCGAAGGTTTTCGCGATCCCGGACGGACCTTACAAAGGGGAGAAAGGCGATAGGATCGATTATGGAACGGTTGCGAGCATCGGGTCGAGCCTGGGTATTTTCGACTGGGGGGAGATACTCCACCTGAAGCTTCTCTCGGATAGTCTTGGCGTTGACACCGTCGAGCTTGGAGGTGTAATCGCCATGTATATGGAGGCCAGGGAGAGAAAGGTGCCCGGAGTTCCTGCTTCCGGAGGCGATGATCCGCACTTCGGCTCCAGCGCGGATGCTGACAAGCTCCTCCGTATGATAGTCTCCAGAGAGGGCGTAGGAAATATATTGGCGGAAGGAGCATCAAGGGCAGCAAAGGAAATGGGGGTCTCGGATTATGCATTCTGCATCAAGAATGCTACGACAGGGCTGCTCTCAAAAAAAAGACTTGCATGGTCTTTGGGCTACATTACTTCGACTAGAGGTGGTGACCATCTTAAAAACTTTCCATTTACCATGCTGTTTGGCGGATATTTTTCGGAAGTTGTGGCAAAGCATATTTTTAGCATAAAAGCTTCCAAAGTGATCTCAGACCCGAAAGGCAAGGGACGAATAGTCTGGTGGCACGAAAATTATAAATACGCCGTAGACTCGCTGGGTATCTGCATATTTGCGATCCATGGTCTGCCCAACACAGGAAATGCATTTTTTGATAATTTTTCTTCGCTTTTAAAAGCGCTCTACGGATTTGACATTTCCCCTACAGAAATATTCCTGGCTTCCGAGAGAACTTATCAGCTCCAAAACGCGTTTAACGTCGCCTCGGGTTTGTTACTTTCTGATTATAAATGGCCAGTGAGAAAAAAAGAACCGGGTATTGATGACGAGCATCTGGAGGATTCCACTATTAAGACTAGGGACGCTCCTGGTATGCTGCCCGAGTATTTTCTGTTCAGGGGTCTTGACTCCGAAGGAAGGCCGACAAGACAGCGCTGGGCTGATTTGAACCTTCTCGATTACAGTGACCGCGCAGGTCTTATGGATAATCCCCAGTCTCCGTCCCTCTCCGATGCGCTATCGCAAGTAAGGCTTGAAGTGAAATTAACCAATGGTGAAAAATTTAAAAATAGAATTATATCCGCCGTATTGATTAAACTTTTGGAAAGGAAGGATTCACGGGCAAGTAAAAAGTATAGGCGAAAAACCGGCAGTATCTAGCATTCTTGGTAATAAAGCGAAGATTTTATTTTTCGCGGAAATCATGTACGGAGGATAAGATGGCAACTATAACCGATGAGATTAAGAGTGAAGTCGAGAAGATTATTTACGATTTTTTTTCGGAAGAGTGCGAAGTTGAGATTTCTGATCTCAAAACCTCGACCAGAATCATCGAGGATCTGGACGGTGATTCCCTGCTTTTCGTTGAATTGGTCGAAATCCTCAAAAAAAAGTATGCGCTGGATATCCAATTGCAGACACTCGGTAAATACCTAATAAAAAATCCAGCGGAAACGATTGGCCAGGTTATCGAATTGTCCCAGTTGATAATAGAGCATGGCAACGGCATCGTTGAAATAGTGAAGAGATGATCGAGGGGTTTAAACACGGGCTTGCATCGGAATTGGTTGCTTTTCATGTGCAAGGGGACGTGGGTATATTGACCATCAGGAATGGATCGCAAAACACCATTCCAAGTCCGTATTTCCTCGATGTTGGACGTGTTGAAAGCTGGGTGGATTCTAATAGGCTGAAAAGTTTGGTTTTTACCGGATTTGGCCGGAATTTTTCCGCGGGAGCAGATGTCAAGGGAATAAACGAGGCGGCTGGCAAATCAGCAAAGCTGCTTGCAGAGACTCTAGACGAAGGGAAGGATATTCTCGATTTCATAGCAGCGATGCCTATAATAACCGTCGCCGCAATTGGAGGAGCCTGTTTCGGAGCAGGACTGGAAATCGCACTTGCGTGTAATTTCAGAATCAGTGGGGCGAATGCCCTTTTTGCCTTCCCCGAATCTAATATCGGGATTATGCCTGGACTTGGCGGGACGTTTCGCTTGCCTGCCTTGATAGGACATGGTCCAGCCTTGGAATTCATAGTAAGCGGGCGCGTCGTAGGGGCGGACGAAGCTATGAAAATGCGCTTGGTCGATCGGGTCGTACCGGCGAAGACACATCTCGAGGCGAGCGTTAATTTTTTGGAAGGGCTTGTTAAAGGAAAAGACAAACCACAAATTTCGTCGATTATAAAAACTTTTTGCAATTGGCAAGACGGAAATAAAGAACTCGCCATGAAGGAAGAGTCGAGGCTATTTGCTGAGCTTGCCTCGAAACTAGCAGACAAAAACGGAAAAAGGGGGGGGAGATGACAATACCTAAATCGCATCAGCTAAAGGACTTTTTATTCCCTCTTGAACTGTGTTTGGCCAAAAAAGGCGTGAGTCGGAAGGAATTATTCAGGGAGTTTTACGAGATTGATAAATTCATGGCGTGGATGAATTTTTTCCCGTTCGTCTGGTTGAACTCCCCTGCGAAATATTTCGAAGTCGGATGTGAAGTATTCTTTAATTTTCTTATTCCGCCGTTCAGGTATAAAATGACCTGCGTAAGCGTGATTCAGGATGAATATCTCGAAGGAATGATAGATGGACTGATGGTCGGTTGCGTATCGGCATCTTTCAGTGAAGATTCTAACAGTGTATTTCTTCGCCATCCGCTCAGGGTTTGCGGGAAAAATTTATTCGTGCATTTTTATTACTTTTTATTCCTTCGGCCTCCCCATCTGCCTTTTATGAATTGGCGGCTTAAAAAACTGAAAGAAAAACTATATAGGAAAAGGATGAAACAATGGGAGCGGATTTGATATGATTTTCCATAAATACCGCTTTAGCGTACGAGGCTATGAGTTGGATTCCTTTAACCATGTAAATAATTCCGTTTACCTAAATTATACCGAGGCGGCCAGATGGGATTTTTTCCTCTCTCTGGGTTGGATCGAGTATATGAAGGAAACCCGGCTTGGAGCCATCGTCGTCGAGACCAATATCCGCTACGCCTCCGAGCTAAATGTATTTGACGAAGTCTTGCTTTCAAGTTCGCTAGCCTATTCCGATGAATATTTGATCGCGACGCAAAATATCACCAGAATCAGCCCGGTACCTGCTAAGATTGCTAAAGTAGTGACGAAAATGCTTTTTGTATCGGCACAAAAAATAGTGCATGATATCCCCAAGAAGTTTAAGGAACAGATAGATGGTTTTTTCTAATAGGGTACTCGCCATGGAAGGCGTCGTGTTTTTAGAACTACAAGATTCGGAATGCGCCTTGAAGCAGATGATCAAGGTTCTTGAAAAAATTCATGCTGGAAAAAACCGCTGCGTCGTCGTGATTGTGGATGGCTGTTTTTCCGCTGCTGACATGAATGATACTCAAAAGATGCTGATAGATTCTATCTATTGCCTGCCGGTACTTACCTTGGCGATGATTTCAGGTTCATGCACCGGTTTAGGTTCTGAGATTTCGATCGCCTGTGACTTACGTCTAATCCATCATCAGGCAAGACTTTCGCTACCCCGTCTGGATGAATCGAACGATTCGGGATTTAAGCGTCGGCTTGGGACGGCCCTGGGGATAGACGGGGAGGAAAAAGCAGGGGCTCTGCTGGGCATGATGCTCGATTCAGAAGCGCTACTCAGGCTGCGACTGGTGAACGGTATATTAAAATTTGACGATATTCAGGTGGAACTAGAAGCTTTTTTGCGAAAAATATTGAATGGAAAAAGCGAAGACCTGCTTGCGTCCATCGTAGAATGCTTTAATCATTATAAAAAACTGGGTCTCCAAAATAATAGGACAGTTCTGCTCGGCGTAGAGTCTCGTTTGTTTTGCAGGTTGGCTAAACTGGAATTCCAAAAAAGATCTTGCATATGAAAAAATACTCAACCATCGAATATGAAGAATTGAGGAAAGTCGGAATACTTTCAATCAACGATCCTCCCTCCAATAGGACGGGTAAAATATTTTTTACCGAGTTTTACGACCTTGCCATAAACCATCTGTCTCTATCCGATATTTCCGGCTTGGTAATCACTGGTACCGGAAGGCACTTTAGTTGCGGAGCGGAAATCGGTGAGCTTTTAGCTTGCGTTGCTCCATTTACTGTATTGGATAGTTCCGGCGAGACTGCCGCGCTTCCTGCCTGGTATGTGGAAAATAAGGCTGCGTTTTGCATGATTCACGCGCTGAAGATTCCCGTCGTCGCCGCGATAAATGGTCTGTGCATTGGTTCCGGGTTGGAGCTGGCTTTATGTGCCCATGCCCGGATTTGCGGCAAAGGCAGTGTTTTAGGATTGCCCGAGTCGACTTTCGGCTTTCTACCCGGCCTGGCAGGCACTCTCCGATATGCCGAGCTTTTGGGTCTTGCCAAAGCGATGGAGTTTACGCTCAGTGGTGAAATGCTGGGTGTAGAGGAAGCTTTCGCAATCGGGCTTGCTGATATAACAGTCCCCAAGGCAATGGTCTTGGAACACGCGGTAAAATTGATCGAGCATATCGCGATACAACCAGGCGGCTATAAGAAGGAAATCATGCCTCGGTATATCAGTGCTTACTTGTCGGTCTGCGACCTCCAGCAAAAACCGACCCATCAGGAGGTAGTATGAATAAATACGTAAGATTAGCCGGGTCATCATCCGTATTACCCGGGAAGCCCATTAAGTTCGAGGATATAAATAATTATCTTGGCAAGCTTGAACGTGCTCCCGAGAAGCTGAGAAAATGGATGGATCGAATACAGCCTGTAATGAAGGAAATGTTGGGAATAGAATATTGTCATTATGCGTTCAACTCCGTTACCAGAAACTTTGACGAAGATAACGTCACCATGTCGGTTCGTGCGGCGCAAGACGCGCTCGCTGAATCTGGAATCAAAGCCTGCGATATCGATTTAATCGTATATGGAGGCGCTTATTCCCAGCAAATTCCTCCAATTTCCACCGTCATCCAAGATAAATTAGGCATAGAAATTTGTGGAGAATTCCATGTTCATGCAAATTGCACTTCTGCGTACAAGGCAATCAAGATAGCGCATGCCCTGCTTAAGTCAGGGGAATACCGCAATGCTATTGTGGTTTCTTCTATAGTTGCCAGTTCCTGTTTCATACCGGAATTCTACAATCAGGAAAAAATCACAAAGGAGGATATTTTTCTTAGATGGTATTTGTGCGATGGCGCAGGCGCTTTCGTACTTTCTGCGGATGATACCAGGAAACGCGGGTTTTATCTGGATAATGTGTATGTGGAGTCCGCTGGCGGGCTAAAGCGTTCGGCAATGCATAACGACCATAAAAACCAGTGGAACAATCCGCTCGATGACTACAAGGATTGCCGGCACCATATCCGGCAGATTTATATCAGCGAACTAAAGGACGCGGCATTGGAAGCGAATGGGAAAACAATATTTTATAATGCGCTGAAACGAATGATCGATGCGAACAAGATAGACCTGACTCGCTTGAAAAAATTTGTCGTGAATATGCCTTCAAAAGCGGTGCGGGAGTACATAACAACAGAGTGTGCGGGACTTGGGATTTCCCTTGACAAGTTTTACAGCGCTATCGGGGAGATCGGGTATGCGGGACCTCCCGCTGCAATCATCTCGATGGACAGGCTAATTAAGTCCGGCAGTTTCGAGGAAGGCGATATGCTGTTCAGTTTCGTTATGGAAGTAAGCAAGTATATGCAGGCCGGGTTTTCTCTAGTGTATAACGCGTAGTTTAGGAGTGGAACAATGAGAATATTGCTGATCAATCCTCCGGTACCCCATCAATTCAGAATGTTTGATTATGCCGATGAAGCGGCCAAAGCCGCAATCGTCCGGCGAATCCTGGTAGGTCCTCCTCTTGCCCTGAACGAATTGGCGGGAATGCTCCCAGAGGACGATATCGTAATCCTGGATCAAAAAGCCGAATTGGATAATTCACCAAGTTATGATTACATAGCAGCAGTTGTTTCGGAAATCGAACGTTTCCGGCCGGAGATCGTCGGGTTTACTTGCCTTACCGCACAGTTCAACTCGGTATGGGCCATGATTTCCGAGGTTAAGGCCGTCGATCCCTCAATTCTTACCTTGGTGGGAGGGATTCATCCGACTGCCTGCCCCGGAGATTTCGCCGGGTCTGGCGTAGACATCCTGTTCATTGGATTGGGGAAAACCACCTTTGCCTGGGTTGTAGCGGAACGAAAAAAAAACGGTGCAAGCGCGAATTACGGGGAGATCCCCGGTTTGGCTTTGAGAAAAGGAACGGGTTTCCTGTATACACGGTCTTTGGCCGAACTATCCCTTGGCGAATACAGGCAAGCACATTACCGCGACGACATTAGCCCAAACCGGTCGCTTACGGACAAATATGACTACATGTTCGCACCGCTAAAGAAACGAATACACTATTTGAGCACGACGCAAGGCTGCACCCATAAATGCAACTTCTGCACGCTATGGGGTATGACCGACGGACGATTTCTTTGCAGGGAAGCAAGCTCTATTATTGATGAAATAAAAACGATGGACAAGTATCCCGTAATCAGGTTTTGCGATGCGAATACTCTTGGAGACGTTTCTCAATCCATGAGGCTGTTTGAGAGGATAATTGAGGAAAGCTTAAATAAGCATATCTATTTCGCAGACGTCAGGACGGATACGGTTGTTCGCAATCCTGAGTTAATCAAGAAAGCGGTAAGCGCCGGCCTAAAAGTCGTAGTCTGCGGTGTGGAGGCTACAACGGATGAGGAACTCTCCAATTATGACAAGGGAAGCTCCGTAGAGACGACGATCGAGGCATTTCGAATCCTGAATGAAGCCGGGATCTATGTAAACGGGAATTATATAGTGCATCCAGGCTACCAGGAGGCGGATTTCGATAGATTGGAGAGATTCGTAACGGATAATCCAATATTCCATGCAGGTTTCACCATCCTGACTCCTTTTCCGGGAACGAAACAATGGGAAGATATGCAAGATGAAATTGTGATAAAAAATTATGATTTCTACAATTTGACTAACGCAGTAACCCGGACAGCTTTGCCCGAGCGGGAATTCTACTCGAGGCTTTCGGAACTCTTTAAAATAAGCTCGGCCGCTACGCGGAAATATAATTCAATTTATGGCGCTGTGGATCCCAGGGCGGTAACCGCATGATGCACGCGGATGCAAGCATACTTCCTGTAATCGGAATAATCGGCAATGGAAAGATGGGGAAAGATATACTCAATTTGATCAGCCAATTCGGGAATCCAATCAGGTTAATTTGCAGAACACCGGAGGCTATCGTTCTAGCGAAAGAAAATTTCACGAAACAGATCGTGAAACGCTTCAAGCGTGGATACATGGACGAGGCGCAACGGGTTTCTCGTTTGAGGTCATTTTGCGTTTCTACCGAGTATTCCTGCCTGGCTGACTGCGACATCGTAATAGAGACTGTAGTTGAAGATCCTGCTATCAAAGCTGAAGTGATCGGCCGGGTAGCGGGCGCAGTCCGAGACGATTGCGTGATCGCGACAAATACTTCCTCGATTCCATTCGAAGCGCTTTTTCATCTAATCCGTAATCCGGAAAGATGCATTGGAATTCATTTTTTCTATCCCTTGCGCATCATCGAGGTAACGGAATTGAATTGCGGGACGGAGACATCCCCGGAAACCTCGGACGCCTGTGCGAGATTCATCTCCTCAATAGGAAAGCATCCTTATATCCTGAGTTTCGGC
Source organism: Spirochaetota bacterium (assembly GCA_031402655.1). Lineage (GTDB taxonomy): Bacteria > Spirochaetota > Spirochaetia > Treponematales > UBA12059 > JANNSO01. Next base: position 23,303 of record JANNSO010000096.1, on the reverse strand, counting down.
AACCATATGGTTCTCACCAAACTTTTCACCGTGTTGATAACGAAAATTTACAATATTTATGAAGAGGATATGCTCTCCATCGGAGAACTCGACGACCTCATTAAAAGCCGTTTTCTGTCTTTTGGACTTTTTGAAATCATAGATTCCACCGGCGTTCCAATAATACTTCAATGCCTCGAAAATTTTAGTATCCCGAGATTTGCGCGAATATATGCCCCGTTTTATAAAAAGGGAAAGGAATTGATCGCAGCTGGGTTTCCTGGCGGGGATGGAAAACCCGGGATCGCCGTTTTTGAGGCTGGCCGCAATCGCGTTTCGATTAATGCAGCCAGGAAACCACTTGGCTACGAAGAAGGCGTTCTCCGGCGATTACAATGCCTGTTGCTAAATGAAGTATCGCGTTATGTCGAAATCGCCTCCACGACTAGATCGGATCTAGAGAATGCCGTGCGTGAGGTCTTTGGGCTGACCGAGACTTTGGACTCAATTGAGAATCGGATTGGGCTTGGCGAAATTCGGTCCTGCCTAACGGATGAATTGGATAAAACCGGTGAGCTTGTATATCAGCCCACGGGGAGGTTCTCGGCACCTTAGCTTACGGGGATCTCTAATGCCCTTGTTGGCTATCAGAGGTTTTCTTAATGGATATCGGATCTCGAGGGGGTTTGCATGAGTGATGACTGTAAAGTTATGATAACAGGAATGGGCATGGTTACGGCCTTGGGCTTGGATCTGGCCTCAAATTGGAAGAATCTCAAGGAAGGAATGTCTGGAGTCGGAAAGATTTCGATTTTTGATCCTGACTCCTTGGAGACGCAAATAGCGGCAGAAGTTTCGCCGGAGTTTGAATCGATGGCGGACCGGTATATAGCCAGGCGTAGCAGGTCTCAAATGACCAGAACCACAAAGTTAGGCGTTTTAGCCGCCCGCGAGGCTATTGAGCACAGTGGAATTGACCTGAACGCCCTTGACAAGTCGAGGGTGGCCGTGATCATGGGTGTGATCAATACATCGTACAATGACATGGAACGCGAAAAATCTACTTCCCATATCATCGTAAAATCAATGCCCAATGGGCCCAGCGCTTGGGTCTCGCTCATCAATGGGTTTGAAGGTCCGAATTTCAGCATCTCCACCGCATGCGCATCCTCGGCTTACAGTATCGCCCTGGGGCGACAATTAATAAAATCAGGCATGGTGGACATTGTGATAGCGGGTGGTTGCGATTCACACATTGAACCAGAGTGCATAAATGGATTTAATCAAATTTTAGCTCTTTCGGTCCGAAATGAAAGCCCAAAGACGGCTTGCAGGCCGTTTTCCAGATCGCGCGACGGGTTTGTAATCGGGGAAGGCGCGGGTGTCATGGTGATGGAAAGGGAAAAAAGCGCGCGCGCCCGTTCTGCGGTAATTTATGGCGAGGTCGCCGGAGCAGCTATCACGAGCGAAGCCTGCGACATCGTCGCGCCTGCCAGAGACGGAATCGGGATGGCAAAGACAATGAGCCTCGCCCTTGCAGATGCCGAAATTCCTGCGGAAGACATAGATTATGTCAACGCGCACGGAACCTCCACAAACCTTAACGATCTTTACGAAACAATGGGAATAAAACGTTGCTTCGGGGCGCATGCGCATAGGCTTTGCGTTTCCTCGACAAAATCAATGCTGGGACATACGATCGCCGCCGCTGGAGTGCTTGAGGGAATTACGACCATCATGAGCATCCGGGAGGGCTTGCTGACGCCTACAATTAATTATGAGGAACCTGATCCTTTGTTGGATTTGGATTACGTTCCAAACATGGCGCGTGATAAGGATATCAAGGCGGCGATCTCAAACTCTTTTGGGTTTGGCGGTCACAATGCGACAATCGTTTACAAGAAAACAGTTTAAAGGAGTGAAAGAATGAAGGCTTTACGAAATATGAAAAGGATTTGTCTTGTGTCAATGTTTTTTTTGGCCATACAGGGATGCGCGATGAATTTCTGGAAGTTGGAAGGCATATCCGACTTGGATTTCTCGAAAGTGGATGCAGGATCCTACGATGGTCACGCTGAATGGGGTTTTTTGGTTAAAGTCGCTTTAACGGTGGAAGCAGATGGAGCGAGGGTTACAAATATAATTCTTACCAAGCACCAGAATGGCTTGGGAAAAAAAGCTGAAGTCATAATCGATTATGTTGTTGCTAAACAATCGCTCGAAGTGGATACCATATCCGGGGCAACGGTTAGCAGCCTCACGATACTTAAAGCGATCAAGAACGCGCTTACCAATTAGAAAAGGTGTAGTCGAGCCAATTATTTTGATGCAGAGACGTTTTTCACTGTAATTTCGATAGCATGTCTTGTTGGGGAGGTTTAAGGTGACGGAAAAACTTAGGTATTTGGTGACAGGCGGAGCTGGTTTCATAGGAAGCAATTTTATCAGGCACGTGTATCGCGAGGATCCTGGTGCAATGGTGACGGTGCTCGATAAATTGACCTATTCCGGGAATCTCGAGAATCTCGAGGAATTCAACAACAAAGAAGGTTATAAATTTATCCATGGCGATATATGCGACGATAAAAAGGTGGACGAGGCGATGGAGGGAGCCGACGTCGTCGTGAATTTCGCAGCGGAAGTAGCGGTGGACAGATCCATAGGCGACCAGCAGTCGTTCCTGAAAACGGATATCCTGGGGGTACATACACTTCTTGAGCGGGCCAGAAAAATTAAGAACCTGCGGCGCTTTATTCAAATCTCGACGGATGAGGTATATGGTCAAATAATCGAAGGAAGTTTCCACGAAACATCGGAGCTCAAACCGCGAAATCCATACTCGGCTTCAAAAGCAGGGGGAGAACGGCTGGCTTACAGTTATTTTTCCACATACGGACTTCCGGTTATTATTACGCGCGCCTCAAATACCTATGGTCCGTGGGCTTACCCGGAAAAAGTCATACCCCTCTTCGTAACGAATATCGTCGACGGACTCAAGGTTCCGGTTTTCGGTTCGGGAGCGCAAATTAGGGATTGGCTGTTCGTCGATGACCATTGCAGCGCAATTTATAATCTAATCAAGAACGGTACTGAAGGCGAGACCTACAACGTCGGAGCGGATCAGGAATGCACGAACCTTGAGCTAACGAGGAAAATTCTCGCTCTTCTGGGGAAGGACGACTCTTGCATAGAATTTGTCGCGGATAGACCCGGCCATGATTTTCGCTATAGCCTCGATTCCTCTAAATTGCGGAAGACAGGATGGAGTCCGGAAGGGACACTCGAACGCGGACTTGCCCTGACTGTTGGCTGGTATGTAAACCATCCGGAGTATTGGCGAAAGCTGAAAGCGAAGCTTGACAAGCGCTATGTCTCCGGTTTTTGGGGAAAAAAGGATGAGTGAAAGCATAAAGATGGAATTGAGCAACTCGGTGGTTGCGGAAGCGAACGTAAAATATTACCAGGTGTGCGCTGATAGCTACGAATCGATAGAGTCGACCATTTTTCTAAAAGAAAACGCAAAGAGGCTGGAAAAGGCGATAGATGCACTCGCTAAAAATTGCGGTGGCGGATCCCTCCTGGATGTCGGGTGCGGAACGGGAAATGTTCTACGCTTTGCCGCCGGTAAATTCGCCGATGTGCAAGGGGTTGATATTTCGGAAGAGATGATAGAAAAGGCTCGCCGATATTGTGGGAATGTTAGGATAGCCGATGCTACTGACCTGCCTTTCTCCGAAGGACAATTTGACGTCGTGACTGCCTATTCGCTTCTTCATCACCTCTACAACCCCGCCCCGGCGATAGTGGAAATGTACCGTGTTTGCAAGCCAGGCGGAATCGTTTTTACCGACAATGATCCTAACGGTTATTTTCAAAAAAAATTCAAATGGTATAAAAACATCAGGAAGAGGATGTATCGAAAACGAAATGACGCTCTGTCGAGCGACTCAGGATTCCGGGAAAACATGGAATTGGCCGAATACCATCATTATTATTCCGATGGCCTTGATGCGTCCGCGATTAAGCAAATGTTCCTCGATGCGGGATTCTCCAAGGTTGATGTTCGCTTCAGGTTCCACCCTCGTCCAAACTTATTTACCCTGCTTATCATGGTTTTCCTTGTATTTGCGCCGCCTGTGGCAAAGTGCGCTTTTCTGATGGTCTATGCGGAGAAATAAGATGACGCTAAAGCAATGTGATGCCGGACATAACCATGAGCTTGAAAATCTAGTCAGAGGCATCGCGATGGACGCTTTTGCTTTTATCGGTAGGAATAGCTTCGAGGGAGACCAGCAGGCAGACATTGCTGTCGAGGCATTCATTATTAATTCTTTTCGCAATTCAGGGATGTCGGTGAAGTTGGTTTCCGAAGAGTCGGGCACAATATCGTTCGGGAGTCCTACTCAGACAATAGTAGTGGATCCAATTGACGGGACGGGAAACCTGATTCGGGGAATTCCCATTTATTCCGTCGCTATGGCTATATGCGACAGTACCGAGGCACTTGTTAGCTTTTCGGACATCGCATATTCCATAGTCGCCTCGAGTTTTGGCGTGTTCGAAGGAAGAAAGGGTGAAGACCACATTTCCACGGGGATCCGTTGCGATAACATTGATGAAGCGCTTGTAAGGCAAGCCAGGCAGAGACGCATGCGCCTGCTCGGAGCATCAACCGTGGAACTTTGCCTCCTTGCACGGGGTAATATCGATGGCTTCGTCGAACTTGAAGGCTTAAAATGCGTTGACCTGATCCCCGTGTTGCTAAACCTTCACCGGCATGACTGCCCTTTCAGCGATGCGAGAGGAGCACAGATCGTGTTCGATTTAGCCCTCCCAAAAAACGATATCTACACCTTCATAGCCGCGCGATCGGAAAAATTGCATGAACTGCTTGTTGAAAGCACGAGATTGGCTAGGTTGGAATGAGCTTGCTTAAAGTCATGGTTACCGGTGTCGGCGGAGCCGCCGGAATAGTTTGCCTTGATTCTTTTCGTGGCTGTGGAATTCCTACGCTGGGTGTAAATTGCTTTCCCTTGTCCTCCGGTTTTAAGCTTGCTGACGAATTTGCCGTAGTTCCGCTTGCCGCCGATCCCGATTATATTTCCCGCTTATTTGATCTTTGTGGGCTTAAGGGAATCCGTTATATTTTCCCCACTGTGGACGAGGAACTGCCGGTTCTGGCGCTTAATCGAGACCGATTCCTACGAATAGGGGTTAAGATCGCAGTTTCAGAAACTAGCGTTGTCGGAGCCTGTTTGGACAAATGGGAATTTTTTACGCGATTGCGCTCAGTTGGGCTCCCTGTCGCGCGCACCTGGCTGGCCACAGGGGAGGGGGAGCCTTCCGATTTAGTTTACCCGCTCATCTCCAAACCCAGGAAGGGTCGGGGCAGCCGCGGAATTTCCATCTATCCCACGGAAGCTGAGTACCGCAGCCAGAGCCTTGTCAGCGGAAACATAGTGCAGGAGTTTGCGGCCGGAGCTGAATATACGGTAGATACGCTATCTGATTTTACGGGGAAAGCGATCGTAGCGGTTCCGCGCAGGCGGATTGAGATCAAAGGAGGGGTGTCATGGAAAGGCTGCACCGAGCACATCCCAGCGCTAGAGGCTGTTTCTAAATGCGCAGTGGAAGCTTTGGGAATTATAGGGCCTGCTTGCCTGCAGGCAAAAGTCGATATTAACGGGAAGATAGCAATATTCGAAGTCAATCCGCGGATAGGCGGAACTACCTCGCTTGCCATAGCGGCAGGCGTCGACATTCCTGCACTGACGATCAAGCTTCTGGAGAATGAAGAGATAGGCAAAGAATTATTGACGTTCAGGAAACTGTACGTGGCGCGCTATTTCGCGGATTCTTTTTTCGAAGAAGACGACTTTCCGGGTATCGCGGATCTTTCCGAATTTTAAGAAGGATGTTTTATGAAGAAAATATTGGTAATCGCGACCCATCCCGACGATGAAACGCTCGGATGCGGGGGCACGATAATCCGCCATGCAGCGGCGGGAGATGAGGTTTCCGTCTGCATAGTATGCGGAGGAAGTTCGGTTCGGTTTCCCAACGAAGAATTGATCAAGATGCGAAGAGAGCATTCGCGGAAAAGCGGGAAAATCCTGGGCGTGAAGGACGTTGAGTTTTTCGACTATCCGATTATTATGCTTGATACGATACCGCAATTGGACCTCGTAACATCTTTGGAAGAGGTCATATTCAGGATCGAACCGGAGATCCTGTATATTCATCATGCGGAGGATTTGAATTCCGACCATAGGATCGTAAACCGGGCTTGCCAGGTTTGGTGTCGTCCGGCTAAGGCGAAATTTTTGAAGACTGTTTTATGCTATGAAATTTTCGCGTCGACGGAGAGATTCTCGCCTAACCACTATGTCCGGATAGAATCGGAATTGGAGAAAAAGCTTGAGGCACTGTCGGTTTTCGAAACCGAAATTCAAGTCCAATCCCGCACTGTCGAAATGATTAGGACTCTCGCCGCCTACCGCGGCGGAGAGGTTAACGCTTCTTTTGCCGAGGCTTTTTGGCTGTATCGGTCAATTGTGTAGTTGATCAAAATTTGAATCTTGAAAGGGAGGATTAGATGAGGGGAGTTATTTTAGCTGGAGGGCACGGAAAGCGCCTGCACCCGCTTACCTTGGTTACGAACAAGCACCTGTTGCCGGTTTATAAGAAACCGATGATTTACTATCCCATAGAAACTCTTGTGGATGCCGGCATCAAGGAAATACTGATTGTAACCTCCGGGGAGCATTTAGGCGATTTCTTTAAGTTGCTGAGAACCGGACAGCAGTGGGGAATTACGATACAGTATCAAATACAGGAAGGGAGCGAGGGGACCGGAGTAGCCCTTTTGTGCGCCGAGGAATTCGCGAAAGACGGCGATTTCATGGTGATCCTTGGCGATAATATAATAACAGAAAGCATTACAAGGTTCGTAGATGAATTCGAAGCCGAAAAAGGCACTTTCGACGCGAAAATCCTGGTTACCAGAGTCAAGAATCCGGAGAAATACGGCGTAGTCGAGCTCGATGGTCCAAGGGTCACTCGGCTCGTGGAGAAGCCCGACGTGCCGTTTTCGGATTGCATAAATACGGGATTGTGGTTATTTAAGCCTGAGGTTTTTTCCCTTTGCCATCAACTGAAGAAGAGCAAGCGAAATGAGTATGAGGCCACCGACGTATTGCATGCCTATGCCACGGCAGGCAGGTTGAGCTATGGAATGCTGGAGTCGCAATGGACGGACGCCGGTACTTTCGAACAGCTGTACAGCGCGGCTATCCTCATGAAAGAGCTCGAGGACAAAAAATCCATGGCCGTCGATTCTATGGCAGGCGTAATGGGATGAAGGCCCGAATCCTGATCACAGGCGCAACGGGCTTCATAGGAAGGAGCCTTTTTCCATATTTACTCGCCCGCGGTTATGAAGTCGCGGGTTTGGATGCCGAACCCTGCATACCTTCCGGGGCTCATATTGAAGCTTCCTGCCTCGAGGTGGATATACGGAAGCCGTTCAAGATCCATAGTCATTTCGACATCGTCATCCATTTGGCCGCGCTTAACCGGACGGATAGGGAGGGGGCGGGGACATATGACTCATTCAGGCAGGCAAATGTCGATGGGCTGAGGAATACAATCTGCGCTTGCGACTTTGACAGGTTTTTATTGTTTTCAACCGCGAGTATGTATGCAAAAAACGGAAACCCGTCGGACGAGTCAGGCCCGGTGGAACCGGTATCGTTTTACGAGAAATCCAAACGCGAAGCCGAACTCGCCGCATCCGGTTTAATCGAAGCGGGTGCTCTTACCATATTTCGACCCGTGAACGTAGTTGGCCCGGGGCAGTCGGCTCGGGCGGCCGTGCCCGCATTTTTTGAAAAAGCCATGAAGGCTGAACCCATCGAGATATACGTTCCTTGCAACAGGCGAATTCAAATGGTATCGCTCCGCGATATCAATGAGGCCGTCTTACGGGTCGTGGAGGACCGGGCCATTGCCGGGCTGTATAATATCGCCGGCACCGAAAGCACAGAGGTGGCGAGTTTGGCCAGGGCGATAAAAAAAATAGCGAATTCGAATTCGGAGATCATCCTGGAAAATAAAATGGAAGAAATTTTTTCGCCCGTTCTTGCGGAAAAGGCATCCAGCTCTTTTGGATGGGGCGCAAAGGATGGAATCGCCAGCATTATTTACGATTACGCCAGGGCTGTTTTGGGCAAGAACGCGAATCTCGAAGGGGCAGTTTTATGAAAACCGTTGTATTCTTTAATTTTCCGGTATTGGGGCATGTAAATCCGCAACTGAATTTTTGCAAGGAATTGGCAAAAAGCAACGTGCGGCTCCTCTACTACACGCGCGAAGAGTACTTCGGAAAATATGAGGGTTCCAGTAAAATCGAGCTCAGGAAGTACCCGAGCGAGTTTATGGCATATTACGATAGACTGGCGAAGGACACGACGCTGCACAGCAAATTGCTCGCTTTCCTTTATGTATTCTATACCTTGGCCGAAAATATCCTGAGCTTCGCCGCCGGCGAAGTTGAAAGGGAAAAGCCGGACCTGGTCATCTGCGATACCCTGGCGATTTGGGGAAAGGTAGCCGCCCGTAAATATAAGATACCGATGGCATTCTACTTTTGCGGGCTCATGGGTGACAGCATTGCGATAAAAAAGTCGCCTGCTTTTACCATGGAATTAATAAAGTCTTGCATCCTGGATTTTGGATATGCGTTAAGATTCAACTCGATACGCAAGCGCCTGGTTTCTCGCTACGGCGATATCGTTGATAAGCCGCAGGATATACTATCGCACCAAAATCTTTTTTCTATCGTGATGACTTCCAGGGAATTCCATCCCGGCGGTTCGGAGTACCCTAAAAGCGTTAAATTCATCGGCCCTGCATGGATAAGCGGGAACGAGGATGTTAAAAAGGAAAAACTAATATTCATAAGCATCGGAACGATAGCCTTCAGCGAGGTTTTTTGGGACCGGTGCATACAGGCGACAAAGGGATTAGGGTATAAAATAATAATTTCATTCGGGCAAAATGCGGGAAACAAGATTTCGAATGCGCCGGAAGACGGGTCGGTAGAGGTTTATGAAAACCTTAGTTTGCCTGAGTACCGCAAAGTCCTGGCTAGAGCCTCTCTCTTTATCTCGCATGGAGGCTTCAACAGCATCAGCGACTCCATCAGTTTCGCTACTCCGCTTCTTATTTGCCCCGTTACGTCTGAGCAGCTGGGCAACGGAAGGCTGATCGAAGGTTACGGATGCGGGAAGACCTTGACGCCGGGTAGAACGACCACCGCTAAGTTGCGGGCAATGATAGAAAAGGTGCTGAATGACGATTCAATCCCCGAAAGACTCGGATATTATGCTAAGTCATTCGCTGATTCGATGGGTGTCCAGGGAGTTGTCAAGGAATTGATCGAAGAATTCGGGCTTTTGGAGGTGTCGGGGAAATCATGATGTCTCAATGGAGTAGTGAAGGAAGCGATGCTCGTTAAGCCTATAACGACCGGCGGCGCCGTCCCCGGCGAAAGACTGTTTTTTAGCGGCGTCGATATCCCGGGTTTGCTTTTCGTGCGCGAGTTTGATTTGAATGTACACGCGGACAGGAGGCCTTACCTTCAAACCATACTTTCGGCAGGAGAACAGGAAAGGGCAAACTCGATCGCGTCCCGAAAATTTGCCGATCTTTTCGTGCTTAGGCGCGGAATCGTACGGGAAACCATCGGCGATGCGATGGGAATCGAGGCGGCGAGGCTGGATATCTCCAGGACCAGATACGGGAAACCTTTCGTAAACGGCATCGGGAGCGAAAAAAGCCTAGTCGGTAATGGACCTTGCCGGTTCAGCGTCTCGCATAAAGGCCAGAGCCTGATAATCGCCGTGGCACTTCGCGAAGTCGGCGTGGATATGGAAACAATGGATGGCAAGACGGAGCGGATAGCTCATATTGCAAGCTCCAAGGACGAGCAGGTGGCCTTGTCCCTGCTTGCTGTAAATAAGAGACGGTCGGGGTTTTTGAAGGCTTGGGTTCAAAAGGAGGCTATTTCAAAAAACCGCGGTTTGGGAATGGCTTTTGATTTCGGATCGACTTCTGTGCCGGTAAGCCCCGTTGAAGCGGATGAAGACTATATTCTGGGTTTTCCAGGTTGTCTTGAGCGGATAAGGGTAGTGTTTCGCGCACGTACTTCGTCGATGGCGGCGTTGGCGATTACGATTTGACGAGGCGGGACATGCGCGAGGGCAGTTGAAAGCCTCAAGGATGAGCCTTTTTTTCCGGAATACGGAAATTCAGGTTTATTCTTTTTTGGAGCGTAATCATTAAAAAAAACTGATTCCTGTGGGGAATCAGCTTGAAAGCTCGAAAAGCCTGAGTTTTTCGAGATGCCCAATAACAGGAAAGAGGCATGTATGGAAATTCTTCTTACGGGATCCGTGGCATTTGATTACTTGATGAAGTTTCCAGGAAAATTTAACGAGCAATTATTGCCTCACTGCCTCGAGTCGGTCAGCCTTTCCTTTTTAGTGGAATCGATGACCAAGCTACGGGGAGGAATCGCTCCGAATATCGCGTATACGATGGCTCTGCTCGGGGAAAGACCCAGGATCATGGCTACGGTGGGGGAAGATTTCGCGGAATACCGGTCTTGGCTTGAAAGTAAAGGAATTGTAACAGATACCATGAAGGTAGTCCCCGGCGATTTTACCGCCTCGTTTTTCGCGTCAACCGACCGGGATTCATCGCAGCTTGCGTTTTTTTATCCCGGTGCCATGGCTCAAGCATCTAGCCAATCGATTCGCGATATCAAAAACGCACCGGACCTGGTAGTGATTTCGCCCAACGATCCTAAGGCTATGGAAAAATTGGTGCGGGAGAGCAAGGAATTAGGTATTCCCTATCTATACGATCCAAGCCAGCAAGTAGCAAGGCTTAACGGTTCAGAGCTTGAAAGAGACCTGACGGGGGCGAAATTTTTATTTTGCAATGAATACGAGTTCGAGCTGATAAAGTCAAAGACATCGCTTCTAAAGAGCCAGATCCTGGAAAGAGTCGAATACTTGGTGGTTACCTGCGGGAAACGTGGGGCATATATGGAATCCAAAAGCGATTTTCATGTGATCAAAATCGTTCCGGAAGCGGAAGTCGTTGATCCCACCGGGGTGGGTGACGCTTTCAGGGGCGGATTTTTAGTTGGATATGCCCGAGGCTGGGATTGGGCGACATGCGGGCAGCTGGGGGCGCTTTCCGCAGTGTATTGCCTTGAAAAAAACGGACCTCAGGGACAGATGTACGAAAAAAAGGAATTCGTAATGAGGTTCCGGGAACATTTTGACGATGGCCAAAGACTTGATGCTTTATTCGAGAAATAATTTCAGGCAGGATGGTTTCGGGATTTTCTTTGCCCTGCAAAGGATACTGGGCTTGCGTAGGCGATGGCCCACGCTTACCAAGGCCCGACGCCTACGACGGTTGTCTGATCATTTTCTTTAAGGGATTCATGGTAATACCGGTCGGTTTCAAGAATCCTATGGATAAGCTCCATTCTATTGGTAACCCCTGATTTTTTGAAGATGCTTGCCAAATGATTACGTGCGGTATTTGCGCTTATCCCTAGCCTTGAGCCCACTTCCTTGAGCACAAGTCCCTGTATGACTAGTTCACAGACCTCGCACTCCCGTGAGGACAACGATAGCTGCAGGAAAATTTTTTCAAGAGGTGGAAGCGATGGAGTCTGATTTTGTACGCGTTGGACGCCTAGAAGTCGTATCCCCAGCCGGATGTTCCAAATACCCATCCAACCAAAGAATCCAGCCCAAAGCAGGCGCTGGAATTCGCGGACAAGCGCAAGATCCGTTCGGTGGATGAGGATTATTTGCATTATAAGTATGAGTACAACCATTCCTCCGGGTACGCGGAGGTCTTCCATGCCCTTTGAGAAGAGAGGATGAAAAAGCCTGCGCTTTCCGTGAATCCATCGTGCAATTGCAAATACACCGGCTAGTAGCAATGGAGTGATAATGTAAGCCCGCAAAGTAATGGCCTGTAGACTTGGGATTAGATTGATTCCAAACTGGCGTAAAAAATGGCGAAGCGGTTCTCCCAAGGCGAAAAAACCATAGGTGTACACGAGTATCCTGATTATTTTCTGAATCCGGTTGGATATCGGATACTGTGGTAGAATCCAAGCGCCAACAAGCAACTGTTGAAAAAGAAAAGCGCGAAAAAAACCGGATAAAAAATCGTTGAATAAAAGGATGGGGTTGGTGTATGGCAATCCGTATGGCTTCCCGGAGGTAAGCAGGAGCCCGATTATATCAATAAAATTAGTTACGATAAGCAAGGCCTGGAGAAGTATGAACATTCTGAATGTGGCTCTTTTTATGGAATACACATATACATAAGCGCAAATAATCGCTAAACCGCCCGCGTACAGCATTAAGGTGCCTAAGATTATGTGCAGGCTATAAAACATTTTCCCAGTATAACTGCATCTTTGATATCTGACAATTAAAAACCGCAAATCAACCTTAAATTATTCTTTAAAGGAAATTCCTTGCCAAGCAATACCGAGCATTTTAAATCCCAAACGCTGAAAACGGGGATGGATGCAAGGCGCGGCAAGCAGCCAGACCCGGACGTGCTCGCGCGCGTTCGGGAATTGGCTGTGAAGCCGTATCGAAGCCGATTTGGAGCGGCGCCCTGTTTTCAGCGTCTGTTCCTGATTACCTCAAACCCGCAGTACGGCACCAGCGCCTTGGGCAGCTTTACGCTGCCGTCGGCTTGCTGGCAGTTTTCCAGCACCGCTATGATGCCACGGCTTATGGCGATGGCCGTGCCGTTGAGCATGTGCGCGTACTTGTTCTTGCCATCATCATCCTTGTATTTGGTGTTGAGGCGGCGCGACTGGTAGTCGGTGCAGTTACTGGTGCTGGTTACCTCGCCCCATTCGCCTGAGTTGCGGCCGGGCATCCAGGCTTCCAGGTCCCACTTGCGGTAGGCCGGAGCGCCGAGGTCGCCGGTGCAGGTGTCCACCACGCGGAAGGGAATGCCCAGGCCTGTGAAGATTTCTTCCTCGACGAGCCGCAGTTCTTCATGGATGCGGCCGGAATCCTCGGGCAGGCAGACCACGAACATTTCAAGCTTGGTAAACTGGTGCACGCGGTATAAACCCTTGGAGAACTGGCCGGATGCGCCTGCTTCGCGGCGGAAGCAGTGGGACAGGCCGGCCATGCGAACGGGCAACTGGTCCTTGGCGAACAGGGTGTCCGAATAGTAGCCGCCCAGGGTAATCTCGGCGGTGCCTACGAGGCATGATTCCTCGCCTTCTACCGAGTACACGTTGGACTCCGCTCCGCGCGGATTAAAGCCGATGCCTTCCAGGATATCGGTCTTGGCCACGTCGGGCGTGATGTATGGCGTAAAGCCTTTTTTTACGAGTATGTCCAGGGCGTAGCGCACGAGACCAAGCTCCAAAAAAACGCCTTCGTTCTTGAGGTAATAAAATTTTGTTCCCGATACCTTGGTGCCCGCGTCGAAGTCGATTATGTCCAGGTCCGCGCCGAGCTGCACGTGGTCCTTGGGTTGGAAGTCGAATTTCGTGGGCTCGCCCACGCGTTTTACCTCGGTGTTGTCCTTGTCTTCCTTGCCGATGGGGGCGTCGGGGTGGGCCATGTTGGGTATGCGACGCAGTTCGATATCGAGCTGTTTCTCGACGGCTTCCGAGGACGACTCCAGCGCGGCTATTTCCTCTTTGAGGCGCTTGCCTTCCTCGATGAGCGGGCCGCGGGAGGACTCGTCCAGCTTGCCCTTCATGAGGGACGCCACTTCGTTGCGGCGGCGTCGTTTTTCCTCGAGCGCCTGAACGGCGGCATTGCGTTGGTCATGGAGGCGAACCACAGCTTGTGGGTCGGCCTGCATGTTGCGTGCGGCTACGTTTTTGCGTACCGCGTCCAAATTGTCCTTGATGAATCGTACGTCGAGCATAATGCCTACATAATAGAATAAATTGTACGGCTGGGCAAGTCGGGTTTCGATGGGTGCTAACGCAAAAAAAACGTTTCCAGTTGACAAAAGGCACAAACCGCGGTATTATCAAATTGATATCATTATGATATCAATTTCTAAAAGGAGGAATCCTATGAATACAAAGCAAAATTTATTGTCGGCCGCACTGGAGCAGGAGGAACGCAGCGCAGCTCAGTCCAGCGGCATGCTGGTCCTGCTGGTTAACCTGCTCCTTATGATCGGAGGCATCGTTCTGTTCGTGCTGTGCATCGTGCGCTTTACGAATAACGATGAGTCGGCTGCGATTGTCGTGGGCATGATAGCCAGCCTGCTCTATATATCCATTATTGGCCCAGTGATTTTCGGCGGCCTCAAGATACTCAAGCCCAACGAGGCTCTTGTTTTAACGCTATTCGGCAAGTATTACGGCAGCTTGAAACGGGCGGGCTTTTACTTTGTAAATCCTTTCGTATCGCCTGTGAGTCCAGCGGGTACACGGGATGCGATTGGAACGGTTACCGCCGAAAAGCCTATGACCGGTCAGGTTTCGGGCAGCTTAACGATTAATCAGCCTAAAAAAACCATCTCGCTTAAGGCCATGACGCTAAACAACGACAAGCAGAAGATTAATGATGCTTTGGGAAATCCCATAGTCATAGGCATCGTGGTAATCTGGAAAGTGGTCAACACTGCCAAGGCGGTTTTCAACGTGGACAACTACGCCGAGTACCTGTCCATCCAATGCGATTCCGCGCTCCGCAATATCGTGCGGCTGTACCCCTACGATTCCACGAACGAGGAACAGGAGAAATCCCTGCGCGGCAGCAGTACCGAGGTGGCAGCCATGCTCAAGGACGAGATTCAGGGCAAAGCCTCGATGGCGGGCATAGAGATTCTGGAGGCGCGCATCACGCATCTGTCGTACGCACCGGAGATCGCCGCCGTGATGCTGCAGCGCCAGCAGGCCAGCGCCGTCATAGCCGCCCGGTCCATGATTGTGGAAGGAGCCGTAGGCATGGTGGAAATGGCGCTTGCCAGGCTCAGCTCCAAGAATATCGTAAACCTGGACGAGGAACGCAAGGCGGCCATGGTAAGCAACTTGCTGGTAGTGCTGTGCGGGAACCGCGAAACCCAGCCTATCGTAAACGCCGGCTCGATTTACTGAGGCGGGCACAATGGCGGACAAGGGCGACAGGGAAAAAAAACAGCTGCTTCTCCGCCTCTCGCCGGGCTTGTGGCGGGAGCTGTCCGCTTGGGCGGAAGATGAATTCCGCTCGGTAAACGGCCAGATCGAATATGTGCTGAGCGAGGCTGTACGTCAACGCAGAAAAAAAGACTAGTCCGACGGCGGCGGGAATTCGCCGCAGCCTGTTTCAAGCGACTGAGGCAAGGGCGTGAGGGATTGGAGGGGGCGCGCATTCGCGGCAGCGAAGGCGCAAGAGCCCTACCGGGCCGCAGCCCCGGAAAGCCCGACCCTCGCATCGAGGGGCACGCGCAAAAAAGCGGAATTTCGACCCTTGTGCAGGACGCCTGTTTTTGCTATTTTATTAGCATGAAGCTAGAAATAAACCCCCGCGGCAACGGCGCGTGTCCGCTCTGCGGCAACAACAAGAATTGCGGCATCAAGCGCAAGATAGGCAGCAACGCGGACGAGATCAATCCATCGAGCATCGAAGAGATGGAGATCGTCATTTATACCTGTCCTTATTTTAAGGAAATGACGGATCAGTGATAGACAAACTGGAGGCTGCCAAGGCGCGCTTCATCGAACTGGACGATCTTGTTTCCGATGGCTCGCTGGCCAAGGATCCGGGGCGCTATAAGGACGTGATGCGCGAGAGGGCCAACCTGGAACGCATCGTCGGGGCGTACGGCGAATACAAAAACCTCGTTTCGCAGATCGCGGGCGCTACGGCCATGTTTCGCGACGAGGCCGATGCGGAGCTCCGCGAGATGGCTCGCGAGGAACTGCGCGGTCTGGAAGAAGCCATGGCGGCGCTCGAAGCGGCCATACGGCTGCTGCTCGTGCCTCACGATCCCCTTGACGATAAAAACACCATAATGGAAATCCGCGCAGGCACGGGCGGGGACGAGGCTGCGCTGTTCGTGGCCGACCTCTACCGCATGTACTGCAAGCTCGCGGACCGCCGCAACTGGAAGATCGAGGTGATGAGCGCCAGCGAGACGGGCCTGGGCGGCTTTAAAGAGATAATTTTTTCACTCTCCGGCGATGGCGTTTTTGGCTCTCTTCGCTGGGAAAGCGGCGTGCATCGCGTTCAGCGCGTACCCACGACGGAAGGCTCGGGCCGCATACACACGAGCGCGGTTACCGTGGCGGTGCTTCCCGAGGCCGAGGAAACCGAGATCGTGATACGGCCCGAGGATATCCGCATCGACGTGATGCGCGCGGGTGGGCCCGGTGGCCAGTGCGTAAACACCACCGACTCGGCCGTGCGGCTAACGCATCTGGCGACGGGCATCGTGGTTATCTGCCAGGACGAGAAGAGCCAGATAAAGAACAAAGCCAAGGCGATGCGCGTATTGCGGGCCAGGCTATACGAGGCCGAAGAGGCCAAGAAAAACGCCGAGCGTTCCGAGAACCGCCGCAGCCAGATAGGCTCGGGCGACCGCTCCGAGCGCATACGTACCTATAACTTTCCCCAGAACAGGGTAAGCGACCACCGCATCGAGCTGACTCTGTACAAGCTGGAGCTTTTTATGCAGGGCGACATGGACGAGATGCTGCAGGCCCTTGCCTTGTGGGCCAGCGACGACGCTATGAAGGCGGAAGCTTAACAGCCTGGGGGCCACTCGCCTCAGGCTGTTAAGCCCGACTTTTTCTTCGATAGGAGCGGATGCCGGTATGAAAGTCAGGGATGCATTGGCCCAGGGTGCCGCCGTTCTAGCGGGCGGCCATTCGGGGTCCCCGAATCTGGATGCCTCGCTTTTGCTGGCGTATGCCGCCGGCGTTACGCGGCCATGCCTGCTTTCGATGCTTTCCGACGATCTGGCGACCATAACCGTCGATAGGTTCCATGAACTCGTAAAAAGGCGCAATACGGGCGAATCCGTGGCGTACATAGTGGGGTACAAGGAATTCTACGGCCGCGATTTTTTCGTGGATGGCCGGGTGCTGGTTCCCAGGCCCGAGACCGAGCTGCTCGTGGAAGCGGCCCTTGCTCGCCTGCCTCCGGCCGGTACCGCCGGCATTCTCCGCTGCCATGACGCCTTTAGCGGATCGGGCTGCGTGGGCATTACCCTGGCCTGCGAACGAGGGGACCTGCGCATGGAGCTTTCGGATGCCTCGGCGGACGCCCTCGCGGTATGCGCAAGGAACGCCCAGGCGCTCTGCGGGTCGAGCCTGATGATACGCCCGGGGGATGGCCTCTCCGCCGCCAGCGGCAGTTATAGTTTAATAACGGCAAATCCCCCGTACGTAAGCTCGTCCCTCACGGATGCCATAATTGCCGGGGGAGGGTGCGAGCCCAGGCTGGCGCTGGACGGCGGCCGCGACGGTCTGTCGCAGTATAGCCGCCTCGCAGGCGAGGCTTATTCCAAGCTGGCGGCGGGTGGGTGGCTTATCGTGGAGATCGGCGACGAGCAGGGGCAAGCCGTGTCCTCTCTTTTTAAGGCTGCCGGGTTTGCCGAACTGGAAGTGCTTGTAGACCTTGCCGGCCTGGACAGGGTGGTTGCGGGGGTGCGCAGGTGAGAAACGAAGAGAAGCTGGACGATTATCTGGTGAATTTTTCCCCTTCCGACGTAGGGCGGATAGTGGCGGCGCGGAACCGCGCACGCGTGCTGCACCAAGGGCAGCTTCGCGCCTCGGGCGAGGACGCCGTAATGCATCCGGAGCGGGTAAGCGCCATATTGGCGGGAATGGGCATGGACGCGGACGCCATAATCACGGCTCTTTTGCACCACGCTTTCGAGGGCGGCAAGAGCTCCAAGGCGGAGATCGCCGGGGAATTCGGGGAACGGGCAGCCGAGCTCGTCGACGAGCTGCACAAGATAGCGGCGCTGAAGGCGAAGAACAAGACTTTGCAGGCAGCCGAAACGATACGAAAGATGCTCTTTGCCATGGCCAGGGACGTTCGCGTAATAATCGTCAAGCTGGCCGACAAGCTGGACAACATGCGAACCATCAAGTGGCTGCCGGAACTGGACCGCAAGCGGATCGCCACCGAGTGCATCGACGTGTTCGCCCCCCTTGCCGACAGGCTGGGTATAAGCTGGCTCAAGGACGAGCTCGAGGACCTGTCGTTAAAAGAAATTAACCGCGAGGCGTTCGACCAGATCAAGGCGCTCGTATCGGAAAAGAAGGCCGAGCGCGAGGAATTCCTGCAGCGCGTAAGCGCGGATCTGGAGAGCGGGGCTTCGGAAGAGGGAATAAAGCTTGCGGTATCGGCCAGGGCTAAGCACTTTTACTCCATTTACCTGAAAATGCGCAAGCGCTCGAAGTCCAGCGATGAGCTGTATGATCTGTCGGGAATCCGCGTTTTGTGCGATACGCCCACCGACTGCTATGCGGTCCTTGGAATAGCCCATCGTTTATGGAAACCCCTCGACGGCAGGTTCAAGGATTACATCGCCATGCCGAAACCCAACGGCTACCAGAGCCTGCATACGACTGTCCTGGCATACGAAGGCAGGTTTCTGGAGATACAAATCCGGACGGCCGACATGCACAAAGTCGCCGAATTCGGGGTGGCGTCGCACTGGCTCTATAAAAAAGGCAGCTCGAACGAAATCGTGCGGACGCAGGACCTGAGCCTCATAAACAAGCTGAAGGACTGGAGCGCAATGCTCGAGTCCGGCGCGGAATTCCTCGAGGACATCAAGCGGGAACTGCTTAAAGACTCGATTATCGTCTTTACGCCGGCGGGCGACGCCATAGAGTTGACGGCAGGCGCATGCGCCATAGATTTTGCCTACGCGATTCACAGCGACGTGGGCAGCCATTGCCTCGCCGCCAAGGCGGATGGATCGATAATTTCGCTTTCATCCGAGCTTAAAAACGCCCAGGTCGTGGAAATCGTTACCGGTGCCAATGCGCATCCCAACGTAAACTGGCTGCAGGCCGCCAAGACGAGCAAGGCCAAGTCCAGGATACGCCAGTGGCTGGTGACCGAAGGCCACGTACTGGCCATAGACAACAACGTCGTGGCAAAAAAACACGAGGGCGATCAAAGAAAAACCCATGCTGCGGAAGAAAAAATAACGGTAGCCTCGCTGGATTTCCACGCCGTCCACGAAGAAAGCGTCCTGGATTCCACCAAGGCCGGTTTGAGCATAGCCGGCGGAGAAGGATTACTGGTGCGTTTCGCGGCCTGCTGCAAGCCTTCCGTCGGGGATAGGATCGTGGGATATGTTTCCCGGGGCAGGGGCATCATCGTGCATCAGGAAAAATGCACCAACCTTGCATCCATCTCGGAATTCGTCCAGCGGCGGGTGGACGTGAGCTGGGAAATATCACCGGACCTTCGCAGGCGCTACGAAGTGCACGCCCGCCGTACCCATGATCTTTTTTCCGAAATAGACAACGCGGTAAAAAAGCATGGGGGCCAGCTGCTCGAAGGCAAACTGGAAGAAGTCGCGCGCAGCACCGGGCCGGGCGGCCTGGCCGGCTCATTTACGCTATCCTACGCTACGGCCGCTTCAGCGAGGATAGTGGAGCGGAATCTGCGCCATATTCCCTCCATTATAAAAGTGCGGCGCGTAGATTAACCGTGCGCTTTATTTTACCGTGCCTGTGAACTTCAGGAAACGCGCTTTATCAATCTTGGCCAGACTTGGTTCGTCACCTATTACGATCCAGGTAAGCGTTCCATTGACCATGTATTTATCGACGACGCGGACTATGTCGTTTGGAGTAATGTTTTTTATCTTGTCGATAAACTTGAGGTATTCCCCCGGGTTGTCGTAGTAGACATAGCCCGAGGCGATCTGAGCGGCGGTCTGGGCGTTAGTCTGCTGTCCGGAAAAAAACGTGTTGGTAAATTTGTTCTTGTACGCGTTTATGGTCTGGCTTAGGTCGGCATATTTTTCGCCTGAATCGCCTTTTATATTCATGGTTTTGCCGGATGCGAGCAGGGCTATGGCTTCGTCGACCCAAATCTTGGAGTCGTTGGGCTGGTCAGTCTTGTAGACCACCAGCGAGCCGTAGGTGTTTTTGAAGCCGTGGGCATTGGACCATACCGAGTAGCATGCGCCGTGGTCGGTACGGACGATGCTGAACAGGATTTCGCCGAGCATGGTGTTGGCCAGCTGCTGTACCGCGAAGTCCGGGCTGGCGACGTCGGCGATGGGATAGTCGCCTCGGACATAGCTTACGCCTTTTGCCTTGGGAAAAGTTTCGAGGATAAGATCGGCCCTGGGGACGTAGCGGGCGACTTCCGGGATCTTCACACCTTTATTGGCAATCTTCCCGATGGTGCCGTTCAAGTTCCTGATAAGCTCCTTTTCGTCGAAGTTGCCCACCGCAACCACGAACATGCGGTCCGCGTCGAACTTTTCGGCATAATATTTCTTTACATCCTCCAAGCTTATCGACGCAAGCGATTCCAGCGTACCCGCGAACTCGGCGGCATACGGATGCCCGGCGAACATGCTGCCGTGCAGCTTGCTGATGGCCACCTCGTATTGGTCCGCCAGTTTTTTCTGGGCAAGCACCTTCATGTCGTTTTGGACTTCGGCGAACTGCCCGGCGAGAAACGCGGGGTTCATGAGCAGGTCGGAGAATACGGGGTACAGCTCGTTCCAGTATTTATCGAGGGTATTCAAGTCGAAACTGGAATAGTCGTAGCCGGACATGGTGTACGCTATGCTCGAGCTTTTTTCGTACTGTATTTTCTGGAGGTCGCCGTAGGTATATTTTTGCGAACCGCGATTAAGCATGGCCAGGGTCAATGCCTCGATGCCGGCGTCTGCCGGCGTGGTCAGGGCGACGCCGCCTTTGAACACCACCTTGAGGTTGAATATCTGGTTGGCGGAATTTTTTTTAACGATAAGTGCCATGCCGTTGTCAAGTGTATAAGCCTTAATGGTGTCCGCATTGGCCTTCATGAATTCGCTGCTATCGGTTTTTCCCGGTTCGCTCACGCAGGAAACCAGGGCAAGCAGAATAAGAATCGCAAAGCTCTTAAGCCCGGCCTTTTTGAACAAAGCATGAATCCTCATTTGCGTGCCTCCCACCAAAATGCGTTCTCGGGTGTAATGGTAATGAATCCGGCAATTTCAAGGGATGCTTTTTCCGCTTCGTAGTCCGCGGGATTGACGCGTACGATGATTATTTCTTTGTTGTCCACGACATAGTTCTGCAGGAAAGAGGCGATGTCTTTCTGCTGGACCTTTTTCATGTTGCTTATATAGTTGAAGTAATAATCCGCCGAGGCCGAAGCCCACCAGAACGAAAGCGTCTCGATGAACCCTTCCGCGGTTTCCAGGCCGATGAGCTGCTGGTCTTCGAGCTTTACCTTGACCATCGCGAACTCTTCGGGGCTGAAATACGCGGGATCCCGTATCATGGCGGTAATTTCGCCGTTTACGACCGCTTCCCTGAATTGCGTTATCGCCCTATCCGCTATCGGCAATTCGGGGTCGGTAAAGAAATAGGTGGAGAACAGTATCTGGCCGCCGTCCCGCTGGGTATAATAGGATGAGCTGATATAGTCCTTGTTGTACAGGCCGGGAACTTTTTCCATGATGGCGTTTTTGTATTTTCCGTCGGGATTATCGAGCAGGAAACCCCACACGTCCGCGGCATAGGTGGGAGCCGGATTGGCGATTACGTCGGGACCGCGGTAGGTAAGCAGAAGGTTGGCGATGCCCTCGGGAAGGGATTCGTCGGGCATGACCAGATACGCGGGCTTCGAGACGGCCGGGGTATCGTGGGCAGGCAGTGGTATCTGCCAGGGATCCGCGCCTTTTTTCCAGCTGCCGTACCAGTCGTTCACGAGCTTGTAAACTTCCTGCGGCCTAACGTCGCCGCCCACGAAAATAGCGGTATTATTGGGGATATAATAGCTGCTCTGCAGGGCTTTAAGCATTTCGGGCGTGGCTGACCGGATGGTTTTCTCGTAGCCGCCCACGTCGCGCCTCCAGGGGTATTTGGAGAACATCGTTTTTGTCTGGGCACCTTGATAAATACTGTCAGGTTCGTTCATGCCGCCGTTTATCTCGTTTACCACCACGTCTTTTTCGACAAGCAGTTCCTGGATATCGAAAAGCGGTTCCCTTACGGCATGGGACCAGAATTCCAAACCTTCGTTTATTTTATTCGAAGGAACGGTAAAATAGTAGTCGACGTACTCGGTGCTCGTGCCGCCGTTCCATTCGGCTACGCCAAGCTCCGTCATGGCGGAGGAAAACTCGGTTTCCGTTTTGTATTTCGCGTTTCCCTTGAAGAGCATGTGCTCATACAGGTGAAAAAGTCCGGCGGTTTCCGCAGTCTGGGTTATGGCGCCGCACCGGAACGTAATCTGGATACGCGCCAGCGGAACGGTATGGTTTTCCAGGACGAACAGCTCCAGGCCGTTGTCCAGTTTGAAGCGGGACAGCCCCTTGATCGGTGTACCGTCCGCGTAGAGCGGCAGCGCGGCGAAGAGCGGTGCCACTGTCAGCGCAAAGGCCGCCAGTTTGGCAAGCATGGTTCGTTTCATCGATAAAACCTCCAGACAGCCGCGGCTCGGCTGTAATTTTTTAGAACGCCGACCGTTGCGACGCCCCTGAATACTAGCCCTCCCCATCCCAGCTGTCAAGAATAGCGCAAAGCCGGCAAGCGCAGCATCCGGCAGTAATTGTGCAGGGAGCCGGTTTCGTTGTAGACTCGAGAGGGAGAACAACGGTATTGAATATTTTTGCGACCAGGGAACTGGTATCCCTCATGATTCCGGCGATAGAAGCTTCCTATAATGGTATTCCGCGTAAAAAAGAACTTCCGCGAACTTTTAAAAGCCGCGTTAGGCTGGCGTTCCGTGCCGCGATTTTTCTGCTCGTGTGCCTTCATTTGGTATTCATCGGGATTACGAGCGTGCTTATTGCCTGCTATTCGTTTATCGACCCTCCGGTAACCGTGCTTGCGCTGGTAAGAAAATATGACAGCCGCTTCGGAATCAGGAAAAATTATCCCGTCAAGCTTGCGGCAGTGCCGAGGCTGGCACGGAGAATGCTTGTTTCGGTGGAAGACGGCAATTTTTGGACGCATATCGGCATCGATCTCGATGCCGTAAAACGCGCCGCTGAAATCAACAAGAATTACGGAAAAATCCTTTACGGAGGCTCCACGCTTACCATGCAGCTGG
>JANNSO010000095.1:0-15213 GCA_031402655.1 Spirochaetota bacterium | reverse complement strand
TTGTCACGCTTCGTGTGTGCCAAATAACCCGCCTTCGCAGGCTTCCGCGCACGTCGTGTGAGCTCTTCCTCGCTGCCGCTCGGCGCCTGCTCGGTTCAAGTCCAGGCGGGCCTTTATAAAAAAAGACTCCATCGCAAGGCGACGGAGTCTTTTTTGGGCCCACCTGGACTTGAACCAGGGACCAATGGATTATGAGTCCACTGCTCTAACCAACTGAGCTATAGGCCCGAAAACGTTGTTTTATTATGCACAGGCGTCAAAAAAAGTCAATAAAGAAGCTGAAATTGCCGATTTATGCTATAATATCTCTTTATTATCCAGGCGCCTCGCGCCATCGTTTTTTTGGAAGGACGCTGCTGCATGCGAAAGATACCGGTAATCTCCGCCGACTCTAAACTAAATGAGTTTATACGAAATCAATGCACCATATTCGGCAGCGAATACACTCCCGTTTTCTTTACCAGCAAGGAAGAAGTAATAACGTTCCTTAAATACGAGCTGCCCGAGATGAAAATATTCTATCTTTCCGACAGCTCGGTGGACGCGCAGTACATCCTGAGCGAAATCCGAAGCGATCCATGGCTCCACTTCGGCGGGCTTATAGTCATTCACGATTCCATGGATGACAAAACCCTGGAACCGCTTATCCGGGACCAGAATGTAATCGCCGTGCTTAAGCGGCGCGAGGTCGAGCGCGGTTTTATCCGGCTCCTCAAAACCATCAGGCAAAACAAGCAGATACTTTTTCAGCGCGGCATCCAGCAGCATCTGCTAAAAAATATCGCAGGCTCCTTTGTGATCGACAATGATCCGCTGGACATAACCACCTATTCCAACCTGGTTACGAACTTTCTGTTCAGCGCCAACCTTATAAGCAAGGAAGAAAAGGAAAACCTCCACGTTGCCTTGCTCGAGCTTCTCATAAACGCCATCGAGCACGGAAACTGCAAGATAAGTTTCGACGAAAAGACCGCCTGGCTCGAGGCAAACGGCGACATGATGGACCTGATACGCGAGAAGAACAAGCTGACGGAGATAAAAGCTCGTAAAGTTTATTTTACCTACACGATCTCGCAGGAATGGAGCAGGTTTACCATTCGCGACGAAGGCGAAGGCTTCGACTGGAAAACCCGCATGAACACCAAGCAAATAACTCCCGAACTGCACGGCAACGGGGTTAAAATGGCTAACATGTACGTGCAGAGCCTGAGTTACAACGGCAAGGGCAACGAGGTTTCGTTTGAAGTGGCCCATCAGCAGAACGAATCGAATATAATTCCCGCCATCTTCGAACTGTCCCCCGAAATGCCCTTTGCGGACGGGCAATATATTTGCTCCGAGGGAGAGGAATCGGATTACCTGTACTATATCGTTTCGGGCACCCTGTATGTGTATTCCAAAGGGAAACTGGTATCCGCCCTGACTCCCGACGACATGTTCATGGGGGAGATGAGCTTCCTCCTGTCCAACAGGCGATCCGCGACGGTTGTGTCCAAGGGCAAAAGCGTCCTGATACGGATTTCCAAACAGGACTTCGTCAATCTGATACGCGACAACCCGCATTACGGCATATTTCTGGCTCGTCTTTTGGCGCAGCGTCTTGCGCGTCTCAATATTCGCATGTCCCGCCTGAATACCGAGTACCTAAAAGTAAAAAAAGAGCTGGATAATACGCAGCTTGAGTAAGCGCTGATCTGAAATATCAGTTGCAGGTTTAGCTCAAATCACGTATACTCGAGTCGGCAAGAAAACACTTCCGAGCTCTGCCCGCTGCCTGCCACATTTTAAGGACCTAAGGGAGGCCCGATCACCATGATCAAATACCTGAAACTTCACGACAACAAATGTGTCGGCTGCCTGAGTTGCGTATCCGCCTGCTCCAAAGCCTATTTCAAGGAAGACAACCCGGCTAAATCCTCCATTCAGGTTGTACCTGCGCTTGGGGGCGCTTTCCATCTCATAGCCTGCGACCAGGAATGCCGCAAGTGCGTCGGAGAATGTCCCACCATGGCCATTACCGTCAACGGCCAGGGCGTCGTCATGATAAACAAAAACCTGTGCGTAGGCTGCCTGGCCTGCGTTGCCGTGTGCCCCATAGAGGCCATGAGATTTTATCCCGCTGCGCAGTCTCCCTTTAATTGCGTCGCATGCGGTATTTGCGTAAAAGCATGCCCCAAACAGGCTCTTGAGATAGCGTCAAAAGAAGACAGCCCGGCTTCCCGCCTGCCGTTCGAATTTGCCGCCGCCGTCAAACGCCTTGATGCTGACAAGGAGACAAAATAATGAAAATTTTCAGCAAAAAGGACTTCAAGCTCCTGAGCGAGTGGAAATTTACGCCCAAGGCGATAGTAAAAGGCTATGCGATGCGCACCCTGTATGTAAACGTAGGCACGCGCGAAGTCAAGGAAAAACCCGTCTCGGACGACATGAAGCGGCGATTTACCGGCGGCAAGGGTTTCGGGCTGAAGCTGCTGTGGGACGGCACGACGCCGGATACCAAATGGAACTCGCCTGAGAACGAGATAGTAATCGCGATGGGACCCATCTGCGGCAACACCAATTATCCGGGCTCGGGCAAAAGCCTGGTCGTATCGCTGTCGCCCATGACCGAGGTTCCCATCGACTCCAACGTTGGCGGCTACTTTGGTCCGTACCTCAAATTCGGCGGCTGGGATGCGCTTGAAATCCAGGGCAAGGCCGATCGCGAGACCATCGTGTATATCGACTGCAACGATGGAACCGTGCAGATATTGGACGCCCCTGACACCCTGAACAAGGACACCCACCTCCTGGCCGAAGAGCTTACCCACGCCTTTGCGCATGACGTAAAAGACCTGCAGTCGGTATCGGTGGTAACGGCCGGACGCGGCGCGGACCACTCCCCCATGGGACTCTTGAATTTCTCCCTGTATGACAAGCGCCGCGAAGGCATACGCGTCAAGCAGGCCGGCCGCGGAGGCATCGGCACCGTGCTGCGCGATAAAAAAATTAGGGCGCTCGTGTGCAGGTTCTCCGGCGTTAAGCAGAACCTGAACGACGCTGCCGATCCGGCTACGGTGCAGCGCCTGGGCCTCAAGCTTCACCGCGAAATAATCCAGAACGACGACAAGCAGTGCAAGATGCGCAAGCAGGGCACCGCGCACCTCATGGAAGTAATGAACGACTACGACCTGCTACCCACCAAAAACCATAAATACGGCCAGGATCCCCGGGGAAATGAGATCGCCAGCTGGGTATGGGAAAAGCTGTTCAGCCAGAATGTGCCCGACGGCTGCTGGTACGGCTGCACCATGGCATGCGCGCACGCGGTGGACCACTTCAAGCTGGAAACCGGACCGTACAAAGACCAGAAAGTATGCGTGGACGGCCCCGAGTACGAAACCGCCGCCGGCGTGGGCTCCAACCTGTACGTCTATGATCCGCACGGAATCCTGGAACTCAACTTCTACTGCGACACCTACGGCATCGATACGATAAGCTTTGGCACCATGACCAGCTTCCTGATGGAATGCTGGGAACTGGGTGTGCTCAACAAGGAGCGCACCGACGGCATAGACCTGACCTGGGGCAACTGGCAGGGCGCCGCGCAGATACTGCACGACATGGCCGACGGCAAGCGATTCGGCGTGCTGGCCGGCAAGGGCGTAAAATTCCTGGCCGCCTATTTCGCGAAGGAATACGGCGCCGACGCCCAGGTCATGAAAGACATCGCCCTGCACGGCAAAGGCCTCGAGCAGTCCGAATACATAAGCAAGGAATCGCTTGCCCAGCAGGGCGGCTACTACCTTACCAACAAGGGTCCGCAGCACGACGAAGCCTGGCTCATATTCATGGACATGGTAAACAACCGCATCCCCAGCTTCGAGAACAAGGCCGAGGCGCTGCACTACTTCCCGATGTTCCGCACCTGGTTCGGGTTGCAGGGCTTGTGCAAACTGCCCTGGAACGACGTCGAACCGGCGGACAACGCCAAGCACGCCGAGCCCAACAAGGTACCCGAGCACGTCGAAAATTATCGCGACCTGTACACCGCCATAACCGGCGAAAAATTAACCATGGACGACCTTATACGCCAGTCCGAGCGCGTGTACAACTTCCAGCGCATATTCAACCTGCGCGTTGGACACGGCAAGCGCGTAGACGATTACCCCGCATACAGGGCCATGGGACCGGTATTCGAGGATGAATACGAAGCGCGCGCGGAACGCTACGACAAGCAGATGAAGGAAAAAATCGGCGTGGATCCTGCAGGCAAATCGCTTGCCGAGAAGGTAAAAATAACGCGGGATTTCCGCATGGATCAATACAACAAGCTTATCGACGCGGTGTTCGCTCGCCGCGGCTGGACCGATCAGGGAGTTCCCACCGCTGCGCACCTAAAGAACATAGGCATGGATATTCCCCAGTTGCTGGAAGTGGTATTGAAGCATCAATGATGGGGTATTTTCAAAATGCCGTCCATTTTGAAAATTCTTGAAAAAACGGCGACCGCCTAGGTCGCCGTTTTTTTTAGGATTGTTACTCCGGCGGATAATCGTTACACTGCTGTCACTATGGAATCTACCACTAAAACCCGCTTTCAAGGCATGGCCGCGCTTGCCGCCTGCGCTTTTCTCTGGAGCCTGGCCGGAGTTTTTATAAAACTGATACCGTGGAACCCGCTCCTGATTACAGGACTTCGCAGCCTGATAGCCAGCTTCGTTCTTCTGCTTGTTTTGAAAAAACCGAATTTCCATTGGTCAAAGCCGCAAATCTGGGCCGCGCTTCTCAACGTATGCACCATGACGCTGTTCGTCTATGCCAACAAGCATACCACCGCGGCCAACGCAATACTGCTGCAATATTCCGCGCCTGTCTTTACCGCGATTGCGGGAGCCATGCTGCTCAAGGAAAAGGCAAAACCCGAGCAGCTTATAGCATTTGTTTTCGTGGCAGCCGGCATGGCCGTATTCTTCATGGGCGGCGTGGGCGGAGGATCGCTCCTGGGGAACATAGCCTCCTCGGTATCGGGGCTTACCTTTGGCCTGTACTTCGTGGCTATGCGCATGCAGAAAAACGGCTCGCCGCTCGAGTCGATTTTATTGTCCCACTGGATAACCGCAGCCATAATGATTCCCCTGTCGCTGTTCATGGAAAAGCCGGTAATTACTCTTCCCGCCGTCGGAGCCATACTGGTCCTGGGCCTCTTGCAGGTGGGGCTTGCGTCGGTATTCTTCTCGTACGGAATCAAGCGCGTCAACGCGGTTCAGGGCGTCCTGGTAACCGTGGTGGAACCGGTCTTCAGCCCAATCTGGGTTTTTCTGGCACTGGGAGAAAAACCCGCCCTCAATTCAATCATCGGCGGGCTGGTAATCGTTGCGGCCGTAACGGCTGCATCGGTAATAACCGCGCGCAGAAAACCGGAAGCGTGATTGCTCCAGAAGACCTCTTAGCGCGCATTTTAGTTACATAAACCACGGTACCTCATATAGAAGAAAAGCGCAGCCGTCATCAGCGCGTGCCCTGAATCCACACCGCCGACCAGATCGATGGCTTCGCGCTCCGGCACCAGGAGAACCTCTATCTCTTCATGCTCGTCGAGGGCTTGCGGCCGAACGAAGGTGCAGCCTTCCGCGATGAACGCGTGAAACGTATTTGTCATAAAGGCGGGATTGGGCGACAGTATCCCAAGCGGTACTATCATGTCGGCGCGGTACCCGGTTTCTTCCTCCAGCTCACGGGCTACCGCAAGGGCCGGATCTTCCCCCGGTTCGATAATGCCGCCGGGAAACTCGATGGACACATGATCGCTGCCGTGCCTGTATTGGCGTATCATGACGAACTTTCTGCCTTCAGGCGTATCGACAACCGGTATCACTCCGGCCCAATCAAGCGTATCGATCAGATAAAAAGTACCTTTTTTTCCTGAACTGGACTGCCGTTCCACGGAACAGACATTAAAAATCCTGCAATCCGCGATTTGTTCCTTCTTACCCTGTTTCCATGCTTCAAGCGTCTTCATAACGGAAAGGATAACGCATTTTTTACCCAAGCTCAAGGATAGTGCCGTTTATCGGCTTTTCTATGTGGACATTTCAAAACTCGCGTTGTATTTTATAGCAAACGGAGATACTCATGCAGAAAAAAGTGTTGATACTGTCGGCAGGAACGGGAAGCGGCCATATTCGCGCCGCACAAGCCATTGAAGAAGCCTGTAAAAAAGACAAGCGCATTTCCGAAGTTCTCCATATCGACGCTCTTGATTATACAAATAGGGTATTCCAGAAAATATATTCCAAAGGATATCTGGAAGCCGTAAAAACCGCTCCCGACTTGTGGGCATACGCTTTTGAGGCAACGGATAAGCCTTGGCAGAATCATTTCGCCGTCGCCGCCATGAACAGGCTTAATTCGCAGCCGCTCATCAATAAGATCCGGGAGTATAAACCGGACATCTGCATCTGCACCCACGGAATGCCGGCGGCAATTATTTCCAGGCTTATCATGCAGGACAGGCTTCATACCAATTTGGGCATAGTCGTTACCGATTATTATGTTCACGCTTTATGGCTTACGGATATCTTTACCCGCTATTTCGTTCCCAAGGAAGAGAGCAAGACTCACCTGAGTCTTTTAGGCCTTCCCACGGACAGAATAGTGGTTTCAGGCATTCCGGTTATGAAGGCCTTCGCAGCCAAGGCATCCAGGCAAACCCTGCGGCAAAAATACGGTTTTTCCGCTACGCTTCCCCTCGTCGTTTTATCGGCGGGCACGTTTGGCGTAATGTCCGCCGCCGATATGATAAAAATACTGGAACAGATAAAAACCCGCTGCCAGATCGTGGTAATCTGCGGAAAAAACCAAAAGCTCAAGCGGGAACTCGAAACCTTCATCAAGACACAGCAGGGAATCGCCGAGAATAAATACTCGATTATCGGGTTTACGGACGCCATGCACGATTACCTTAAAATGGCTGAGGTTTTTATAGGCAAGCCCGGCGGCCTATCGACGAGCGAATGCCTTGTCTGCGGCGTTCCGATGATTATTTGGGATCCGATACCGGGGCAGGAAGTGTACAATACGTACCACGTTCTGGAGCACGGCGCGGGAGTCATGCCCAATAATGCCCTTACCATAGGATTCAAGGTGGACGGGATACTGGGTAATCCCGAGCGGCAAAAGAGCATGAGCGAACACGCGACAGCGCTTTCTTTCCCCGATGCCGCGGAAACCATCGTAGAAGCGATGCTGGCAAACGAAGAAGAAACTCCCGTAAAGGCATTCAAGAAAAAAGCATAGGGCAACTGCTTTTCGAGATGCCCTACGGGAGCTTTCCCGAACAGGCAAAATTTGCTATTTTTTTATTACTTCCTTTAGGTACGACAGGAAGTTTTGGTCCTCGCACATCGTTTTGCCGGGATTCTCGCTTATCTTGGCCACGGGTCGCCCGTTTGCCTCCACAAGCTTCATAACTATCTGCAGCGGAACTATTCCGGGAAAATCGTTGGTCAGGTTCGTGCCTATTCCGAAGCCTACCCCTATCTCCGGCGAGAATTCCCGGTGAAGCCGGGCTGCCAGGGGAAAATCCAGACCATCACTGAAGATCAAGTGCTTGGTCAATGGCTCGATTCCGAAGCTGCGGTAATGGTCTATCATCCGGTGTCCCCAGGCGAAAGGATCCCCGCTGTCGTGGCGGACCCCGTCATACAGCTTTGCGAAGTAGCGGTCGAAATCGCGAAGGAATTTGTCGAAGCCCAAAGTGTCCGAAAGCGCGTAGCCCAAATCCCCCCGATACTCATCCACCCACAGCTGCAATGCGTACTTCTGGCTGCTGGCCAGTGTCACCTCGTCGATAGCCTGCGGCAGCTGGATATACTCGTGAGCCATGGTTCCGATAGGCGTAATGCCGTATTTCATGGCGAGGAAAACATTGCTCGTTCCCGTAAACAAGTCGCGAGGCAATGCGTCCGCCAGGCGTTCCACTACCTTTTCCTGCCACGCCGCGCTGATTCTCCTGCGTGTTCCGAAATCGGAAAATCGCAGGCCCGCTTCTCTTGCGATTATGATTTTTTCTTCCAGCCGCGCGCTGCCCGAGTCCTTGTCCGCTGCCGCGAACGCGTCGCGAAAATAGACCTCGTTTACGATTGCCAAAACGAAAATCTCGAACATGCTTACGAGAAATATCGGACCTTCGGCTTCCACGCGCAATTCTCCCGTGGATTCTTTCCAGGCGCGGACGTATTTCCTGTCGAGCCGAAACATGCGCAGAAATTCGATATAGCCCTTTTTCATGTAGCGTATGCCGCCTAAATATTCGATCTCATCGCCGGTAAACGTCAGGGTGCTCAAATGATCGAGTTCCCGGTTTATATCCGCGAGCATTTCGTCTTTCCAGATTATGCCCTGGTTTCTGCACTTGAAGACATAGCGCCCCCATGAATCCGAAAAACGGTGAAGGAATACCGCCCCCATGCTCAGCTTGTACATGTCCTGATCCAGCAGGCTATTGATTATCACGACAAAGCCTCCGCGATATCTGCGCGGATTCGTTTAAGCTGGCTTTCCCGGAGGTCGAATCCGTAGGCGGATTCGCTTTGCAAGATTATTGGCGGCGACTGGATGCGCTTGAAAACCGCCTTTCCGATGGTGTCTACGAACCAGAGCAGGTCTTTCTTGAATTCCTTTGCATCGTCCAATTTATTTTTTTTGAGCACGTAGAGTATGGATTCTGAGCTTACCGTAAAATCGGTCGCGGCGGAAAGCCTGGCGGCAAAAACTCCGAGCGAGGTTTTATAATCGGCCACGAGCTCCACGAGGCTACCCCGCATGAAGTTGGTCATATAGGCAAGCAGCGCATCATGGTAACCCCACTTCATGGGATCCACCTGGGCGTGTTTGAGTTCCGCGCTGGGAGGCAGCGCCATTTCCCAGGTGGCGGAATCCGGTATCAGGTTACCCGGAATTACCTTCCTGCCATAGACCGAAGCGTTCATGTAGCGGGCCATTTCCCACACTTCCGTCTTGAGCAGATCGCCCAGCGGGGCTATTGCGCCGTTGACGTCGCCATAGAGCGTCGTATAGCCAAGCGCTACCTCGAGCTTGTTGCCGTTGTTCGTCATTACGCCGCCGATGATTCCCGTGATGGTGGAAAGTATGCTGGTACCGCGAATCTTTGCCTGAATGTTCTCTATATTGAATTCGGAAGGTTCCATGCCGGACTCCCGGAACAGCCTGAGCTGTGCGTCGACCAAATCCTGTATCGGGATGGACTGCATGCTCACCCCGAGCATTTCGCACATCGACCTGGCGTTGCCCTTGGTAGCCTCGGAATTATAGACGCTGGGCATGTTAAAGGCTCGTATGCGGGATGCGCCTACCGCGCGTTCGAGCAGGCAAAGAACCAGCGCACTGTCGATGCCGCCCGATACTCCGATGATGTATGGAAAAGCCGATCCCATGAGATTGTCAAGCGACTTGATTCCCGCTATGCAGGCTTGGTACTGGCATTCGGCCTTGTCGAGATTTTTTGCTTTCCATTGCTGCCGTGGAGCTTCGCTGTCGTACTCGAGAATCTCGTCGGCGAACAGATTGTCGCTGCCCAACTGCTGGATGCCCGCCTTGTCGTAGACGCAAGAGTCGCCGTCGAAAGTCAGGATATTTTTTCCGTTGTTCTGCGCACCGACGCAGTTTACATAGAAAAACAGCTCGAGCGAGCTTGTCGAAGCAAGGCTGAGCGTGCGTTCGATTACGCGGTCGCGGGCTTTGCGCTTGCTGTATGAGTAGGGGCTCGCGCTTATGTTGAATATGTAATGCGCGCCTGCGTCGCATAGTTCGGCCGTCGGGTTTCGGGCATAATCCTCGTGCCATAGATCCTCGCACACTTCCAGACCGATGACTACCGCCTTACCGTTTCGCAGCCGGGCGGCAATCGCAGTCTTTTTAATTCCGGGCGAAAAATACCGCTTGTCGTCGAAAAATCGATAGTTGGGCAAGAGAGACTTGTCGGAGTGGCCGATATTCTGTACCCCATCGCCTTCATTTTGCGCGAACCATGCAGTGTTGTATAATGCAGGCCGCCCATCCTCGTTTTTAGATCCCGGAGAACCCCGCCGTATGCTTCCGAAAATAACACCGGCCTTGATTTTTTCCTTGGCGATAAAATTGAATAAATCCCGGTTTGCCCGTGACTGCTCCTCTATCCAGTCAGGGTCGCACCATAGGTCCCCTACCATATAGCCGCCGACGCACAATTCGGGGAATACGATAAAATCATAACTTCTGGAATCGTACTTAAGGATTTCGGTTTTGATGCGCGCTACGTTGAGCGGGGTCTGTCCCGGAATCACGTTCATTTGGACGAGTGCGACTTTCATGGCAACTCCTTGGCGAGGGCTTCGCCGCTGGAAACGAACCGGATTCCGCGCGTTTCGAATTCGCGCTTTATACCGGCTGCGCTCGCCGCGTCTATCGGGGATGTACAATCCTCGAGTATCCTTATCGCGGGGATCGGTTCCCTTGCATTTTGGGCAGCCAAGGCATCGGCTAAATCCCGGACGGTGTTGTAGACGCAATAATCCAGGGCTTCTCCCGCGACATAGATGCAGTCGGCAAGCGACAAGTCCCGTACGAGCCGTTCGTTCAGGCGCGTCCCAATGTCATCGGGATCTTCCACCTCGGCCTTGAGCGCGCTGTAGTGTTCGGTAAATTCGTTGGTGCCTTTGCGTACGTAATCTACGGAGCGTAAAGACAAGCGCTCCCAGGCGCACAGCTCGGAAAAAAGCGCTTCCTGAACCGCCGCTCCTCTACTGCCTACAAGGCAATGGCAGGGCCAGATTACCAGGCTGAAGCGCCCCGCTTTCCGCAAGGCGCGCACATACTCCAGGGCTTTGCCGCGAGCCGCCTCCCGACGTGCGGTCCATACGCCCGATTCCACATCCTCGACACGAATTCCCGTAAACGGCTGCGGCGAATTTCCCGTGCGATCCTGCCAGAACAAAGGATGAAAAATCTGCAGCTGGCTATGGGTATCCATCGTTACGTGTATGCTTTCGACGGCGGCTGCGTTTCTTCGCACAAACGAGGCGAGCCGCACTATGTCCGTATCCGCGCCATTCACGAAAAGGCTGCCCGCGGGATCGACGAAATCGGACTGCGGATCTATTATCAAAAGTCGATTGTGAATCATCATCGCATCCTGTTAAGAAAATATCTGATTATTTGGGCATGATCGTTGAAAAAAAGGCTTTCGCTGCGTTCCAGGTCCTGAAGCGGCATCCACAGCAGGTCGGACGCATCGTCGTCCGCCTTTACCGCCGGCAACTGTTTTTCGTTTACCAGGTCGAACAGGAAGGCGTGCGTTATCATGCGGCCGCGCGGATCGCGGTGGGGGTGGTCGAATACGTTCTGATCCTTTATGTAAGTTTGCAGATAAGGCAAATCCAGGTGCGTCTCTTCCTTCAGTTCGCGGAGGCAGCCGTTCTGTATCGTTTCTTTCGAATCCAGGAAGCCGCCGGGCAGTGCAAACAAGCCTTTCCCCGGGTGCCTGCCGCGCTTGATGACGAGTACATGGCCAAGGCAGATTACGATTGCATCGGTGGTAACGAAAGTAGGAGGAAAGGGCGAGTCTGCCCACTTGGCCTTGTAGTCGTCGATAAATGCGCGCTCACGGCAAAACGCAGAAAAACTTTCCGTTTTCTTCCAATCCGCCAAACATGCGCGAACGGATTCATCCAGATTATCCCGCAGGAATATTTCTTCACCTTCCGGAACGGTTTGTCCTTCGATGCTCCGGCTTTCGCTGTATAAAGCGTCGCGAATCGCGGAGGAACTCAAGTCTTTGTAAACGGGTACCGCAGAGAGTTCCCATTCCGGAAAATATTTCAGGTAAAAGCTCGTGTCATCCTTGAAGGCTCCGGCAAGCACGATACGGGGAGCGGCGACACCCTCGTCGCGAGCGAGTTTGTATGCTTCGTTCTTGACCCGGATGAGCCAGTCATGAAAATTGTACGCGCTGTCCGCGATGCCTCTGCAGGTAAGGGTGGATCCGAGACCGGCGGTCATGTGCCCTATCATGTGGATTCGTTCCTGCAGGGTAAATGGATTGCGTACCGACCGCGAGGCGGTGGATGAGCCGATGAGTACCAAAACCCGGTCGGCGATTGTGGCTGCATTCTTCATCACGTAGTGATGGCCCGAATGGGGAGGCTGGAACCTGCCGATGTAAACGGCAAGATCATAACGTTTGATCGGCATTTTTTTCCTTTTCGGCTAATTCCGTATCAGCCTACAAGCTGTAGTATATAGCCCGTCAAGAAAATTGCAATATGGAAGTCATCAAAACCGATGTTTTGAGAAGCCTGCATAGCATAAAGCCGACAAAAAACCCGGTCTTTCGACCGGGTTACATTATCCCTTTGGGGAAAATTACTTCTTCAGGATCTTGAGGTCGCCGAGAATTTTGAGAATCTTGCCATCGAAGGTAAACTGGAGTGTGCCTTCATAGCCAACGAGCTCGGAGGTTGCGGTGTCGGGAGTGATGTCGCCGGTCTTATTGGTGGTAGTTCCTATAACTTTGCCGCCAGCAATCTTGGCATCCCATACTTTGGCCCAGTCAACATTGGCTGCCTTGCCGGTAGAGGAGAATTCGGGAGCGATAACCTGGGGACCTTCACCAGCTATGTAGCCAACTTTACGAGCCTGTGCGGTAAAGCCGGGGAACATGATCTTGCCAGTCTTGTCGGTGACAATTTCGTTAGCGGTACCACGGTGAATAAAACGTATGCGAATGGAACCATCGGCGTTCTTGACTACATTAAAGGCGTCATCGAGGCGCTCTTTGAGAGCGATAGGGTAGAGAAAAAGGCCACGGAGGGCGCCGGGCAGAATCTTCTTGCCGAAGATATCGTTGCGGTAGTAGTTGAAGGTAAAGGTAGACTCGAGCTTGGAAGCACCGGTCGTTGCGTCGTACTGATCCTTGTTGGATGAGCTGACGGGACCTTTGAAAGTCAGGTAATTGTTGGCGACATCGTCGGCGACTGCGTTTACCTGATAATCGATGCTGAGCATCGGGGGAGTCTGAGCAAACGCCAAACCGGCGAAAGCGAGAAGCGCAAGAACCAGAAGTATCTTCTTCATAAGGGCCTCCTGAGGCAGAGAAAGGGAAATTAGTCTAGATTATTCCAAACTCCCCTATAGAATCAAATTTATAGATATATTTGTCAAGAAGCCAGTACTGTATTTAGCGAATATTCGTTGCATTTTTTCGAAATATTCCGGTAAAAATTAAAATTGCCTCTTTAATAATTCTATTGTATATTACAATTATAAGCCGGTGACGTATGTACCGAAACGGGATGCCTTTATGGGGTCCTGATTTTTCCAAGGAGCCTCGAATGAACCAGCAAGGAAACGCCTTAAATCAAAGCAACTTCGAAGAAGAGAGGCAGGAGGCCATCGAAAGGCTTACAAATGCCTTTGCGAAGGGCGATCTGGAAATGAACGCCTACGAAGACCGTGTAAGTCTTGCCAACAAAGTATCCACAGCCGTTGATCTTCTTAAGCTGACTATCGATCTTCCAGCCGGCACTATTCAGCCGTTCGCAAAAAAACATCCTGCGCAGAATCCAACCAGCCTCAGAAATAAAGTAAACAGGGATCTGGTAAATGCACCCAGAATGAATACCGGCTGCATCATGGGAAGCAGAAACCTCACCGGCAACTGGCTGTCCAGCGACCGCGTATCGGCCTTTACAGTAATGGGATCGACTCACATGGATTTCCATAATGTCGATCTGCCGCCGGGACCGGTTTATATCGAACTGTACTCCCTCATGGGCGAAGTCAAGATAACCGTCCCCGCAAATCTGGCCGTTCGACTCAATGTAACCCCGTTTATGGGTGATTGCAAAGCGAACCGCTCGGTAAACCAGCAGACAGCCAATGCCGAATCCTGGCTGGAAATAAGCGGATTTGTAATGATGGGCGAAGTTACCGTGAACGCGACCTGATCGGCAAAAAACGGGTAAGCTTTCCTGCGGCGAAAAGGTTCTGCGGATATTTATCAACCAGGGGCTTTTTTATCGTCAGGAAACTCCCATAAGCGCAGCGCATATTTTACAAAGATGAACTTTTACAAAATCTCCTTTTGCGCCAATCGGATCGATGGATTCAAAGATTATTGCAGCCCGAACTGAATCCGTTTTTACTAAAAAAGTCCTGGAGTCGAGCAAATTGAACCCTGAACTTATTTTTTCGGCAACGGAACGTTTTCTTACTTCAAGCTCCACGAGTTCCTTCTCTATTTGTTCCAAGCGGACGTTTTTAGGTCGGTATTTTTCGAAATTTGAGATTGCATCCTGCACGGAAAAGGATTCAAGCCGGAAATTCGGGGTCTTCTTCATAAATTCAAGAACATCGGCCACAATATTGGTTTTTACGCTGCCAAAGTTCTTTTCCAATGTTTCAAAATTCAGGTTTAGCAGATCGTTATTTAAATTCTTGAGCTTGGTATTCAAGGTATTCCAGAGAGCGGTAATATCCCCAAATTCGTTTCCGAGGCTTTGCTTTTCCTTTTTTAGCATTTCTGCTTGTAAGTCAATTTCCTTTGCCGCTTCCTGTGCCAGCAGTATCGAAACCTGTTCGCCGGTTCTACCGCACATATAACAAGAATCCATAATAGCTCCTTCTTTTGACTCTGTTGCATAAGCGTTTTAGACGAAACACGCAACCCCAAGATTTCTTCGATTAAGGTAACGCTAGAATCCGAAAAAGGAAACTAAAACTTATTATGACCCAAAGTCAGGTACCCGACGGGAGTCCGCTCCGGTACTCAACATCCTGTTTCGTACCTGCGCGCCGCCTACAGAGGCTGCCGCGCACGTCCTGTGCGCTAATACGTCGCTATGCTCCGTTTGCCGAGTGGAAGGTATTTATACCTGCGCTGAAAGCGCACAGCGTCATCCTCCCGTTGGGACGCTCGCTTCGCTCACTAATCCGATCGGAAGTTTATTGATGCTGTCGCTATCGCGACATGCGGACATTCGCCTCTTTCGGTACGTCGCTATGCGCCGGATCGTAAGGAAATTTATCTACCAGTTCGCCAAAGGCGAACTGTGATACGACTCCCGTCAGTCCCTCTAAAAGTATTGCCCGCCTCTCGGCGGGCAATTATTGAAGCGACCGACGGGAGTCCGCTCCGGTACTCAAAATCCTGTTTCGTACCTGCGCGCCGCCTTC
>JANNSO010000094.1:0-78071 GCA_031402655.1 Spirochaetota bacterium | reverse complement strand
GTGGGGGTTTTTTTTGGGGTTTTTCTTGGTGGGGGCCCCTTATTTTTTTTTGGGCGGGGGGTTTTGGCGTTCCTGTCTTCGGGGGGTTTTTTTGTTTGTTTTACTGTAATCTTAACCCGCCGCGAGCCTCCGCCGACAGGTACACATGCCCATGCTGCTGCCCCGACACATTGACCGACGCTAGGCCGGCCAACGGGGCGTTAAGTTTCTTAAAATCAGCGAATAAGGCGTCCAGCGCGGCTGGGAACAAACGGGGAGGCTGTTCCGCCTCGCCCGCTTCGCGCGGAGGAATAAGGAAGGAATCGCGTTCGAAGCCCATACCGTTCACGCGATCGTCGTCCCGGTAGGAAATACGCGCCGTCACGGCTATGGCCCCTGTTTCCGCATTGATTATGGTGCCGGTAAGGCTTTGGGTGCTTGCATCGATTCCCAATGCGTACACTCGCGATTCTTCCATGAGTTGCTCCTTACAGCGCGTCGTTGACGATGCTTTCCAGCCATTCCTGTCTACCTGACTCGGCAACGCAGTCATGCGCGCACTTGTCCGACATGGCATGCGCCTCGAGCGAAGTAAAATCCGCTGTGCCTGAAATGATGGCAGCTCCTATGCCGGTTTTCCAGCCTGCATAGCGCGAGCTCATGTTCTTCTCCAGATCGGCGGACTGGACGAGCTTTACGGCAGCCCTCAGTCCGCGCGCAAAACTGTCCATGCCGGCTATGTGCGCAGTTACAATATCTTCGGGTTTGTAGCTGCCCCGGCGCGGCTTGGCGTCGAAATTAAGGCCGCCGCCCCCGAGTCCGCCGTTTTTGATGACTTCGTACATGGCAAGGGTGGTCATGTTCAGGTCCGTGGGAAACTGGTCGGTGTCCCAGCCCAAGAGGGTATCGCCCTGGTTGGCGTCCACGGAACCGAGCATCCCGTTTACGCGGGCAAACGCGAGTTCGTGCTGCATGGTGTGGCCGGCGAGCGTGGCGTGGTTCGTCTCGATGTTAAACTTGAACTTGTCCTTGAGGCCGTGCTTGACCAGGAAACCATACACGCTTTGGCAGTCGAAATCGTACTGGTGCTTGGTTGGTTCCTTAGGCTTGGGCTCGATAAGAAACTGGCCGGTAAAGCCGATTTTTTTTGCGTAATCGCAGGCCATACCCAGGAAACGCGCCAGGTTATCGGTCTCCAGCGCCAAGTCGGTGTTAAGGAGGGTTTCATAACCTTCCCGCCCGCCCCAGAATACATAATTGGCCCCGCCGAGTTCTTGGGTTACTTCCAGTGCCTTCTTTACCTGCGCCGCCCCGTATGCAAAAACATTCGGATCCGGATTGGTGGAGGCTCCGTGCATGAATCGGGGGTTGGAAAACAAGTTCGCCGTGCCCCACAAAAGTTTGGTCTTGGAATCTTTCATGATAGATGCGCAAAGCTTAACCATCTCGTCGAGATTCTTGTTCGACTCTTTTAGATTCGAGCCTTCCGGAGCGATATCGCGGTCGTGGAAGCAGAAATACGGGATTCCAAGCTTTTCTGTTAGCTCGAACATCGCGCGCATGCGGGCTTCGGACTTCTTCATGGGATCGCTTATCGAATTCCACGGCCTGAGCATGGTTCCCGCGCCAAAGGGATCGGAACCCTCACCGCACATCGTATGCCAATACGCAAGCGAAAATCGGCACCAGTCCTTCATGGACTTTCCCATCACGCTTGAAGTTTCGTCGTAGTGCTTGAACGCGAGAGGATTCTTGGAATCAGCTCCTTCGTACTTGATCAGCTTGATTTCGGGAAAATATTCGGTCATGTCTTGCTCCTTACGCCGGGAATGTTGGGTTTTATTCACGCTAAATCCCATGATAAACGGCAATGGATGGCCTGAAAATAGCTTGAGCTAGCTTGAAATATATAATATTGTACAATTGATGCTGTTTATGATACAAAAAAGACGCATTGAAGGAAATCGCCTGCCATGCACATTAAGGACATTGTTTTCGTAGATCACATGAAAGATGCCCCTCTTCTCGCCTGGCACAGTCGTACCCACTTCCATGATACGGGCGAATTCGAACTTCACTATTTTGTCTCGGGAAGCGGCCAGTTCGTAATCGATACGACGGTGTATGGAATTAGGAGAAGCCAGGTTTTTCTTTGCATGCCCGGTCAGCGCCACGCCATAATTCCCGCGGCAGGAGAAATTCCCCTGACCTTCTATGCCATTCTCTTTGAATATGACAGAGTGCACGATTTTTCCGGGTTTCGTCTTGAACAGCTACCGGACAATGTCGCCTTCCCTTTGACTTTGAAGTTATCCATGCGCATGTCCTTCGAGCGCCTGAAGAGCCGCTACACCTCCGGCGACCCGTTTACGCGCCTGGCCGTGGAACATGAATTGGCTGCCTTGGTCTGCGACATGATAGCGTTTGCCACTCCGGCCTCTGAATTAAAGCGGCCGGGAAAACGCGACATGAAAGCATCGTACGTAAGGCAGGCGGAAGAGCTGATGCGCCGCGAGCTTGTGGAAACGCCTGACTTGCCTACATTGGCCGCTAGGCTTGGAATATCCAAGGAATACCTTATCAAGATATTCAAGGCGGAAACCGGCTTTACCCCTATGTCCTGGCTGCGTAACGTAAAACACGAGGCGGCTATCCATTACCTGAACAACACAAAGCTGTCCATGAAGGAAATCGCGGCCTGCCTGGGATATTCCAGCCAATATCATTTTTCGCGCAATTTCAAGGAAGAATCCGGGCAGAGCCCTACCGAATACCGCGTACGCTACCTGGGCGAAAACCCGGTCGGGTACGCAGGAAAGATCGTGTAAAAATATAGCAATGCAGTGCCGCCGCTAATCCACCTTGAAGCGGGCAGTCTCGGTCCTGACGCTGTCGATGTAATCCCTGTTCTTGACTCCAAGATCCGAAATGCCGTTAAGCGCTATGTTTATTTCGCTGGTGCCCATTGCTATCTCTTCCATGCCCACGCGAATTTCTTCGGTCTCGCCTTGCAGGATCAGCATTTCCTTCCTTATTTCGTGGCTGGATCTGGTCATTTCGCCGGAGCCGGTTCGAACCTCGGTGGTAACCGTGTTAATCTCGGACAGGGCTTCCAAAATCTGCTGGGTGCCTTCCGCCTGCTCGGTCATGGCGGATTTGACCTCGCTTTCGAGGCCGTCTATGTGCCTTATCATGGTGATGGTTTCATCGAACGCCTTTTCCGCGTCGGAAGAGTCGGCTACCACTTTCGCGATGCTCTCGGTAATCAATTTTATATTGGTCATTACTTCCTTGGATTGTTCGGAGGCGCGTTCTGCCAGCTTGCGGATTTCGTCCGCCAC
The DNA here is from genome assembly GCA_031402655.1 of Spirochaetota bacterium. Taxonomy (GTDB): domain Bacteria; phylum Spirochaetota; class Spirochaetia; order Treponematales; family UBA12059; genus JANNSO01. The sequence goes on along the minus strand of JANNSO010000094.1, from coordinate 74,751 downwards.
TACCGAAAATCCCCTTCCGGAATCTCCTGCATGGGCAGCCTCGATGGCGGCGTTCATGGCCAGGAGATTGGTCTGCGATGCGATACCGGCGATAACCTCGTTGGCTTCCATAAGGGTAACGGACTTTTCCTCTATGCCGCGAACCTGGTTCCCGACCTCAACTATCTTGGACTTTCCGGCGTCCGCCGTTACGGTGAGCTCGCTAAATTTAAGGCTGACGGTGTCCACGTTTCTGGACATGGAGCGTATATTCGCCACCATCTCCTCGATGGCGGCGGACGATTCCACGACGCTGGCGGCCTGGCTCTCGATGCGGCGGTTCAAGGTCTCCAGGTTGGTGGTTATTTCGTCTACGGTGGATGAAGTTTCTATAACTCCCGAGGCCTGGTTAACGACCCGACGCCGCATGCTCTCTATGTTTGCGGTTATCTGGTTGACGGATGCGGCCGATTCCGTCAGGTTGGCGGAAAGGTCGCTTCCAATAGTGCCCAGATGCCCCGTGGCATCCCGCACCGACCCGATGATGCCGGCCAGCTTGCCTACAAAGTCGTTGAAGGCTCCCGATGCGTTGCCTACCTCGTCCTTGGAAAGAATCTGCAGCCTCCTCGTAAGGTCGCCATCGCCCGTTGCGATTTCCCGCAGAGAGGCGTGCATAGCCTTGATGGGCCTGGAAATCCGCCTGGCCACGAAAAGCGAAAGCATGATGGACAGGGTAAACACGAACAGTATCAATCCGATTAAAATCAGCAGCCTCGAACGGAAGGCCTCGGCCGCCAGGTTTCTTTTCTCGGCCACGATAACGTCGATGTCGTCGATGTACGCTCCGGTTCCCACGACCCATCCGAAAGGCTCGAAAGCCAGGGAATAACCGCGTTTGGGTTTTGCCTCCGTCTCGCCTTTTTTGGGAAACCAGTAATCGGTATAGCCGCCGCCGGGCATTTTACCGGCAGCAATAATATTTTTGACGAGTTCGAAACCGTTGACATCCTTGAGATCGTAGCGCATCGTGCCTTCGGTAGCAGTGCCGTTAAGCACCACATTGACGCCTTCGAAGGTATCGGCCCAGAAATATCCGCCTGTGCCGTAAGCCAATTTTCGCAGCAGATCCGCAGCGAGTTTTTTTCCGGCCTCGAGCTCCAGTTCGCCAGAGGTGATTTTTACGTTAACCGCGGCAAGCAGGCTTACGGCCACTTCTACATCGCTCTTGATGGTGCGGTCGAAGCTGCCCCGCAACTCCTGCTCGTAAGTAGACAGCGAAGCCCTGCTGTCCAGGCTCAGGTTGGCGATCATACCAAAGCCGAGGGTAAGCCCCAAAAATGCGACGATAAATACGGAAAGCAAGGTTATCTTAACGGTAATACTTTTCATGTTGGGACGCTCCGGATCAGAATTTTTAGTACACTTATTTAAAGGAACCTCGAAAAACTTCAGTTTTGCGAGGTTGACCATTAAAAAACCTGATTCCTGTAAGGAATCAACGAGGCAGCTCTGATAACCATAGGGTTATTAGAGCTACCCTTAAGGTTAAGTTAATGTCTTTAACCAAATAATAAGTATCGTGCCCGCAATGAAGACTTGTCAAGACTAAAATTTGCGGAGACGGAGACAAAGGGATAAAAAATTGACATTACAAATCAGGTTTCATATGCTTGCCAAGTGGTAAACCTCGAAAAACTGATGCTTCACGAGGTTCCCCGATGCTTTGGAAAGAAGACAAGCAGAGCAGCCATTCTGGAGGCCGACTCTAACAGGGTGTTGAAAAACCTCGGATGAGGATTTTCAACACTTCCAAAATGTAACATTACCGTAGCATTTGTAATCAAATGCGAGGAATGTTTAAGGCTGTTGACAAAGCACCAAGCTTTTTCAACAGCCTGCTAAACCAGCACGGTAGGTTCATGCGCAAGCGACAGCGGATCCGCCCGCAGCGCGAGGGAATATAAAAACGGGTAACCCGATTTAAGCGCCGCCAGGTACAAAAGCCGCGCTTCTATAAGAGTGGAATACGCGCGCTCGAGATCCTTGGCGAGGTGGGATTTATCCGACTCGGGCAGCTTCCCGAAATCTTCCCGGAGCCTCAATTCGTCATGCGCATGAAAAACGGCCATCAGCGAATCCGTAAGCAACTCGTGGTCCAAAAGCAGAGGATTTTCCAGGAGCCTCAGCAGAAAATCCCTGCGCTCCGAAAGATAGGCGGACATCTCCGCAAAATCCGCGGGCTTCAGGGAAAACCGGATGCCTAGATTCCGGGATGCGTTCGCCGCCGCGATAAAATCGCTTTTCTTCCACTGGGTGCCCACGCGCATCAATTCGCGTCGTTCCGCCGTCGATGTGTCGTGCAGGGAAAGCCTTTTGAGGAATCCGTCTCCCACCTCGCTGAAAAAAGCTCCGGAAACCATGCCCAGCTTCTTTACCCTCGCCTGTGCCTCGTGCCTCGAAAGAAAGGCTTCGAGCACGACGGAAACCAAAATCGCCTGAATAGGGAGGAAGGCCAGATCCATCAGCGTATAAAATCCGAGATTGCGGAAGTCCTTGAACAGCGCTAGATTCAATGCGTACAGCAGCGCGGAAGGTAGCAGCACGATTAGGAGAAGCAGGCTCATCGTGCGTACCGATCGCAGCGATGAAAAAACCGCAGATTTTTCTTTGTTCATGCTTTTAGAATACAGAAAGAACAAACGGTCCGCAAGCATCGGGCGACACCGAGCCCCAAAACTAGCGGCGGTCAAATCCTGTTTCAGCGCACGATGTTGCCCTCTCCCAGTTCGGCGACAAGTCGGCCGAGAAAGGCCTGGGCATCCGGCTCAAGGAGACCAGACAGGCGAATCGCATCGTATTCTATTTCGATTGCCGTGCGTAATGGCGATAAAGGCCTGCGTTTATATTCGACCAGATCGTACAGCATCCTGAGCACGGTATCGAGACCGGCTTTATTCCCGGTTCTCAAAACCAGAATCGCCCGATGGAATGCGTCGAATCTCGAAGGCGTTTCGCTGCCCAGCGCGGCAAGTGCATTCCTGAATCTCCAGATCGCATACTGGTATCGGAGGCGCTCTTTTTCATGGCGGGCGGTTTTTGGAAAACCCCTTTTAAGCAGCAGGAATAGTTCGGCAAACAGCATGCCGGAACCGGATTTCGCCGGCTTCGGCTTATGCGCCGAATCTTTAGCCGATGCACCGAAGCGGTGCCGGTCAAAATCGCCGAGGGCGCTTTCGTATTCCTGCCGCACGCGCACGAATTCCGCCTGAAATCCCTCGCCGGCGATATCGGGATGCAATTCCTTGGCCAAGGCCTTGAACTCGGATTTAAGCTGACCCTCCGTATCGATTTCCCCGGACCTGATTTTTTTCGCAAACCTGTTCGTCATCATCCCCGCGCTTTCGATACCCACCATGAATCCATCGGATGCCGTTTCCAGTATATCTTTCCTCAACCAGGAATCCTAGCCGATCATCAGCATAATTCCGCCAGGATCGTGCTATTATTGATGACATGAATAGAAAATCACCGTATGCGCCTCCTATGCTGCGCCTTGCCGCCCTCTTTTTACTGGCAGGATTTCTCTCCTGTTCCGGAGAAAGGATCAATACCCGCTCTCCCGTCGCGCAAGCGGGCGAACTGGATCTGCGCGCCTGGGATTTTTCCAAACAGGGTTCGGTCAACTTGAAGGGCGATTGGGAATTTTATCCGGGAAAATTCCTCTCGCCTGCGGAGGCAGCTCAACGCGGCACTTTAAGGACCATCCCCGATCTCTGGCATGGCAAAGACGCAGCAGCCGAAAACGGCATGGGCTACGGTACTTATATCCTGCGAGTTCTGCTGCCGCAACATACCGAGCCTCTGGCTCTCCGCCTGCCAAGCGTCTCCACGGCTTTTGAATTGTTCCTGGACGGCAAAACGGCCATGCAGGCGGGCATTCCCGGAATAAATGCGCAGGTATCCGTACCCGCGTATAAAACCGGCGTCGCCGAGACGGGCGACCATGGCGGAGAGCTTCAGATACTGTTCCACGTCTCGAATTGGGACTATCGAAGCGGAGGCCTGTGGATGCCCATCTACCTGGGAGCAAAAGATTCTTTGCAAAACGAAAAACGAAACGCGGATTTTCTGGCGCTGGCGCTCTTCGCGGCGTTGATGACCATAGGCTTAAACTCGCTGCTAATATTTCTTTTCAGGCGCAAAGAGGTCGCGTATTTTTACTTTACCCTTTTTGCCGTAATTATGGGTCTGCGAACCCTGGTAACCGGGGAATATTTACTCTGTGCCATTTTTCCAAGCATTCCATTCAGTATCATAATTCTCCTCGAATACCTTACGGTAAGCCTTTCCATGTTTGTCTGCTCGTCATTTTTTATAAGCTTCTTTCCTGTAAAAATTCCTGGCTGGCTTCGCCTGCTCATGCTTTCCGCGCCTTTAGCCTATGCTGTCTTTGCCCTTCTGGCACCGCTGCCTCTTTTAACCCGCACTCCGGGCGTTATTTATGCAATCATCATAGCCTCAACCGCCACGCTTTTTATAAAGGTTTTTATTCCCGCTTTAAAAAAGCATTTGCAGGGCGCCCGCCTTATTTTCTGCGGTGCCGTCGTTCTGTCGATCGCTACCATAAACGACATGCTTTTTTCTTCCTTCCTCATCGTTACCTTCGATGCCGTAATTTACGCACAGGCTATTTTCCTGCTGCTGCAGATGGTAGCCCTCGCCGGCCGCTTCGCCGGGGCTATCAAGCGCAGCGAAACCATGGCGGAAGAACTCGGGCAGTCCAACCAGCGCCTGCGGGTAGAAATAGTGCTCAATGTGGAAAAACAGGAATCTCTTGAAAACCTGCTCGAGGAAAAAAACCTTTTGATCCGGGAAGTTCATCACCGGGTCAAAAACAGCCTCCAGATAATTTCGAGCATATTATCACTGCAGGCCAACCGGATAAATAAAACAGCAGAAAGCGGCGTCCTGAAAAACCTCAGGTTCAGGATACAGGCTTTGAGTCTGGTGCATGAAAAGCTTTATAATCACGTTTCTACCGGCTCTATCATGCTGCACGATTATATTACATCGCTGGTTTCGCTTCTTTCGTCCGGTTACGGCCTCGAGAAAGACGAAATTACCATAGAAGTGCCGACGGCTGAACTGGAAGTAGATATCGATTCTTCGATAGATATAGGTCTTATCGTAACGGAGTTGGTGTCGAATGCGTGTAAATACGGCCGGGGCATGCAAGAAACAGGCTCCATCGTTCTAAGCATCGAAACCCGCGCCCAGGATCTGTGCATCCGTCTTTGCGACGAAGGGCCGGGCTTTCCCGAAGGGTTCGACCCGAATTCCACAAAAACCCTAGGCTACCTTTTAGTCATAACCCTGCTCAAGCGCTCTCGCGGGATTCTGGAAATACTGCCCGGACCGGGAGGTCGCGTGGAGGTTCGCATGCCACTGGCCAGGATTAGATGCTGAGAACCGGTTCCCTGCTGGAATCCAGGGCCTTTCGAATTTCGTAGGCCAGCACGGTATCGCTGACCGGTTTACTTAAAAAGGCGGAAGGACTGGACTTACCCGCCATGGTGCGCGTTTCTTCGCTGCCGTAAGCACTTAAGAAAATCACGGGTACGCTGCTTACTAAACGCAGGCGCCGCGCGGCATCGGTTCCATCGGTGTAGCTTCGCAGCCGAATATCCAGCAGCACCAGGTCGGGTTTTGTAAAAATAAAAGTATGAAGCACATCGTCGGCCGAATCGATTACTCCCACTACCTCATACCCCAAAATTTCTATCGTTTCCTTCAAGGCGAGTCCGATAAGGGGTTCATCTTCCACAATCAGGATTTTTTCGTGCGCCATGCCATGAGTATAGCACAGCCAGTTTGGCTGTAAAGGCAAAATATCGGAAAAATTATGCCCGATGCTCCACCATTTCGCTGGTAGTAAAGAAATTTATACCCGGGTTCCGCTTGCGCACGTGGTCGAACGCCCACTCGCTCTCGGCCGTTAAAACGTAATTGTTCCGTATGTCCACCAGTATGGAGCGGTGCTGCGCCTCCACGAACTCTTCCAATTTTTTCTTGTCGTCCGCGTTAATCCAGTACGCCACCGTATTGATGAACGGCTCGTAGCGGCAGGCTGCGCCGTATTCGTGCTCCAGCCGGTACTGCAATACTTCCAGCTGCAACTGCCCCACGACACCCAAAACCCTGACGTTGTTGCGCTGGTAGCGCGAGAATATCTGTACTACGCCTTCCTCGGCCAACTGGTTCAAGCCCTTGTGGAACTGTTTTTCCTTCAAAGGATTGGCGTTGACCATCACCCGGAATATCTGCGGCGCAAAATTGGGAATGCCCTTGAAATTCAGGTTCTCGCCCTCGGTCAGCGTATCTCCTATCTTGAAGGTACCCGTATCGTGCAGGCCGATTATGTCTCCCGGCCAGGCTTCGTCGATTATGTCGCGGTCCTGCGCCATGAACGCCGTTGGATTCGCGGTACGAAACGGCTTGTCCGCCCGTACGTGATAATATTGCTTGTTGCGCTCGAACTTGCCCGAGCACACGCGGAAAAAAGCCACCCGGTCGCGATGCTTCAGGTCCAGGTTGGCATGAATCTTGAATACAAAGCCGCTGAGTTTTTGCTCTTCGGGGTCAACCTCCCGCTCTTCGGCGAATTTAGCCGTAGGCCACGGGGCTATCGCCACGAGTTTTTCCAGGAGTTCCCGCACGCCGAAATTGTTGGATGCCGAACCGAAGAAAACCGGCGTGACGCTTCCGTCAAGATAATCATCCTTGTCGAATTTCGGATATACTCCGGAGAGCAAAGCGACATCTTCGCGCAGTTTGTTCGCGAGGCTCGTGCCGACAGACGCTTCCAGTCGCGGATCGTTTAAGCCTTCTATTAAAATCATGTCGCTGGGCTTGTGCGTTTCGCCGGGATGAAACAAGTGCAGGGTGCCGTCCATAATGTTGTAGACGCCCTTGAACGCCCGGCCCTGCCCGATTGGCCAGGTTACGGGGCTGACGCCTACCGCAAGTTCGCGTTCCACTTCGTCCATAAGCTCCATGGGGTTCTTGCCTTCGCGGTCCATCTTGTTGATGAAGGTCATGATGGGCGTGGAGCGCATGCGGCAGACGACGCAGAGTTTGCGCGTCCGTTCCTCGACGCCTTTTACCGAGTCTATTACCATCAGCGCGCTGTCCACCGCCGACAGGCCGCGGTAGGTGTCCTCGGAAAAATCCGCGTGCCCCGGGGTGTCCAGCAGGTTGATCTTGCGCCCGCCGTACTCGAAACCCATTACGGACGAGCTTATGGAGATGCCGCGCTCGCGCTCCATCTGCATAAAGTCTGAGGTGGCTCCGCGCGTGTTCTTGCCGCTCTTTACGGCGCCCGCGATATGGATGGCTCCTCCAAACAGGAGAAGCTTCTCGGTAATCGTTGTTTTACCCGCATCCGGGTGGGAAATTATCGCAAACGTAAGCCGTTTGTGGATTTCGCTTATAAGTTCGGTCATAGCCTCAAAACTTACCCTGCCATGCTCGTTTGAACAAGGGGGAGAATAAAACGAGGAGAAAAAAAGCTTATGTAGCGATAAAGAAATTCAGGGGGTTTTCTTGGCTTTGTATTCAGAATTCACTATATTGATGTTTCGGCTTATATACGAAAGGCCATAATTACGGAGGAACAATGAAAACCAGGATCAAAACACGCCAAATCTATCCGATAGCGGCATTATTAATCTTTTTAATCACATCGTGCAAGGCTCAAAACACAGCCGCCGGTAATTCTTCCTATCCCGGCCCGGAACCAAAATCGGCGGTCCAGGATATTGCGCTTACCGTCGCCGATACTGCAAAACCATGGTATGCCGAGCGTCTTGAAAAACTAGGTTTCGTGGCTTTTTCAAAGCCAAACGACTTACCCGCTTTTACCGTAACTGCCATGGATGGCTCCGCTGCGTCGCTTAAAGACCAGGTGGGTAAAGTTGTCCTGCTCAATATTTGGGCTACCTGGTGTCCTCCTTGCCGTTCGGAGATGCCTTCTATGCAGGTTCTGTACGATAAAACAAGGGACATTCCTTTTACCATTTTTGCGGTAAGCACCGGCGAGGACAAAACCACGGTGGAAAAGTTCATCAAAGAAAATAAATACAGCTACCCCATGTATCTCGACCTTTCCGGCACCGTGGGAGCGCAGCTGGCCAGTCGAGGAATCCCCACAAGCTACTTATTGGATAAGCAGGGTCGCGCGATAGCCGCCATTATAGGCTCCCGCATGTACGATGGTCCGGAAGTCATGAAGCTGATACGGGAGCTGGCGGAAAAACTGCCGTGAGCCTAGTTTCGGTCGGCGCAGCCCTTATGGCAGGCTTACTGTCGTTTTTATCGCCCTGCGTGCTGCCTTTGATTCCCGGTTACCTGTCGTATATAAGCGGCTGCAATGCAGGGGAAATAACAGGCGGGCAAAAGCGCGCACGGGTTTTCCTGCGCACCGTTTTTTTCGTGCTGGGTTTTTCCATGGTCTTTACCGTACTCGGAATAATTTTTTCGGGCAGCGGTTTAATACTTGCAGGCACGAAGGCCAGGCTTATATCGTTTATCGCCGGAGGCGTCATAATTCTTTTCGGCCTAAACATGATCTTTAATTTCCTGTCTTTTCTAAACAGGGAAATTCGGCCCCGCGCCGAAAAAAAACCTTCCAGCGCTTTAGGCTCGTTTGTGGTGGGGATGGCGTTTGGCGCAGGCTGGACTCCCTGCATCGGTCCCATGCTTGCAAGCATTCTTCTCCTCGCCGCGCAATCAGGCTCATTGCTCAGGGCCTTTATCCTGCTTCTGGTATATTCCGCCGGCCTCGCGATTCCGTTTCTGCTGACAGGGCTTTTCTTCGACAGGCTTACGCCGCTGATGCGGTGGTTCAAGAAGCGCGGCAGGGAAATAAGGATAGGCTCGGGAATATTGCTGACGGCGCTGGGAATGCTTATGGTATCCGGCAGGTTAACCATGCTTAACTCATTTTTTTCTGAGCTTGGATTCCTGCTGCGCTCAAGGCTATCGCAGGAGCCGTTACAGGTTAAGCTTTTTTCGCTTTATGCGTTGGGCTTTCTTGCGGCAAGCTTGCTGGCGTTGGCGATAGTCCTCCGGAAAAAGCCATTCCGCATACTGCGCTTTGTGCTGCTTGCCTTGTTTTCGACGCTTTTTTTCCTGGAGCTTTCCGGATTATTAAGCAGCGCGGAATTGCTTTCGGGATGGTTCCTGTTCCAGGGCTGATATCGATTATTTCGTGCCTATCCTGAATGACCGCTTGAACATGCTGCGGCGGATTCTTTCCATCCAAACCAGGCACAGCGCCATGACGATGCGCGGAATAACAAGCCAGAAAAGGGATAATCCGATAAGCATGAACGGCAGTGTATCCTTTACGAGACTGTGCATCATGCTTGCGTGGTGATTCAGTAAATCGGCCTCCTGCGGCCGCATTTGTCCGTTTTTTATGCGCACGCTTACCAATGCGGCGCAATTTGCGTAGCTGAGTGCATTCATGACAACCCACAAATCGGTGTTTTCGCCGGCCAGGCCGAATATTTTTACGAACGGCGAAAGCAGTTTAGCCAGATAGTTTAGAATATTGAATTCTTCCAGCAATTTTTGGCCGATTTTTATCGAAATCACCAAAATAGCGATTTTAGCGGCCAACAGGGAGATGGAAAGACTCCAGGTTCCCAGCATATCCAGTAGCGCCCCGTGGGTCGGCCCGGATACCGTAAACGAGCTCGCTGCCTGATTCCATGGTAATAAAAAATTCAGTACCCAAGCCACGGCCAAGGCGGCGAACAGCCTTAAAAAGACCATCTTGACAGCCGAGGATTTTGTTTTCTTCATCAGTGCTGTTTCTATCACGAGATTATGGGCAGTCAGGCACATCAAGGCCAAAATCGTAAGCTCCCGCATGGTAAAGGGCAAGCCATCCATTACCGCGATAGCCCCGTAAATATTGAACATGATGGAGGCGATAAAAACAAGGGAAGCCTTTCCAGGCAGTCCCAAAAATTTCGTGAAGGGCGCCATGATATCCGCGAACAAAGAAAGCAAACCGAATCTATCCAAAAATAAAACCGCCAGACTCACGGGAACCATAACGCAAACGATTAGAAAGCTTGCCTTAAGCCCGCCAAGCAGGCCGCTGGAAATCGGAGCCAGCAGGCGCTTCCAAAACGGAGGCTTGGCTATGCCATCAGACAAGATGCACCGTTACGCCTTCCCTGGATACTTCTACGCTAAGGCTGGATTTTCCGTTTACCTTAGCCTGATAGAATAATTCCAACTCCTGCAACTCGGCGTCCGTCCTATTTGGATCATGGTGGAACAAAAACAGTTTTTTTACGCCGGAACGGTTTGCCGCGTTGATGGCATATTCAAACGAAGAATGGCCCCACCCTACTTTGCCGTTACGGTATTCCTTGGCTGAATATTGCGTGTCGTGTATCAGCAGGTCCACACCCTTGTAAAATGCCTCTACGCGCGCATTCTCTTCCTTCGCGGCCTTGTTTCCCTCTTCCGCTATCATTTCATCGTAATCCGGATGAGTCGGGTCGGTGGGAAACAGGTTCGAATATGGTTCATGATCAAAAACCGTCGCAAAGGATTTGCCCATGTACTCGAAGCGGTATCCAAGGCATAAAACCGGATGGTTAAGATATTTTGTCCGCACGACGATTCCGTCGCCAAGGTCCATCATCGTTTCCTTGAGGCTTTCGTACTGTATTTTGGCGGCTAGTTCGTCCTGCCTGACCGGCCAGTATCTGTAGGAAAGCTGCGCTCCTATTATCTGCTCCAGCGTCTCGTCCTCGAAATTTACCGGTCCATGGATAAACAGCTTCGTTCCGGGAATGTATATGGGCGTAAACATGGGGAAGCCCATGATGTGATCCCAGTGCGTATGCGTTAAAAAAATATCAGCCTTGATCGGGCCGTATTTAAGGTCGTTCCTGACTATATAATCCCCGAGTCCCCGTATTCCCGAGCCTGCGTCGACTATCAGTATCCGTTCGCCGCACCGTATCTCGATACAGGCGGTATTGCCTCCGAAGATGACCGTTTCGGCCCCGGGCACGGGCATCGATCCCCGATCGCCCCACACTTTTACGGTAAACATGGCTTATCCTTTCAACTTAAGGAAAATAGACGCCTTTTCAAGCTCGGCTATCACGGCGGCGTCGATTTCTTCCAGCCAGGTCTTTTCGATGCCAAGACGGGCAAATATCTCCGGGCTTATTTTTTCCGGATAGATACAGCCAGAAAAACCCATGCCTTCCCTGTTGGCGTAATAGTCGGCCACCGCTACGGCCATTACTATGGAAGCGTTTTGCCCTTCATAGACATCCAGCGCATGATGATACTTCACGGCATCGGCCAGGGGCGAATCCAGTTTCCAGGCATCCGCAATCATCGAGCCGGCTTCGGAATGATCCAGGTCTATCCCGCGCCTTTCCGCCAGATACAAGGGAATTCTTTCCCGGTCCGCAATACCCATTGCCCGGACATAGTCGTCGGACAGAACATTGTTCAAAGGTATCTTGCCGATGTCATGCAGGAGGCCCGCGGCAAAATACTCGTCCAGCCTTGTCGGCTCAGTCCCTTTTTTTCGGGCTATCATTTTAGCCACAACGCCGACGCAGAGGGAATGCCGCCAGAAACCTTCCATGTTCAAGGCGCGAAAGCCGTTCTTGTCCGCGAGCTTGTCCAGCACAGCGGTACTGAGGGCAAGGTTTTTTACCGTATTGACGCCAAGCATGATAATGGCGCGCACCAGGCTGGTTACCTGGTTTTGCAAACCGTAATATGCCGAATTAATAAGCTTGAGCACCTTGCCCATCAAAACCGGATCGAGAGAAATAACCCTATCCAGATCTACCGGGCTGGTTTTGGGGTTATTGCAAATTTCCATCACTTTCGTAACCGTGGTGGGCAGGCTGGGCATGGAGCCGATATACTCTTTTACCCTGCGTATAGAGTCATTTCCGGCCATTTTTTTTCTCCCGGCGCATCATTTCTATCAATTTTGCCAATTGCGGGGAAACTGCGACACCGCAAATTTCCACGGCTGGTTTATGCACCGGCTCTTTATGCTCTACTATTGTCTGGATAATATCATCCAGTTTCTTGGATATACCGCTCGAGTGCATCGCCTGCAGCTTTTCGGCAGGAAGGCTTTTTGTAAGATCCTTCAGGTACTGAAAAAGCTTTTTAGCGTCTTCGCCATAAATATTTCTGGGATCCGGACTTTTATTTTCGCTCCTGGCCGGTGAGGCTCTTCTATCGCTTCCCCGTTCCCTGTGTTCAGGTTCCTGCTTGGTTTCCTGCTCCGGCTGGTATTCAACATCGGTCTCGATATCGGCTTCCGTCTCTTCTTCCGGCTTAACATCAGGTTCTTCGGCAGACTCAGGCGCTTTTTCGTCCTGCCAAATATCTTCTTCTGCTTCATCGGTACTTACTTCGTCGGAAACTTCAGGAATCTCTTCCGGTTCCGCACTTTCTTCATCTGCCGGAATTTCTTCTGCCGCTGGGATTTGTTCATCCGCTGCAGTCTCATCATCGAAGGCGGTATCCTCGATATATTCGGGCGCCTGGTCATCCAGAGCGTCAGCATCGATTGCGGCTTCCTCAATTCCGTCCAGGGGTAATTCTTCTATCGGCTGGGACAGGTCAAGCGGATCTTTGGGAAACGGTTCCTTTGGCTGCGGTGGCATGCCCGGGTTTTGCGGGCTCGATCTCCTATCAGCCTGATCCGCAGCCCGTTGATACTGAGGCGGATTCCACGCCTGCTGCTGCTGCTGCGGATACTGTGGCTGTTGTTGCTGCGGCTGTTGCGGATACTGTTGCTGTGGCTGTTGCGGTTGAAACTGCTGAGGCTGTTGCGGCTGTTGTTGTTGTGGCTGCTGCGGCTGTTGTTGCTGCGGCTGCTGCGGTTGAAACTGCTGGGGCTGTTGCGGCTGTTGTTGTTGTGGCTGTTGTTGTTGTGGCTGTTGCGGATACTGTTGTTGCGGCGGCTGTTGAACTTGAGGCTCCGGATTTTCCGCCATCCTTCGAGGGGAATCGCTTGAGGGGATATCCGGTCTTCTGCCGGCGTTGGCATCATACAAATCCTGACCATCCAGCAAATCGTCGATTTTAGGTTTAACATCTTCCTCTTCGAGCATCGGCTCGTCTTCAAAAGCCTCGTCCACGTCCAGCGGCTCCTCGCGCTCGTTCAGGAATAAAAGTTCATCCGCTTCCTCTATGGGAATGGATTCGGATCGAAGCAGCGACAGCATGGTATCGGTTTCATCGGAAGCCGCCTGTTCAACATCGGCTTCGGCTTTTTCTTCGGCGCGCAGAGCGTCGCGCAACACGGAGATATTCCTGTCCCATGCCTCTTTCATATCTATGGAATAAGCCCGCACCGCTTTTTCGTATGTCCCAAGGGAATCGCTTAAGCCATCCATGTCTTCGGCCTTGCCTCGCGCTCCGCGCAGGTTCACGACATGGTCGGCGGCCTCTACTGCTTTTTCCTTATTCCCCATGGATTGGTAGGTAGTGGAAAGCTCCAGCCATATTTCCGCGTCCTCGGGGCGATCCGCGCTGAGTTCCTGCAGTATTTTAAGCGCATGGATATAATCGCCTTTGTCGCTGAAGGCCCTTGCCAATTCAATGCGGGCGTCCCTGTCTTTGGGACGGGATATCAGGTAATCTTCCAGCTCCTTGATTGCCGCATTCGGATCCCCGGCGGCACGGCTCAGCTTGGCCAGCTCAATCCTGAAGGAAGCCTGCCTTGGATCCAGCTTTACTATCTTTCTGTAAACGATCCTTGCCTTGTCCGGTTTACCCGTTGCCTGCAAAAGAGAGCCATATACCTTAAGCGCCTCGATATCGTTGGGTGACCTGCGAAGAACCTCGCTGACCGCTTCCAGGGCTTGATCAAGGTGACCCAATGCGCGCAGCAGCCTTGCAAGTTGGATTCGGAGGGCAAAATTGTCCGGCATAAGATCGACCAAACCCTGGATTTCACCGACTGCCTCGGCATACCTGCCTGTCTTTTCCAGAACATCCTGGATATTAATCGCGGCCTTCAGAAATTTCGGGTCGGCCTCAAGCGCCTTTCGGAACCATTTTACCGCCTCGTCGGGTTTACCTGCTTCCGCATACGAAAGGCCTATACCGTTTCTTGCTGCGGCATTGAGCGGATCAATGGTAATAATCTGGGAGAATAAGTCGATTGCGCGCTTATTCTCTCCGGTACCCGCAAGGCATTCGCCAAAGCGAATCATGGCATCGATCCAGCCAGGCCTGCCTTTTACCGCTGATTCATATTCTTTCAAGGCATCGGGTATTTTTCCGAGCTTCTCGTAGGCAAGCCCCAGGTTATAATGGAAAGAAGGATAATTTGGATCGACGGAAAGCCCTTTCCAGAAAATCTGAACCGCCTTGTTAGCCTCACCCATGGTTAAATATGTTGTGCCCAGGTTGTTATAGGCGATTACGTGGCTGGGATCTATTTCAACCGCCTTGGCGTATGACATTTCGGCCGCTCGCAGGTTTCCCAGCATCTTATGCGTGTTTCCCAGATTGTACAGAAGCTCGGCATCCGTGGGTTTGTAATCGATGGCATGCTCGAGCGCCGAAAGCGCATCCATAGGCCGACCTAATTTCAGGTAGACTATCGCCATGCCTTCCAGCGCGCGGACATTTTTCGCATCCGTTTCCACAATGCTTGAAAATGCCGCAAGCGCATCATTGTTTTTATTGGTACGAAGGTAGACAGTGCCTAAGATCATCCGGGCGGCCTGGGAAGTTGGTTCGGCAAGCAGTAATTTCCTTGCATTCCGTTCGGCGGAATCAAAATCCCGCAGGCGCATCGCGTTCTCCGATCGTACTATCAAGTCCGAAATTTTCTTTTCTTCGCTCATGGACTAACCCTCGAAGGTCGCGCGTTTACTTCGCGCGAAAACTCGCCTGCATGCGGCGGATCGGCGGCGTCGATGGCAACGACCGCAAAATAATATAAAACCCCGTTCGTCAAACCATTCAACGCAATGGAAAGCTGGTGCGGGTCCTTGATACTCAAGGGACTGGAACCCTCAAGCGCATCGGTTCCATAATAATTTCCCGAACCTGTTCCATAGTATACTACATATCCGCGAATATCATCTTCCGTAAGCGCGGACCAGCGCAGTAAAACTCTTCCGTTTCCGCCAAGCGCCGCGATTGAACCCGGTGCCTGCGGCGGATAATCGGGTTCGTACAGTACACTTACATTGGTCAATACCGGGGAAATTTCCCCGCTGGCATCGGGGTACAACAGAAACTTAAACTGAATATATCGTCCGAAAATACGGCCGGCCGCTTTATCCATCGGCTTCCCCGGTATAAAAGGAATCCAGTCTTTGTCCGCCTCGGACCGGGAATCCGTAAAATCGCTGAGCCGGTAGAAACACTGAATCGCCGATTCCGCACGCACTCGCGATGTTAGTTCGATCCTCAGCATCTGCGAGTTTGTATATCCAAGATCAAATATAGGCGAAACCGCGCTTCCGCCCGCTTTTCGGTACTTCGCGCCGGCACTGTCTTCCAGAAACGCCGGACTCAGGCGAAAATCATCCATCAAACCAGTATAATTCGAACCAAGATCCAATCGGCTGGAAGGTCCCACCAGCAAAGGAAACACCGTATCCCCTTCCCTGCCGGTGCTGGTAACAAAAGTTACAGCTTCGGGAACGCCGTCCATAAGGTACTCAAGCATGCCGTTTTCCGAATCAAAACGAAGGCTGTGATGCGACCATCGGCCGGGTACAAGCAGGCTTTTCCCTTGCAGGCTGACCGATGTGTCCTTTCCGGAAGGATTCATGAAAAAATTCAAGAATCCAAAAGAGATCCTGTTTTTTACGATAAGGCAGGAGGCCTGCTGGGGAACCCAGATCTTGGCGTTTTGCCTGGAAGCCTTCCAAATAAAAATGATTTCGCCATTTTCCGCCCTCGTGGGCTTCAACCAAAAATCAATGCTAAAATCCCCGATAGGGATGGGCAAGGCAAAAATAGAAGATTTTGACGGTTGCAGGCTTAACTTCCCTAGGGGAGCTTTAAACTGCGCCGCCCCGCTTCCGAATCGAGCCTGGTCGCCAAGTGCAGAGCTTACCGTACCTTCCGCCGAAATCAACCATTTTCCCTCGGAATCGCTAAATGCCGCATCATCGAAGCCAAGCAGCAAATCTGCCTGTGTCGCCGTCCCCTTGGGGTCGAGGCTTATTTCCAGGCCGCTAACCGGGCCTTTACTGGTCTGAACATCGGAAAACACCCATTGGACCGGCGACGAGGAAGAAGTCGATTCGGCGTCGATTACCAGTTCTTTTTGTTGTGAATATAGCGATACTGCTAAAACAAGCAAAAAAACAGGCAATATGCTTTTCAAATCCATCGATACCCAAGCTTTCATGCTGATAGTTCCCCAATATCTCGATAAACGTACAATACAGCACGTAACAGTATGCACTTTTTGCGTACTTCGGTATATCTTATTATCGAACGATATGGATGAGAATAAAGACAAAGTATTCGAACAACTCCGCGCTACCGCACGATTGGCACCCGAAACGCCCGGAGTATATCTCTGGAAGGATGACGAAGGCAGGGTGCTGTATGTCGGAAAAGCGAAATCCCTCAAAGCCAGACTCGCCTCCTATTTTTCCGGGAAGCGGGAGGTAAAAACCCGTCACCTCGTTTCCCGCGCCACGAATCTTGAATGGATTCATACAAGCACCGAATATGAGGCCTTGCTGCTGGAAAACAACCTCATCAAGCGGAATTCCCCGAAATACAATATTAACCTGAAAGACGGCAAAACGTATCCTTCAGTTCGCATAACGAATGAAGAATATCCGCGCGTATTCAGAACCAGGCGAATAATCAACGATGGCAGCCGATATTTTGGCCCTTACCCCAGCGTGGACATCATCGACCGCTATCTGGATCTGATACGCCGGCTTTTTCCCTTGCGGCGCTGCAAGACTTTGCGGAAACGCGATACGCCGTGCATGTATTTTCATATAGGCCGCTGCTCCGCCCCCTGCGCCGGAAAAACGGACAAAATCGCCTATGCCGCCCAGGTCGAACGCGTAGCTGCATTATTATCCGGCGAAACGGAAGTTTTGCTCTCCTCGCTCAATAAAGATATGAACCAGGCAGCCGAAAATCTTCAATTCGAACAGGCAGCCAACCTTCGCGATGCGATAAAGGCTATAGAGTCATTCCAGAGCGATTCCGGCATGGAAGATTTTTCCGAAGGCGATCGCGATTATTTAGCCTGGGAAGCCGACGGCTCCCTGATTACCTTCGTCGTGTTCCAGGCGCGGGGCGGCAAACTGGTCGGTCGAGACCTGTTTCGGGAACGCTGTTACGCTTCCACGGTAGAGGCAGTCGATCACTTCATGGTGGCATATTTTACGGCCAAGCGCCTTCCCGCGCCTTCGCTGTTCGTAAGAAACACCGAAGGTCTGGAACTTGCCTGCGAATACCTCAAGCGGGAACTCGGCGCGCAAACACAGCTGGAGATGCCCAGCGAAAAGAGGCATCTCGCAGCGATGGCAATGGCCCAGCACAATGCGAAGGAAGATATCGTCAAGCGGAGACGGGAAATCGGCGATATAGAAGCGCTGGAGTCGTTACGCCTCGTCTTGAATCTGGAAGCCCTGCCTGAATTGATTGAGGGTTTCGATATTGCCCAGCTTTCGGGGAAGCATACCGTCGCCTCCCTGGTAACGTTTCGAAACGGTGCACCGGACAAGAAAAAATACCGCATATTCAAGATAAAAAGCCTCGAGGGCAAAATAGACGACTTCGGGGCGATGCGGGAAGCAAGCGCCCGCCACTACACGCGCGTAGCCAACGGTGAATCGGACACTCCCGACCTCGTACTGATAGACGGCGGCGTAGGGCAGGTAAACGCGGTCAAAGCCATGCTCGATGCCCTGGGTCTTGATATTCCCGTCGTTGGGCTGGCAAAAGAAAACGAGGAACTCTGGCCGTTCGGCGACAAAGAACCCATTGTCCTGGAAAAAAACTCGGCCGCGCTTCGTCTCGTCGTGGCCATTCGCGACGAGGCACACCGGTTCGCTACCGGCATGAACCAGAAACTGCGCAGCAAAGCCATCAATTTCCCTATACTCGAAGGCATACCGGGTATCGGTCCGGTTCGCGCCCGTACTATAATGAAGACTTTCGGATCCCTCGATGCGGTCGCCGAGGCCCAACCCGAGTACCTGGCCAGGATACTAAAACTGCCCCCTGAAACGGCTGAAGCGCTTCACCATGCCGTCATCGCCTCGCGTACGACTAAAGGGGAGCTCTGATAACCAATAGGGTTATTAAAGCTTCCCCAAACCAGGAAAAGGAAAGCCGAAACAATGCATTGTATCGATACGATTCCCGAATCGCTGCTCAAGGAGAAATTAATCAGTCTTGCCGCTTTATATGGCGACGCTGACCGGGCGATACGGGACTTTACCCTGAATGTAGATTTTCGCTGCTCATTCGGATGCGGAAAATGCTGCCACGGTTTTGTCCCCGACATCCTTCCACTCGAAGCCGCCTATATCGCAGCTTTTCTTATTTCGAAAAACAGGGATACGGCGGAGGCGATTCATCATGGCGGCTTGACTCCTTTGGATTCATTGGCCGACAGTCCCACATGTCCTCTATATTTGGCCGCCACCCCTTACCATTGTTCCGTCTACGAAGCCCGGCCGCTGGTTTGCCGGCTTTTCGGCTTTTCAGGACTGCGGGACAAGTACGCCGATGTGTCGTTTTCGTTATGTAAATATATGGAAGGACCATCGGCCTTGAATGCGGAACGAAAATTCCGGATACTGCAGAACGACCCGCGTTTTCCCGTTACGCCTCCTATAATGTCTCAGTTCGGTGAGAAACTTCAGTCACTGGATCCCAATAACCCCGGGCTGCGGCAATTGCTGCATGAGGCTCTTCCTTCAGCGATAGGGCATATTTTTTTCCTGGCTTCTTTCGGACAAACCAACGAGCTTATTCGGAATACCAAAACGCGGGGAGCAGCGCAATGAATAGTTATATTCCTGAAATTCCGCAGCAGCGACTGGACAATCTGGAAAGATGCATCGGGGTTTTAGCCGCAAATTCCATTACTTCCGGGGAAATGGCAAAAAAAGTACTTGCCCTTCAGCGAGGGTTAACGGGCGACAGAAGCATACTAAACCGTGAGTACATGAACGAACAGGATTACCTGCTCGCGTATCTTAGCTATTACTGGCCGGTGTCGTACGCGCAGGCGCAGCTGGCTCTTCGTCAGCTTGCCTTAAAGCCGCTGGCTTTGCGGCGATGGTCCTCCGGACCATTGCGCATCCTGGATCTCGGCTCCGGCCCCGGCTCCATGTCTTGCGCCGCCGTGGATTGCGTGATGGAATACATGTCCCTGCCCTTTCCGGCCCAAACGGCTATCGAAATCACCCTGTTCGATCTTTCCCGGCCGGCCATGAACATCGCCGAAGAGTTACTTAAAAGTAACGTGATGCAACGCGAAGTGCGCGTTGCCTGCCTGCAGGGAAACCTCGGAGCCGATACGCTCCCCGAGGGCGAGTTCGATCTCATTCTAATCGGCCACAGCCTAAACGAAATCGCCCATAATCGGGCGGACAGAATCGACATTCGGACGGGGCTTGTAAAAAGCGCGCTGGCAAGGCTCAGCGACAGCGGTTTTATGGTCATTATCGAGCCCTCATTATTGTCCACAAGCAGAGACCTTATAGAACTGCGCAATAATCTATGCGAAGAGGGATACCGGATACACGGCCCCTGCACCACCAACGCCGTTTGCAGCATAGTGCAAACAAGCGCGGTCGCCACATGTCATGACGAATCCCTTTGGAAAATCCCGCACTCGGTTCAAAAAATAGCCGACGCCGCCGGCCTGGACCGAAACGCCGTCAAAATGACCTGGTTCGCTTTTTCCAAATCCGCACTACCCTCTTTTAACGATGAATCGATTTTTCGGGTTGTTTCAGAACCTATGCTCAATAAGGGCGGACGGGTACGCTACCTGCTCTGCGGTCAAAAAACCAGAATTCCGTTTTCCGCGAAAAAAGATGATGCGGCCGCGATGGCCGGCGGATTTTTCAGGATTAAGCGGGGAGATGTCATTTCCGTCGAAAACCCGGAATTTAGGGAATCCGGCCTTGGGTGGCAAAGCGAAACAAGGCTTATCCAAAAGGACAGATTTTTGTCCTAGCCCGGCTGGGCTCCCACCGGGAATGTCATGGTAAAGCACGCTCCATTGCTGCTTGCCATCTCCATCCTGCCTGACAACTGCTCTACAAGCGTCGTTATCAGGGTAAAACCAAGGCTTTTGGCGCAATCGGGAAAAATCTCGTACGGCAAACCCGGGCCATTGTCCGCGACAATGAACACATAGCAGGAGTTTTCCCTGTCGTGTTTGAACGATATGCGAATTTCCGGGTCTTTTGTTTTATGAAACGCGTGTTTTATTCCGTTCATCACCAGCTCGTTTAAAATAAGCCCGCATGGTACGGCAAAATCGAGAGCCAGGCTTATATTTTCTATATCGTAGCTGGCTCGTATTGATTTCTCGGAACACTGCATCAGGATAGGCACGAAACTCTGGACATATTCGGGAAAATGAATGTCGGCGAGGCTCGGGGACCTGTACAGCTGTTCGTGTATCATGGCCATGGACCGGATTCTGTTCTGGCTGTCCTGCAGCGCGGTTTCTGCCTTGGCGTCATGGATGCCGCGTATCTGCAGGTTTATGAGACTTATTATCATTTGTAAATTATTCTTTACACGGTGATGAACCTCCTGCAAAAGAATCTCTTTTTCCTTCAGCGATGCCAATACCGCCTCTTCCATGCGGGCTCGCTCTTCGACGTCCCGGACGACGCCAAGAATCTCCAGGCTGCCGTCTTCCGCCCACACCAGGGTCGTTAAAATATCGACTCGTATGCTCTGTCTGTTTTTTCGGACGACAGAAACCCTGTACAACGAGGATTTCCGCAAATCATTGCCGTTCCTGAATGCGGCAATACGTTCTTCCAAGTCGCTTTTGATAGTCTGAAATTCTTCGCTTTCCATAAAATCCGACATCGGCATTTTCAGCGCCGCATCGTCATGGACACCGCACAGCTTAAAAATCGACGGACTCATATATGAGAATCTTCCGAGCCCGGTATCATAAATAAAAATTACATCCGTCAAATTCTCGGCGATGATTTTATACAATCGCTCGGTATGCTTCAAGGCCAGTTCGGTTTCCCACAGCTTTGTTTCGGTTTCGATTTCCCGCCGAACATGCGCCAAAGTCTCGGGAAAAAGCGATTTAAAGCTGTCATCCCTGAGAAGAAAATCCCTCGCCCCCAACTTGAGCATGCGCAGCGCATACCTAAAATCGGAATCGGTGGAAATTATTACGAATGGAGGCAAACTTCGCTCTTTTTCCCGAGCCAGTAAAACGAGGGTCTCTATGTCCATGTCGGGAAGCGTGTCATCGATGACGCATAGTTCGAATTTGGAAGCCTGGGCTGCCAGGAGAGTATCGCCGCCGCTCTGGACGACGGTGGCCGACATTCCTATTTCCTGCACGATTTTTCTATAGTTTCCGCTAAGCCCTTCCCTGCTTTCAACGATGAGAACCCTGAATTCCGAGATTTCGTTACCTGGCTTCATTTAAAGATAGTTTAAACCCAGTATCATGGCTTGTCAAATAAACTTATGGGCAGCACGAAAACCACTGTCGGGTTCTCATGCTATCCTCAGCTATTTGCGGTTTTTTAATAACTCGGCAAAGGGATTATAACTGGTTCCATCATCCTCGCGTACGGGTTCTGCCTTCTTGAGCGCTACCACTTTCCTGGCGGCATGCGGAACTCCCTGTACCGGAGAAACTATCGCTTTGTTTCCACCCGCAGTTTCGCGCCGTTCGCTTTTTAGGGAAAGCCCGATGCGTTTTCTTATTATATCCAGCGAAATAATTATAAATTCCTTAACGTCGCCTACTTTCAGCACATCCATAGGGTCTTCTATAAACTTGTCTGCCATTTCCGAAACATGGATGAGCGCGCTTTCTTTTATTCCAATATCGATAAAAGCGCCGAAATCCACTACGTTTTTTACTTTTCCTATAACTTTCATGCCCTCGCGAAGATCGGCGAAAACCAGAACTCCCTGTTGCATAATCGGCTTGGGCAAGTCATCCCGCGGATCCCGATTGGGCTTTTTCAATTCCAATAGTATATCGTCTATGGTCGCGTCTCCAACCGTATATTTTTCTTTAAGCCCATTTCGCTGTTCCTTGCTCGGATCCGCGCCTCCCTTGGCAATCGGCAAAATTTCACTGGCCAACGCATAGTTCTCCGGATGTACCCAGGTATTGTCCAGGGGATTAGGACTCTCCGGTATTTTCATGAACCCCGCGCACTGCTCAAAGGTCTTTTCACCCATTCCGGATATTTTTTTAAGCTGATCGCGATTCTTTATCTTGCCGTTTTCATCCCGAAACTTGACTATTTTCTTGGCCAGCGACGTATTGATGCCGGAAACGTACTTGAGCAACGAAAAGCTGGCGGTATTGATATTTACGCCCACTTTGTTCACCACGGAGCCAACAACCTCATCGAGAGTTTCCGACAATCGTTTCTGGTTGACGTCATGCTGATATAAACCTACGCCAATGGATTTCGGGTCGATTTTAACCAACTCAGCCAGCGGATCCTGCAAACGGCGTCCAATGGAGATAGCTCCCCGTATCGTCAGATCAAGCTCCGGGAACTCCTCCCGCGCCACATCGCTTGCCGAATAGACGGACGCGCCGTCTTCGTCTACCATGGTAAACTTTATGTCCAGCGAGTTTTCCGCTATTGTCTCCGCGACTATTCTAGCGACATCCTGGCCGGCGGTTCCATTGCCTATCGCGATCAGCTGCAGCGAAAATTCCTTGATGGCCTTGGCTACGAGCCTCTTGGAATCTTCCGGTTTCGTCTCCTGATTGATAAGGAAATATGAAAGGAATTTTCCGGTTTCATCTATTGCCGCGCATTTCGAACCGGTTCTGATACCCGGATCGATACCCAGAATCCTGGTGCCTTTTATCGGAGGAGACATAAGCAGGTTTTTCAGGTTTTCGCTGAACACGTGAATCCCGTGGCCGTCGGCGTTATCCGTGGCTTCCGAGCGGATCTCCCGCAAAACCGCCGGAGAAAGCAGCCTGCGAACCGATTCGTCCACGGCAGTCTTATAATAGTCGTTAAGCGCCATATAGCGATCCAGCAGGCAGACAACCGCTCCGTCTTCGTCGATATCCAGAGTTACCGTTAATTCTTCTTCACGTTCGCCGCGATTTACCGCCAACACGCGATGAAGCTTAAGCGAAGCGAGAGGTTCCTTGTAGTCCCAGTACATCTGATAGGTGCTGGCTTCCTTTTTTTTATCGTCTATTCCTTTTACGACAAGGTATCCTTCCCGCATATACAGCCGTTTTATGGCTGCCCTGTTTTCCGGATTCTGGGATATTCGCTCCGCGATAATATCGATTGCGCCTTGCAGCGCATCTTCTACGCTAGCTAAGCTAAGTTCCGGCTTCTCGCTATTTTCTTTTACGAATTCCGCTGCGCGAACCCGCACGATTTCGGTGGTTTCCACGAGCATTATCTCCGCGAGGGGTTCCAAACCTCTCTCGATCGCGGCCATGCCCCGAGTTTTTTTCTTTCTCTTGTACGGCGCGTAAATGTCCTCTATCTCCGTCAAGGTTTGGCATTTATTAATATTCTTGAACAGGTCGGCCGAAAGCTTGCCCTGTCCAAAAATCGCCTGTATCACTTCTATTCGCCTCGTTTCGAGGTTTGTATACGAAGAATGCTTGTGCACGGCGTCGCGCACCTGCACCTCGTCGAGATTACCCGTTCTTTCTTTTCTATAGCGGCTGATAAACGGTACCGTGCTTCCTTCGGAAGTAAGCTCTACGACCGCTGTCACTTGACTCACCCTGATACCCAGGTCCGAGGCTATCCTGTTGAGTATGTCAGCCTGGCTGATAGCCAGCGCGCCTATCGTTTCTTCGTTGATTTCCATGCCTTATCCTTTTCTTTTGCTTCGTTTCTTGTTTTCATCTTCCAGGGTTGCAGCCAGCGAATCCAATACGGATTTAAAACCCGGATCCTGTACCGTATCCAAGACTTCCCGTACGGACGAGTGCTTCAAGTCTTTGGTCTGCGCGGCTTTTTGTTTTTCATTCTCGCTATCGTCCCGGATTTCCGGAGGCTTTTGCTTCGCTTCCGCCGCCTCGTTTTTTATTTTAAACGCGATTCCGCGAAGTTTAAGTTCGGGAAAATTATTCTGGAACTTTTTAAGCATCTGATTCTGCTCGAATTGCATCAACTGTATCCACCCTGGATGATCTGCTTCGACTATCACTATTCCGTTTTTGACATCGACCGGTTTGGCATGCACGCAGAATCGTTCACCGGCGATAAATTTCCAGGATCTAAAAAATTCCGACCACATATTGGTCTTGTCCATGCTTTCCGCGGGAAGTATGGAGGCCAGCAGTTCAGAAGCTTTTCGTATCGGTGAATTGGCCATCTTTTGTCCAGTATACTAGAGTATTTTCAGAAAGATAATCCCTATAAGGTTCGTCCGGCAAGAATGTAAAAAATGCCTGGCTGTTTTTAGGAAGATTTCCCATAAACCTTTTTCTTTTTTCCTGGTCCAATTCCAGTAATACGTCATCAAGGAGCAGTATTGGCAGGCGGCTGCATGATGCTGTGTAAAACTCGGACTGGGCTATGCGCAAAGTCAATGCCAGCAAGCGTCTCTGCCCCGTGGATGCCCTGCCGGAAAAATCGCCGTCTTTATCGGTAAAAAAATATTTATCCCGGTGGGGGCCGCTGGAAGACATGCCCATGGCCAAATCCCGCTCCCTGGATTCCAATAAAAAGCTCTGAAGGTTTTCTGCCCGTTCGTCGGTCCACGAGGGCCGGTATTCCACGGATACTTCTTCCCCCAAAAGGGACACGTCTTCAAACCTGCTCGAAAACGTCTCGTTAAAAGCACTAACCAGCGATGCTCTATAATTCTGTAAAATAAGGCCATACGAAATCAACTGAATATCCAAAACATCAAGCAGCCTGGCATCCTTGGTTTTTAAGGCGGAATTGCGCATTTTTACTATTTTTTTGTAATTACGAAAAGAATCTATGTACGAGGGCGAAATAAGGCTGGCGGTTTGGTCAAAAAAAAATCTTCGCCTCTCAGGTTCACCATACGCAAATTCGATATCGTCATGGCAAAAAACGATAGCGGGGTTTTTTTCAACCAAAAACTTCCTGTCGTATACCGCTTTATCGTTTTCCTTTATGGTCTTTAATCCGTTTTTCCAGCATACCTCATACTTGTTTTCAAGGACAAAAGCATTTCCCGTTCCGCCCAAGGCATCTACCGTTTTTCCGCTGAGCGCCCAGTCTTTTTCTCCAAGCCGGGCCAAATTCCTGTCGTTTTTTTCCCGAAAGGAATTTCCGTAGCAAAGCGTGTATAGAGCGTCCAATATGTTTGTTTTTCCCTGGGCGTTTTCTCCGACGAAAAAAATAAAAGAGGCGCCTGTTTCCACGGCGCCGTCTTTTAGATTCCTGTAATTATTTGTAGCAATGGTGGAAAAAGCCATGGAGACGTCAGTCTGTCGTCATGGGCATCAGTATATGGAAGCAATCTTCGGTGTTAACAGCCCTGATAGTCAGCGCACGGGATTTCTCGGTATACATTATTTCTATTTCTTCCGAATCGATTACTTTAAGCGGATCTTCGATGCACTTGTAGTTGAGAGCGATTACGGTTTCCGGACCTTCATACGCGCAGGTAATTTCTTCGCGCGCCGTACCTATCTCGGTATCCTCGGAAGATATAACGATTCTGTTTTCGCTCAGGGTAAAAAAAGCTCTCCGTGATTTCTGTTCGACGAATAGAGAAACCCTCCGCAGAGCATCCAGTACATCGGCGGTTTTGATTATGACGGAATATTTTTGCGATTCGGGTATTACTTTTTGATAATTAGGAAACTGGCCGTCTATCAAAACGGAACTCAAAGTGTACATGCCGAATTTTATGAAAATAGTTTTTTCATTAACCGCCAAAAATAGCTGTCCTTCGGCCGAAGCGCGCTTTAGAACCAGGGACAATATTTTAGGCGGAATAATTATGGCCTTGAATTCGGGTACGTTATCCGAGGTCATTTTTATGAATGCCAATCGTTTAGCATCGGTCGCGACCATGATAAGGTTGTTTTCTTTTTTTTCAAAAAGCACGCCATTCATGAAGTAGCGGGTTTCATCATCCGAGACGGCAAAAACGGTTTGTTGGATCATATTTTTAAAATCACTGGATGCAACCGCAAAATACTTCTCGTCGTCTATCGTAGGCAATTGCGGAAACTGTTCGCTGGAAATGGTCTTAAGGCTGAATTGAGCTTTTTTAAAACTGGGTTTGATAAACATTTTATTATCTTTATGTTCGATTTCAATCATGCCGTCGGGTATGCTTGCCAAAATCGCGGATAATTTATCGCAAAAAACGGTACAGGTACCATTCTCCATAATATCAATAGGGATTTTTGTTTCAAAGCCGATTTTAATGTCCGTGGCACGTATAATTAAGGTGTTTTCATTAGCCTCAAGATAAACATTGGAAACAACGGATATTGCATTTCTTGAAGATATGATTTCTTGCGCAACAGATATTTCTTTCTGAAAGATAGCTTTTTCACACGTAAACTTCATGAATCACCTCATATATCCGGACTGTCTGTATAGTACCATAGAAATTGGCTAAAAAGCAATAACAAACAGTGCAATGGCACTGACGGGGAAAACAGCTTCTATATTAATAAATTCTTTTATATAAACAGTAGTTATAGTAATAGAGGAATATTTTATGTGAACAAACGAAATAATTCATTATGGGTAGTCAAATTATTTTAGGGACAAATCGGCCGGAATTTAGCAATCTTATCAACAATATCAACAAGCCCTGAAACTTGCCAACAATAAGGCATCGTTTATACACGTTTATACAGGGAATATCCACCACTTATAGGGCAGCTCTAATAACCCTATGGTTATCAGAACTGCCTCGCTGAATCCTAACAGGAATCAGGTATCTTATTGGTCAAACTCGCAAAACTGAAGTTTTTCGTGGTTCCCTATAATTATGTTTTAATGCTGGCTTGTTTTATAACCTGTATCAGCTTTTGTATGGTTACTTCGAGTGTTGGATCGGTTTTTAGGCGCTCGTCGATTTTTTGACACGAATGCATGACGGTTGTGTGGTCGCGTCCCCCGAATTCAAGGCCCAGCTCGGTTGTAGAATATTCGGTAATTTCACGGGCTATGTACATGGCAACCTGCCTTGGGAAAACAATTTTCTGGGTTCTTTTTTTGCCTTTCATATCGTTGCTTGACACATTGAAATAATCGGAAATAGCTCTGATTATATGTTCTATCGATACGTTTCCATGGCGGGTTTGGTTAAAAACATCTTTTAGAAGCTGCTGAGCTACTTCCAGGGATACTTCTTTCTTTGAAATATCAATATAAGCACCCAGGGTTATAAGAGTAGATTCAAGGTCCCGGATATTGGTCGAAACGTTTCGGGCAATTATATCGATTACGTCATTAGGGATGTTTATTTTAGAAATATCCGTTTTCTTCTTTAGAATCGCGTAGCGTGTTTCATAATTGGGCGGCTGCAGGTCCACCTTCAAGCCGCGTTCGAATCTGCTTCGAAGCCGATCGGTCAGGTTTTTTAATTCCGAAGCCGGTCTGTCACAGGTAAAAACCATCTGCTTGTTGCCATCGTACAGAGCGTTGAAGGTGTAGAACATTTCATCCTGGAAACCTTCCTTGTTCTGGAAAAAGTGAATATCGTCCACAAGCAGAATATCCACGGACCTGTAGCGGTTCTTGAAGGCAGACAGTTTATTGGAATGTATGGCATCGATAAAGTCGTTGGTAAAATCTTCGGAAGAAACGCATATTATTTTAAGCTTGGGATTCAGGTTCCAGGCACGATTGCCAATGGCCTGCATCAGATGGGTTTTTCCAAGTCCAACTCCGCCATATATAAGGAAAGGGTTATATGCGGTACCCGGATTGGTGGCTATAGCCATGGCAGCGTTGGCCGCAAACGAGTTGTTTTCGCCCACCACATAGTTCTCGAATATAAAATCCTGCCGCATCTGAGGATGCTTTTCCGGAGTCTTGGCTTGCAACGGCTTTTGAGCGTTTTGTGCCAATATGGCTGCTGTTTGGGGTGTTGAACTGGCAGTTTTAGTTGTATCGGAACCGGAGCTTTTTTTTGTGGATGTTTTGTCCTCGGGTTTTTGAACAAGAAAATCTATGAGCAATCGCTTCCCGGAAAGCTCAAAAAGCTTTTCTTCTATCTTTCTTTGGTAGTTTTTAGCCAGTTGATCTCTAAAGAAAACGGACGGTACTCCAATGCACAGGGTTTCCTGGGTGGAAGAGTAGTAGGTGATATTGAACCACATAGAGTATTCCTGCTGGCTCAGTTCTTCCTCGAACTGTTTCATGGCTTCCTGCCAGAAAACGGAATAGTCCCAATTGTCCATATTCTTTGGTCTCCCACAGCTTATACTATATCTTCCAACAGGTTATCCACAATTTATATCATAGAATTAATACTGTACAGTGGTAAAATAATAAAAATATAGGGACACTATTTAAGAAAAAGTACTTAATAACTATGTAGCGTATTTTTAAAGACTTACTATGTATAGACTTAAAAAATTCACCTCCTGCTGTTAATTTTGCAAGAAAAATAGGCAAGTGCGCTTCTTTGTTTTCTTATAAAGAAATAGAACTTTTTCCACAGCTTATGCACATTATAGAGCTTAAGGTTTAAAAGCCCTGTTGTCCTTTACTTTTTTCTATAGAAAAGATATAATCTGCTCTCGCACAACAGCTTCTTTTTTCTTTCTGGAAAAGCAATTATACGCTTTTTCATCCCTTACCCTTCGGATAAACCCATGGAATCGAATTATTCAGCTGACAGTATCCAAGTCTTAAAAGGCCTTGAGGCTGTTAGAAAACGTCCGGGAATGTATATTGGTTCAACCGGTTTGGACGGATTGCATCATTTGGTTTATGAAGTAGTCGATAATTCCATCGACGAGGCTTTTGCAGGTCACTGTACCCAGATCGATGTAGTACTCGAAAAGAACGAAATCGTTCGCGTTACCGACAATGGACGCGGAATCCCGACGGGTATTCATCCTGAGGAAGGCGTCAGCGCCCTGGAACTTGTCATGACCAAGCTGCACGCAGGCGGAAAGTTCGACAAGAACTCATATAAGGTATCCGGTGGTCTGCATGGCGTCGGCGTATCCGTAGTAAATGCTCTTTCTTCCTGGTGCGAGGCAAAAGTATTCAATGAAGGCAAGATACATATTCAGCGTTACGAGACGGGCATTCCCGTTGACGCCGTAAAGGAAATCGGCACCACGGACAAGCGGGGAACTGAAGTAACGTTCTGCGCCGACTCAACGATTTTTGAGTCCACAATCTACAGTTATGATGTTCTGGCTAACAGGCTCAGGGAGCTCGCCTTCCTCAATAAAGGTCTTTTAATTACTCTGACGGACGACAGGCTTTCTACGCCCAAAGTGCATGAGTTTAAGTTCGAAGGCGGCTTGCGCGAGTTTGTTCAATATTTGAACAAGAACAAAACCGTTCTTCATGATGAGCCGATTTATTTTTCCGGGCTCAAAGATGAAGTCGAAGTCGAAGTTGGCATCCAGTACAACGATTCGTTCAGCGAGAGCATGTTCTGTTTCGTTAATGGCATCAATACGCGCGAAGGCGGAACTCACCTGCTTGGCTTCAAGAACGCGCTTACCAAGATACTGAACGAGTATTTCAAGAAATCCAAGTTTGTTAAGAAACTTGAGGATACCTTGTCCGGCGATGATGCCCGGGAAGGCCTTACCGCAGTGTTATCGGTAAAGGTGCAAAACCCGCAGTTCGAGGGGCAGACCAAGACAAAGCTGGGAAACACCGAGGTAAAGGGAATAGTCGATTCGCTCTGCACCGATCAATTTATACTGTACTTCGAGACGCATCCCGAGGTTATCGAGAAGGTAATAGAGAAATCCGTGTTGGCAGCGCGTGCGCGTATCGCCGCCAGGCAGGCACGCGAGCTTACCAGGCGCAAGTCCCTGCTTGAAAGTTCCGGGCTTCCGGGCAAGCTGGCCGACTGTTCCGAGAAAGACCCCACGAAATGCGAGATATATATAGTGGAAGGCGACTCCGCAGGCGGATCGGCAAAAGGCGGCCGGGATAGAACCTTCCAGGCGATACTGCCGCTCTGGGGCAAGATGATGAATGTGGAAAAGACGCGCATCGACAAGGTTATAGGCAACGACAAGCTGCAGCCTATAATCCAGAGTCTGGGCTGCGGCATAGGCGCGGATTTCGATATCAGCAAACTGCGCTACCATAAGGTAATCATCATGGCGGATGCCGACGTTGACGGTTCGCACATCAGGACCTTGCTGCTGACGTTTTTCTACCGCTATATGACCGAATTGCTCTCCAAGGGAAATGTGTACCTGGCAATGCCGCCTCTCTATAAAATAGTCATCGACAAGAAGATTCAATATGCCTATGACGATATCGAGAAAGACAGGATATTAAAAGAAAGCGGCAAAGATCCCGAGAAAGTACAGATACAGCGCTACAAGGGTCTGGGCGAAATGAATCCCGACCAGCTGTGGGAAACCACGATGGACCCCGCCAGGCGCTGCATAATGCAGATACAGATGGAAGACGTAGTCGAAGCCGAGTCGGTGTTTACGACTCTCATGGGCGAGCAGGTAGAGCCTCGCAGAAAATTTATAGAAGAGAACGCGCTATCGGTCTCGAATCTGGACGTGTAACATGGCAGAACAAACAGGAAAAACGATACAGGTTCCCATAGAGGAAGAAGTAAAGACAGCGTACCTGAACTACGCGATGAGCGTAATCGTAAGCCGGGCACTGCCCGATGCGCGCGACGGACTCAAACCGGTGCATAGGCGCTTGCTCTACGCGATGGACGAGCTTGGGCTTAAGCCGGGTGCCGCAACCAAGAAAAGCGCGCGTATTACCGGTGACGCGATGGGCAAGTACCATCCGCACGGCGATCTGTCGCTGTACGACGCCTTGGTTCGCATGGCCCAAACCTTCAGCCTGCGTTATCCATTGGTGCATGGGCAGGGAAATTTCGGCTCGGTGGACGGTGATCCGCCTGCTGCCAGCCGTTATACCGAGGCCAAGCTTTCCAAGCCCGGCGACGAGATGCTCTCCGACCTGGACAAGGATACGGTCGATTTTGTACCCAACTACGACGAGAGCCTCAGGGAACCTTCCGTTCTCCCTTCGGCCATTCCCAATTTGCTTATAAACGGATCCTCGGGTATCGCCGTGGGTATGGCTACGAATATGCCCTCGCACAACCTGAACGAGATAAACAACGCTATTGCCGCATACATCGATGATTCCGAGATAACTATCGAAGGTCTCATGGAGCATGTGGAAGGACCGGATTTTCCTACGGGCGGCATCATATTCGGCCGTCGCGGCATAAAAGAAGCCTATGTTACCGGCCGGGGCAAACTGCATGTTCGCGGCAAGTTCAATATTGAAACCCTCAAGGGCGGCAAAGAGCAGATAATCTTTACCGAGATTCCCTATGCCGTGAATAAAGCCAATCTTGTAGCTAAAATAGCCGAGCTCGTGCGCGACAAAGTCGTGGAAGGCGTCGCCGACGTGCGCGATGAATCCGACCGCGACGGCATGCGTATCGTTATCGAGCTTAAGAAGACAGCCATAACCAAGCTTATTTTAAACAAGCTGTTTGCGCATACACCCCTGCAGTCGACCTTTGGCGTTATCAATTTGGCGCTTATTGGCGGCAGGCCCAGGCTGCTTACGCTCAAGGACCTGATCAAGGCTTTCGTAGACCATAGGGTAGACGTAATCATGCGCAGGTCCCGCTATGAGCTGCGCAAGGCCGAGGAACGCGCGCATATCCTGGAAGGCCTCGTTATAGCCATCCAGAATATCGACGAAGTTATACGCATCATCAAGGCATCCCGCAACGTAGACGCGGCTAAACTGGGTTTGATGGAGCGATTCTCGCTTTCCGAAGTTCAGTGCCAGGCCATCATCGACATGAGACTGGGCCGCCTTACCGGCCTTGAGATCGAAAAGCTGCAAGCGGAGCTGGCTGAAGTACGTGCACGAATCGAGTATCTGAAGGATTTGCTTGCCCACCCGGAGAAAGTGCTTGGCGTGGTAAAGGCCGAGACTGCCGTAGTTGCCGGTAAATATGGTGACAAACGCCGCACCGAGATCATGAATGACGAAGTGGAAGCTTTTAATATAGAAGATTTGATCAAAAAAGAAGAAATGGTCATTCTTATCTCCAACAAAGGTTTTATCAAGCGTGTACCCGTAAGCGCCTACACAAGCCAAAGCCGAGGTGGAAAAGGTTCTAATTCAGCTTCCCTGCTGGATGACGACTTTGTACAGCAGCTTTTTATAGCTAATACGCATGATTACATCATGTTTATTACAACGGCAGGTAAAGCTTACTGGCTCAAGGTACATGAAATCCAGGAAGCCTCGCGCACGGCCCGCGGGTCGCACATAAAGAGCTTGTTGGCCATCGGTGCCAACGAAGAGATAACGGCTGTCGTGGATTTGGCTGCATTTACCGAGAACGTGTTCCTGTTCCTGGGAACGCTGCGCGGCGTGGTAAAGAAAGTGGCTACCAGCGAGTTTGTTCATGCAAAAACCCGCGGGATTATCGCAATCAATCTGGATGAAGGCGATACCCTGGTGGCAGCGGTTAAGACCTCGGGCACCGATCAGGTGGTGCTGATAACCAGGCAGGGACAGGCACTGCGTATCGAGGAATCCGATGTGCGGTCCATGGGCCGTGGAAGCCGGGGTGTCTGCGGCATTAAGCTGACCGATGCCGATGAGCTGACCGCCATGTTGCGGGTCGCTCCGGATGAACAAATGCTCCTGATCAGCGAGCATGGCTATGGCAAGCGTACCGACTTTGATAACTTTAATAAGCACGGCCGCGCTACCAGAGGCCAGAGGATTTACGATCCCGATGAAAAATCAGGTGAAATTGTTGGAGCAATCACGCTTAAAGAGCAGGATGAGGCTATCGTAATCACCAGCCAGGGCAAAACCTTAAAGCTGAGTGCCGCCGATGTTCGACTCTGCGGCAAGAGCGCTCGCGGTGTGCGAATCGTCAACATCGACTTGCCGGCATTTGTGGTGGGAATAGACAGGATTATAAACGAGTCTATCGATCCGCTGCTTGTTGAGGCATCGCTTATAGATGATTCAGTACTCAGCAGCGACGGTGAAGAAAGCGGCGAGCCGATAGACACAGAAGACTTATCAAACGATAAGCCAGTACAGTCGACGGGCGAAGATTGAGGCACGTGCACTAAGTTATTTGTATTCTAATTAGAGGGGCGGTCAAGCAAGTCTTGACCGCCCTTTTTTGTTCCACGTGAAACAATTTGCAGGATATAAAGTTTTGAAGTAAATGTTCCACGTGAAACAATTGAAGACATCGAGTTGTAGGCTCGATGTCTTATCCATTATTTCTCGCGGTCCGTCATGCCCGCTATAAACTGTTTCTGCATTACTACGACAACAAGAGCTGGAGGAATCAAGGCTAGTAACGTTGTGGCCATTACGACCTGCCATTCTATAAGAACGTCAGCACCTGACAGCATACGGTTAATTCCGATTAGAATTGTGTAGTATTCCTGTTTTGTGGTTATCAGGAGCGGCCATAAGTACTGGTTCCAACCATAGATGAACTGGATTACAAACATGGCGGCTATCGGCGTACGGGTAATTGGAAGCAGAATGTGCCAAAAGAATTGCATGGGCGAGGCTCCGTCTATCTGGGAAGCCTCCGCAATTTCCCTTGGGATTTGCATAAAGAATTGACGAAACAGGAAAACTGCCGTCGCGGACACAATCATGGGAAGAATCAATCCGGCATAGGTGTTGAGCATTCCTAGATCCGAAATTACCTTGTAGGTAGGCATTATTCGTACTTCAACGGGAAGCATCAAGGTAACAAAAATTGCCCAAAAACAAAATTTTCTAAGCTTAAAGTTAAAAAAAACAATTGCGAAGGCTGCTAAAAGGGATACTACTATCTTTCCTGTCGAAATACCCAAAGCCATAATGAGCGAGTTCTTCATCATGGTAAGCGCCGAAGTACCGAGATTTTTGTTTCCATCGATCACTGCCTGCTTATAATTCTCCAAAAAATGCGAACCCGGTTTCAGGGGCATTGGAGCAGCCAGAATTTCAGCGCTAGTATGGGTAGAGGCCACAAAGACGAGCCATATAGGAAAAAGCAGAATTACTATAGCTACGATCAGGAAAATATGCGGCAGAAAACGCCGCAGACCCTTATGTTCGATCATTTTACTACTCCTAGTAGTTCACGCGCCGCTCGATAAAGCGGAACTGAACAATCGTTAAACCTATAACCATGATCATGAGCATGACAGACTGGGCGGATGAGCCTCCAAGATCAAGGTTGATGACTCCGTCGCGCCAGACTTTGTACACCAGTATGCTTGTGGATTTGCCTGGTCCAC
Source organism: Spirochaetota bacterium (assembly GCA_031402655.1). Taxonomy (GTDB): domain Bacteria; phylum Spirochaetota; class Spirochaetia; order Treponematales; family UBA12059; genus JANNSO01. The sequence continues at coordinate 40,028 of JANNSO010000094.1, read as the reverse complement.
CGGCGGTTACCTGGTGAATAATGGGGAAAGTCTCGAAGAAGCCATACACAAGGTTCATAACAAGGAGATAAAAAGTGGTTGGGGAAAGCAGGGGGAAAATAATTTTCCAGAATCGTTGAAAGGGGCCGGCTCCATCTATGGAAGCCGCTTCGATAAGATCGCTAGGGACACTCTGGAGTCCGGCGAGAAAGAAGACGAAATTATATGAAATCTGTTTCCAGCTGGCCGCAAGGGTTACAAGCAGAAAAGCCTGATTGGAATTGAGCAGGTGCTGCCATTCAATTCCCAGTTTGTGCTTCATGAACCAGGCAAATACGCCCACGTTTGGATTGAACATGAACAGCCACAAAACGCCGGCTACCATTGTAGCCACAGCGTATGGCCAGATCAGCATTGTCTTATAGAATGCGGAAAAGCGTATTTTTTTGTTGGCTTGCGTCGCTAAAAACAAGGCAAGTGACATCGAAAGCGTAGCGACAGCCACCGCAAAGGCCACGGATACCCTAAAAGACTCGCCATAGGAGTAGGAAGGATCCGTAAAGAGTCTCGTATAGTTATCAAGACCGACGAATATCATTGTTCCGCCGAAGGGGTCCTGCAGGAAAAATGACTGCCACAGGCCTTGAATCGAAGGCCAGAAAAAAAACACGAAGACGATTACCATTTGAGGGATCACAAGAAGGTATGGTAGAACCTTGGACTTGAATTCATATTGTTGAGCCATCTGTCATAGTCCTGGGCTAAAGATACGGGGTCGATCCTGGGACCGACCCCGCTGTGTTAAGGTTCGAAGCGACTTACTTGTTCAGCTTCTGGAACTCGCGGAGCTGGGCGTTTCCGTAGAGAACCATTCTGGACAGGCCGTCCTTTACGGATAATTTACCGGCAAGGATGTCCTCCCAGGTCTGATCTTCCACTTCGCGGATTAGGGCAAAATAGCCAAAGCGTATACCCATTGAGTTTTTGGTTGGTGCTTTGTTAAGCAGCTGCTTAATCGCGATCTCCGGACCGGGGTTGGCGTTATAGAATCCCTGGGACTTGGTCAGCTCGTAGGCAGCCGTCGTAATCGGCAGATAGCCGGTGTTCTGGTGCCAAAGAGCCTGGATTTCCGGGGTGGAAAGGAAGGTAAAGAACTGGGCGACTCCCTTGTACTCATCTTTGGACTTGCCGCCGAACACCCAGAGACTGGCTCCGCCGATAATCGAGTTCTGTGGGGCTCCCGCGACTTCGGGGTAGTACGGCAGGCGTGCGACGCCAAAGTCGAACTTGCAGGTGTTTTTGAAGTTGGCATAGCCGCCGATGGACTCGAAATGCATGCCTACCTGTCCGGAAGTAAAGAGCGGGTTGGCCTTGTTTTCGCGTCCGCCGTAGATGAACACTTTTTCCTTGCTCAGCTGGTAGATGGTCTCCAGGTGCTTTTGGGTCAGGGGCGTATTGAATACGAGCTCGGTATCGAGGCCGTCGAAGCCGTTCGACTTGGTGCCGAAGGGCTGGTTATGCCATGCAGAGAAGTTTTCCAGCTGTATCCAGGAAATCCAGTTGGTGGAAAATCCGCCTTCCATGCCCGATGCCTTGAGCTTTTTGGCTGTTTCGAAGAATTCCGGCCAGGTGACCGGCGGCTTTTCGGGATCGAGGCCGGCGGCGCGGAATGCGTCCTTGTTATAATACATTACCGCCGTCGAGGAATTGAACGGAAGGGAAAGCATTTCGCCCTTGGAGGTAGAATAGTAGCTGGTGATGGTGGGAATGTAGATTTTCGGGTCAAACTTCTGGCCGGTTTCCTTCATGAGCTGGTACACCGGCTTGACGGCGCCTTTGGCGGACATCATGGTCGCAGTCCCAACTTCGTATATCTGGATGATGGCGGGAGCGGATTTCGCGCGGTATGCCGCGATGCCCGCATTCATGGTTTCGATGTACGATCCCTTGAATACGGGATTAACCTTGTAGAGTGTCTGGCTGGCATTGAACTTATCGGCCAGCAGCTGGACATTCTCGGCGTTTTTGCCGGTCATGGCATGCCAGAAGTCCAGCGGGATGGGCTCGGCGTATGAAGCGCCGGCGACCAGGAATAAAGCGAGGATTGCGCATGAAAGTCTTTTCATTTGTGCCTCCATAGATATGTTTGGGCATTCAAAAACATTCAGGCTGCTTCGTTTGGTAGAAACGTCCTGGCGGGTTTTTGTGTCCGGTTTCGGTGAACATTTATTCTGGCTCTGGATTTTGCGTTTGTCAAGGAAAATCAGCCGTCTTAGCGGGCGAAACGCCAATCCGGGGGCGATGGGGTTTTGGGTGCAGGCAAAAAAAATCCGAAGCCCCGCGGGCTTCGGATTATGTTAATAAATAGTAACAAACGGCTGCCGTTGGATTACTGCATGGCTTTCTTGAGCTCGGCGACCTTGTCGGTTTTTTCCCAACTGAAGCCGTCGCGGCCAAAGTGGCCGTAGGCGGCGGTTTTAAGGTAAATCGGCCGCTTCAGGTCGAGGGTCTTGATGATGCCCGCCGGCGACAGGTCGAATACTTTCTTGATCGCGTCTATTATCAGGTGCTCCGAGACCTTGCCGGTCTCGAAGGTATCGATCATCACCGATACGGGGAAGGGTACGCCGATGGCGTATGCCAGCTGTACTTCGCAGCGTTCGCAAAGGCCGGCCGCCACGATGTTTTTGGCTACGTAGCGCGCCATGTAGGCTGCCGATCGGTCTACCTTTGACGGATCCTTGCCGGAGAACGCGCCGCCGCCGTGCCTGCCCATGCCGCCGTAGGTATCCACGATTATCTTGCGGCCGGTAAGGCCTGAATCGCCTTTGGGGCCGCCGATGACGAAACGCCCGGTCGGGTTAACGAAAAATTTAGTCTTGGAGTCCAGGAGGCCGGTGGGTTCCAGCACGACCTTTATGATCTGCTCGATGACGGTTTCCTTGATGGTCTCGTGGGAAATATCGGGATCGTGCTGGTGGGATACGACGATGGTGTCGATGCGAATCGGCTTATGTCCGTCGTATTCCAAGGTTACCTGGCTTTTGGCGTCCGGGCGCAGCCAGGGTATGATGCGGGATTTGCGCAGCTCGGTTGCCTTGTGCAGCAGTTTGTGGGCAAACATGATGGGCGCGGGCATAAGCTCCGGGGTTTCGTTGCAGGCGAAGCCGAACATCATCCCCTGGTCGCCGGCTCCTTGCAGGCCTTCGTATTCCTTGAGCCCGTGACCGGCAACGCCCTGGTTGATGTCCTGGGACTGCGAGTGGATGGTGTTGAGGATGGCCATGGATTCGTAGTCTATGCCGTAGTCCGGATCGGTGTAGCCGATTTCCTTGACCACTTCGCGGGCAAGCGACTGGATGTCCACATAGGTGTTGGTGGTGATTTCTCCGCCGACGAGTACCATGCCCGTCGTGGTAAAGCACTCGCAGGCAACATGGCTTTCCTTGTCCTCCGTGAGGCAGGCGTCGAGGACCGCGTCCGACAGCTGATCGCACAGTTTGTCGGGGTGGCCTTCGCCTACGGATTCCGAGGTAAATAAATATCGTTTGTCTTTCATCGATGTACTCCTAAGTTTAGTAACGGTAATTTTCGGGCTTGAAGGGGCCGTTTTTGGAAATGCTGAGGTATGCAGCCTGTTTGTCGCTCAGGATGGTCAACTCGACTTCCAGCTTTCCCAAATGGAGGCGGGCGACTTCTTCGTCCAGCTCGCGCGGCAGAACCGTGACGCCTGGCTTGTTGGTTGCCCTGTTTTTCCATAGATCCAGCTGGGCGAGGACCTGGTTGGTAAAGCTGTTGGACATGACAAACGAAGGGTGGCCTGTCGCGCAGCCAAGGTTTACGAGGCGTCCGTCGGCCAGGAGGATTATCGACTTGCCGCTTGCGAACACATATTCGTCGACCTGAGCCTTTACCGGGACTTTTTTAATGCCAGGCAGAGCCTTCATGCCCGCGATATCGATCTCGTGATCGAAGTGGCCGATGTTGCAGACGATGGCCTTGTCCTTCATGCGGGACAGCTGGCTCGCGGTAATCACGTCGACGCAGCCGGTGGCGGTTACCCAAATATCACCCCGTGCCAGGGCTTTTTCTATGGTGGTAACTTCATAGCCTTCCATGGTGGCCTGCAGAGCGCAAATCGGGTCTATCTCGGTAACGAGCACGCGCGAACCCTGACCCCGGAGGCTTTGAGCGCAGCCTTTGCCCACGTCGCCGTAACCGCACACAACGGCGACCTTGCCCGCCAGCATTATGTCGGTGGCGCGCTTTATGCCGTCGATAAGGGACTCGCGGCAGCCGTAGAGGTTGTCGAACTTACTCTTGGTAACGGAGTCGTTTACGTTGATGGCCGGAATCAACAATTCGCCTTTAGCGGCCATCTGGGCAAGACGCCTGACGCCCGTGGTGGTTTCTTCCGACACGCCTTTGAGCTCCGCCAGGGTGCGGTGCCAGCGTTTGGCATCCTCTTTGAGGATGCGCTTGAGGCAGAGTTTAAGTTCGGCCTCGTCGATGGAGTCCGAGGGTGTATCCAGAACGCTTGCGTTTTTTTCTGCCTGATATCCCAGATGTACCATCATGGTGGCGTCTCCGCCGTCATCGACGATGAGCGAAGGACCTTTGTCGCCGGGAAAGCGGAGCGCCTTGTCCAGCAGGTCCCAGTATTCGGAGAGCGTTTCGCCCTTCCAGGCAAAGACAGGCACGCCGGCAAGGCTTGTTTCGGTACCGGTAGGACCTACCACCACGGCAGCTGCGGCTTCGTCCTGCGTGCTGAAAATGTTGCAGCTGCACCACTGAACTTCGGCTCCCAGCGCTACGAGGGTTTCCACCAGAACGGCGGTTTGCACCGTCATGTGCAGGCTGCCTGTAATGCGCGCGCCCTGGAGAGGCTTGATTTTTGAGTACTGTGCGCGCGTGGCCATGAGGCCAGGCATTTCAGGCTCGGCCAGTTCCAGCTGCCTGCGACCGGCGTGGGCAAGGCTCAAGTCCTTGATGAGGTAATTGAACGACATACTACTCCTTATGTGCCAATGGCACGAGAAAGGAGGTCATAAGTGGCATGATGTTAAGATTCTGTATAGAAATGATGACAGGATTGGTCACGTGACCCCCCTTTTAGCTTGTTTTTCGCCGTGCAAAACACGACAAACCGCCCGCAATATGGTACAAATCGGCGGCACACATGACTATCGCAACGGATATTCATGTGTATGTCTACTATCGTCATTGTAGAGTTTTATTTCAAGTGATTTTGAATATAAATATTTTAGAGTAACAAATGTTTACGAAATACGGTAATAGACATATACTGCCTGCTGGAATATCGGGGGAACAGTCATGTCGCACAACGAGAAATACATACTCGCGCTGGATCAGGGCACTACATCGTCGAGGGCCATTGTGTTTAACAAGGCAGGAACGGTAATAGGCATCAAGCAGATACCCTTTGCCCAAATCTATCCTCAACCGGGTTGGGTGGAACATGACCCGCTGGAAATCTGGAACACGCAATACGAGGCCGCTCGCGGTGCCTTGGATGCCGCTCAGATTACCGCGGACCAAATCGCTTCCATAGGAATAACGAATCAGCGGGAGACTAGCATCGTGTGGAGCAAGGCGACCGGCCAGGCTGTCCATAATGCCATCGTGTGGCAATGCAGGCGCTCGGCGGCGATTTGTCAGGAACTCAAGGCCATGGGCTACGAGCAGGAGATACGGAAGCGGACCGGACTGGTGCTGGATCCGTATTTTTCCGCTACCAAACTCGTCTGGCTGTTCGAGAATATTCCCGGCCTCCATGAGCGGGCGGAACGCGGAGAGCTGATGTTTGGCACGGTGGATTCCTGGCTTATGTACAAGCTTACGGGCAAGCATGTAACCGATGCCACCAACGCAAGCCGCACGCTTATGTTTAACATCCATGAGGGCTGCTGGGACCATGATATTTTGAGGATGCTTAAGATTCCGGCTGCCATCTTGCCCATGGTTCTGCCCAGCTCCGCGGATTTCGGGTATACGAAGAAAGAGCTGTTCGGCGTGGAAATTCCCGTAAGCGGTTGCGCGGGCGACCAGCAGGCGGCGCTGTTCGGACATGCATGCTTCCAGCCGGGATCCAGCAAAAATACCTACGGCACGGGCTGTTTCGCCCTCATGAATACCGGAAGCGAGCCGGTGGAGTCCAAGCACAATCTGCTTACGACCATAGCCTGGGATCTTGGCAAAGGCTACACCTACGCGCTGGAAGGCTCGGTGTTTATAGCCGGAGCCGTGGTGCAGTGGCTGCGCGACGAGATGCTTATTCTGGCGGATTCGGCCGAGAGCGAGAAGCTGGCGCGCTCGGTGCCCGATACCGGCGGCGTGGTACTGGTTCCGGCTTTCGTGGGCATGGGCGCGCCGTACTGGGACCCGGATGCGCGCGGCGCCGTGCTTGGCGTGACGCGGGGTACCTCCCGGGCGCATTTCGTGCGTGCGGCCATCGAGGCCATCGCGTATCAGTCCCGGGATTTGCTGGTGGCAATGGAGCGCGACTTTGGCGGGCCGATACCGTTTATCAAGGCAGACGGCGGGGCAAGCGCAAACAGCTTTCTGATGCAGTTCCAGGCAGATATCCTGAATAGGCCGGTAATTTTGCCCGAGGTAGGGGAGGTAACGGCTCTCGGGGCTGCGTACCTCGCGGGTCTCCGGGTGGGTTATTGGGACAGTCTCGATGAAGTTGAACATAACTGGAGACGCAAGCGGGAGTTTGTGCCGGAAATGGCGGCAGAGACCAGAACGCGGCTCCTGGAGCGCTGGGATGCCGCGGTAACGGTGGCCAGGACTTTTAAATAACGGCTGCTGCAAATCGGGCTGGGCCTCCTTAACTTAAAAAAAGCTTGCCATCCTGTACCATACTGGTTAGACTGTCCCGCACGGAGGATAGATATGGACCATACCATTGAGCTGGTGCCTCTCGTTTGGAAAAAAGACGCGAATATAATAATCGGGCAATCTCATTTTATAAAAACCGTCGAGGATATAGCGGAAATTATGGCTACCAGCGTTCCGGGAGCGTTATTCGGCCTGGCATTCAACGAGGCATCGGGTCCCTGCCTCGTTCGAAGCGCGGGCAATGATGAGCACTTGGTGCAGGATGCGCAGAATTGCGCTTTGGCCACGAAGGCCGGTCATAGCTTCTATCTGGTTCTGGGTCCGGGATGCTTTCCAATAAATATTCTTGACCGGATAAAGAATTGCCAGGAAGTATGCCGGGTCTTTTGCGCCACTGCCAACCCTGTTCAGGTAATAGTTGCCCGAAGCACGCAAGGCGCGGGTATTTTAGGCGTAATAGACGGATTTTCCCCCAAGGGCATCGAGACGGAGATAGAAAAGAAAGACCGGATTGCCATGCTTCGCACCTTTGGCTATAAATTGTAATTTTCTGCCTATGGAGGGTTTATGACTGTTCAAGCTTGTCCTGTAGCGTTTATCGGTACCGGCGTGATGGGTTTCAGCATGGCTGGACACCTTATCAAAGCAGGCGCCAAGCTGACTGTGTATAATAGAACAAAGCAGAAGGCTCAAGGTCTTTTGGACCTGGGCGCTCAGTGGGCAGACTCCCCTGCAGCGGCAGTGCAAGGCGCTAAAATAGTGTTTAGCATGGTTGGTTATCCTGCGGATGTGGAACAAATATATTTTGGTCCCGAAGGTATCATCGCCAATGCTTCCAAAGGCACGATACTCGTGGACTTTACCACAAGCGACCCTGCGCTGGCGGCAAGAATTTCCCGGGAAGGCATCGCCCATGGCTTGGCGGTTTTGGATGCTCCGGTATCCGGTGGTGACCTGGGAGCCAAGAACGCGACGCTGACCATCATGGTAGGCGGAGATGCGGCGGCATTCGACGAAGTTAAGCCGTTTTTTGCTTTTCTTGGGAAAACCGCAATCCTGCAAGGCGGACCCGGCGCTGGGCAGCACACGAAAATGGCCAATCAGATTGCGATAGCCGGAGCGCTTACGGGAGCCGTGGAAGCGATTCTGTATGCGGAAAACGCCGGGCTCGATCCCCGCCGCGTGCTGGAGAGCATCGGCGGCGGCTCGGCACAGAGCTGGCAGCTCTCGAACATGGTACCGCGCATGCTGGACGGCAATTTTGAGCCGGGGTTTTACTCGAAGCATTTCCTCAAGGATTTACGTATTGCCCTGACTGCAGCCAGGGCCATGAACGCCAAGCTCCCCATGCTTGAACTGGCCGAAAAACTGTTTTCTTTGATGGGAGAGAACGGCTTTGAGAGCAAGGGCACGCATGCCTTGTATCTCCTGTATAAAAACGGGTTGGCATAATGGCCGGAGACAGCACGGCAAGCGAACAGCGGCCGGGATATGTACGCGCACTGGTGGACCCTCCGCAGCAACTCGTCGAGAACGGTAAAGCCGTTCTGGGATGTTTTACCGCGCCTGTTCCCCGGGTAAATCTACTGGACCTCGACTTTGCCTCTCCTATTCCGCGCTGGATCAAAGCGTTCCGCTGCAAGGAATGGCGCGCGTTTCAAGGCGGAGATTCCCGCTGGTTTTTCTTTTCCGCCCTGTACGAGGCCAAAGCTTTGGGGCTATCGATATTTTGCGCATGGGATAAGAAAGAAAAGCGAAGCGTGGAAATGCGCCATATACTGCCCCTTAAAAATTTCGGCATCGGCGAAAATTTGGATGGCGAAAGCGCCGGTTACCATAATCGGCATTCCGCGATTCGCTATACCACTTCGCTGAGCGAGGGAACCATTGTTCTTGAAGCCAGCCGTTCCCGCCGTGGAAAGACTCCCGGATTCGCCGCGGCGCTTAACTTTGCCTACAATGCGAGGCAGACCGCGCCGTCGGCGGTGTGCCTTCCCCTGGGGCTTAACCGGGTAATGTATTCCGCAAAGGTGCTGATGCCCATGCAGGGATGGTTCGAGATAGGCGACGAGCATTTCGAGTTTTCCGCGCCCGATGCCATGGGCATCCTGGATGACCATAAAGGCTATTATCCGTACACCATGCGCTATGACTGGGTAAGCGGCTTCGGCACGGACGCGAAGGGCAGGCGGGTGGGCTTTAACCTGACGGACAACCAGGTGCGGAATCAAGCCCTGTACAACGAAAACGTCCTTTGGATCAACGGCAAGGTTTTTCCCCTGCCGCCCATAAAGGTAACGCGGCCGCAAGGCGTGGCGGGAGTCTGGCACATACAGGATACCGAAGGTCTCGTGGACCTGGCGTTCAAGCCGCAGAAACAAAATGACGTAAAGTTTAATTTACTTGTTGCCCAGACCGATTATCACGGGCCGTTTGGCTCGTTCGAGGGCTTGCTCCGTTCCCCGGACGGGGAAAAGGTGGATGTCGGCGGCTTGTTCGGCATGGGCGAACAGAAATATTTGAGGGTATAAAAGTGACTATCGACGAACTTGTTCAAGCGGTTTTTACCGATGCCGCGCTGATTCGCGCCGTTCTCAGCGATCCTGTAAATCCGGAAGGTCCGCTCAAGGTGAGTTTCAAGAAAACCGCCGCAAAAGGAAGAATCGGCTATCAGGTGGAGATACTGAAGAATTCCCAGGCCTTTCACGAAAACCCGGATGCGAAAGGCGCAGGGGCGAGTTTCAAGAATTATATGGCAGGCGATTTCAGGCAGGCGGCGCTGTTTTGCGCCGACGCGGACTACCAGGTGCTGGTCTCCAAAAAAGGCAATACGACGATACTTAAAAAACCGGCAAGCCAAGGGGCGCCGAACGCCGAGCTCGCCCACAACAGGGTAAAGAAATATTTACTACCCGAGGGAGAGGCCGTACCCTGGCTCGTGGAGACCGGCATCATGGGGCGCGACGGAAGGGTGGTAAAAAGCCGCTATGACAAATACCGCCAGATAAACAAGTACCTGGAGTTCATGGAGGATTGCCTGGCGTCGTTCGACGAAACCCGGCCCATACGAATCGTGGATTTTGGCTGCGGCAAGGCCTATCTCACCTTTGCGCTGTATGACTGGCTTGTAAACAGGAAAAAGCGCAATGCCAGCGTTACCGGCCTGGACCTGAAACCCGAGGTTATCGCCGACTGCGCAGGCCTTGCGAAAAAACTAGGCTTTGCCAACCTGAATTTCGTCCAGGGCGATATCGCGGCGTACGAGCCGCAGGGAGAGGTGGACATGATGATCTGCCTGCATGCCTGCGACACGGCTACCGACGCCGCCATCGCCAAAGCAGTTTCCTGGAACGCGCGCGTGATACTCGCCGTGCCCTGCTGCCAGAAGGAACTTATACAGAAGATATCGGTAGCCGGCCTTGAACCCATGCTGCAGCACGGCTTTCTCCGCGAGCGCTTCGGCTCCATGGCGACGGACACGCTGCGCGCGCTTGCCCTCGAGGCTATGGGTTATAAAACCATAATCTGCGAGTTCATCGACATGGAACACACGCCGAAAAACACGCTGATACGGGCGATCAGGGCTGGCAAGGGCAAGACGACTGCGCATCAACCGGCGATAAAAAAATACATGCAGTTCCGGAATCTGCTGGGCGTACTACCTTCGCTCGAGAAGATGCTGGGAACGGATTTTAGTGCGGGGCTGGAAGAGGCTATGGTAAAGAAAATATAAGAAGAAATAGGAAATTTCGCGCAAAGGCGCAAAGGACGCAAAGTAATAGGGCTTTGCGGCTTTGCGCGATTCCTTCCGCTACAAGCTTAGTTTTGCCTTTAACCGTTCCAAATCTTTACCCTCAAGTTTTGCTGTCTTGTTTTCGAGCAGGGCTTTGAACGCATCCGCTTCGTCGGCGGAAAGCATTATTCCGTTTAGTATGTGCCGTTCGAGACTGGCGCAGGCTTGCGGCGCGACGGCTTTGCTTATGTCCAGGATTACGGCAGCATAGTCGCGTATTTCGCGCTGGGCGTGGGCATCGAGGCGCAGTTTCAGGAAGCGGAAAAGATTGTGCAGATCCATCTGCCAGTACCACTCGGTATACATGGACAGCGGCAGGTTTACGCGAGCCAGTTCGCGGGCGATGCCCGAATCAATCAGCTTTTTATATGACTCGTAGGCCGACTGCTGGCCTATTCGCAAGGCTTCGATTACGGTAGAGGCTTCCTCGCCGGATACCGGTTCCGTTTCCCGTCCCTGTTTGTTGTCCGTGCTTTGCCTGCACACGGCGTCTGGTTCGGGCAGCCAGAACTCGTCCTTCATGACGGAGTAGCGGCCGGAAATCTCGTTGACGCGCGCGGTCCGGTGGCGAATCCATTGCCTGGCGACGAAAATAGGCATCTTGATATGAAAGGTAAGCACTACCTGCTCGAAGGGCGAGGTGTGGTCGTTGCGCAGGAGGTAGTCGATAAGGCCGGCGTCTTCGCGAATGGTCTTGGTGCCTTCGCCGTAGGAAACGCGGGCGGACTGCACGATGCGCGCATCGGTTCCCAGGTAATCTACCAGTCGGACGAAACCTTTTTGGTGTACGGGAAAAACTTTGTCCAGCAATGCCTCGGCTTGGGGACTGGTGCAATGGGCCATAAAGTATCCTTTCGGCAAGCAGTGTACCCTATTTTCAACGGTTATTGTACGGCGTTTTGATCGATTTATAGCTTGAAAAATTCCACTGTCTGCTTGAGCAGCTTGGCTTCTCCGGCAATCTGTTCCGCCGAAGCGGCAAGCTCCTCCGCACTGGCGGAGTTTTGCTGAATAACGGTATCGAGCGTCGTAACCGCCGTGTTGATTTGTTCCGCGCCGCTTTGCTGTTCGTGGCTGGCTTGGCTTATTTCCGCCATGAGCTCGGCGCTGTTCTGGATATCCGAAAGCATGGCCACGAGGTTTTCCCCTGCATGTTCGGCCGTTTTTACCGAATTTCCGGAAAGCGAGGTAATCTGCGCGGAGGCTTTTTGGGAACGCTCGGCCAGCCTGCGGATTTCCGATGCCACGACCGCGAAGCCCTTTCCCGCTTCACCGGCTCTGGCTGCCTCAATCGCGGCATTAAGGGCAAGGAGGTTTGTCTGTCGGGATATATCGTCGATGATGGATATGCTCGTGGCTATTGTGTGCATTGCCCTTACCGTTTCCTGAACGCTCTCGTTGGTCGAGTTGGATTGCACCCTGGTTTGGCTTGCCAGGCGTTCCGCCTCTTTCGCGTTCTCCGCATTGCTTTTTATGCCGGCCAGCATTTCCTCGACGGATGCCGATACTTCTTCCGCGCTTGAAGCCTGCAGGGAGGCTGCGCTGGCCAGCTGGTTTGCCGTATTGCTTATTTGGGCGCTTCCGCTGGCTACTCCTTCGCTTGATTTATAGACCTGCTCCAGCACTTCCTTTAGCCTGGCCGCCATCTTCTGCATAGAGGCATACGCCCCGACTATTTTACCTTTGGTATCGAATTCGACGGTAAGGTCTCCGTCGGCAAGCCGTTCCGCAATAGAACGAATAGTGGCTGGTTCGGTGCCCAATTGGCGATTAAGCGAGCTGATGGTTAAAAACCCCAAAATGGATGCAAGGATCAGGCAGATGACGGAAGCATTGATTACGAGCTGACGAATGGTTGCGTCAACGATGCCCAGGAATTCACTTTGCAGCAGGCCCACAAAAAAGATTCCGATTCCTTCGCCCGCCGCGTTTTTTATGGGTTCATAGTCTGCAAAATACGCTTGCCCCAGGATTACCGCCTTGCCGGAAAAGCTTTTTCCTTTTAGCAGAGAGTCATAAACCGAACCGCGAGCCAACAGCGTTCCCGTGGCCCGCTTCCCGTCCGCCGCTATGATATTTGTCGTTATCCTGACGAATTCGACCTGTCCGTCTTTTAGCGTGCGCATAAATATCGTGGCCACGCCGCCTGCGATGACCTTAACCTTATCCACGATTTCGTGCCTATCGTTAAGTAGGTACGAACCTGCAAGCAGGCGATTGTCGCGCAATTCGGCCTGAGCACCCTCTGCGTAAAACAGCTCCTTGAGGATGTTCATGGATACCCCCTGATTGTTTTGAGCCATGGCTAGCATTCGCGTTTTAATGCTTGCTCCGGCTAAAACAGTAAGAAGGGCGGCGAGAATTACCATGGCTCCAAGGGCGATAAAGGTAATCTGTAAGGAAAAACCCGGTTTTTTTAACAGTGGCATATAATCTCCTGCCGCTAGTATAAACACCTTAAATCAACAATGCAAATTTTAATTTCTTAAGGTTGGCATAATCCCTATAGGCCGTAATGCGGAAAATCATCGAAATCACCGTAGAAATGCCCCAGGGTTTCCTTGCCGGAATCGGGTCCATGACAGTCGCTGCCGTAGGTCAGGAAAAAATTGTTGGCTTTGGCCGCTTCGCGCACTAAAGCATTGATGGCCGGGGTTTTTTCCTTGCGGTAATGGTAGAGTTCCACGCCGCGCACACCCAGGGAGTAAAATCGCTTGAGCATGGAATCGAGCCTGGGTTTTTCCTTCTCGATGGCAGAGAAGTCGTCGTCGAACTCATGGCCGATATGGGGAATAACGGGGAAACCATTATCGGCACGGATTACCGATACGATATTCTGCATGCTGGATTTGGGGAACTTGATGTTGGAGAACAGCCCGGTTTCGAAATATGCCTTCTTGAAATCGCGGTAGTCGCTTGTGGGAGGGATGATTCCCTGCAGCTTTAAAAGCAGGTAAATATCCGTTTTTGCGAAACGAATGTCGATAGGATCGATTACTTTGCCATCGGGACGTCCGGCTGTTTTTATGGCTACGAGCCTGTCAAAACTTAGTTCAGGATTATTGAACATGGATTGTATGCGCGTGCACAGGGTTTTGATGGTTTTCATGCGGTCTCTGCGATTTTGGAGAAGAAAAGCCTCCGTATTCGCATAAGCGCCCTGTGGGAAATAAGCGAGTATCTCGCTTTTATAGCGGGACGGATTATCGATGCAATCAATTTCGACGGCCGGCCAGGAACGCATGCCCAAGGATCTTGCCGCTTCCAGGAATTCCCTGGTACCACCCATGGTATCATGGTCGGTTAGACAAACAAGCTCTATGCCAAGTTTGTGTGCCTTTGACGCGAGCTGCTCCGGCCAGTTGCTGCCGTCGGAGAATCTGCTGTGTGTATGCATGTCTGCGCGCATTAACTCAAGAATACCCGACGTCCGGCAAGTTCACAAGTGCGAAACCCCGCGTGCCGAAACCCTGCCATCATCGGAAATAACGACGCCTTCCGATCGGAGTAGGGTAAGCTGTTCCTCGAGGCCGCAGCCCGGAGCAAGCGCGATTCGGCCGTCCGAGCGGATGATTCGCCACCAGGGCAAATTATGGCTGCGCGAACAGGTATGCAGGATGCGGACCACGGACCTGGCTCCGTTGCGCAGTCCCGCAGCCGCGGCCACGGCGCCGTAGGACATGATCGAACCTGCGGGAACGGATAGGAGCACCGAGATTATCGCTTCGCTTGTCGGGGTCATGGCTCTTCCTGTAGGGGAGCTCTAATAACCTTGTTGGTTATCAGAGCTCCCTCGCTGATTCCTTACAGGAATCAGGTTTTTAATGGTAGACCTCTCAAAACTGAAGTTTTAGAGGTCCCCAGTAATAAGATTATCGCAAAATAGCGCCGGAATAGGCAAGTGTTTTCTCAATTTGACAAAGCCACAGTTTTCGTCGGCTTGACAGCGGGTATCGCTCGTGGTAGCGTTTGCCAATGGCAGGCATCGCAAAACGGAGGATTTTATGAAAACTTGTATACTGTTTCCCGGCCAGGGCGCGCAGGCGATAGGCATGGGCAAAGATTTTTATGAGACCAGTAAAAAAGTTAGAGAACTGTTCGAGCTTGCGTCGGACAGCTCTAAAATCGACCTGGCGGCGCTGATTTTTTCGGGCACCGAGGAAGAACTCAAGCAGACGCGCAACACCCAGGTATCGCTGGCGCTGGTGGAATGCGCCGCGTCGCTGTGCCTGCGCGAACACGGCATCGCCGTCGACGGAGCCGCCGGCTTTAGCCTCGGAGAGTGGCCTGCACTCGTGGAAACGGGTGTCCTTTCCTTTGCCACCATGATCAAGCTGGTAGCCGAGCGCGGCCGCCTCATGGACGAGGCAGGCAAGCGCTCGGGCGGCTCTACCATGTCCGCCGTCATGAACCTGGAACCTTCTTTGATAGAAGCCGCAATTAAAAACGCCGGCATAGCCGACGTCTGGGTGGCCAACTACAACTCCCCCACGCAGTCCGTAATCTCGGGCACCGAGTCCGGCATCGTAAAGGCGGAGGAGGCCATCAAGGCAGCCGGCGCCAAGCGCGTCATACGCCTCAAGGTATCGGGCGCCTTCCACTCGCCCATCATGAAATACGCCTACGACGGCTTCAAGGAATTCCTTGCCGACGTGGAATTTACCGCCCCCAAGCTGGCGTTTTTCTCCAACGTAAGCGGCCAGCAGGAGACAGATCCCATCGTGCTCAAGCGCATGGCGGCCGACCAGATAATCAGCCCCGTTCGCTGGATAGAAGAGCAGAAATCCATCATCGGCGCAGGCTTCGAATCCTGCCTGGAGGCGGGACCTGGAACCGTGCTCTCAGGGCTTTGGAAAAGCGCAAGCACCGAAATCCTGTGCAAGCCCTGCGGCACCGTGGCGCAGATCGCCGAAATTTCATTATAACGCGCAGGCGCTTGGGCTGACCTGGCGCGGTTGACAAGACCCTTAGAAAACGCCTAACTGAAATGGTGCAGCAAGTTTGTACTGTTTCTACTATTTGAACTTAAGGAGAACACTATGATAAATTTAGCAGGCAAACGAGCCCTGGTAACCGGCAGCGGTAGGGGAATCGGCCGCGAGATAGCCTTGAAGCTGGCAGCCGCCGGCGCCGACGTCGTCATCACCGACGTGGATCTTGAATCCGCCAAGCAGACCTCCAAAGACATCCAGGCGCTTGGACGTAAGAGCATCGCCGTCCAAGCGGACGTCTCCAGCCAGGAAAGCGTGCAGAAACTGTTCGAGACCTGCGCCGCCGATTTCGGCACCATCGAGATACTCGTCAACAACGCAGGCATCACCCGCGACAACCTTCTCATCCGCATGCCCGAGGCTGATTGGGATCTCGTGCTCAACGTAAACCTGAAGAGCGTGTTCCTGTGCACCAAGGAAGCCATCCGCCCCATGATGAAGGCTCGCTACGGCCGCATCATCAACATCGCGTCCGTCATCGGCCTCATGGGCAACGCCAGCCAGGTAAACTACGCCGCCGCAAAAGCCGGAATCATCGGCGTAACCATGTCGGTTGCCAAGGAATACGCCGTCAAGAACATCACCGCCAACGCCATTGCCCCCGGCTTCATCCAGTCCGCCATGACCGACAAACTCTCGCCCGAAGTGCGCCAGAAATACGTGGACTACATCCCCCTTGCCCGTCTGGGTACCGCGGAAGACGTGGCCAACGCCGTGCTGTTCCTCGCGTCCCCGCTGGCCGACTACATAACCGGCCAGGTCCTTACCGTCGACGGCGGTATGGTAATGTAATGTTGGGCGTTTCCTGTATGGTACCAGGCACCATACAGGAACGCGCTTTCCGCTTAAAACGTCGCCGCTCCCGCTGCGGAAGCAGCGCCGTTCCGCTGCAATCGCTAACGCATTATATTCAGCCACCGACTATGTCTGGCTTGATGCTTGTCTTGCCCAACACTTAATGACAAAATTTGGTTTCCGTAGTATAGTAATATTAGGTGGGATTTCCCACCGTTGGAAGGAACGTTCAATGATTGCGACTAAAGAATATGACGCCAAAATTGATGTAAAAAAGCGTGTGACAATACGCGGAGCGCATTTTGATCATTACCATGTAATAGAATATCCAGATGGAAAAATCGTCCTCGAACCTCGGGAACTGGTAACTCCTTTCGAATTGTCAAAAAAAACTCTCGCCATGATGGATTCTTCTGTTGCCAAATATAAAGTTGGAGCCGTTTCTACTCCTATCGACCTTTCTGCTTTTAAAGATTCTGAATAGCCTTTATCGATGTACAGTATTCGTCTTGGGGTGCCTGAAATTGAGGCTTTTTGGGCCGATCTATGTACTAAAGCTGCAAACTCAAAGCTTGGGAAACAAGAAGCACGTTTATACAAAAAAATCGGCAAGGCGATGTCCTTACTGACTCATGATCCCCGATATCCTGGACTTCACAGCCATGAAATAGACTCCCTCAACAATCGCTACGGTATGAAGGTCTGGCAATCTTATCTTGAAAACAACACTCCGGCTGCTGGACGGCTGTATTGGGTGTATGGACCGGGGAAGCAGGAAATCACCATCATCGGTATTGAACCTCATCCCGAGGATAAGAAGAAAGACGGCTATGCAAAGATTCGCTTATCGTTGCTGGGAAAAGAGCTTGAGTAGCTTGATGCTACAAGGATAAATTCCCAGGAATAGTTCCCTTAACAGGGTGTTGAAAAACCTCGGATGAGGATTTTCAACACTTCCAAAATGTATCATTACCGTAGCATTTGTAATCAAATGCGAGGAATGTTTAAGATTGTTGGAAAAGCCACAAGCTTTTTCAACAACCTGTTAACGGTTGCCCTCTCAAAACTGAAGTTTTTAGAGGCCTCTTATTGTTGCTTGCCAAAACTGTCCCATGCGCTTGCGGAGCTTTCAAGTTGCCCAACGGCACCCTCCATAAGCCCGTATTTCCGCTTTAATTCTTCTTCTTTGCGGGTAAGCTGAACGGTAAAATCTTCGATGCTTTTTTTGCTTCTCGTAATCGTCGTATCCAGGGTCTGGGTCTTGATCGTAAGAATTCCGCCGGTTTCGACAAAAGGCTTAATCAAGGCATCCAGGGAAAAACCTGCTCCCGAATCGATGATAAGATCCTTATTCGTATCGAAGCCGAAACTGTCGCGCACCGATTCGAAATTTTCCTTGAGCGATTTCATCAATGCATTCTCGTCTATTTCAAGATATCCCCGCAACCGTGATGTGTCGAATCCTCCGCCTTTCTGCGAATTGGTAGATATGCCGAAGGATGAGAGCACCGAGATTGCGGAGCGCGTAGGGTAGGCGTTCATCATGATTCCCTGCATGGAGCTTCGAACTTGGGACAAGGTCATGTCACCCTGCAGGATGCCGAGGCGTTCCGTGTACAGCTTGCGCTCGTCGTCGGTAAAATACGAAATCTCGTCGATCAGGCCTTCGTCCTTCCGGCTGATGATATTGATCTCGGCCATGACGCGGTTATAGTTTCCCACGAGGCCGATTATGGCCTCCTTGACGGCTTCCCTGTCCGGTTCGATCTTGAGCTTTACCGGTTTTTCGGACGCTTCCGCCAGATTCAAGGTCACGCCGGGCACAAGGTCGTCTATCTTGTTGCTCTGCCTGGTTATTTCAATTCCGTCCATGACGACTATCGCGTCCCGCGACGTATCTACGGGGTTTTTGGGTCGGAACCCGGCGGTTTCCGTGGGATCGAACACCCTGGTGGACTTGATAAAAACTTCTTTGTGCGTATTGTTGTTGCGGATTCCGATGCCGGCGAAGCTCTCCGCGTAAAGGGACAGCGGTATAGTTATTTTTTGATAAGCATCTGCGGATTGTACGGCGGGAAGGGGGACGCTTTTTCCCGAGGAATCTATCAGGTACAGTATTTTTTGGTCGTCGTTTCTCGGGGGCGGTGCTGCCGGCGCCGTCCACCCGGGGAGGCTAACGTCGCTTGGAGCGCTTTGAATAACAATGCCTTCGTACTCTATTTTTCCTGTTCCGGGTATCGACGGTCCAGGAGGAGGACCGCTTTGGGGCGGCAAGGCCAGTTCGCTAACTTGAATTTCAAGCTCCAGCACAAGATTGGCGCTGGCGACTCCCGAGGGCAGTTTCAGCGCAGCCTCGGCGCCTGGTCCCACCTGGAGCGTGCCGTTTTTTCCCACTACCCTGCCTGCGTCAATTGTTTTTGTAAACGCGACCGGCGATTCCGCAGCAAGCTCCACCTTTGAAGAACTCGAGCGTTCGATAAGCCCGGTATCCAGGGCAAACTTTTCCGCGGCTTCCGAAAAACCCAGGCGCGTCTTGCTGCCTGTTTTCAGGGATTCGATCAACAGTATGCGCTCCGTGGTGGTAACGGGAACGACTTGAGCCCGTATGGTTTCGCCGCCTTTTCTGTTAAGGGCTTCCGAAAAATCCTTGAGGGAACCGCCGTTGAATGCCAGTTTTACGGTGGAAGAACCTACGGTAAAGATATAATTACCGGATGGAACCTTAAAATTGTCGGGCAGCCGGGCGGACATGAATCGGTCGGCGCTTGCAATCTGCTTTACGGTAAAAGTTTTTGTCTCTTCGACGGCCTCGCGCGTCGCGGACGCGGTGAGTATTTTATCATCACTGGAGAGGGCGACCCGTTCGTTGAAAGGATTCTGGAACGAAAACATGGACCGGGAGCTTTCCCGGAGGCTTACCATTCTTCTATTTACATCCAGCCAGGTTGTTTTTTGCAGTTGCACCTGTTTTAAATTATCTTCGGCGCGTGTTTTTGGTATGCGCTCGAGCTTCATGAGGTCTTCGATCATTTTTTGAGTATTATACTTGCTGGTAACACCGGGTATGCTTACGTCCGACATAGGCCTTTAGGGCCCTCCTTCCGCATTATGCCCGTTCGTCAAATAGAATCCCTAAAACTTCCTTGATTCTCTCATGTACGTTCTGGAGTTCGACGGGTGGTATTTCCCTGATTATCTTATCGGTTTGGGTGTCGATTACCTTGACAACCATTTCGCCTAGTTTCTCATTGACGGAAAACGAAAGGCGCCTGTTCAATGCAACGCTGACCTGTGTCAGTTCCTTGATTATTTCGTTCATCGAAGGGCTTGGTTCACTGCGCGAGTCGTCGTGCACAGCAGGTTTTTCTTTCGGACTCAGTACATGCAATGCTGCCGGCAGGGGGTGAAGTTGCATCCCGGTAATGGCAGAAACGTCGATTGACATACGCTCCTCCTTGATGGCCACATCGAAAACGCCAGGGTTTGCTCCATGACCGCTGCGCTTCATTAAATGAAGCACTCTATGACGGATGATACAAAAAAATCTGATTCCCGTAAGGAATCAGAACGGAAGCCCTGATAACCAACAGGTTATTATAGCATCCCCATATCCTGCATTTAAAAAGGAAAAGGAGAGGGGGGCGGATCCCCTCCTTATAAAAAACATGTTCGTCCCGGAAAGACGACGTCCAGGAAGCTCTCCGGTGCGATTCTTTTTGAACGGATTAGCCCAACAACTGCATGACTGACTGTGACTGTGTATTTGCCTGCGCGAGCATAGCGCCGCCGGCCTGTGAAAGGATTCGGTTCTTGGTGTACATAACCATTTCGGAAGCCATGTCTGTGTCGCGAATGCGACTCTCGGCTGCCTGAAGGTTCTCGGAGGCTATCGCAACGCCTTTTGAGGCCATTTCAAAGCGATTCTGGTACGCACCGAGGTCGGCGCGCTGTTTTGATACTGCTTTGAGGGCAGCGTCAACGTTACCAATCGCCATGTTGGAAGCTTCGGGGGTGGAGATGGAAATCATCTCGGAAGTACCCTGTGCGCCTTGAAGACCAAGAGACTGAGCAGTCATGGTGCCGATGAAGATCCTCTCGCTCTGATCCATATTAGCGCCGACCTGGAGCTGCATTGTCTGTCCACCGTCTTTCGAGAAACGGCCGGTCAGGATGTTCATGCCGTTAAACTGGGCATGGCTCGCAATTCGGTTAATCTCGTCTACCAGCTGGGAAACCTCTACCTGGATCTGCATGCGGTCTTCTGCGGTGTAGATACCGTTGGAAGACTGTACGGCAAGCTCGCGGACGCGGTGCAATATATCCTGGGTTTCACCAAGGAAACCTTCGGTGGTCTGGATAAAAGACACGCCGTTTTCGATATTTTTCTGAGCCTGGTTAAGGCCGCGGACCTGACTGCGGAGCTTTTCGGAAACTGCAAGCCCGGAAGCATCATCGCCGGCGCGGTTAATTCGCATACCGGACGATAATTTCTCGATATTTTTGCTGAGATCCAGCTGGGTAGCATACAGTGTTCTATTTGCGTATGCGGCACTCATGTTGTGGTTGATAATCATATAACCCTCCTTGCAGGACTAACGTCACGGCATTCCTTGCTGTGCGTCCCGTGTGCATGGCTGGCGAGGGCGGGATATCGTTGGTTACGCCCCATCCCGTCCGTTCGTTCCTCGCACGACGGGGAGTTTTGCCTTATTTGCATAAGATAAAACTCTCCATCGGCATGCACATAGAAGGTATTTGTCAAAGATCAGGATGGCTCCAAAAAATATGCCCATCAGTAACACAGTATACAACAAAAACCAGGACTTTGCACCTGTTTGCGGGCGATTATCCAAAAATTATCAAATAGGCAAAAAGGCGAAGCGCTTTTAAAGCGCTTCGCCTGAATCCCTTACAGAAACTATACCGGTTTACTGAAGCAACTGCAATACCGACTGCGTCTTCTGGTTAGCCTGTGCGAGCATGGCGGTGGAAGCCTGGCCAAGTATGCGGTTCTTGGTGTACTGAACCATCTCGGCGGCCATGTCTGTGTCGCGAATGCGGCTTTCGGCTGCCTGGAGGTTCTCCGCGCCGATGTCGATACCGCGGATTGCGTGCTCGAGGCGGTTCTGGTATGCGCCGAGGTCGGCTCGCTGCTTGTTGACCTGCTTGAGAGCCTGGTCCAGGACACCGATTGAACGGTTTGCATTGTCGGGGGTGGAAAGGGTCATAACTTCATCGCTGGTTATGTCTTTTACTCCAAGGGACTTTGCGGTCATCGTACCGATAAAGACCTGCTCGCGCTGATCCATGTTGGCGCCGATGTGGAACCACATCGAACCGGTGGTGACGTTATCCGCGCCCTGGCGAGCAAAGCGGCCGGTAAGCAGGTTCATGCCATTAAACTGGGCATGGCTTGCAATGCGGTCGATTTCGTCGACGAGCTGGGAAACTTCAACCTGAATCTGCATGCGGTCTTCCGAAGTATAGATTCCGTTGGAAGCCTGTACCGAAAGCTCGCGGAGACGCTGGATTATGTCCTGCGTTTCCTGGAGAAAGCCTTCTGTAGTCTGAATAAAGGAAATGCCGTTGGCGGCGTTTTTCGAGGCCTGGTTCAAGCCGCGAATCTGCGAACGCATTTTTTCGGATACGGCCAAGCCGGAAGCATCGTCGCCGGCGCGGTTGACGCGCATGCCGGAGCTGAGCTTCTCGATGTTCTTCTCCATGCCCTGGCCGTTGATACCTACTTGGCGGTTAGCGTACATGGCGCTAAGGTTGTGATTAATGATCATGACATCCTCCTTGAGTCTTTTACGCGGGGCATCCATGCCCTGCGGTTATACCTGATTGATCGTTTCTACCGGTCTGCATCCGTGCCGCAACCGTATTCCTCCTTTTCCTTGTTGCGGAAAACTACAAAAAAGCTGTTTCTTTATCGCAGCCCTAAATTCAATTCGTACCCGAAATGAATTTTCTTCTTAAGTAGTCTACAGACATGCCGAACATAATAAGAGCGAAAGGGACATGTTCCATGAAGCCCTGAGGCTTACGAAATAACAGACCTTTTCCATTTAATAGTCTCGGCACATGGACTGAAAAACTTTAGTTCTTTAGAAAATAAAGTGCACAAAAACGATTTTCAGTATATAATCATTCCATGACAGTAGAAGAGTTTTCATTTATCGCCGACGACGGAAAAAGTATACACACGTATCGTTGGTCCCCTGACAAAGCGCCAAAAGCCTGCATATTAATTGCGCACGGCATGGCAGAACACGCCGGCCGCTACACCCGCCTTGCTGCCGCGCTGACCCAGGCCGGCTATGAAGTCTGGGCTCCCGATCACCGCGGGCACGGCAAGACAGCCGCCGAGGGCGAACTGGGCTGGCTGGCCGATAAAAACGGCTTCCGCCGGGTAGTGGAAGACCTGCACGGCCTGGCCATGAGGATAAAATCGGAACGTCACGGGCTTAGATTATTTTTGCTCGGCCATTCTTTTGGCTCGTTTCTGTCACAAGGCTTTATTTCCCTTTATGGAAACGAATTGGCCGGCTGTATCCTGTCCGGTACCGCTGATAACAGCGGACCTTTAATCGGGGCTGGCCGCGCAATTGCAGCCCTTGGTTGTGTTTTTAAGGGACAGAAGAAATTGACGCCCCTCATGGATTCGATGAGTTTTGGCGCATTCAACAATGAATTTAAACCGAATCGAACGAAGTTTGACTGGCTGTCGCGTGACGCCTTGGAAGTCGATAAATATGTGGCAGATCCTTTCTGCGGCTTTCTCGTTACCTTTGGATTTTTCAGGGATATGCTAGCCGGTTTTGTTTGGATACATAAGGCTAAAACCAGAAAACGAATCCCCACCGATCTTCCTATATATATGTTTGCCGGAGAAAAAGACCCTGTCGGAGCGGCGAATGGCAAATTTGACGCGCTGCATGCCGGCTATCAGCGGCTCGGCATCAAGGATCTTTCAAAAAAACTGTATTCGGGCGGGCGTCACGAAATGTTCAATGAAACAAACCGCGATGAGGTTACAGAGGACCTTCTTGCCTGGCTTATAGGTCATGCCTGATTCCAAGGATGCTCTTGACCACTTATGGTCGTTCCAGGCTATTATAAGTGCAGTGGAGCTCTAAAAACTTCAGTTTTACGAGCTCTTCCTTTAAAAAACCTGATTCCTGTAAGGAATCAGGCCGCTACTATCCAGCTCGGAATATTTTGGAATCCAGAGGTACTCTTGCGAATACGTTATCATAACGGGCCTGATGGCAAACCGGTCAAAAAAGCCCTTGTATATACATCTGCCGAACATGGCATCAATCCTCGCGCCGTAGACCAGGATGCGCTTCGCATCGTAGAGCGATTATGGCAAAACGGCCATAAAGCCTATATTGTGGGCGGCGCGGTACGAGACCTGATTCTAGGGAGACGGCCCAAGGATTATGACATCGTAAGCGATGCCGAGCCCCAAAGAATCAAGCGGCTTTTTTATAGAAGCAGGATAATCGGCAGGCGTTTTCGTTTGGTTCATGTCTATGTGGGAACACATATTTATGAAGTGTGCACATTCAGGTCCATAGCCAATGGAACCATCGGAAACACCTATGGTACGATTGACGAGGATGCTTGTCGCAGGGATTTCAGCCTTAATGCCTTATACTATGACCCTTTGAGTGGAGAACTGTTGGATTACGTGCAGGGGCTTCGCGATATAAAGGCAAAAAAAATAGTCCCGGTAATTCCTCTGCAAACGATTTTCGTAGAAGATCCCGTGCGCATGCTGCGGGCCTTGAAGTATTCTCAGATAACCGGTTTTCAAATTCCGCTTTTTACCCGGCTGGCCATAAAAAAACATGCGCACCTGCTTTCGGGGGCATCAGTAAGCAGGCTTGCGGAAGAAGCTATGAAAATCTTCGGCAGCGGCAAAGCCATGC
Organism: Spirochaetota bacterium; assembly: GCA_031402655.1. Lineage (GTDB taxonomy): Bacteria > Spirochaetota > Spirochaetia > Treponematales > UBA12059 > JANNSO01. Next base: position 15,669 of record JANNSO010000094.1, on the reverse strand, counting down.
CCATACTCGCTATGTTGTTGCAATATAAACTGTTGGATCCCATAGTCCCTTCCATCGCAAAAATCCTGCAGGAAGGCGGCCCTCGCGCCCTGACCCTCCGCAGCGACCTGTGCGCACTGGATGCTTATGTGCATGAAACAGGCGATAAAGCACTGGCATCCCTGCTTACCTTCGTCCTGCGACTTCCCGTTCGGGAATCCGTTAACCCGGAAACAAGCGATCCCGCCGAAGCGTTTCGCCAGGCCTTATTTGCGGCACGGGATTTTCTCTTTCCCATAACGTTACCCCGGATTGAGGTGGAAAAAGCGGTGCGTGCGTGCTTTATAGTGCCCGAACCACGGCCTAAGCTGCGGAAACCACGCAAACGATCCAAGAGAAAGCCAAATTCCCACGCAGCCTCCGTGGAACGCGATGGCGATCAAAATGATTCAAGCGAAAGCGTCTAGCGCCATTTTTTTACTGCGCTTACTTGACACATAGGCGGCATCTACAAGATTATAAGCGCGTGACTGAAGAACGATTGCAAGATCTCTCCCTGGACGCCCTCTATGTACTCGCCGAAAAACTCGGGCTGAACCTTCCCCAGGGACTCGAACATGTTTTTATCCTAAGCGAGATACTCGACGCTTTTGCGGAAGACCATGACGAACGGCGCATAGCCAGCAGTACTGCCGTGCATATCGAGGAAAAAAAATTCTCCGGCTCCGAATTGGATGAAATCGATGCGTCCCTCGATTTGGCGCCTTGCATTGCCTCAAGGTATAACGAGACAAGGATTCATGTTCTGGTAAGAGATCCGGGCTGGGCCTTCGTGTTTTGGGATGTGCGGGATGAAGAACTCGATAACGTCTGCATAGGAGAAGGTTCGCCTTCTTTTTTCCTGAGAGTCATCGAAAATCCTTCGGCCGATCCCAAGAGCGCCAACCTGACGAGCTCCGTTTCCTTCGATCTATCCGTTGGCAAAAACGACAATTCCTGGTATATACACCTGCCCGAGCCGGATATGGAATATCGAATCGATTTATACCTTCGGTGCAGCCAGAAGATAAAGCTTCTGGCCCATTCCGAGATAGTACATACTCCGCGACTGCAAATAGCGGATCGCCTGAGCCAGATGGATTCCGTGCAGTCCGAAGTAATGCAGCTGTCCGGCGTCGAGGATCTTGAGCCTCAGTCTCGGCATGAGCAGCATCCGTCCAGAATACTGGGCAATTTCGACGCTTGATCGGAGCATTACATGGAAAGCGGTAATATAGCACTCGTGCTCAATGCACATTTGCCATTTGTTCGTCAGCCCGAATATCCTAATTTTCTCGAGGAACGCTGGCTGTTCGAATCTCTTTCCGAGACCTACCTTCCACTGCTTAGAATGTTTTCAAGGCTCGAGGCCGATGGAGTTCCCTGGCGGCTTACCATGGCCATTTCACCGACGCTCCTGTCGATGCTCGGTGATTCCATGCTCCAAAATCGTTATGTCGCCTGGGTGCTGCGCCAATGCGAATTGGCAAAGCAGGAAATGGACAGGACGGCCAATGATCCTTCCATGGCACCCCTTGCCGCGATGTACGCGGAGCTTTACCAGAAAAACCATGAAGATTTCGCGATGCTGCACGGCAAGAACATTCTCGATGCTTTCAACTTCTATTATAAAAAAGGAAGGCTCGAGCTGATGACCAGCGCGGCTACGAATGCGTTTCTGCCTTTATACCAGTCCTATCCCGAGGCTGTCGCCGCGCAAGTCGAGGCCGGGATCATCGCCTTTCGATCGGTGTTCGGAAGGGCCCCCCGCGGTTTTTGGCTTCCCCAATTAGGCTGGTATCCTGGACTGGAAAAAATACTAAGCGCCTATGGCCTGCATTATTCCATAGTAGGCACGCGCTCGGCTCTGCTTGGGGATCCTACCCCCATGTTTGGTTCATTTGCCCCTGTCGCCTGCGAAAATGGTTATATAAATTTTATACGCGACGTAAGCTCCACCGAGGCGGTATGGTCCGAGACGGAAGGGTACCCCGCGGATCCTTCATACCGGGATTTTTATCGGGATATAGGTTTTGACCTTCCCGTGGATTACATCGGCCCGTATATCGACCTGAAGCAGGTTCGCACCTACACCGGCTTTAAATACTGGTCCATTACCGGCAAGACCGCGGACAAGATTCCGTATAATCCCGATCATGCATCCGCTAAGGTCGTTGAGCATGCGGAAAACTTCCTTTATAACCGTGTGCGGCAGGCTCGCAAGGTCGCGGCCTTGATAAATAAGCCGGCGCTTATCGTTGCCCCTTACGATGCCGAACTTTTTGGCCATTGCTGGTTCGAGGGAGTTCAATGGCTCGAAGCCCTGTTCCGCAAGGCGCAGACAACCGGCGAAATACGCATGGTGACCCTATCGGAATACCAGAAGCAATACCCCGATACGCAGGTAAGCGAACCTGAGTTTGCGTCCTGGGGGCATGACGGCTATGCCAGTCTATGGCTGGACAAATCGAATGACTGGATATACCGGCATACCTTCAAGCTCATCGAACGCATGATGGAGCTGGCGGAGCGCTTCCCCGACGAAATTGGACTGCGGGAACGGGTTTTAAACCAGGCGGCACGCGAAACCCTGCTCGCGCAGGCTTCCGATTGGCCTTTTCTGCTCAAGGCGGGAAAATCAGGTTCCTTTGCGCGCAGGCAGATAGAGGACGCAGTTACCAATTTTACCCGCATTTACGAAATGATGTGCGCAAATACCGTCGGTACCGAGTGGGTAACAAAGCTGGAAAAACGCAACAATATTTTTTCTACGGTAAACTACAGAGTCTTCAGGCGAAAGCGCTGATCCGCAAATCTTTATGCTGAATTGGGGTATAGCCAGCGGCATCATCGCATACTCCTTGTTTTGCATGCAGTTTGTACTGGCTGCCCGCCCCAAATTCCTCGAACGCATTTTTGGCCTCGGACTCATGTTCCGTGCCCACATCTACCTGGCGGCAGCCGCCCTTGTTTTGAGCTTTGTACATAAATATTCACTGCAAACGATTCGAGCCGGAGCTTCCCCCGCTTTCGCCTCTGCGCTCGGCGGGCTGGTTCTGGCCTTGTTCTGCGCCATGTTCGTCTTTTCCTTCATTTTTCTGGCGAAAACAAAACTGCACTCGAAATTTCCGCTTAAGAAAATAATCTGGCTCGGCGACAAAGCCGGTTTGCGCTATGATTTTACGAAACTAAGCCATAATCTGACTCTTTTGCTCGCGGCCATGGCAGGCATCCATGCGATACTGGCGATTCCAGCCTCTTCGAATTCGGCTTGGAAATATTTTTTTATAACTTTATTCGCAATCGCCCTTTTTGCCTGGATGTACCATAAATATTTCAGGCCTTCGTTTTCCTTTACCGTTGCCAAAATGGAAGTGCTTGGAGCCAGGCTCCTGCGCATCGGCCTTAAACCGGCAACCCCGCAGCGCCGCATCTTTTCAGCCGGCCAATTCGCCTACCTGCGCATCCATGTCCCCGGATTGGAGGGCGAGTGGCATCCCTTTACTATTTCCTCGGCGCCTCATGAAGGGGAGATCCAGTTTACAATCAAGGTTGTCGGGGACTGGACCATGCGGCTTTACGATGCCGCAGAGTTTTTCCCCGGACCGGATGGGAAGCGGGCATGGAAGGCATCCCTGGATTTTCCTTATGGAAAGTTTACGCTAGAGAACATGATGCCCAGGAAAGAAAAAAATGGTCCGCTTGTTTTTATTGCGGGAGGAATAGGTATAAACCCGTTTTTATCGATGCTTGCTTCCCTTGCGCGCAAAGGAACTCAGCGCAAAATTCTCGTTTTATGGGCGGCGGGCACGAATGACGACCTTTTTTGCCTTGATGCGCTTACCGGTTTCATGAAACCTCTTCCGGGCTTGAGTACGATTCCGGTTCTTTCATCCGATCCGATGTGGAGGGGGCAGCGAGGTTTTATCGACGAAAAAAAACTCGAGGAGCTTGCAGGCTACGAGCTGGGGTCGGATATGGCATCCTGGTGGCTGTGCTGCCCGCAGGCAATGCGGGAGCCGCTTGTAAAAATCCTCAAAGCATCGGGCGTGAAAGGCACAAGGATACGTTATGAAAATTTTTATTTATAACGCTTTCGCAGGGGGCGTTTTTTATGAACACTAACGCGCTCCGGCTTGTCAAGGCGGCGGGAATCAGCTTCGAGGTTCGCGAATACCAGGTGGACGAAAGCAAGCTGGGCGCGGAAGACGTTGCCCCCAAGATCGGGCTGGAAATCGAAATGCTTTTTAAGACGCTCGTAGCGGTAGGGGACAAATCCGGTCCGGTGGTTTTCGTAATTCCGGGAAATGCCGAACTGAATCTAAAGAAGGCTGCCCTGGCGAGCTCTGACAAGAGCGTGACCATGCTACCCCTAAAAGACTTGCTTAACCTCACCGGATACCAACGCGGGGGCTGCTCGCCCATTGGGCTTAAGAAAAAATTACCCGTATTTGTCGATGAGTCGGCCGGGCTCTGGGATGCTGTTTCCGTAAGCGCGGGCGCACGGGGAATCCAGATGCTGCTCGCACCCTCGGATCTGCTCAGGGCTTGCGGCGGCGTTTATGCGGATCTCACATAAATTCACCGCCTGCACGGTTGCTTTTTGGTTTGAAAATTGCAGGACGGGCTTCGAATCGTTGTATGGCGGGCAGGGGAGAAAAAGACGGTGTCGCGCAAAGCCGCAAAGGTCACCAAGTAAGACAAGGAACCAACAGTGCGATCAGCTAAAAAATCCCCCTTTCACCTTCTCACTCTTCCTTTGCGCCCTCCGCGCCTTTGCGCGAACCAATCTCAATTTACAGCATCACCCTCCGCGCCTTTGCGCCTTTGCGCGAACCAATCCCAATCTACAGCATCACCCTCCGCGCCTTTGCGCGAAACATCCCCGCTTTACAGTGCCAGCCCACCCAGCGCGTCATGCAGTAGTTCGCTTAGCGTGGGATGCGGAATAACAAGGCTTTCCAGCTCGTGCGCCGTTGCACCGCGCATGAGCGCGTACTGCATGCCCCATATAATTTCGCCTGCATACGGGGAGACAAGGTGCGCTCCCAGTATGCGCCCGCTGGCCTTCTCGGCGATTATCTTGCAGATGCCATGGGCGTTTATGCCGTTTTCCGCAAGGAAACGGCCGTTTGCGCGGGCGGGCAAAGAGCTCTTTACGTAGTCGATGCCGCAGGATTTTGCTTCCGCCTCGGTTATGCCGACACCTGCGGCTTCCGGCTCGCCGTATACGACCCAGGGAAGCGCATTCCAGGGAACTGCGGCTTCTTTCCCGGCTATCAAGTCGACTACCACCCGGCCCATCGCGCTGGCGGAGTGCGCAAGCAGCGATCGACCGGTAGCGTCGCCGATTGCCCATACAGTGGGAATATTGGTTCGGCAGGAGTCGTCGGTTTCTATTCCCCTGGGTGAATATTTTATCCCGGCTGCTTCGAGTCCGATGCCTGACAGCGCTGGCCGACGTCCCGTGGCCATGAGCACGATTTCTCCCGCCGCGCTCGACTCGATCTCGCCCTTTTTGTAGAACACGGTGCCACCCTCGATTTTGCTGACCGCGGCACCAGTTTCTATCGCGACGCCTTTTAAGCCGCGTTTGAAAACGGAAGCGATTTCTCCGTCCATGAAAGGCAGGATTTCAGGTAACATTTCTATAACGGTCACCTGGACGCCAAGGGCGGAGAAGAAGCTGGCGAACTCGATTCCTATGACGCCGCCCCCGATAACGACGACGCTTTTGGGCATGATGGCTATGTTCAACACTTCGTCGCTCGTCATCACGACCGGATTGTCCATGCTCCCCGGAATTGGGGGACGAGAAGGCACGGAACCGGTCGCGATTATCAGATGCCTTCCTTCCAGCATCTGGCCGCTTTCCTGTATCGTTATCGTGTTTGGGCTTGAAATGGTTCCGGTGCCGTTAATCACGTCAACCTTGTTTTTTTTCATGAGGAATTCAACGTTGCCGACAAGGCGCGTTACGGTTTGGTTTTTCCATGCCATGGCGGTGGGCAGATCAAATTCCACAGCGCTCGACTTGATGCCCATGGCAGCCGATTCCAGTGCGTGTTTGTAGCGTTTTGAGGCGTTCAGGAGGCTTTTTGTGGGAATGCATCCGCGATTGAGGCAGGTACCGCCCAAAGCGTCTTTTTCTATCAACGCTACTTTCATGCCTAAGGAGCCTGCTCGTTCAGCCGCAATATAACCACCCGGACCGCCGCCCAGAATTATGATATCGTACACAGTTTACCCCTTTTTGCGGCAGGCTTCCCTGAAAACACCCGGTATCGCGTTCATGGATCCCCTGCCTGTCGCATTGTGCCAGTTCTTGCCGCTTTTGGTCAATCTGGCACAGGTTTTATCTTGGCAGGCAGGCCGGTGCTCGCTATACTGTGTCCATGTCCTTTGTACACCTCCACAACCATAGCGATTATTCCCTGCTCGACGGTGCGGCGAGCGTTGACAATTTGGTAAAACAGGCGATTGCCTGCGGCCAGCCAGGCTTGGCCCTTACTGATCACGGCAACATGTTCGGCGCTCTTAAATTCTACAAAGCATGCAAGTCAGCAAGCATAAATCCTATCATTGGCAATGAATTCTACCTTGCCGGAGCCAGCCGCAAGGAAAAAACGGGTACAGAGAGCGGCAACAAGTATTATCATCTTATAATACTTGCGAAGAACGAAACCGGTTATAAAAATCTCGTAAAGCTTTCATCTCTTGCTTATATAGAAGGCTTTTACTACAAACCTCGTATAGACTGGGAACTGTTGACCCAGTATCATGAAGGACTCATCTGTTCCTCGGCATGCATAGGCGGGGAAATTCCCCAGCTAATCATGCTTGGGCGCACCGAGGACGCGGAAAGCACGGCTGCCCGCTATAAGGATCTTTTTGGGATCGAGAATTACTTCCTCGAAATCCAGGACCACGGCATGGACGAGGAAAAACGGGTCAATCGAGAACTGGTACCCATGGCAAAGCGCCTTGGGCTCAAGTTGCTGGCCACCAACGATATACATTATCTTGCAAGGAGCGACGTGGCTGCCCACGATGCTCTTCTGTGCGTCGGAACAAACCGCAAGGTAAGCGACACAGGACGCATGCGATTCCCCACCCCCGAGTTTTATTTTAAATCCACCCAGGAAATGAGCGACTTGTTCCGCGAAGTGCCCGATGCTATCCGTAATACCTTGCTGGTTAACGAAATGGTCAATCTTCACATTGACCTGCCCGGTCCGCTCCTGCCCGATTACGATATTCCACTTAGTTTTACCACCGAACACGATAAGGAAACGGACCCCGAAGTGGCAGCCGTGATGGCTTTCCTGAATTCCATGAGCGATGACGCAGTCTGTAAACCCAACCCGCAGTACGGCAAAGTATCGACTAGTGAGCTAGCCGTACAGGTACGCTCCATGATTACAAAACGCATGACCATGCCGGTAACCAGGTATTTTATCTGGTTCAGTTTCAGGGGACTTGAAAAACGCTATCCTGCCGGTACCGAACTTGAATCCAGACGCCTCGTATACGAGCTTGCAACTATCATTCTTATGGATTTTGTAGGCTATTTCCTTATTGTGGCTGATTTTATCAACTGGGCTAAAGATCGCGACATTCCCGTGGGACCTGGACGCGGATCGGGAGCCGGCTCCATCGTCGCGTATTCGCTGCGCATAACCAATATCGAGCCTCTGCGCTATGGTCTTCTATTCGAGCGATTCCTGAATCCCGAGCGCGTTTCCATGCCGGACTTCGATGTGGACTTCTGCTTCGAGGGTCGCGGAAAGGTGATAGACTACGTAACCCGGAAATACGGCAACAACCGCGTGGGACAGATTATCACCTTTGGAACACTCAAGGCAAAGGCCGTACTCAAGGATGTCGCCCGAGCGCTGGATATATCGCTCGACGAATCCAACATGATTTCCAAGCTTATCCCCGAAGAATTAAATATCACCCTGGAAAAAGCCTTTGAACAAGAGCCCAAGCTGCGCGAACTCGAAAGCAACCCGCGCTACGCGGAATTGTTCGAGATGGCCCGCAAGCTGGAAAACAAGAACCGCCACACGAGCATACATCCGGCGGGTATCGTAATCGGCAAGTCGGACCTCGTGGACTACGTTCCCTTGTTCAAGGATTCCAAGACAGGCACGATAGCGACGCAATACACCATGGAAATGCTGGAAGAGTGCGGCCTGGTCAAGATGGACTTTTTAGGACTCAAGACCCTTACGCTCATCAACAATACCTTGAAGCTGCTAAAAAAACGCGGTATCGTCATTACCGAGGACGATATACCCGAAACCGACGCCAAGACCTTCGCCATGCTGGGCGACGGAAAAAGCACCAGTGTTTTCCAGTTCGAGTCCGACGGCATGCAGGGCATCCTGCGCCAGGCAAAGCCGGGCAGCATAGAAGACTTGATAGCCCTGAACGCCCTGTATCGGCCCGGACCCATGGACAACATCCCGCAATACATCGAATCCAAGTGGGGACGCACTCCCATTAAATATCCCGCTCCCGCCTTGGAAAAATACCTCAAGGAAACGTACGGCGTCATCGTATACCAGGAACAGGTTATGCAGGTCGCCCAGGAAATCGCGGGCTATTCTCTGGGACGAGCGGATTTGCTCCGCCGTGCAATGGGCAAAAAAAAGCTGGAAGTGCTGGCCAAGGAAGAAGTGCCGTTCATAGAAGGAGCGGTGGCCCGCGGCTATACGAAGGAAAAAGCCAAGGAAATTTTCGATATTCTCGTTCCCTTCGCCGGCTACGGCTTTAATAAAAGCCATGCAGCCGCCTATGCCATACTTGCCTACCAGACGGCATGGCTCAAAGCGAATTACACGGCAGAATACATGGCCGCCAATCTTACCAACGAAATAAACGATACCAAGACCCTGACTCAGTACATAGGCGAAGCCCGTTCCATGGGCATCAGCCTGCTTGCTCCCGATATCAACCGCTCCGAGGGATTTTTTACGGTTTCCGACGGACAGATCGTGTACGGGCTCATCGGCGTGAAGGGAGTAGGCGAGGGTGTCGTGGAGGATATCATTGCCGAACGCAATAAAAGCGGACCTTTCCTCGATTTCCTGGATTTCCTTGAGCGCGTCGGCGTTCGAAGCATGAACAAGCGCGTCATAGAAACGCTGATAAACGCCGGCTGCTTTGATTCACTGAGCCATAAACGCGCAGAGCTCGTACACAACCTCGAACGCGCCTACGACTATGCGCAAAAAAAGGCAGAGGCGGGAGCGTACGGCCAGGTAAGCCTCTTCGATGCGGCCAGCGAGGAGGAATTTCCTCCGTTTCGCTATGAGACCATCGATGAGTGGCCAGGAGCCGAGCTTCTTCGCATCGAAAAACAACTGCTCGGTTTTTATTTTTCCGGCCACCCGCTGGATGCATACAAGGACGTATACGAGCGCTGCTGCGACATTGATTTTGCGCACTTGAGCCGTTCAAGCACGGAGAAAAACTATACCCTGATCGGGCAGCTTATCGAATTTAAGGAAATCGTAACCCGCAAGGGCAAGAAAATGGCTTTCGGCAAAGTGGAAAGCTACGACGGCATCATGGAAATAGTGGTGTTTCCCGCGACGCTCGAGAAGAATCCAGGCCGCTTTACCGTTGATGCCATCGTGTTCCTGCTGGGAAAGATCGATACCGCACGGGAGAGTCCCAGTTTCAAGGTCGAGGAATTTACCGAACCTGAAAGCCTCAGGGCAAAAAGTTATCGGGACTTGCATATTGTTCTCAATAGCGTAAAACGGGAACAGGATCTTGCCCCGCTGCGCGATATTCTATTCGGTGCTTCGGGACAGTGCGGCATAATATTCCACGTGCCGACGCCGCAGGGGCAGAGTCTCGTGCGGGCGCATGCCCAGATTAGCTGCGCCCCCCGCGATGAGGTGCTGGAAAAATTGCGCGAGAATGTCTCGGTTGCGGATTTGTGGCTGGATTGAGAGCGATGACAGGGTTTACAGGTGGGAGAGGATGTACTTTTCCAGCTCGAAAAACGTCTTGAACACGAAATCGGCCTTCGAGTCCGGTTGTTTTTTCCCTGAGATAAGAGCTGCGTGCATGCCTGCAGCCTTGGCTCCCACGATATCGTAGGCTTCGGAATTGCCCACGTACAGGATTTCGTTTGCGGGAATTCCCAGCCGCTCTACGAGTATGTCGAATGAATGCCGATGAGGCTTTACCCGGCCTGTTTCCTCGCTGGTCATGATCACGTCGAATTTATCGCTTATTTTCATGAGCTCCAATTTGCGTTCGGCAGGAAAATCGGATAATGCACCGAGCCTGAGTCCCCGCGACCTGAGTATGGTCAGAAGCTCCACTGCATGAGGGTAGAGTTTTATGTGGCTGAAATGCTGTTCTGATTTTTTGTAAAAAAAGGAATCAATTTGATACTGTATGCTTTCCGCTCTGACATTCAGGCGTTCCGCGGTCATCTCGGCTTGTTTTTTATGGAATATTTCGAGAGTAGTCGGCGTTTCGATGCCATAGCGGGCAAGAACTTCGTCATTGCGCAGGTCTTTTCGCACGGCGTTGAAAGCCCGCAGCAGACGCAGATTTTTCAAGGCGGCGGGAAGCATGCTCATGTAGAGCTCGCGTGCCGGGTAGAGAGTGCCGTCGATGTCAAAACCAATTGCCGAAATTCTCATACATCTTTATAATGGAAAAGAATCGATGCTGTCTATGCTTTGTTTTGGTGTTTACGCATACGGTTTTTTGGAGTATGGTTTATAAATCGGGTTTTTCCGACACAAGAACTTGCTAGGAGCGGACTTATAATGCGATTCGTATTTTTTGGAGCCCCGGGCGCAGGCAAAGGCACACTTGCCGTAAAAGCTTCCCTTGAATTTGGACTGCCCCATGTATCCACGGGAGATTTGTTTCGCGTTGCCATCAGCGAAGGCAGCGAACTTGGGAAAAAGGTAAAAGCCCTGATCGACGATGGAAATCTTGTCCCCGACGATCTGACCAACGAAATGGTATTCAAACGCCTGGCTCTGCCCGATGCCAGAAATGGCTGGCTGCTCGACGGCTACCCGAGGACCATTCCGCAGGCACAGGCGCTGTCCGAACGGCATCCGGTGGAGTTGGTTCTGGATATAGAAGTAAGCGACGGCACGATTATAGAGCGGCTTGCGGGCAGACGCATGTGCCGGGGTTGCGCCAGGAGCTACCACACCATTTTCGTCCCTCCCAAAAAAGAAGGAATTTGCGACTCGTGCGGCGGAGAGCTCTATGTTCGTCATGACGACCACATGGACGCCGTCAAGCAGCGCCTGTTATCGTACCGTAAAAAAACGGAACCGCTGATAGAATATTATAAAAAAAAGAAAAAACTCGTCTCGATACACGGAGAAGGATCAACTGAAAAGGTATGGACTGAGCTCAAGGAAATCATGACCAGGCACCTTGCCTGAAACAATGCTGGAAAGAGATTCGGAAGGATTAATAATGAAAAGAATTTTATTTGTTTTTACGGCGCTCCTTGCCGTCGCAGGCTCGTCATGCGGAACCGCGCGCAGCGCAGAACCGAATCCAGCCATCGTCATGGCTCACAGCGAGGGCATCATTTCGCGGACAGCCCTTGTTTCGGTGGTGCTTTCCTCCTCCCGCGACGCCAGCCGCCTTTCGGGAAAGAACCCCTTCCGCATCATTCCTGCAGTCGAAGGCACTGTCCTGTGGAGCGAGGACGGAACCCGTGCGGACTTTAAACCCAGCGTGCCGCTCAAGGCCGGCCAGTCGTATCACGTTGTTTTCGATTTCGCGCTAATCGGCGAATTGGCAAACGGCTGGTTTTCTTTCGATATCCAGGCGGAAAAGCCCAGCCTTGCTTTTGTTTCGGAGCCGAAACTTTCGGCGGGCAGCAGCGGCAGCCTCAACCTGTCGGGCATAATCAAGGCGGATGATGTATTTGTAAGCGCAGACGTGGAGCAATTCCTTGCAGCCGACTTGGCCGGCAGGCAGCTTGCCGTTTCCTGGAGCCATCCGGGTAAGGGTTTGCATCATTTTTTAATCAAGGATATCGTTCAGCAAAGCAGGGATTCCACCCTTGAACTTTCATGGAACGGTAAGAGTTTTGGTTCCTCGGATCAAGGAAAAAAAAGGCTGCGCATACCGGCGCAGGGCAGTTTCGAGGTTCTTTCGGTTCGTGGTCCGGAATCGGAAGGCTCGGCAGCGCTTACGGTAGCTTTTAGCGCTCCCGTGGACCCGGCGCAGGATTTGCGGGGTTTGATCCGCAGCTCCGCGGGCGACGACCTGAAATACGAAGTCGACGGCGGTCTCGTTAGGATATATGCCAATTTTACCTGGCCGGAAAAGGTCGATATTACCGTGGACAAGGGCGTGCGCAGCTCTTCTGCGCAAAGCCTCATGGTTCCCGTCAGGGCAAGCGTCGCTTTTAACTGGGAAAAACCCCAGGTTCGCTTTGCCCCCGGCGGCGTCATTATTCCTACAAGCCAGGGAACGCGCGTCGTGCTTGAAACCATGAATTTGGCTACGGTTAATGTCGAGGCGCTGCGCGTCTACGGCGATAACATGCTGCAATTTTTACAGGTAAATGAGCTTGGCGGCTCCAGCGAGCTCAAGCGGGTCGGCGAAGTAGTCTGGTCCAGTTCGCTTGACCTTGGCTGGACCGAGGAAAAGAAAAACCAGTGGACACCCTACGCTCTCGACTTGTCGGCACTGCTGGCCAAGCACCCCGACGGGATGTTCCAGCTGCGAGTCACCTTCGGCCACGACGACATACGATATGTTTGCCCAAATTCGCACACAAGCCTGGGTAAGTGGAAGTATCCGCCCGTAGGCATACAGGACAACAGCAACGACGAAGAATCGTATTGGGACTGGTACGAGGAATGGTTCGATTGGGACGAATATTACCAGTACCGCGAGGATCCCTGCCATCCCGCCTTTTACATCACGCGCTACGGCAAGGACCGCTCCGCGCGCAGGAACGTCCTCGTATCCGACGTCGGATTGATGGCCAAGCGGGACGTCGACGGCGGCTGGCACGTTTCCGCAAGCGACATGCGCTCGGCCAAGCCCCTTGCCGGAGCCACGGCTGTTCTCTACAGCTTCGCGAAAAAAGAACTTGCCCGGAATGCGATAGGGGCAAATGGCATGGCTATACTCAAGCCCGCGAAAGGCTCGGAACCCGCTTTTATCGTCGTCTCTCCGCCCCCCGGTTCCCCAACCGGTCGGGAAAAAGGTTATTTAAAATTAAGCCAGGAGCTGGCGATAAGCCATTTCGACATCGGCGGGGAGGCAAGCGAAACCGGACTGAAGGGTTTTATCTACGGCGAACGGGGCGTGTGGCGTCCTGGCGACGATATTCACCTGGTTTTCGTGCTCTACGACCGACTGCAGGCCTTGCCTGCCAATTATCCCGTTTCGTTCGAGTTCGAGAACCCCCTGGGCCAGGTCGTGCGCAGCGCGACGTACAGCAATCCGGTAAACGGCTTCTATTACATAAAAACCGGCACCGAGGCCTCGTCTCCCACCGGTACCTGGACTGCCCGCGTCCGCGTTGGCGGAAAAACGATAACGAAGCCGGTAAAAGTCGAAACGGTAATGCCCAACCGGCTCAAGATGGCCTTGGACTTCGGCAAGAAAGCCTGGCTCGCTTCCGACACGGATTCCATGGGAATCAAGGCGCAATGGCTCCACGGTGCGCCGGCCCCCGGCCTGAAAACCGACGTTTCCATGGTGCTTTCCTCTTCTCAGGAAGGCTTTAACAGTTTTAAAGGATATACCTTTATAGACCCCACGAGAAACCCGCCCTCGGAGCGGCAGGTCTTGTATGAAGGCTTTCTCGACGAAACGGGTGCGGCCGATTTTTCGGTGAATCTGCGTTCGGACGGCGAGTCTCCCGGCCCCTTGAGCGCGACCCTGCTTTCCCGCGTGTTCGAGCAGAGCGGACTGTTCTCCAGCGAGAGTTTCTCCGTGGCGTTCCACCCCTACGAGCGCTATGTGGGCTTCAAGCTGCCCGAAGGGGACGCCTCGCGGGGCATGCTGCTTACCGATACGGACCACCGCGTGGAACTGGCCATGGTGGACCGCGAGGGCAACCCCGTCCCCGATGGTAAAGTTAAAATAACATTGTACAAGATGCAGTGGCGCTGGTGGTGGGAAAAGGGCGAGGAAAGCCTTGCGGAACAGGCAGGCGACATCTACGAAAAAACCTTGAGCACCGATTACGCGACCATCAAGAACGGCCGCGCCGTTTGGACGCTGAACGTCAAGTATCCCGAATGGGGCAGGTACTTCATACGGGTAAACGACGACAAAGGCGGCCATGCGTCCGGCAAGGTTTTCTATATGGACTGGCCGGGTTGGGCCGGCAAGGGTCGGGGAGATGCGGGCGGGTCAAGCCTGATGCTCAACCTGAGCGCCGACAAGGAAAAATATTCCGTCGGAGATCCCGTGCGAATCAGCTTCCCCTCCAACAAGGAAGGCCGTGCCATGGTTTCCGTGGAACGGGCAGGCCGCATAATCCGCGAGGAATGGATAGATACCAAGGACGGCACGAGCGTCTATGAATTCAAGGCCGGGGAGGAAATGGCTCCCAACGTCTATGTGCACGTTTCCTTTATCCAGGCGCACCTGCAAACGGCCAACGATTTGCCCATCAGGCTCTACGGCACCATTCCCGTGCTCGTGGAAAATCCCCAGACCCGGCTGGAGCCGGCTTTCGAACTTCCTTTGAGCCTCGAGCCCTCGTCAAAGACGCCTTTTACCGTATTCGAGAAAACCGGCAAGGCCATGACCTATACGGTGGCCGTCGTCGACGAAGGTCTCCTTGGAATAACGCGCTACGTAACGCCCAATCCCTGGAACGAATTCTATAAAAAGGAAGCTTCGTTATTAAAACATTACGATTTGTACAAGGACGTCGCAGGGGCGTATTCAGGAAAGCTGCAGACCCTGCTTTCGATCGGCGGCTCGGAATTCGCCGACGCCGGGGGTAACCGCAAGGTAGTGCGCTTCCCGCCCGTGGTAAAATTCTACGGCCCCTTTACCCTTGGCAAGGGCGAGCGCAGGATCCACGCGCTGGAACTTGGCCCGTACGTTGGCGCGGTACGCTTCATGATCGTCGCGGGCACTCCCGCCGGCGCATACGGAAAAACCGAGGCCGAGGTAAAAGTGCGATCGGATCTCATGACATTCGTAACCGCGCCTCGGGTCTTTGGCCCAGGCGAAAAAGTTGCCGTACCCGTAAGCGTATTCGGCTTTATGGGAAAGAACAGCCAGGCGACGCTGAGCCTGAAGCTTGAAGGACCGGCCGATATCGTGGGCGAGGCTGTAAAACCCATCGTGTTCCCCGAAGACGGGGAACAGTTCGCAAGCTTCCAGATAGCTCTGCGCGACGAAATCGGAGCCGTAAAAATAATCGCTACGGCCTCGGCGCCAAACGGTAAAACATCGGTCCAAACCGTAGATGTACCCGTCCGCTCCTCTGCCGTACCCGTAACCGTCGTCCAGTCCCAGCTCATAGCGGGAAATGCGGCCGCCACCATAAGCGCCGAGCTGCCCGGGCTCCCCGGCTCCAACCAGGCATGGCTCGAGCTCTCGCTCCTTCCGCCGGTGGATCTGTCCTCGCGCCTTGGCTAGTTTCAGCACGGACTACGT